>DLCH01000063.1 GCA_002480525.1 Gammaproteobacteria bacterium UBA7803 | reverse complement strand
AGGGAGGGATTCGAACCCTCGGTGTTTCTTTGTATTTCAATTATTTAGATAGTCGTTGTGTCCAGTTCGTGCCTACCAGCCGCGCCCGGATCAACAGCAGCGGCTGCGCGATCTCCCCGCAGCCATGGAGCGCCTCGTTGACGTCGAACCGTAAGCACAGCGGATGGTCCAGTGCAGATCAGGGTACGTCGTTCACGTCCCCTGGCGGACCCTGGTGGTGCGGATGCGGCGCGTGGGGCGGCTGCACCGGCTCGCCGTCCGCGGGCACCACCCTCGCCAGAAACTCGATGACCGCATTGGCGAAGACATCGTTACGATCGCCCGCCACCATGTGCCCCGCCTCCGTCACGTTCACGTACTCGGCGTGCGGACACAAGGCCAGAAACTCCCGCGCTCCTTCCTCGCTCAATACGTCCGACAACCCACCACGCACCAGCAGCGTGGGCAGGCGCAACGCTCGGGCGCACGCCGTCAGCCGAGCCTCACGCTTACCGACGTCACGGTGGCCGGTGCGAAACCGGGGGTCCCAATGCCAGTGGTACCGACCGTCGTCGCCCAGGCGGACGTTCTTGGCCAGTCCGGAGAGGTCTCTCGGTCGCCGGCGGTGCGGCTGATAGCTGGCGATGGCGTCGGCGACCTCCTCGAGAGAATCGAAGCCCTCCGGCTTCTGGTTCATGAACGCCTGAATCTTCTGGACCCCCTCCGTTTCGATGCGGTGGCCGATGTCGACCAGCACCAGCGCGGTCGCGTCCACGTGGTCCTCCCCGCAGGCCACGAGGCTCACGCCGCCACCCATCGACGCCCCCACCAGCACGGGGCGACGGCCCCCCAGCTGCTGCACCACCTGGCAGAGGTCCGCCACCATGACATCCTGACCGTACACGCCGTCAGGCGCCCAGTCCGAGTCTCCGTGGCCGCGGGCATCGAGCGCAACCGCGTGATAGCCGGCCCGGCCAAGGATTTCGCCCGCGCCTTTCCAGGCGTGGCGCGTCTGGCCGCCGCCATGCTGGAGAATGACCAGCGGCCCGTCCGGGTCTCCCCACACGTCCGCCGCCAGCCGACAACCACCGGCACCTCGGATGAATCTGTCTGGATCCGGGGTTCCCGGTAACCGATGTCCTGCACTCACGGCGTCCTCCTCGAGGATTCGGGTTGGCGTAGGCATTGAAGATCCACGCCGCGCCGGAACGGGCTACCCGCTCCGTGGGCGCGATGGCGATCAGGCGGGCCATGGAAATCGGCTGATCGATCTGGTGATGCGGATGCGCTCGAGAACGCCCTCGTACACCACCTGCAACGGCACGCGGCGCTCGGGCCAGGAGAAGAACTGGAGGACCGCGAACTTCATGATCCCCGCTTCCTCCCTCCCGGCAACCTGGTCATCCGGGCATGACGCGGTCGAGGAAGGCGCGGACGCGCTCGAGCGATTCGGCCGATTCCGGCGCACCGGCCATCAGCACCGGCCACACGTGAATCAGCCCCTCCGCCTCGAAGGAGCTGGTCTCGACCCCGCTGCGGCGCGCCTTCTCGACGACGCGGCGCGCGTCGTCGAGGAGCACCTCCCGAGTTCCCACCTCCACGTGAAGGGGCGGAAAACCCTGGAATTCGGCGTGCAGCGGTGATGCCAGCGGATGGCGCAGGTTGCCCTCGGCATACAGCCGCGCCATTTGCCGCAGCCCGTCGACCTGAACCAGCGGATCGTCCACGGCCCCGGGGCGATGGGAATCTCCGGTGGCCTCCAGATCCGTCCAGGGCGAGAAGCAGATGCCAGCGGCCGGCAGCGCCTCGCCCTCGTCCCGCAGCCGGGCCAGCGTCGCCAGCGTGAGACCGCCGCCGGCGGAGTCGCCGGCGATGACCACCCGCCCCGGGCCCGCCGACTCCTCGAGTAGATAGCGGTAGGCGGCCACCGCATCGTCCACGGCAGCCGGAAACGGGCACTCCGGGGCCAGGCGGTAATCGAGCAACAGCACGCGGGAATCCAGAGCGCCCGCCAGGCGCGCGCCGAACTCGTGGTATGCGGTGCTCGAGCCGATGACGTAGCCGCCGCCGTGCAGATACAGCGTGACCCGATCGCGGCGCGGCCCCGGCGGATCGACCCAGTCGGCACTGACCGCCCCGACCTCGACGCTGCGGATCTCCACGTCTTCCGGCAACGGGTTGGCTGCCAGAATCGCGGCGTAGTTGTCACGCTGCTCCTGCAGAGGAAGGTCGTCTCTGCGGGGGATGGACGTCATCATCTCGACGAAGCGTTCATGCTCGGTGCTCGGCACGCTCTCCTCCTCCAGGTTTCGCTGCGATGATCGTACACCCGTGCATCGCTCGCTCACCGCACAGCTCGTAAGCGCATTGACTAATTGGGGCTTGACATTCACACATTCGCCGCCATGGTGTCAATCGTGCGTGGAGTCGGTGGCGTCACGGAAACCGGCGGCGCAGATGCCTCGCCAAGGCTCGAGCAGGAGGGTCCGCTCATGAACTCGATGAACCCGGAAACCGCAAGCCGCGAAGCGCTCCTCGAGCACGCTTCCGCGGTTCCCTTGGAATCCGTCGACATCAGCAACTGGTATCTGGCAGAGAAGGACGCGATCTGGCCCTACTTCGCACGGTTGCGTGCCGAAGCGCCGGTATTCCGTCACCCGGAGTCGCGATACGGCCCGTTCTGGTCCATATCCCGCTTCGAGGACATCAAGTGGGTGGATCACCACCACGAGCTGTTCTCGTCGGCAGGTTCCGTCACGCTGGACGATCCCGACGAAGAGTTCGAGACGCCGATGTTCATCGCCATGGATCCGCCCAAACACGACGTGCAACGCAAAGCGGTGCAGCCAGTGGCGATGCCGCGCAATCTGGTCGCGCTCGAGCCACTGATCCGCGCGCGGGTGGCGGACATTCTGGACGCGCTACCGGTAGGCGAGACCTTCAACTGGGTCGACCGGGTCTCCATCGAGCTGACGACCCAGATGCTCGCCACCCTGCTCGACTTTCCCTTCGACGACCGGCGTCGCCTGACCCGCTGGTCGGACATCGCCACGGGAGGACGCAACAGCGGCCTGGTGAGCTCGCGGGAGGAGTGGCGACGGGAGATGCTCGAGTGTCTGGCCTGCTTCACGCAGCTGTGGCGCGAGCGGGCAGCCCGGCCGGAACCCGGCAACGACCTGATCTCGATGCTGGCGCACGGCGAGTCGACCAGAGACATGGTCAACCGGCCGCTGGAATACCTGGGCAACCTGATGCTGCTCATCGTCGGTGGCAACGACACCACCCGCAACTCCATCTCGGGCGGCGTGCTGGCCCTCAACCGCTTTCCGGAAGAGTACGACAAGCTGCGCGAGGACCCGTCCCTCATTCCCAACATGGTCGCGGAGATCATTCGCTGGCAGACGCCACTGGCCTACATGCGCCGTACCGCGACTGAAGACGTCAGCCTGCGCGGACAGACCATCCGCAAGGGCGACAAGGTGGCCATGTGGTACGTGTCGGGCAACCGCGACGAGGACGTGTTCGAAGACGCCGACCGGCTGGTCATCGACCGGCCGAATGCCCGCAACCACCTGTCGTTCGGCTATGGCATTCACCGCTGCATGGGCAACCGGGTGGCCGAGCTGCAGCTGCGTCTGCTGTGGGAGGAGATCCAGAAACGGTTCCACAAGGTGGAGATCGTGGGCGAGCCGGTGCGCTATCGGTCCGCTTTCATCCGCGGATATTCCGAGCTTCCCGTACAGGTCATCCCGAACGACTGAGCGCCGCCAAGGGCCGTCGGATTCAGCGTCGTCGGGAGTCCGCGAACGACGCTCGCCTCATGCGCGCGAGGACGATACACTTCGTTCACACGCTTACCAACCGGTTTGATCATTGATAGACGTCGACTCCCTGAAAGATCAGTTCGTGGGCGCAGAATTCGATGCCCGGGAATTCGTCCTCGACCCCGGTAAGCTGGTCGCCGTGGCCCGTGCGGTGGGCGAAACGCGACCCGAGTATCTCGAGCCCGACCATCCCGACTTTCAGGCCACGCCGGCCTTCATCGGCAGCCTGGCAGCGGCACGGCATCTGCCGATCGATTTTCCGGCGCTCGGCGGCATCCCGATGGACGGTGGCAAGGCAGTGTTCTGCATCGCCCCGGTGCGCCCGGGGGTACGCCTTACCGGGCGCAGCCATCTGCACGACATCTACGACAAAAGCGGGCGCTCTGGACGCATGCTCTTCATCGTCTCGCGCATGGAGATCTTCGACCCCGATGAGCGCCACGTGGCGACCAGCGATGCGCGCATGGTCGTGCGGGAGCGGCCGCAGTCATGACCATCGCGACCATCGAGGACGTGGAGTTCGGCGCCGAGCTGCCGCCGTTCGAGCCCGACACCTCACTCGTTGCCACCGGCGCTTTCGCCGACGCCGTTGGTTGGGGGCGGGCCGCCCGGTTCAAGGACCACGACCAGGCGCGGGCGGAGGGCCTGCCTGGAGCGCTGGTACCCGGAATCATGGCACTTGGCTTTTTGAGCAGCATGATCCACCGCTGGTCCACGGCAGCACGGATCGACAGCATCGACACGGTGTTTCGCGCTCCGCTGCTGGCCGGCGAACCCTGCACGCTGAGCGGCGTGGTTACCGACATCGACGAAGAAACCGGCGCCGTGCAGCTGGATCTGACGGTGAAGAATCCGCAAGGGGAGAACCGTGTCTTCGGAACCGCCAGCATCAGATTGCCGGTCGCGTGAAGCGCCGGACGCCAACCTGATGGAGCGGCGTTACCGTGAACCCGCGGACGGTACCGCTCCGCACTTCGACACGACGGTCACGCGTCTGCTCGGCATCCGCCACCCGATCCTGCTGGCGCAGATGACTCGGGTCTCGACGCCTGCGCTGGTGGCCGCCGTGAGCGAGGCCGGAGGCCTCGGCGTCCTCGCCACGGCCACGCTGAGTGCCGATGCCACGCGGCAGGCCATCCGCGAGATCCGGCGGCGGACCGATGCCCCCTTCGGTGTGGGCGTTCCCCTGCTCCTGCCGACGGGCAGAGAGAACGCGGAAGCGGCTCTGGCAGAGCGGGTGCCGGTGATCGTGTTCTCTCTCGGCAACGGTGCCTGGCTGGTTCCGCGCGCCCGCGAGTACGGTGGCCGGATCATCGCCACAGTGACCACGGCACGCCACGCCCAGGCGGCGGCACGGGCCGGATGCGATGCCGTGCAGGTCATCGGCAACGAGGGGGCCGGCCATGGCAGCGCCGTCGGCTCTCTGGTGCTCCTACCGACCATCCGGGACGCCGTCTCCATTCCGATCATTGCGGCCGGCGGGTTCGGCGACGGCCGCGGCCTGGTCGCCGCCCTGGCACTCGGCGCCGGCGCGGTGGCCATGGGGACCCGCTTCGCCACGGCGGCCGAGAGCCCGCTGCATCCGGCAACCCTTCAGCACGTGCTCGAGAAGCAGTCGGAAGACACCCTCTACACCGACCGTTTCGACGGCATGGACTGCCGGGTACTACGCACGCCGCGCAGCGAGCGCCTCGAGCGAGAGCGAGGCGGGCTGATGACAGCTCTGGCCGCGTCCCCGGGGCTGGCACGCGACCTGGGTCTGCCCTGGCTGGGTCTGCTGGCACGCATTCTGCGCCACGGTCCGGAGCATACGCTCCGGCTGGCAAGGATGGGGGCTGCCCAGCGCGCCATGCAGCGCGCCATCGAGGAAGGCGACCTGGAGCGCGGGGTTCAGCCCATCGGGCAGGTTCAGGGCCTGGTCCGCGACGCCCCGCCGGCAGCAGACATCCTCCGGCGCATGATGGAGGAGGCAGCCCGGGCGGCGGCCGGAATCGAGGAGTGCATGGACATCGGCGCGTCCCGGACGACACCTTTGCAAAGGAGCGACTCATGAACCGGTTCAGCGGAAAGGCCGTGGTGGTGACCGGCGCGGCCTCGGGCTTCGGAGAAGCCATCGCGCGGCGTTTCGCCGCCGAGGGCGCCAGCGTCTGCCTTTCGGACATCGACGTCGAGCGGCTCGAACGGATCGCGGCCGAGCTCGGCCGCGGCGACGGCACGGTCGAGTGCGTGCCAGCGGATGTGTCGCAGGAAGACGACGTGCGCAAGCTCATCGAAACAGCCCACACCACGTTCGGCGCCCTCGACGTGCTGGTCAACAATGCCGGCTACTCTCATCGCAGTCAGCTCATGTGGCAGATCAGCGTTGCCGATTTCGATGCCGTATTCGCGGTCAACGTGCGCGGCGTGTTCCTCGGCTGCAAACACGCCATTCCGTACATGATCGACCAGGGCGGCGGCGCCATCATCAACATCGCGTCGATCGGCGCCGTCGCCCCGCGGCCGGGTGTCACGCCCTACAATGCGACCAAGGGGGCGGCTGGCAGAGCCCCACGACATCGCAGCTGCCGTGACCTTCCTCGCCTCAGACGAGGCCGACATGACCACGGGGACGAGCCTCGACGTCGACGGTGGGCGCAGCATCTGAGACCGGGCATGAAATGAGGCGAGCATGACAAAGAGCACGGCACGGCAGCAGGAACTCTCTTTCGCCATCATCGGCGGCGGCATGGCCGGCATTCTCAGCGCCATCAAGCTGCGTGACGCCGGCTACACCCAGTTCAGGATCTATGAGAAAGCAGACCGGCTGGGCGGCACCTGGCGCGATAACCGGTATCCGGGCATCGCCTGCGACGTGCCGTCCCATTCCTACTGCTACGACTTCGAGCCGAACCCGGAGTGGTCGCACACCTGCGCGCCGGGCGGCGAGATCCTCGAGTATTTCGAGAAGGTGGCGGAGAAGCACGGCGTCACGGAAAAGGTGGTGTTCGGCGCCGAGGTCTCCCGGCTCGCCTTCGCCGACGGCCGCTGGCATCTCGAGTGTCAGGACGGCCGCAAGGACGTGGTGGATTTCGTCGTGGCCGCGACCGGTGTTCTGCACCATCCCCGGTACCCGGACATTCCCGGGCTCGACGCCTTCGCCGGCCCCTGCTTTCATACCGCGCGCTGGGACCACTCGGTTCCGCTCGAGGGCAAGCGCCTCGGCATCATCGGCACGGGCTCTACCGCGATTCAGGTGGTGGGCGCCATTACCGACAAAGTCGGGCTGCTCACCCAGTTCCAGCGCACAGCCCAATGGATCATGCCGCGCCCGAACCCGGCCTACACCGAGGAGGAGAAAGCGGAATTCCGGCGCAACCCGGATGCGATGCGCAGGATCCGGGACGAGCAGCTGGACATCTTCGAGCATGGCTTCTCATCTGCCGTGGTGGGCGAGAATCCCGAGGCGCTGCGTGCCATCGAGGCGCTGACGCTGGCCAATCTCGAAGACAACGTCAAAGACCCCGTGCTGCGTGAGAAGCTCCGTCCGGATTACCAGGCGGCTTGCAAGCGGCTGATCATGTCCGACAACTACTACGAGGCCATTCAGCGGCCGAACGCCGAACTCGTCACGGACACCATCGACCGAATCGAGCCCTCCGGCGTGCGCACCGCAAGCGGCCGGCTGCATGAGCTCGACGTTCTGGTGCTGGCCACGGGCTTCAAAGTCGACCAGTTCCTGCGGCCCATCGAGGTGATCGGCTACCAGGGCGTCACCCTGGAGCAGGCGTGGATCGAGCGTCCGTCGGCCTATCTCTCGGTGTGCGTGCCCGGCTTTCCGAACCTGGTCATGCTCAACGGACCCAACGGCCCCGTCGGCAACTTCTCGCTCATCGACGTCGCAGACATCCAGCTCGAGTATTTTCTCCAGCTCGTGGCGTGCGTGCGCGAGGGAGAATTCCGGCAATTCTCCGCGACCCCCGAGGCGGCTGAGCGGTTCGAAGCCGAACGGGTCGAGGCCACCAGCAAGACCGTATGGGTCTCCGGCTGCAGGAGCTGGTATCTCGATGACCGGGGCGTGCCGGCCGCGTGGCCCTGGTCCATGCAGCGCTTCCGGGACGTGTTGGGGTCACCCGACCTGAACGACTTCGCGGTGGCCTGAAGCTAGCCCGGGGCCTCGATCGTATACTCGCAGGGAAGCCGCCTGTCGACATCACCGGGCCTCACGCAGCAGTACCACGGTGGCCGCCCGGATCGACTCGTTGCCGGTCATCGCGAGGAGGCAGCGCTGCTGCCGGCCGCCCCCTGTCCGCCACGCACGCGCTCAGTCGTCATCGCGTTCGTCGAACACCTCGCGGGCAATGCGCATGCCTTCCACGGCGACAGGGAAGCCGCCGTAGATGGCCATGTGCATGATCACCTCCGAGACCTCCGCCCGGCTGAGCCCGTTGTCCAAGCCCCGGCCGATGTGCAGCTTCAGCTCGTTCGGCCGGTGCAATGCACACAGCGCAGCAATGGTGATCAGACTCCGCTCGCGCGTCGCCAGCCCCGGCCGTGACCAGACGCCTTCCGGCAGCACCGTCTCGATGATGAAGCGGCCCCAGTCGTCGCGGATCTCCTCCGGCGCCGGCAGCTGCTCGGTGATGGCCCGCGCCAGCTTGGTCTTCTCTTCCTCTGTCATCACGTTCTCCTAAGGAACTCCCAATCGTCATCTGTCCCCATCGTTGAATGCCATGATGTACGCACACTTACGGAATGACAACAACTTCCCACCTTGCAGGGCAGCCCCTTTGGGGGATGAAGGAGGTGATGAAAAAGGGGTGACTGGCATCTGCGGACCTGTTAGTTTCTGTAAGCATACGAACAACAACCGCCTATCGATGCCAAACCGTGTCCCGCTCGAAGACGGCTACCTGGTGTTCTCGGAAGACGGCATACGCCTGCTCGGATCCTACAGCCCGGTCGCGGACGTTACCTTTTTTCCCACCCGCAAGCGTTGCCCCATCACCGAGGAGTCCGTCCAGACCGTCGAACTGTCGCGGGAAGGCACGTTGCATGCCTGGTCGTTCATTCACATGCCGAGGATGGGCAGCATGGATATCGACCCCGGCGGCGGGTATGCGGTGGGGCAGATCGACCTGCCGGAAGGCGTACGCGTGCAGACTCGGATCGACGGCAGGCCGGAGGACCTTGAGATCGGTATGCCGATGCGGCTGGAGGCCGACGTTGTCGCCACCGATGAAGACGGCACGGAATATTGCGGCTTCAAGTTCGTTCCCAAGAGTAGGCCGAGCCCAGGGAGCACGCCGTGAACCGGGAGGTCTACGTCATCGGAGTCGGCATGCACCTCTTCACCAAGGGCTACGTGCCACTGCGAGACATGTACTTCACTGCGGGCGTTGACGCCCTCGAAGACGCGGGCCTGAAGTTCCGCGACATCGGCTGCTTGTACAACGGCTACATCGGCGGCGGGATGATGGAAGGTGTCGGCTACGCGAAGGACCTGGGCATGACCGGCCTTCCCGTGGTCCACGTAGAAAATGCCTCGGCCACTGGCTCGTCGGCGTTTCGCGAGGCCGTCTGGGCCGTCTCCGGCGGCGCGGCCGACGTGGCGATGGCCATGGGGTTCGACGACATGGCCCGCAGTGGCATGCCCCGGCGCAAGCCGCCGCCGGGGCGGAACAAGGCGGTGCCGGGGTTCGAGAGCATCCTGCTGCCCGCAGGCTTCTTCGCCATGTGGGCGGTCCGTCGCATGCACGAGGCGGGCACCACCGTGGAGACCTTCGCGGCCATCGCCGCCAAGAACTGGAACCATGCCCGCCATAATCCCATGGCGCAGCGCCGTGCCGACCACGAGATCACCGTGGAAGAGGTCCTGGCGGCGCCCATGGTCGCCTACCCGCACACGGCGATGATGGCGTGCGCCAGCGGCGCCGGCGCCGCCTGCGCCATCGTCGCCACCCGAGAGTGGGCGGAACGGCTGGCCGGTGGCCGTCCCCTGGTCAAGGTGGTCGCCTCCCAGCTCCAGTCGGAGGTTTACTCGGAGGGCCACGTGTTTCTCGGCGCCGTGGTGGGCCCTGCGAGCTCCACCGAACGTACGGCGCAGCTCGCGTACGAGGAGGCCGGATTGGGGCCGGAAGACCTTAGCCTCGTGCACGTTCACGACGCTTTCCCCATCGAGGAGCTGATGTACTACGAGCTGCTCGGCATCTGCGCCCCCGGTGAAGGCGACCGTCTCGTCCACGATGGCGACACGGCGATCGGTGGACGCATCCCGTTCTCCACCGACGGCGGCCTGACCGCCCGCGGCCATCCGGGCGGGCCCACAGGGCTCGCTCAGGTCTGGGACGCGACACGGCAGCTACGGGGCGAGCAGGGACCGTTTCAAGTGCACGATGCGAGAAACGCGCTGGTGCACATGATGGGCGCCGGGTCGGTGTGCGTCATCCATATCCTGCAGCGCGGGTGAGGAATCACAGCCCCGGCGCCTGGGGATGCCGCCGTTCCAGCGCTTCCGGCAACGGGTGCGGCGCGCAAACGAACTCAAGCCACCGTTGAGGGGTCCGCCAGAGGGGTGACGCGCCGGCGGTTTTCTACCAGCGAGTAGACCGCGGGCACGACGACCAGCGTCAGCAATGTGGAGCTGATCATACCGCCGATCACCGCCACGGCCAGCGGTGCATTGGTGTCGGATCCCGGCCCGACGCCGATTGCAGCGGGGGTGAGCGCCAGAATCACCGTCAGCGATGTCATCAGCACCGGACGCAGCCGCACCGGGCAGGCGGCCCGCAGTGCCTGGTCGACGCCGTGACCCTGGCCACGCATCTGGTTGGTCAGATCCACCAGCAGAATGGAGTTTTTCGCCACGAGACCGACCAGCAGCACCATGCCAATCATCGAATAGATATTCAGGCTCATGCTCATCAGCCACAACGCGATCAGACCGCCGATCACGGCCAGCGGCTGAGCCAGCATGACGACGAGCGGTTGAAGCAGCGAGTTGAACTGGCTCGCCAGCACCATGTACACGAGAACGATTGCCAGCCCGAATGCAAAGCCCATGTATTCGGTGGTCTTGGTGAATTCCCGCGCCTGGGCCTGCAGCTTGATTTCGTAGCCCAGCGGGAGCAACTGCTCGGCTTGCGCGTAGACTTCGCTCAACGCTTCGCCCAGAGGCGCTTCCGGTGTGACGTAGAAGTTCGCCGCGTATCGCAAATCCATCCGGTTGATGACCGCGGGCCCGATCGTCGTGCGGACATCCGCGACGGAATCCAGCCGGACCAGCTCCCCGTCCCGGGTACGCAGCATGATACGCGTCAAATCGTCGGACACGCGCAGCTGTCCCGCCGCAGCCTTCGCCCGCACGTCGTAGCGCTCGCCGTCCCCAGGATCATCGTTGTACTTGGCAATGTCCACTCCTCCCGCCAGCAGATTTACCGCAAGCGCCACGTCCGCCGCGGTTACGCCGAGGTCCGCCGCCCGTTCGCGGTCGAGTTCGATCTGCAGCTGCGGCAGATCCAGTTGCAGATCCATGTCCACCGAGCCCATCTCGGGGAGGTTCCGCAATCGCGCATCGAGCTCCGCCGCCAGCTCCGCCACGCGTCCGAGCTGCGGGCCGGTCAGCGCGAACTGCAGCGGTTCGCCTCGCTGGCCGCCCACCGGAGAAGGCTCCGCAATGAACGCCCGCATACCGGGGACCCGGCCGAGCTCGGCCTGCAGCTCCCGGGTCAGCTCCGCCTGGTGTTTTTCCCGGTCGGACTTCAAGGTCACGTAAGCGACCCCGCGGTTCACCTGACCCGTGCCGTCACTGCCGATGGCGGTAAAGTAGGTGTCCACGTCGTGATGGCTAGCCAGCACTTCTTCCAGCTGGCGCAGATAGCGGTCGTTCGTTTCGATGCTACTGCCGAGCGGTGCTCGGAAGCTGACGAGAAACCTGCCCTCGTCCCGTTTCGGCATGAACTCCTTGTCGATCAGCCCGAACAGCAGACTGCTCAGGCCAACCACCGTCACTGTCAGCGCGACCACGACCCACCGCGCCCCGAGGGCCCGGTTCAGCAGCCTGTCGTAGAGCCGATCCATACCGCGCAGAAAACCGTCGAGCGCCCGATAGAGCCGCCCATGCCGCGCCTGGACGTGCAGGTACCGGGAGCAGAGCATCGGCGTCAGCGTCACCGAGACGAACAGCGAGATCAGGACGCCCACTGACACCACGACGGCAAACGATTGAAAGAAGCGCCCGACGATTCCCTGAATGAAGATGACGGGCGCGAAGATCGAAACGAGGGTAAATGTGGACGCCACGACGGCAAATACCACCTGGTCGGCCCCTTCCTCGGCCGCAGTCACCGGGTCGGGATCGATCTCCTCCCGGTGACGGAAGATGTTCTCGAGCACCACGATGGCATCGTCCACCACCACGCCGATCAGCAGGAGCAGCCCCAGCAGCGTCATCTGATTGAACGTGTAGCCAAAGAAGTAGATCGCCGCGACGGTGCCGAGCAGCGAGACCGGAATCGCAGTCGCGATGATCAGCGTGGAGCGAAAGCTGCGCAGGAACAGCCACACGATCAGCGCGGCGAAGAGCGTGCCTTCGATCAGATGATCTTCCAGGGCCGCGACGATGCGACGAATCACCTCGGCATCACTCACGGCCACCGAAATTTCCAGTCCCGGTGGAAGCTGCGGCCGTATCTGTTCCTCCAGACGCCGCTCGACCGCCTCGATGACCGAAACGGTGTTGGCGTTGCTGATCTTGACGATACCCAACCCGACGGTGGGGGTGCCATTGAATCGCGCTACCTGCCGGAAATCGGCGAGACCGTCCTCGACTTCGGCGATGTCCGCGATACGCACCGGCGCGCCGTCCCGATAGCGCACGATCATGCCCTCGAGCGCTGAAGGACTGTGGAACTCCAGATCGAGCTCGATCAGATGCTCCTCCTGCTCGCTGACCAGAAACCCCCCGGGCGCCTGGATGTGCTCCCGGGCGAATGCGTTCCTGAGGTCCTGGGCCGTCACGCCCAGCGCCGTCATGCGATCCAGATCCAGATCGATGCGGATCGTACGCTCCCGGCGGCCGCCCAGCCGCACTTCGCCGACGCCGTCGATGGTCTCCAGACGCTTCTTGACGACGTTGCGTGCGTATTGATTGAGCTGTTGAACGGTGCGGTCCCCGGTGAGCGCGAGCCACATGACCGGTGCGGCTCCGACCTCGACCTTGGCGACCACCGGCGGTTCCGCGTCCTCCGGCAGGTCGCGCAACACCTGATTGACCTTCGCCTGGACTTCGTTGAACGCGACATCGATGTCCTTTTCCAGGGTGAACTGTATCGCCACGTTCGATATGCCGGGCGATGAGCTCGAGCTGATGTAGTCGATGCCCGGCACGCTGTTGACCGTGGTTTCGATCAGGTTCGTGACACTCGCGTCGACGACGTCCGGATTCGCACCCGGCAACGCGGTGGTCACGGAGACCATCGGAAAGTCGATCTGCGGAAACCGGTCGACCCCGATGCGGCCATAGGCGATGATCCCGAACAGGACGATCAGGGCGTTCACCATGAAGGCCAGCACGAACCGGTGAATCGAGGTCCGGGGAAGGGTCATGCCGCCCTGCTCCGGACTTCTACGGCGACCCCTCCGGTGAGAAAGCCGGCGCCATCCTCAGCGACCGCTTCGCCGCCAGAGAGGCCCTCGCGTATCTCCACCCAGCCGTCCTTGGCAACGCCCGTTTTCACCGGCACCTCGACGGCGCGACCGGACTCTATGCGGTACACGACGGCACCCTCCGGCCGCAGCACCACGCTGGCCTCCGGAACGACCACGCTTGCCGGCCGCTCTTCGACCACCACCTCGCCAACGACGGTTCCCCCGGCCCGCCAGCCATCCGGGTTCTCGAACTCGACGATCGCCTCCACCGCGCGGCTCGACCGGCCGATCACCGGGCGTACCTCCTTGACGGCGCTCTCAACCGTCTGCTCTGACCCGGCAACGCTGCGAAGGTTGACCTTCATTCCCGGGCGGATGTCACGAGCGATCACTTCCGGAAACGGCAGATAGGCCCGCAAACGGTCCTGTTGCACGATCTCGAACATCGGCTCCCCTACCGCGACATAATCACCTTCGGAGACATGCCGGCGCTGGATCACACCGTCGACCGGACTCAGCACACGGGTCTTTGCAAGGTCCCGGGAGGCCTCGTTCCGGGCGGCCTCGGCCTCCGACAGTTGTGCGGCCAGCGCCCGCTCCTGCGCCTCGGCCTCCTCGAGCACGCTCTCGGAAACACTCTGTTCGGCTGCCAGATGCCTCAGCCGCGAGACGACGCGACGCTGGTTCTCCAGCAGCGCCTCCACGCGTCGAATGGTCGCCTCGGCCGACGCGAGCGCGAGCTGCTGACGCTCGTCATCGAGCTCGGCAAACAACGTGCCGGAACTCACGAATTCGCCTTCTTCGACCAGCGTCCGCTTCACGCGGCCGGAGGTTTCGGCGGCAACGGTGGGGAGCGCCTTGGCCTCCAGCCGGCCGAGCGTCCGTTGGACTACTCGAACCGGCCTCGTCTCGGCCACGGCCGCGGTCACCGCGACCGTGAGCTCCGGCGGCGCCGCAGGCATCTCCGCCGAGGAACCGCCGCACCCGGAAAGCACCATCAGGCCGATGCAGGCGCTCGATACCGCAACCAGACGGAACCTCAACTTGCACCCTCTTCGTCGATGCCCGAGAAAATGACACGACTCATACGCCGCACGAACTCTGCCCGGTTCCTTCCCGGCGAGCCTTCCAAGTCATCGAGGAACTCTTCCAGCAGCAGATACACGAGATTGGCGGCCAGCAGCAGCAGCGCCGCATCCCGCGTGCGGCCGACCGGTGTTCCCGCGAATGGCCCCGACGGTTCCAGCGCACGCGCGATTCGCTGATAGTTTCTGCCGAGCGCCTGGCCGAGGGCAGCGCGCTCATCCCGGCCGAGGTCGACGCGCAAAAGCTCCCGTACCACCAGCCGTGCAACATCCGGATTCCTCAGCACGTAGTCGAGGTGCACGCCCATCAGGATTCGCAATCTGCTGCCGGGCTCCACGGCAACCGGCAGCTCTTCGAGCTCTCCGGCGAATTCCTCCTGCGCCGAGTCGAGCGCTGCCAGATACAAGTCGCGCTTCGTTCGATAATGATGAAAGACCCCGGCCTTGCTCACTCCGGATGCTTGGGCGATCTGCTGAATCGACGTCGCCGCGTATCCCTGATCCGCGAACAGCTTCAGAGCATTGGAAAGAATCAGGGTAGCCGATGAACCCCCGTCCGGCTGTGCCATCATCGTCTCTATTACCACCGTGCTTGACCGTACGGCCGGTCGGAATACTGACCGTACGGCCGGTCATGTTACGGTGCAACATCATACGTTGCAATGTTCGTCCGTCGGCTTTAGGGCTTCCCGGCCGACGGTGAGGATCGTTTCAGGCGATGAACGTGCTTTTCCGGTGGCACACGATGGGCACCGGGTCGGTGTGCCCCACCCGAATTCTTCAGGTCGGGTGACGAATCAGAAGGCGATGACCTGCCGCGCGACCTCACCCGCTTTCAGGGCTTCCATGCCGTCGTTGATTTCCTCCAGCGGAATGCGTCGCGAGATCAGCGGATCGAGCATCAGCTTTCCGGAAAGATAGAAATCGACGTACCGCGGCATATCGATGCGGAAGCGGTTGGAACCCATCATGGAGCCCTGCAGCTTCTTCTCCTGCAGCAGATCCATGCCGCGGATCTCGATCGCTTGATCAGCGGGGACCATGCCGATTACCGTGGCCGTTCCGCCCGTCGCCAGCATACGCCACGCTTGCTCGCAGGTTGCCTTCAGGCCGATGGCCTCGAAGGCGTAGTCGACGCCGCCGCCGGTCAGCTCCACGACCCGCTCGACCGGGTCGTCCTCGCTGGCGTTCACCGTGTCGGTGGCGCCGAACTGCCGTGCCAGCTCGAGCTTCGACGGCACCCGGTCGACGGCGATGATGCGTCCCGCCCCGGCGATGGCCGCGCCGTTGATCGCGCTCAGTCCCACGCCGCCGCAGCCGATCACGGCCACCGTAGAGCCCGCCTCGACCGCGGCGGTGCGCAAGGCAGCGCCCGTACCCGTGGTTACTCCGCAACCGATGAGCGCGGCCCGGTCGAGCGGCATGTCGTCGCGTATCTTCACCACCGCATTCTCGTGCACCAGCATCTCTTCGGCGTACGACGACAGGTGCGCGAACTGCGCGACCGGCTCGCCGTTGATGGACAGGCGCGGCCTTTCTCCGGACTTGCGCGCCGTGGCCCGTCCGCCGCACCGGTTCGGATGGCCGGAAAGGCAGTGATGGCAATGTCCGCAGAACACCGAAAGGCAAGTGATCACATGATCGCCTGGCTTCACGTACTCGACGTCGGCCCCCACCTCCTCGACGATGCCCGCGGATTCGTGTCCAAGCACCGCCGGCACCCGGAAAGGAAAAATCCCCTCCACGAAATGCAGATCACTGTGGCAGATGCCGGCAAAGCAGGTGCGGACCCGGATCTCTCTGCGCTGTGGAGCATCGAGATCCACGTTTTCAATGGTCATGGGCTTGTTCGGGCCCTGGAATACGGCCGCCTTCATGCTGAACCCTCCCCTGGCTGGATACGCCCGGCTCAGCCCTTCCTGTCCCGCAGCTGAGTCGCCTCCGGCCAAGTATAGTCATCATGTAAGCCCGCTTACAACACGTGTCAGCGAGCGGTCACGGCCCGTCAACGGGCGGCGACGCGTTGCCATGTCACTCGAGCCTGTGCACTGCGACGTTCGGCTGTCGCGCCAGTTCCATCTCGTAGTGCCAGCGGTGCTTTCTGACCATCACATGCTGACCCGGCCGGATGGGGCGTCGCCCGGGCTCATTCTCCATCCAGATCTGCCCGTTCGACAGGGTCACCACATGGCGGCCGAGCGGCGTGGTTTCGACCCGCTCGATGCGGGCGCTGATCGAGTCGACGACGTCCTCCATGGCGTCATCACTTCCGTGGATGTCCCTCCCTGAGGCGGAACCGGTCTCCGTCTGGTGGTCCGCCGGGGTATCGGGCGCGCGCGCTGGCGCCGACTGCGTCTCGACCAACCGGTCGAAGCACGCGAGTCGGCGGATATCTGCCTCGATGAGTGCGCAATCCTCTAGAGCGCCGCGGGCATGGCTTGACAGCGCCATGCCCGCGGCCCCCCACAGCAGCAGCGACAGAACCGGTCGAACCGCCGCTCGAAGCCGAAGCGCTACCCCAACAAGGGCAACGCTTCGATGTCGGCTCAAAGCGTCTGATTCAGACGCACGTACCACATTCTGCCTCGAACGTCATGCACGAAGGTCTCGATCCCACCGAGATTGAAGATCGGGTCCGGAAACTCGTCGAACACGTTGTTGGCCCCGATCTCGACTTTGGTCGACCCGACGCCGAGCAGATTTTCGAATGTGTACTCGTAGTTCAGATCCACGTACGTGATGTCGTCGACCGAGTCCGGATTGCCACGCAGACCGTGCAGCGTCTGCAGACCGGCGGAGTTGAACTGCAGGTCGAAACCGTCGATCCAGCGCACGCGCACTCTCGCAGCGTGGTTGCCAAGGAACCAGTTCACGGTGCCGTTGACCCGCCACTCGGGAAGCGGCGGAATCTCTGCCACCTGCTCGTTCTGGTTACCTACCCCATCGCCACTATCGGCCGGATCACCCGTGCCGAGGTCGAACGTGTATTCCTCCGCCCAGGTCGCACTGAGCCCGAAGGTGAAGCTACCGAAATTCTCGAAGGCCAGGTTGTACCGGCCGTAGAAATCCCAGGCCGTGTGCTCCATCTGCTGGGCGTTCAGCCGGTCGACGATCACCCGGGTGACGACACCCGTGGAGTCGCGGAAGACTTTAGGCTCGTTGTCGGCAATCCAAGCCGCTACGTCCGCGGGATCGTCAGGGTCGTTGCCGGCGGCAAGGAAGCGATTGAAGCTCGCCCGCAGTACGTTGTTTCCTGTCTCCGTCGAGATTCTGTCCTGGAAATCGTAGTTGGCGTAGTCCACACCGAACGTCAGGTCCCCGTCCAGCAGGTCGAGGGAGAAGCCGATGTTGTACGTATCGGCTTCTTCGGGCGCCAGGTCCGGATTGCCACTGACGCAGGCCACGCGGAAAGTCGCGGAGACATCGCCCGTCAGCGGATCCGACATGGTCTCGAGCCCGCAGACCTCCGAGGCGAATTGCTGCTCCAGCGTCGGGGCGATGAATGCCGTACCCCAGGAGGCGCGAATCGAAAGGATGTCGAGTGGCTGCCACAAAGCGGCGAACTTGGGGTCGAAGGAGTCGCCGATGCTGCCGCCGTAGTCCGAAAAGCGGCCGGCGAGCGTCAGCTCCAGCGTCTCGTGTACCGGTACCGCAAACTCGTAGAACGCGGACCAGACATCCTGTTCCGCCTTCCAGTCGAATGCGCAGCCGCCCTCGTGCCAATCGCACTGGTTGCGGCCCGCGCTGATGTCGACGTCCGACTGGTTCTCACGGTATTCCGCGCCGAAGGCGGCGAGCACCACGCCCGCCGGCAATTCGAAGAGATCGCCCGTCGCCAGCACGTCGGCCGACCAGAACTCGGTGTCGGTGACCTCGTGGGACTGGATGTTGATGGCGTCCAGCACGCTCACCGGGTTCGCGAACCCCGGCGTGCCGGTGAAGTCACAGATCCGGTTCTCGCACTCCAGGGCCTGCGTGGAGAAGGGATTCCAGTACTGCGGCTCGCCCGTGAAACGCGGATCCGATTCCGGAATGTCCACGAGCAAGCCCCGCAGGCCGGCTTCCAGAGCGTTCTGGCTGGTGTTTTTCTCCTCGAGCACCACGTGACCGCGTGCCGCGATGAGGGAGCCCTCCACCTCCCAACTCGTATCGGGGATTCGCACACGTAGCGTGTCCCGCGCCCGGAAGCTCCAGGCGTCGAACGAGGCATTGCCCGTGTTCGAGCCGTCCTCGTTGAGCAGGGTCGGCTGATTGGCGCCGGGCATCAGGCCGATCTTGCTGAAAATTCGCAGCGCCACGACGTCCACATCCTCATTGAATGGGATGCCCGACGCGGGATCCGTGCCGGTAACGATCACGTCCGGGACACCGTCGCCGTTGGCATCGGTGGTGCCCCGGTCCGGGATACCATCCCCGTCGGCGTCCTGAGCGAAGAGCGGTGCGCCGTCGGAGGTCATCGCCCGGAAGGGGTTCCCGGGGTGCTCGCCCAGGACGACGGGAAACTCTTCCGTCCGGCCACCAGGATTCTGCGGCGAGCCGCGGCTGTCGGTGGTGAGCCGCGAGAAGACGAAATCGAACTCGTTGCTGACGTTGTCGTTGAAGTCGTACTGGAAGCTGGCGTAGCCGCTGGTCTTCTCCTGAGGATTGATGTAATTCCACGTTTCGCCGAAGTGAAAACTGCAATTGTTCGAGCCAGTTACACCCGCAGGCAGTCCCAGCGCGTATTCGGTGGCTGAACGGGGGTCTCCGGTCAGGAAGTTGCCCTTCCTGCCAACATCCGTGCCGCCGGGTCCGATGTCCGTCGCCACGCCGCACCCCGGGTCCCGTTGCACTGCGGTGTCGACGATGGCCCCGGTGGCGTCACGCACCGGCACGAGCCACGTACCCGGATTCCCCGTCGTCGACATCTCGAACCCTTCGCGCAGGAACTCCGGCCGTTCGGTTTGCTCGAGCGTGCTTCGCGTGCTGTACGAGCCCGCCAACACGAAGTGACCATTGTACTTCGGCGCCGCTGAAGTCATCACGAGGAATGATGTTGACCACACCTGCCACGGCGTCCGTGCCGTAGGTCGCCGACGCACCGTCTTTGAGAATGTCGATGCGCTCGATGGCGATCTGCGGCAGCGCGCTGTTGAGGTTGCCACCGCCGCCGCGCTTACCGTCCAGCAGGTTCAGCGTCGCCCGCTCTCCGAGCCCTCGGAGATTGGCGGCGGTATCCGTGCCGATCTGCGACCGGGCCGCGTAGGTGTTGGTTTGAAAGTCGGTGCCGTAGTTGAAGGTTTGGTTGACCAGTACTTCGCCCAGATTCGGCGTCGCATTGTCCTCGATCTCGTCCTGACCCACGACGGTCAGCGGTGACGGCGAGTCGAAGCTGTCGCGCCGGATCAGAGATCCCGTAACCACGATCTCTTCGATTACCGTTTGATCTTCTGCGCCAAAAGCTGGAACCGCAGAGCCTACGCTCACAACTGCAGCAAATGCCGACAGCGACAGCCGCCGCGCCAGCGCCCGATGAGTCGCGTATCCCCTCATGATGTCTCTCCCACAAAACCGACCGGGCGGTCGGGATCAAACTCTCTCCCCTGCGTTTCAGGTGTACCTCTCAAAACCAGAACGCAATAACCATCGGCCGAAGTCACGCCGACTACAGTAAGCATATATATCTGTACACCGCGTTACAATAATGGAAAATAACGCAAGAAACTCAGATCAACCCTGGAGAGGAGGTAGCTCGAATGAGTGTCAGTAACTTGAAGCCTGTGACCAGAATGCACCGCCGCGTGGCGCTGCTCGTCTTGATATCGTTGATAACATCGGCCACCTACACCTACGCTGCCGATGCGCCGAGCGGCCGGCGCATCGAGGAAGTGATCGTGACCGCCGAGCGGCGGGAAGCGAGCATCCAGGATACGTCGATCTCGATCACGGCCTTCACCGCCGAGTTCCTCGACGACTTCGGGATCCGCAACCAGGAGGACCTGCAGAACTACGTACCGGCCACCACCATTCAGCCCTACGACGCGACGGTCCGCGGGGTGGGCCGGAACTTCCGCGCCCTGGGCGGCGACCCCGGCGTGTCCACCTACATGAACGGCATCTACTCCGAGGACCTGCTCACCGCCACGGCGGCCACGTTCTTCGACGTCGAGCGCATCGAGGTGCTGCGCGGCCCCCAGGGAACCCTGTACGGCCGCAACGCCGTCGGCGGCGCCATCAACATCCTCTACAAGGAGCCGACCTACACGCCCGAAGGCATGGTCAAGGCCATCGTCGGAAACTTCGATGCCGAGGAGTACTACGTCGCTTTCTCCGGCCCTCTGGTGGACGACACGCTGGCCGGCCGGGTGACCTACGCCCACCGTGAGCGCGACGGTGTGGTGGAAAATATCGGGATTGGCGACGACATCGACGGCATCGGCACCGACAGCCTGGCGCTGCAGTTGAAGTGGAACATCACCGACACGCTGGAGATGAACATCCGCCAGAACTGGATGGACATCGACCGCTCCTTCGGCGGCGCCAACGGCGCGGGTCTGATCGTGCTGAACGAAGGCGGCACCGACCAGCGTGTCACGGACAGCCTGGTGCCGGGCTGGCGGCGCATCGACCCCGCCAACACCGCCCCGGCCAACTATTTCGACAACGACTTCAACGACCCGAACAGCGAAACGCGGACCTTCATCGAGCCGTCCACGGGACAGTCGGTGGTGGCCCAGCGTAATCGCGCCGGCGTCGACTTCGGCGACTTCGACGGCATGACGAATGCGGCTGCGTCGCTCGACGGCTTCAACGTCACCAACCCGGCAACCGCTGCCCGCTACAACGAGTGCGTGTTCTTCGAAGGTGAGATCGACGGCGACGAGGTGTGCGCCGCCACCAACGGCTTGAACAACGAAGAGTTCGAGCAGATGGGCACCCAGTTCAATCTGAGCTGGGACGTCACCGACACGTTCCAGTTGAAGTATCTGTTCGGCTTCAACACGCTCTCCTACGAGCGCATCACCGACGACGACAACACCGGCAGCCTGGTCCACGACCGGCAGTTCTACGTCAACCACGAGGCCGACTACCGTTCCCACGAGCTGCAGGCGTTCTATGACCTCGGCGAGAGCTGGACCTTCACCTCGGGCATCTTCTTCTACAACGCCGAGATCGACCAGCGTGGCGATCTGTTCTCATCCGTCGACGAGTCGCGGTACCTGCTGCCCTACAACGATCAGTCGGCCCTGTCCGCCCCGGCGGCTGCGCTCCTCGGCAATCCGGCGCTGGAAGGCCTGCCGGCCGAGATCATCGCTTTCGGGACCGGTCCGATGGTCGATCTCTACAGCGCCAAGCGTTCCTGCACCCAGTCGGACAATCCGGCACCGTCCTGCGAACGCAACTACGCGGTCGAGAATCCGGGCGGTGCCGGGGTGAACGGCAACCTGCAGGTGTCCCGCTGGCTCGGCGACGACGGCAGTAATCCGTTCCTGAACGTGCGCAACGGCCCCTTGACCGATGCGACGGACCTGCTCTACACGACCGAGACCAAACGGGAAGCCTTTGCCGCCTACACCCAGGCCGTGTGGGACATCAACCAGACGTTTTCCCTGACATTGGGCTTGCGTTACGCAGAGGACGAGATCAAGGCGGAGGAACTGCTGTTCCGTTACTCTGAAACGCAGGGAGGGCCCGGGGAGTTGCTGGCCCTGTACGGTGGTCTGGCTGCCTACAACTTCGCGAATGGCGGCCTGGTAGATTCCGATGGCAATGGAATCCCGGAACCGACTCCCCGCGTGGTCAACGGCGGCATCCCCTTCGCGCTGAGCGTCTATCGTCCCTACGAGCGCACCGACAAGGAGTGGGACTGGCGGATCAACCTCGATCACCACATCACCGACAACGCCATGCTCTACTACTCGGCCACCAAGGGACATCGTTCCGGGGGCTACAATCTGCTGTACTTCAGCCAGACTCCGACTTATGAGCCGGAAGAGATCGTCTCCTACGAGTTGGGCTACAAGACCGACTGGCTGGACAACACGTTGCAGCTGAACGGTTCCTTCTACTACTACGACTACGAGACGATACACACCGTGGTGGCGGAGTTCACGGAGCTGTTCGGGACCACCAACTCCGTGCTCGCGGCCCCCGGCGGCGAGGTCACCGGTGCGGAGGCCGAGATGACCTGGCTGGCCACCGACAGTCTCACCATCGGCGGCAATTTCAGCTACACGCCGAGCGAGTACGACGAGAGTTTTCTCGCCATCGACTTGGCGCCGGCGAACCGTCCCACCTCGCTGTTTCCCGACACCAGCGACCTGCAGCAGGACGTCAAGGGCAACCAGCTGATCCAGGTGCCGGAGTGGAAAGCGACCTTCTGGGGCAGCTACCGGTTTCTGATGCCCGGCGGCTCGAATCTCGAGTTCCTGGGCAGCTACGCCTACACCGACGAGGTCTTCTACTCGCCGTTCGAGACCGACACGGAACGGGCGGACTCCTTCGAGCGCGTGGATCTCCGGGCCACGTGGACCAGCGCAGACAGCAGCATCCAGGTGAGCGCCTTCGTCAACAACGTGTTCGATGAAATCGGGCAGCTCCAAGTCCTGCGGGAAGGCGAAGCGGAATTCTTCCGCCGCACGGCAGGTGTCACGACGCCGCGTCACTACGGCCTGGAGCTCAGCTACAAGATGGGTAACTATTGAGACAGGCAATGCGGGTGGGCGCACGCTGCAGCGCCCATGCGCATTTTGTTTCAGCCTGCATTCGCGACCAGACGGTGGACGACCATTGACTTATGCCTCGGTCTTCGCGCCGGGACTCTTTCGTGATCATCGCATCCTCGTCACGGGGGGCGGGTCCGGCATCGGACGGTGCATCGCCCACGAGCTGTGCGCGCTCGGCGCGCAGGTGCTCGTAGTCGGACGCACCCAGGCCAAGCTCGAGGCCGTGCAAGCCGAAATCCGGGCGGACGGCGGCCGGGCCGACACCGCCGTCTGCGACGTCCGTGATGCCGCGGTCGTCGACCGCGTGGTACGGGACTGGGCCGCGAACGGACCGATCCACGGGCTGGTGAACTGTGCGGGCGGTCAGTTCCCCGCCCTGCTTGCCGAGATGTCCGCCAACGGCTTCGAGGCCGTCATCCGTAACAACCTGCTGTCGACGTATCTCGTCTCCACCGCCGTCTACCGGCAGAGCATGCGTCACCACGGCGGCGTCATCGTCAACATCACGGCCGGGGAAGCCGGCGGCATGCCGCTGATGGGCCACAGCGGCGCAGCCCGCGCCGGCGTGCACAACCTCACGGCGACCGCGGCGGTGGAGTGGGCCGCCGACGGTGTGCGCGTCAACGCCGTAGCGCCCGGCTACGTGGCCTCGAGCGGCTTCGATACCTACACCGACGAGCGGATGCTCCGGGCTCTGCACGCATTCCCTGGGATGACCCCGGTTGGGCGCCTCGGCACCGAAGCGGAGATCAGCGCGGCCGTCGTATTTCTGCTGAGCCCGGCCGCCCGCTTCGTCACGGGCCAGGTGTGGCGCGTGGACGGCGGCGCCGGTCTCACCACCAACAGCCCGATGTTTCCCCTGCAGAGCCCGCCGCCACAGCCGGCTTTCGAAGGCTTCCACCGCGCACAGGCGCCTTCGGTGCTCGCCGGCGGAGGTTCATCGGCCGATGCACCCGAGGAGCCGGACCGATGACGCTGCTGAAAGACATCACGGTGCTCGATCTCACCCGCGTGGTGGCGGGACCGGCCTGCACCCGCACCCTGGCCGATCTCGGCGCGGAGGTGCTGAAGATCGAGCCGCCGAAGGGCGATCTCATGCGCCGCGGAGTCCCCAAGCGCGGCGGCGTGGCGGTGGGCTACGCGCAGCAGAACGCCGGCAAGCGGCATCTTTGCGTCGATCTGAGCGAGGAGGCCGGGCAGGCCCTGGTGCGACGGCTGGCCGATCAATGCGACGTCGTGGTCGAGAACTACCGGCCCGGTGTGGCCGCGCGCCTCGGACTCGGCTATGAGCTGCTCCGCCAGTCCAATCCGGCGCTGATCTATTGCTCCATCTCCGGCTACGGTCAAGAGGGCAGCGCATCCGGGCGGCGGGCTTACGCGCCGATCATTCACGCCGAGCTGGGGCTGATCGAGCTCAACGCCAGGGAGCGCGGCACCCGGCCGCTGCCGGAAGCCGTTTCCCATGCCGACTTCGCCGTCTCCGCCCAGGCCACCGCAGGGATTCTGGCGGCCCTGGTGCACCGTCTGCAGACGGGCCAGGGGCAGCACGTCGACGTCTCCATGGCAGAAACGATGCTGGCCATGAACGAGTGGACGGCGGTGGAAACCAACGGCGGCATCGGTGACGAGATCAGCCCGTTCCGCCCCGGCAAAGCGGCCCTGCTTCGCACCGCCGATGGCGCCTGGGTCCAGTTGCCGGGCAATCCGTTGACGGGGATCTTCGCCGTTGCGAGGGCACTCGGCCGTGAGCAGGCCCTCCTGGATCGGGGCTGGCACGATTTCCGTGATACCCGGGACCAGACTGCCGAGGTCCATGACCTGCTGCAGTCGTGGGCGGGTGAATTCGCCACCGTGGAGGAATTCGAGGCAGCGCTGGACAAGGCACGCGTGCCCCTGGGCCAGGTGCGCAGCCTCGCGGAGGTCGCCGAGCAGCCCTGGGCCATGGAGCGCCGGGCGTTCGTGGAGTTGAACCTGCAGGGCAACCCAGTGAAACTGCCGCGATCCCCCTTCCGCTTCGCCGGCCACGACGTCGGCCCGCGACACGCAGGCGCGCGGCGCGGCGCCGACAATGCCGCGGTGCTGAGCGAAAAGCTCGGGCTCAGCGAGGACGAGATCGAACGGCTGAGGGCAAGCGGCGTGCTCTGCGCCGAGGAAGACGAACAATGAGCGATCGGGACCTGCAGTTCGGGGTGATGAGCGGCTTCCCGGATCCGGAGTCGGCCCGGGTGGCCGTGGAACAGGCGGAACGGCTGGGCTTCGATTCCCTCTGGGTGGGCGATCACGTGGCCTTTCCGGTGCCGATTCTCGACTCCCTCACTCAACTCGCCCTCGCCGCGGCCTTCGCGCGCCGTCTCACCCTCGGGACCTGCGTTTACCTCCTGCCCCTGCGCCACCCCACCCTGGTGGCCAAGCAGACGGGCACCCTGGACCGGATGCTCTCGGGCCGGTTCGTTCTCGGCGTCGGGGTGGGCGGGGAGTTTCCGAACGAATACGCCGCATGCGGCGTCCCGCTCCATCAGCGGGGCGCTCGACTGACGGAGGGCATCGACGTACTGAAGGCACTGTGGAGCGGCGAACCGGTCACCCGAAGGGGCCGCTTCTACCCGCTGGATGACGTCCGCATGCTGCCGCCTCCGGCGTCACCGGGCGGGCCGCCGGTCTGGTGCGGCGGCCGAGCCCCGGCGGCGCTCGAGCGGGCGGGCCGGCTGGGCGACGGCTACGTGTCTTACGCCGTCGACCCCGAGCGCTTCTCCACCTCCCTGGCTACCATCCGCCGCGCCGCCGACGCGGCGGGCCGCAGCCTCGACGCCTTCACGCCGGCCCACATGCTGTTCCTGCGCCTCGACGAGCGCTTCGAGGATTCGCACCGGACGGCGACGGAGCACCTGAGCCGCCGCTACGCGATGGATTTTTCCAAGGCCGCACGGCGTTATGGGGCGCTCGGTCCGGCCGCGGACGTCGCCGAGACCATCCACCGCTACCACAAGGCCGGCGTCCGGCACCTGATTCTCGATCTGGTCGGGCCGGCGGCCGATCGCGCCGAGCAACTCCATCGCTTCAGCCACGAGGTGAGGCCCCTGCTGCAAGGCTGATCCACCCGCGTGGCGCCGGGTGCGGCTCGCGCCTGGCCGCCTGCCCGTCGGCTGCCGGTGGCACCCGGACAGTACGCTGAGTTACAGTCTCGGTTTCTACCGTGCCCTCGGAGTGGATCCATGGAGTACACGCGCGTCTCCGCCGACTGTCACATCGACCTCTGCTGGCTGCCGCCAACCCTGTTCACCGACGAGGCAACGCCGGCGATGAAGAGCCGCATGCCCTACGTCGCGTCCGGCCCCAAGGGTGAATACTGGACGACGCCGAGCGGCGCCAATCTCGGGCTCAAGAATGGGGTGGGACCCACGGGAGCGCCCTATGTCCCCGGCCAGCATGCGCGTGTCGATCGGATGGCCGAAACCGGCCTCTACCGCGACGGCGAACGGGACATTCGGCGGGTCTCCGATCCCCACCTGCGGGTTCGTGACATGGATCTCGACGGCGTCCAGGCCGAGGTGCTGTACGGCATTCTCGGCGCGGCCAGCCGGCTCGGCGACACCGAGGCCGTCAACGAAATGCTGCGAATCTACAACGACTGGCTGGTGGAGTTCTGCAGGCATTATCCCGAGCGTCACATCGGCCTGGCCTGCCTGCCGTACGGCGACATCGACGCGGCGGTGAGAGAGGTCTACCGCGTCGCCGATCTCGGTCTGAAGGGCCTCGAGTTGTCCTGCTCGTGGGACATGCAGCCCATGCTGCATCCCAGCTGGGAGCCCTTGTGGCAGGCCGTCCACGAGGTGGACCTGCCGCTGCACTTCCACACGTTCCCGAACGTCTCACCGGAGGCGATGCGCGCCATCCCGGCCGAGCGCCGGCGGGCGATGTTCTTCAGCGTGGTCTCCGGGTTTCAGATGAACCTGATCAGCATTCTTTCCGCGCTCATGGCGGCCAACGTGTTTGAGCGTTACCCGAACGTACGGGTCGCCTTCGGCGAGAGCGGATGCGGGTGGATCCCCTACGCCCTCGAGCGCATGGATTTCGAGTGGGAGGATCGGTTTCAGGACCTCGGGCTCGAAATGAAGCCCAGCGACTACTGGCGGCGCCAGTGCAAGGCGACCTTCCAGTTCGACCTCGTCGGCAGCAAGCTCATCGACGACATGGGCGTGAATACGCTGATGTGGGGCTCCGACTATCCTCACGGCGACGGCGTGTGGCCCGAGTCGGACCGCTACATTCGCGAGCAGTTCGCGCACCTGCCCGCGGCCGACCTGCATCGCATCACCTGCGCCAACGCCGTGGAGTTCTACCGGCTGAGCTGAACCGAGAAGAAGCGGCCGGAGCCCGGCGCACCAGTTATTTCCGGTAGTATGCCTCCCGCTCCCGGGACGCCGGCACCACCGGTACGTCCTCCTCCGCCAGCGGCGCCATCCAGCGCTTACGCCGGAGCGCCTGCTCCAGATAGGGCTCCAGCGCTTCCGCCTTCTCGGCCTCGCGGCGGGCGCGGCGTTCCTCGAACCGGGGCAGCACCTCGGCGCCGAACAGCTCGAGGCTTTCGCAGATGTGCTCGTGGCGGTTCTTTCCTCCCTGCTGAAGGAAGATGATCTGATCGACGCCGACCGCCTCGAACTCCTCGATGTGGCGCGTGAGCTGCTCCGGGGTGCCGATGCCCGGTGCCGCGATGGTGGGAAGATCGCGGCCCTTGAGCGTCTCGTATTCCTCCCAGAGCGTCGAATACCCGGGCCGGGCGTCGTTGGCCACCAGCGCGTTGATGGCGTACCGGAAGAAGGCGAAGCCATCCTCGCCGCGCCGCCGCGCCTCCTCGGCATCCCGGTGCAGGGAAAATCCCGCCACGAGCGCGATGTTGGCGTTGACCCGGTGGCCGATGGGCACACACTCCTCCGACCTGATGATGCCGTAGTAGATGTCCGACCAGGCTTTCGCCTCCTCCGGATCGACGAAGGTGAACGCCAGCGCGCCGAGCCCGTTCCTGGCGGCCGTCTCGATGGTCTTGCGGTTGGTGCACGCCAGCCACATGGGCGGATGAGGCTTCTGCAGGGGCTTCGGGATCACGTTGCGACAGGGCATCGAGAAGCCTTTCCCTTCGTAGCCGGGGTACGGCTCCAGCACCATCATGTTGGCGATCTGCTCCGCGGACTCGAGCGACAGCGCCTGCTTCTCCTTTGCCGGGATTCCGAAACCGTGCAGCTCGAGCCGCGTCGCCCCCTCGCCGATGCCGAACTCCACCCGGCCGCTCGAGATCAGGTCGAGCATGGCCACGGATTCGGCGGTCCGGGCCGGATGGTTGTAGTGGGGAATCACCTGGCGGATGCCGAAGCCGAGGCGGATGTCCCGGGTGCTGGCGGCCAGCGCCGAGAGGAACACGTCGGACGCGGAGCAATGGGAATACTCCTCCAGGAAGTGATGCTCCACCGCCCACGCGTGGTGAATCCCCAGCCGGTCGGCGAGGCGCACCTGCTCCAGCGCCTCATGGACCAGCCGATGCTCCGCACCGTCGCTCCAGGGCTTCGGCAACTGCAGCTCGTAGAAGACTCCGAATCTCATGAATGGCTCCTATGGGTTATCCATTGGTCGGCCCGGGCCGGCTCATGCCGCCGACGGCAGGCTCGGCAGCGGCCCTAGCTTCGCCAGCTCGCGGTGAATCTCGTCACCCCGGGGGTGCGACGCCAGCTCGTCGACGATGTGCCGGTAGCGGTAACATTTCATGCGCTCGATGCGCTCGCCGCCCATGGCGTTGCAGACGGCCTCCACCAGCCGGTCGATCACCACCGCTCCGGGCAGAGTACTGCCATCGGTGCCGCGGAACGTCCGCGCCCGGGCCTCGGCCAGCGCGCAGCCGAGATAGCGCACGTGGATGTCCTCATCGGCCTGAATGTTGTCCACCATGGCCGGCGCCCATTCCGGCGCGGCAGAGACTTCCGGGTCCGCCAGCACCTCCCGCGCCCATTTGAAGGTCGTATAGGCCCCATACTCCACGTGCAGGATCCGCGCCAGCGCCAGGAAAGTGAGCTCGACCATCGGATCGAGCTGTTCGAACAGGCGCGACGCACTCCCCACCGACGTGGCCTCGGGCGCAGCCTTGGCCTTGCCCTGATACCCCGGCGGGGGCGCCAGAGGCAGGTTCTCGAACATGTCGTCGGTAATCGTCGGATCCTCCAGCGCGCGATCGCGGATAGCGAACCACATCTCGTCGTGACCGTATTCCTTGTCGCTTCCCGCTTCGTCCTGGCCGTGGGCAACCAGCAGGCCGCGGTGCAGGTGGGCGATGCAGGTGCCGTCGAGGGACTCGACGAAGTGCTCGCTGAAGTCCATCTCCGGCAGCAACCGGATGCCGTCGTTGCCGAACCCCTCGATCACGCCGATCAGAGTGAGGATGCGGGTCAGGGCGTCCTTGCAGCCGTGGGCGAGGAGCAGCTTCGCCTGCCCCACCGTCGGAAAGAACACGTTGGCGCGGTTGATGGCATCGCGGTCCATGACCGCGACCGCATGCCCTTTCTCCTTCAAGCGGCCCCACCACGCCTCGATGGCCGGAGTGCGGTTCAGCGATCTCGGCGGGCGATAGGTGCCGTCCGCGAGCAGGCCGCCGTGCAGCGTCTTGTCTTTGTGGCAGATCTTGGTCGCGTAATCGTGCTCGGCCATCAACTCATCGAAGCTGTAGTTCAACTGGCTCATGCTCTCACCTCCGCAAGCGTGCGGCCCCCACCGGGGCCATCCGATCATCACCTCTAGACGCTCGAGGGATTCCTGCGTACGTCGCGAAACGGCACGTCGACGTCGTCTCGGGGCTCCTTCGGCAGTCCGAGCACCCGTTCTGCGATGATATTGCGCTGTATTTGATCCGTGCCGCCGGCGATGGAGATGGCGGGCACCGACAGCAGCACCTCCGCCACCATCCCCTCGGCTGGGGCATCCGGCCCGGCCAGCAGGGCATCCGGGCCCGCGGCGGCGGCATGGGCACGAGCCGCTGCCCGGGCCACGACGCTGGCGGCGAGCTTGCCCAGTGAGCCTTCCGGTCCCGGCGGCTGGCCCAGCTCACGGGCCGCGCGGGCGCGCCGCGCTGTCCACTGGGACGCCCGCTCGAGCATCAACGCCCGGCCGATCTCCTGACGCACCACCGGGTCGGCAAGGCGGCCGCTGGTCCGGGCGACCGGCAGGATCAGATCGACGCGCCCGGCCCGCTGGGGATACCACTTGTAAGGCTCCATCACCCGGGCCTGCTCTTCCCGCAGCTCCCGGTAGACCCGGCCTTCACCCCGTTCGGCCCGGCCCCAGTTACGCATGCCGTCGGCCTGCCGCCGCTCATGGGCGAGCGTCGTCAGCGCCACCTGCCAGCCGCCGCCCTGTTTCCCCACCAGCATGTCCCGGGGCACCCGCGCGTCGGTCATGAACACCTCGTTGAACGACGCATGCCCGTTCATCTGCCGCAGCGGCCGTACCTCCACGCCCGGCTGCTCGATCTCGAGCACGAAGAAGCTCAAGCCCCGGTGCTTCGGCACGTCCCAATCGGTGCGGGCCAGCAGCATGCCGTACTGGGCATGGTGCGCACTGGTCGTCCAGACCTTTTGTCCGTTGACGATCCAGGTATCACCGTCGAGCTGGGCGCGCGTGGTGAGCCCCGCCAGATCGGAGCCGCTGCCGGGCTCGCTGAACAGCTGACACCAGGTGTCTTCCCCGGTGAGGATTCGCGGCAGCAGCGCAGCCTTCTGCGCCTCGCTGCCATGCTCGAGCAGCGTGGCTGCCGCGAGCATGCGCACGCCCGACGACGCCACCCCCACGGCACCGGCCCGGCGGAACTCCGCCTGCACGACTTCCCCGAGCGCCTCGGAGAAGCCTTTGCCGAACCACTCCGCCGGCCATGTGGGACAGCCCCAGCCCGAGGACACCAGACGCCGACGCCATTCCGTCAGCGACAGATCGGGATCCCAGTGTTCGGCGAGCCAGGCGCGCACCTCCTCGCGCACCTGCTCGGCGGCCGGCTCATTCATGGGCTACCTCCCGTGCGCTCACGTACTCGACGAAGCGGTCGCGAAACGCCGCCGGCGTTCCCAGCAGCACTTCGGAGCCTCTCGCCCGCTTGAAATACAGATGCGTGTCGTTCTCCCAGGTGAAGCCGCTACCCCCGTGGATCTGGATGGTATCCGCCGCCGCCTGCAGAAACGCCTCGGCGCCGAGGGCCTTCGCCAGGGCCGCAGCCTCGCGCAGCTCGTCGACGCTCGCCTCTCGAGCCGCCGCCTCCGCGGCCCCGTAGGCGGCCGACTTGGCCAGCTCGACGGCGAGCAACATGTCCGCGCACTTGTGCTTTATCGCCTGGAAAGAGCCGATGAGACGGCCGAATTGCACGCGCAGCTTGGCGTAGCTCACCGCCGAGTCGAGCAGCGCCTGAGCGCCGCCGACCATCTCGCTGGCCAGCGCCACCGCCGCCCGGTCGAGCACCCGGCGCAGGACGGGCTCCGCGGCCCCCGGTTCCCCAAGGAGTTCCGCGTCGACCCCCGAAAGCCGCAGCCGGCTCAACGGGCGCGTGGCATCGACGGTCTGCAGAGGCTCCACCTCGAGCCCGGGGGCGCCCGCCTGCACGGCGAACAGTGACACAGCCTGGGGGCCGGCACTGCCGGGCTCCCGGGCGGCGATGATGAAAAGGTCGGCAGTCCGCCCGTCCAGCACGTAGCTCTTGGTGCCTTCCAGCCGCCACCTTCCCGCCGACTTCCGCGCGCTGGCCTGCACTATGCCGGCTTCCCAGCCGCCTCCGGGCTCGGCGAGGGCCAGCGAGCCGATGATGTCTGCCGCCGCCAGTGGCGGCAGCCAGCGTTCCTGCTGCGCCGCCGTCGCTCCCTCGAGCAGTGCATACGTCGCCAGCACGGCGGAGCCGAAGTAGGGACCGCAGTACACGACCCGGCCCATCTCCTCAAGGACGATGCCGAGCTCCACCGCGCCGAAGCCCTGGCCCCCGTAGGCCTCGGGCACGTGAACGCCAGTGAGCCCGAGCTCGCCGCCGAGCCGCCGCCACAGCTCGGGATCGTAACCCGCTTCGCTGGACATCGACTCCCGGGCGCGGGTCACCGGCGACTGCTCGCGGAAGAATCTGGCCACGAAGTCGCGGAACTGGCGTTGCTCATCGCTGAAACCCAACTGGCTCATCGCCCCATTCGCCCCTGGCTCTGCCTCTCTTCGTATATATATATACTATCTGTCCCCCGGAAGACGATTGCAAACGTGCTTCGCTGCGCTTCGGGCTCTCCCGCGCTCCTCGTCAGCGTACTCTTCATCGCCTTCGACCCCGAGAACCCATCGCGCGGGCCACCGCCTCGCAGAACTCGGTCGTCGTTGCGCCGCCGCCCTGATCGGGCGTCAAGCACCGGCCTTCGGCATAGACGCGCTCGACGCCATCCGACAGCCGCCGGGCCGCCTGCGCGAAGCCGAGGTAGTCGAGCATCATCGCCGCCGACAACAGCGTAGCCGTCGGGTTGATGGTGTTCGTACCCGCGATGTCGGGAGCGGAGCCGTGGGCGGACTCGAAATACGCATAGGCATCGCCGTAGCAGCCGCTGGGGCCCAGGCCGAGACCGCCCACCACCGCCGCGGCGGCGTCAGAGAACAGGTCGCCGTAGAGGTTCGGCAGCACGATCACGTCGAACGCCTGCGGCCTGATGACGAGCTTGTGCACGAGATCGTCCGCCAGCAGGCTCTCGAAAGCGACCTCCGGGAACTGCCGTGCAGTCTCGCGAGCCACCTCGAGAAAGTAGCCATCCGCCACCGGCGAGATGTTGTGCTTGGTGCCCGTCGTCAGCTTCGGCGGCCGTCTACGCTGCTCGGCGCGCTCGAGCGCGAGGGTGCAGGCGAACTCGACGATCTTGCGGGTGCGCGCCTCGGTGATGACCTTGAGCGCGAAGCGCCCCTCGCCCATCTGCGAGACCGGCCGGCGATGCAGCCGGCTCACCAGCTCCACCCCGTCCAGCGCTCGCAGATCACCCTCGACGCCGACGTAGACGTCCTCCGTGTTCTCTCGGACGATCACCAGATCCACCGCGCTCGGGTCGCGCAGCGGGCTGCGCGCACCGGGCATCCACCGCGCCGGGCGCACGTTCGCGTAGGTGTCCCGCCCCCAGCGGAGATAGCGCAGCGCCCGCCCGCTGGGACCGCTGGTGGCGCCGAACAGGGTCGTATCCGAGTCGTCGATGGCCTGCCGCGCCTCGGGTGGAAACGGGTCGCCGCTGGCTTTCTGCGCCGGGATGCCCACCTGCGGCCACACCCAGCTGATGTCCAGATCCAGCCGCCCGAGCAGCTCGACGGTGGGCAGGAACGCTTCCGGCGCAGCATCCTCGCCCGGTATCAGGGCGACCGTTTTGCTCATGACGCCGCCCCGGTCACCGCGCGGGCCACCTCCCCCCAGCGCGCCAGATCGGACGGGTTCCGTGCGATGGACTCGCCCGCCAGATACATCACCAGCCGCGATGCCGCGCCGGCATAGCGCTCGCACAGGGCGTCGGCCAGATCGTCCCAGCGAGCGACGACCGCGAAGTGCTCGAGGATCTCGTCGGTGATCACCGCCTGGGCGCCCTCAAGGTCGCCGGCTTTCATCCGCTCGCGCAGCTTCGCCGTGGTGCCGGTGAAACCGAGATCGTCGAACTGGAACGCATAGTTCGGCGTCGAGCCGTAGAACGCGAGCTGCATCCGCGCACGCCGGAGCAACGGCTCGCGTTCCTCGGGGCTGTCGCCGGGCACCGCGAACACCGGAATCATCAGATCAACCGCGTCGATCGAGCGCTCGGCCCGCTCCGCTCCCTCCCGCAGCGCCGGCAAGAGGCGCTCACGCACGTAGTGCATCGAGTGCATGGGATGCACGTGCACGCCGTCCGCGAGCTCGCCCGCCACCCGGCACATGAGCGGGCCCACCGCAGCAATGTCCACCTTGACGTCCTCGTGATCGTGGCGCGGCGGCGCCCACTGGGCCGGCAGATAGCTGAGCTGGTAGTACGGCCCCTCGTAGTCGAGCCTCTCTTCGCCCCTGAACGCCCGCAGACACGCTCTGACCGCAGCCAGATAGTCGCGCATCTGCGGCGCCGGCTTGTCGAAGACGGCACTGTAGCGGCGGGTCACGTGGGCCTTCACCTGACTGCCCAGACCGAGCCGGAAGCGGCCCTCGGTGTTCGCCGCGAGCTCCCAGGCCACCTGGGCCGAGATCATCGGACTGCGCGGAAACGCGACCGCGATTCCGGTGGAAAACTCGAGCCGGGGCGCGGCCATGGCCGCAGCGGTGATCATCATCCACGGCACCTGCCCGGCCTCGGTGAACAACATGCCGGAGAAGCCCGCCTGCTCGAGCCCGGTGGCGAGCTCGGCGGTGCGGCGCCACGACATGTTTCCGGCCATCAGATCGAACTTCATGAGCGACTACCCCCTTTGTGTCTAGCTGTATGCATGATGACAGAATCGGTGCTAGAGTGGCGAGTGGCAAGTTGATCGTGAGGTGCGTGGAAGCCCATGGGTGAGCCGGCAGCAACCCTCGAGCGCCGTCTGCAGAGCTCCCCCTTCTGGCGGCGGGTGGGTTTTCGTCTGGACTCGGCCGGCGAGGGCACCGTGCGCGTGCGTCTGCCTTACCATGAGGGCAACACCACGGCCGCCAGGGCGCTGCACGGCGGCGCCATCGCCGCCACGCTGGACGCGGCCGCCATGCTCGCGAGCTGGTCGACCATCGGGGCCGGCACGGCGTCACTGCTGGGACGCACGCTGGCCTGCGACGTCAGCTATCTCGCCGGTGCACTCGGAGAGGACATCTTCGGCGAGGCCGAAGTCCTGCGCCGCGGCCGGGAGATCGTCTACAGCCACGTCCGGGCCGTCAATGGCGACGGCAAACTGCTGGCCGCCGCGAACCACATCGCGCAGATGGTTCCAGCCGAGACCCCTCCGATGGCGCCGACCGATCCGGCGGCGTCGGATTGGGCCGGCGCTCGCACCTCGGGAGGTCTCGGCGCCCTGCCACAACCGGATACCGCATGCGTCGAGCGCAACGTGGAAATACTGCGGGAAATGGACGGCCGCATGCCCTACATGGCGCAGCTCGGCTGGCGCTTGCGCAGCGGGTCGTTCGGCGAGGTGCAGTTCGACCTGCCCTGCGCTTCGCACGCCCGTGACGAGGCCGATGGCATTGCCGGCGGCGCGTTGCTCTCCGCCGTGGACCATGCAGGGTCGCTAGCTGCGTGGATGACCTCGGAGCTGGGAAACCGGGAGCTGTTCGGCTCCACCGTGAACACCAAGCTGCAGACGCTCGCACCGCTGATCTGCCGGGATTGCACGGTCAGGGCCCGCGCCGCCGGCGGCACGGGCAATCTGATTCATTCCGAGGTGAGTGTGGTGACGACCGCCGGCGAGCCGGTTGCCGGCGGCTCCACGGTCTACCGAATCGTTGAGCGGCCGCGGCGCTGACCCTTCATCCATCAATCATGCAAACGGAAACCTGCATGGAAACCTGGCAAATCGGCAACGTCAGCATTCACCGGGTGGTCGACGTCCTGCAGGACATCGACCTGACGTTTCTGCTGCCCGAGGCGACTGCCGAAAACCTCGCGCCCATGAGCGCCTGGCTGCGTCCGCACTTCGTCAACGCGGACGGCTCGGTGCCCTTGAGCATTCATACTTTTCTGGTGCGCACGGAAGATACGACGCTGCTGGTGGACACCTGCATCGGCAACGACAAGCCGCGGCCGCTGCCGGAGTGGGATCACCGCCAGAGCGATTTCCTGAGCCGTTTGGAGGCCGCCGGCGCGCCCCGGCACGGTGTCGACGCGGTGCTGTGTACACATCTGCACGTGGATCACGTGGGGTGGAACACCATGCGCGAGAACGGCCGCTGGGTGCCGACCTTCCCGAACGCCCGGTATCTGATCGGCCGCGAGGAGTGGGGCTACTGGGAGCACGAGGACGATCCGTTCGGGGCCGAGGCGAAGAACGACTCGATCCGGCCGATCATCGAATCGGACCTCGTGGATCTGGTGGAAACGGACCACCAGGTCACCCCGGAAGTCCGCCTGGTACCGACTCCGGGGCACACGCCCGGGCACGTCAGCGTGCTGATCGTGTCCGGCGGCGAGCGCGCCATCATCACCGGCGATCTCTTCCACCATCCGGTCCAGTTCGCGCGCCCGCAGTGGAAGGACATCGCCGACGTCGACTCCGCCACCGCCGAGGCGAGCCGGCAAGCCTTCATCGAGCGATTCGGGCGCGACACGCTGGTACTCGGCACCCACTTCGCCTCCCCCACCTCCGGCCGCATCGTCGCCGACGGTGATACGTTCCGGTTCGATGCCACTCTCCAACCGAATTCGCCTCAAAGCGCAAGGAGCACACGAGCATGACACATCACGACATGGTCATCCGCGGCGGCCGCGTCATCGACGGCACCGGCCGGGCCGCGTTCACCGCCGACGTTGCCGTCGACGGCGGCCTCATCACCGAGGTCGGCCGGGTGCCCCAGCGTGGCGAGCGGGAGATCGACGCCGACGGTGCGCTGGTCACGCCCGGCTTCGTCGACATCCACACCCACTACGACGGGCAGGCCACCTGGTCGAACCGCATGTCGCCGTCGAGTCACCACGGCGTGACCACGGTCGTGATGGGCAACTGCGGCGTCGGCTTCGCGCCCTGCCGCCCTGCCGATCACGAGATGCTGATCGAGCTGATGGAAGGGGTCGAGGACATCCCCGGGGCGGTGCTCGCCGAAGGTATCGGCTGGCAGTGGGAATCCTTTCCGGAATACCTCGATTTCCTGGGATCGCGGCAATACGACATGGACCTGGGCGCCCAGCTGCCCCACGGGGCGCTGCGGGTTTACGTGATGGGTCAACGCGGCGCCGACCGGGAACCCGCCACCGCCGAAGACATCGCCACGATGAGGGCGATCACGGCCGAAGCCATACGCGCCGGCGCGCTCGGCTTCTCGAGCTCCCGCACGCTCAATCACCGCAGCAGCCGGGGCGAGCCGACGCCGTCGCTGAAGGCCGAGGTCGATGAGTTGCTGGGCATTGCCGCCGGCCTCCGGGACGCCGGCCGGGGCGTGATCGAGATGATCTCCGACTTCGCCGACCCGGACGAGGAGTTCGCGTTCCTCGAGGCCATGGTTCGCGAGAGCGGCCGGCCCATGTCGATCTCCCTCGCCCAGGGACTCAGCCCCCAGGGCTGGCGCAAGCTGCTCGAGCGGATCGAGCGCGCGAACGCCCACGGTCTACCCATGCGGGGGCAGGTGGCGCCGCGTGGCATCGGCATCCTGATGGGCCACGCCACCACCTTGAACCCGTTCTCCACCCGTCCGAGCTTCAAGGAAGTGGCTCACCTGCCGCCGCCCGAACGCCTCGCCGCTCTGCGCGACCCGAGCCGCAAAGCCCGCATTCTGGAGGAGCAGCCGACGCCGGCCTTCGCGCGGCTGTTCGCCGTGATGGCCGGCGGCGAGAAGCTGTGGGAGCTGGGAGATCCACCCGACTACGAGCCCGCTCCGAAGGATTCCATTGCCGCCCGGGCGCGCGCCGTCGGCGCCGACCCCTGGAGCTTCGCCTACGATCTGCTGCTCGAGCGGGACGGCCAGGTCATTCTGTACACGCCGTTCGCCAACTACGCCGAGAACAATCTCGACTGCTGTCGGGAAATGCTGCTGCACGAGAACACGGTGCCCGGCCTGGGCGACGGCGGCGCCCACGTCGGCACGATATGCGATGCGAGCTTCGTGACGTCGCTGCTGACCCACTGGGGACGGGACCGCAAGCGTGGCGGCCTAATCGATCTCGAAACGCTGGTCCGGCGGCAGACCCGCGATACGGCCGCCGCGGTCGGTCTCGACGACCGGGGTGAGCTCGTTCCGGGCAAGCGGGCGGATCTGAACGTCATCGACTTCGATGCCCTTCGGGTGCGCGCTCCGCACATCGTTCACGACCTGCCGGCTGGGGGGCCACGGCTGCAGCAGCAGGCCGACGGCTTCCTGGCGACCCTGGTTGCGGGCGAGATCACCTACCAGCAGGGAGAAGCTACCGGCGCACTGCCAGGTCGGCTGATTCGCCCGTGAAAGCGCGGCTGGATCTGACGTCGCCGTCGTTTCTGGCGGATCCCTATCCGGCCTACGCGGTGCTTCGTGCCGAAGCCGAGGCAGTGCCCGTGGATCCCGGCGGCATGTGGGCAGTGACCGCGTTCGATCGGGTGGTAGAGGTGCTCAAGCGTCCCGAGGTGTTCTCCTCCGAGCCTTCGGAGCACGACCGAGAGCGCCTGTTCGAACGCGCCTTCGGCGGCGCCAACATGATCGCATCCGACAACCCCACCCACGACCGCCTGCGTGGCATTCTGCACAAACGCTTCACTCCGGCTCGAATGCGCTCGCTGGCGGGGCGCATCGACGCGCTGTGCCGCGAACTGCTCGACGACGTGGCGGACGAGCCCGAATTCGACCTCGTCAGCGCGTTCACCGTGCCGCTGCCGGTAATCATCATCTCCGAGCTGCTGGGCGTGGAGCGACACCGGATCGGCGACTTCAAGCGCTGGTCGAACGGCCTGGTGGCGATCATCAACGGCGCTTCCGGGGAGGCGCGGGAACAGGCGCTGGCCGAGGTATTCGAGCTCGCCGGCTACCTCGCGGCGGCGGCCGACCGACGTCGCGCCGCAGCGAGCGACGATCTGATCGGCCTGCTGGTGGCCGCCGAGCGCGAGCCCGGGCGCCTGTCCGCCGGCGAGGTACTGTCCTATTGCATACTGTTGCTGGCCGCCGGCAACGAGACGACCACGAACCTCCTCGGCGGGCTCGCCACTGCGCTGGCCGCGAACCCTGATCAGATCGAGCGGCTCGAGCGCGACCCCGCGCTGATCGAACGCGCGGTCGAGGAGGGGCTGCGCTACTGCTCGCCGGTGCAGGGGCTGTTCCGCCGTGTGCACGCCGACACCCGCCTCGGTGACACGACGATTCCCGCCGGATCGCGGGTCTGGGTCAGTTACGGCGCGGCCAACCACGACCCCGACCGCTTCGCCGAGCCCGATCGCTTCGACATCGACCGCGACTGCCGGGGCCACGTCGGCTTCGGCTGGGGGCTGCACTTCTGCCTGGGCTCCCATCTCGCGCGCACCGAGGCCCGGGTGGCGTTGACGCACCTCGTACCGCTGCTGCGACGCGCGGAGCTGGACACGCCGGTGCCCTGGCTCCCCTCCTGGGTGGTACGGGGGCCGCAGGCGCTCCTCGTCAGGCGGGTGGCCTGATGGCTGGCCTCACCGCAGGGCCCAGCAGCACAGCGGGACGTTTCAGGAATTGGCCGGAGATCCAATCATGATTCCCAGAGGCATCATTTCTGCCGACGGCCACGTCTGCGAACCCCCGAACTGCTACGTCGACTTCATCGACCCGAAATACCGCGACGACGCACCACGGATCGTCGAACAGCCGGACGGCACCGAGGCGTTCGTCGTCAAGGGCATGAAGAAGCCGGTGGCGCTCGGCTTCATCGACGGGGCAGGGTTCGGCGTCCGGGAGCGCCTCGAGCGCGCCAGGCGCATCCGTTTTTCCGACATTCGTGAGGCCGCCTATGGCGGACGCGCCCGCCTGCCGTACATGGACCAGGACGGCCTTGCCGCCGAGATCGTCTACGCCTCCGTCGGCATGGGCCTATGCATGCACCGCGAGCCGGACTACAAGGACGCCTGCATGCAGGCCTACAACCGCTGGCTCCAGAGCATGTGCAGCGAGGCGCCCCACCGCATCTTCGGACTCGCCCAGACCGCCGTGCTGGACGTGGACTCCGCCATGGCGGATTTCCGCCGCGCCCGGGAGATGGGCATGGTCGGCATGATGATGCCGGGGGATCCGGTTCACGAGGACTATGACCACCCGGATTACGATGCGCTGTGGGAGTGCGCCGTAGACCTCGGTCTCCCGATCTGCTTTCACATTCTGACCTCACGCGCCGGCAGTCTGCACACCAAGCCCCGCGGGCACGCCCTGAACAACTTCCTCGGCATCATCCGCGCCGTGCAGGACGTGGTGGGACTGTTCGTGCTCGGCGGGGTGTTCGAGCGGCATCCGCAGCTGAAGCTGGTCGTGGCCGAGAGCGACGTGGGCTGGCTGCCGCACTACATGTACCGAATGGACCACGCCGCGATGATCAACGCGGAAGACGGCATCATCAATGGTCTGTCGAAGCTACCCAGCGAATACGTGAGCAGCAACGTCTACGCGACCTTTCAGGACGACCGCACGGCATTTCAGTCCCTGCACATGATCGATCACCGCCACCTGCTGTGGGCCAGCGACTTTCCCCACACCGACTCCACCTGGCCGCACTCGCAACAGCTCATCGCCGAGCAGACCGGGCACCTGACGGAGCAGCAGAAACAGGACATTTTGCGCGACAACACGGCGCGAGTGTTCAATCTTCCGGCGGGCGCGGAAAGCTGGCGGATGTCGGGCGAGGCCGTGGCCTGAAGCGCTTCCCCCACGCAAATCCTACGTTGCCGCGTCATGAATGTCTATCACCTTACATTCATTACCTCATTACCTCACATTCATCGCATTCCACCCATCACGATCCGGCACAGCGAGAAGCAGTGGAGCTCACCCAATTCGGAAACCTTCGTAGCTGTTCTTCGCACAGGTGTCACAATGGTCGAGATAGATTCGAACGCCGGGATGAAACAGCAGCTCACGGCGCTTGCCCGGCACGTTAGCGCCCATGTACCACGAATCGGCGCGGGACAGGAGCGTCATCTCCTCGAGGTCGTGCATGTGTTTCACCCAGGCGTTGGCCGCCTCCTCCGTGGCCTCGATGCGTGTCCGCCCCTGAGACCGGAGCCGGCGCAGACAGTCGACCACCCATTCCCCCTGAACTTCGGCGCAGGTCGGGCCGTTGCAGAAGGCAGTGGGGCTCTGCGGGCCGTAAAGCATGAGCATGTTGGGAAATCCCGGCACGCCGTAGCCGAGATGCGTACGCACGCCATCGGCCCAATAGTCCCGCAGCCGGCGGCCGTCCACGCCGCGCACGTCCATGCGCGTGAAGCCGCCGGTGCCGGCGTCGAAACCGGTGGCCAGCACCAGCACGTCCAGCTCGTGTAGCGCCGAAGCCGTGCGCACGCCCCGGGGGGTGATCTCCTCGATCGGCTCCTCCCGCAGATCCACGAGGGTGGTGTTGTGCTGGTTGAACACCTCGTAATACCACTGCTCGAGTGACGGGCGCTTGGCACCGAACGGATGCGGCGGCTCGGTAGGCGCCAGCTTCTCGGCGAGTGCAGGATCCTTGATCCGGGCGCGCGTCTTGTACCGCCAGAAGCGGTAGGCCTCCCGGTTGGAGGCCTCGTTGTACAACACATCGGCGAAGGTGCCCGCCCAGAAGTGGAAACCGCCCTTTTGCCAGGCATCCTCGAACACCGCCAGCCGCTCTTCCTCGGAAACCTCCATGGCCGAGCGCGGGTCGGGCACGAGGTCGTAGAACGATGTCGGTCCGTGATTGCGCTGGTCGAAGATGGCCGGGTACTCCTGCTTCATCTTCGCCTGCTCTGCCGCGTCGAGGCGCCGCTGGCGCATGGGCAGAGCCAGCATCGGCGTGCGCTGGAAAACAGTGGTGTGCGACGCCACCCGCCCGGCTTCCTGTATCACCTGCACGCCACTGGCCCCGGTGCCGATCACGCCCACCCGCTTGCCCGCGAGATCGACGCCGTGCTGGGGCCAGCGAGCCGTGTGGTGGCAGGGGCCGGCGAAGGTCTCGAGCCCGGGATAGTCGGGAACGTACGCCTGCGCCGCGAAGCCGAGGCAGGGTATGAAGAAGCGCGCCCGTACCTGGTACCCATCCTCGGCCCGAATCAGCCACTCGTCCTGCTCGGCGTCGAACCGCGCCTCGGTGACCCGGGTGTTGAATCGCACGTCACGGCTGATATCCAGCTTGCGGTCCACGTGCCGGAAGTACGCCCGCAGCTCCTGCCAGGAGGGAAAGCGCTCGCTCCAGGTCCAGTCCCGCCACACCTCCGGAATGGAGAATTCGTAGTTCGGCACGTGAGAATCCACCCGGGCGCCGGGGTAGCAGTTCCAGTACCAGATGCCGCCGAGCTCGCGACCGGCATCGAAGATCCGGGCCTTGAAGCCTTCCTGCCGCAACCGGTGGAGCTGATACACGCCGTTGAACCCCGCACCCACGATGAGCGCGTCCAGCCATTCCGTTTCCGCTTTATCGACCATTTCCTCGATACCTCAACTACGCCGTTGTTCTGGATGGTTGCCACCCTTACGGTTTCCAATCAGGAGTGTAACAATGGACCGGTCAGGCTCCAGTCCTGTCCCGGAGCCGCGGATCCAGGCGCCTGACAACAGTCCGTAAGCGTGCTTATCATACTCGAGAGCCGCGGCCGATTCGAACCGGGAACGGCCGCATCACTCCTGCAACGCAAAGGAAACCAGCCCATGCCCCATCTCGACTACCAGAAACGCGACGGCATCGCCTACCTGGTCATGAACCGCCCGGAGCGGCGCAACGCACTGAGTCCGCAGATGATCGTGGAAATGGCCGCGGCCTGGCAGGACTTCCGCGACGACCGGGAGGCGCGCGTGGCAATCCTCACCGGCGCCGGCGACCGCGCCTTCTGCGCCGGCGCCGATCTCGGGCTGCTCATACCGCTGTTGTCCGGCGCCCGCAAGCCGGAGGACGAGCACGACGAGGCCCTGCTCGCTGACCGCTCGCTGATGCAGAAAGCCCTGCTTCGCGACTTCGAGCTGTACAAGCCGGTCATCGCCGCCGTCAACGGCTTTGCGCTGGCGGGCGGTACCGAGATCCTGCAGGCGACCGATCTGCGCATCGCCGCCGAGCACGCCGAGTTCGGGCTCTCCGAGGTGATGCGTGGCATCATCCCCGCCGGCGGCTCTCTGGTGCGCCTGGCGCGGCAGATCCCCTACTGCAAGGCCATGCAGATCCTCTTGACCGGCGATCGCATGAGCGCCGAGGAAGCCTACCGGATCGGCCTGATCAACGAGGTGGCGCCGGCCGCCGAGGTCCTCGGCCGCGCCGAAGCACTCGCGGCCCGAATTGCCGAAAACGGTCCGCTCGCCGTGGCGGCGTGCAAGGAAGCCGTCACCCGCACCAGCGGGTTACCGCTCAACGACGCGTTTCGCATCGAGAACGAGCTCGCCGGCCGGGTCATGCGATCGAAGGACGCCATCGAAGGCCCGCGCGCCTTCATGGAGAAGCGCAAGCCCGAGTTCCGCGGTGAATGAACGCCAGAGCCGGCGCCGGGTCATCGGCACGGCATCAGCCGAACCTCGGCTCACGACGTTCCCGGAAGGCCGCGAGGCCTTCCGCGGCATCGCCGTCGAGCAAGACATCCACGACCCGCTCGCGCTCCAGCGCCAGCGCGTCCTGCAGCGGCAGATCGAGCCCCTCCCGCGCGAGGCGCTTCATGGCCGCCAGGCCCGTCCGGCTGCGGCCGCTCAGCTTGGACGCCAGCTCGAGGGCGTGTTTGTGGAGCACCGCTGCGGGGACCACGTCGTTGACCAGCCCCCAACTCCGCGCCTCGTCCGCCTCGAGCCAGCGCGCCGAGTACATCAACTCGAGGGCACGCCGAAGCCCCACCAGACGCGCCAGCCGTTGGGTGCCGCCCCAGCCCGGCACCAGGCCATAGCGCGCGTGCTGGCAGCCGATGCGAGCATCCTCCGCCGCCAGCACCACATCGGCCGCCATCATCAGCTCAAGCCCCCCGGCGAGGCAGTAGCCCTGCACCGCCGCGACCACCGGCAGCGGGCAGCCCTCGAGGCGCAGCAACACCTCGTGGCCCCGGGCGATGAACTCGGCGAGCCGGTCCCGGTCGGTCCGCCGCGCGCTCACCTCGCCGAGGTCGGCACCCGTGCAGAAATGCCGTCCCTCGGCGACGATCAGCACCGCGTACACGTCGTCCGCCGCCTCCGCCGCGGTGAGCCGTACCTCGATGGCGTCGAGAAGCTCGAGGCACAAGCTGTTCAGGCGCTCGGGGCGGTTCAGCGCCAGCACGGCCACCCCACGCTCGTGGCTCCACCTCAGCATCCCGGCCATGTCGCCCCTCCCGTTTCGATCGGCGCCCTCAGTACGGCACCGCCACGCGCCCGACCTTCTCTCTGGCGATGATCATCTTCTGAATCTGCGCCGTACCGTCGCCGATCTGCAACCCCAGGATGTCGCGCAGCCGCTGCTGATGGGGCAGCTCCTTGCTGTATCCGCCGTGGCCGTGGGTCAGCAGACAGCGATGCACCGTCTCGAACGCCACCTTCGGCGCCCACCACTTGCACATGGCGGCCTCCGCGGTGTGCGGCTCGCCGCGATCGCGCCTCGCCAACGTCTCGTAGCACAGCAGCCGCGCCGCCCGCAGCCACGTCTCGGATTCGGCGAGCGGCTCGGTCACCCCCTGATAGCGGGCGATGGGCGCCCCGAACGCTTCGCGCTCGGTCACATACTGCCAGGTCTCCTCCAGCGAAGCGGCAGCGGCCCCGAGGCACTGAAGCCCGATCAGCGCCCGACTGTAGTCGAAGCCGCGCATCACCTGGCGGAAACCTTCGCCCTCCGGGCCGACCCGCCAGCGCTCCGGCACCGCCACGCCGTCGAAGAACACGCTGCCGCGGCCCACCGCGCCGGAACCCACATCGTCGAAGGCGGTACGGGTGATGCCTTCCTGGTCCAGAGGAACCAGAAACGCCGAGACCCCGCCGGCCCCCGGTACGCCTGGGTCCGTGCGCGCGAACAGCAGGATGCGGTCGGCCTGACCGATGAGCGAGATCGAGGTCTTCTCCCCGCTCAGATGATATCCGCCGCCCCGGCGCTCGGCCCGGAACGACAAATGCGCCGCATCCGAGCCGCCGCGGGGCTCGGTGAGCCCAAGCGCCACCAGGGAGTCGCCGCGGCAGATGGCGGGCACCACTTCCTCGGCGAGCTCGCCTGCCGAAGCCGCCAGCATGCTGCCGGTGAGCGACGCCAGCAGCTGCACGTACGCCACGTTCATGTCTGCCCGGGCCACTTCCTCCATGATGATGCCGGCCACACGCGCGCCGAGCCCCAGCCCTCCGAGGTGTTCCGGCAGCTCCACACCGATCAGGCCGAGCTCGCCCATCCGGACGATCAGCTCCCGTTCGATGCGGCCGAGCCGCTCCCGCGCCGCGTAGCCGGGGGCGAGCTCACCCGCCGCAAAGGTGCGCGCCGCATCGCGCACGGCATCACCGACATCCTGCTCCGGCGTCGGACGTCCACTCGTGCCCTCGCTATCTGGCATGGTGTCATCCATGCATGGTGAGGCCGCCGGACACACTGATGGTCTGGCCGGTGATGTAGCCGGACCTCGGCGACAGAAACAGACTCACCACTTCGCAAAAGTCCTCCGGGCGCGCCAGGCGCCCCATGGGGATGGCCCGCTCGAGCGCCTTGACCAGCCTGCCGCTACCGGAAGCATCGATGCTGGCGAGCAGCGGTGTGTCCGTGGGACCCGGGCACACGGCATTGAAGGTCACGCCGCGGCGGGCGAACTCCCGTGCCAGGGTTTTCGTCAGCGCGATGACTCCGCCCTTCGCAGCCGAGTAGACCGCCTCCCCGGACGATCCGACGCGGCCGGCATCCGATCCGATGCTGACCACCCGCCCTTCCTCCCGATGCTGCAGGCGCCGGCAGACGGCGTGGGTCACGTTCAACGGACCCACGAGATTGATGGCCAGAACCTTGTTCCAGAACTCGGGCCGGGTGTCGACGAACGGTCGTGCCTCGTCCCAGCCCGCGTTGTTCACGAGGCCATACACTGGCCCGGCATCCTCTTCGAAACGCTGCACGGCCGTCTCGACCGCCTCGTAGTCCGAAATGTCCAGACAGTAGGCCGACGCCGTACCCGGCGTCGCGGCCGCCGCTTCCTCTGCCGCCGAACCATTGATATCGAATATGCCTAAGTGCGCTCCTTCGGCCGCAAGATGCGCCACCAGCGCACGACCGATGCCGCTGGCTCCCCCGGTCACGATGATGGGGCGGCCGTCGAATTTGCTCATCTACACCCTCCGTGTCCTGTAACTTGCCAGCGTGCTTTCCGACATATCGCGTGCCGGCGCGTCCATCCAGCGGTAGACACATCATGTACGCGCCCTTACTGTATGGCAAATCTTCAGGGTACGACGAGAGCGCGCATGAACCGCCCGACCCGGATCGAGCCGCTGCCGGAATCCGAATGGACCGACGAGCAGCGCCAGATGGCCGCACCCCTCGAGGCGCAGTACGGCCTGGTTTTCAACGTTCTGAAGACTCTGATGCGGCATATGCCGCTGCTAAAGAGCTGGAATCCTCTCGCCGGCTACCTGATGACCGGATCGAGCCTGTCGCCGCGACACCGGGAGCTACTGATCATGCGCGTGGCGTGGCAGACCGGGTCGGACTATGAATGGGGCCAGCACGTGCTGATGAGCCAGGCGGCAGGACTGTCGGAACAGGATCATCGCCGCATCAAGGCGGGGCCGGACGATCCGGGTTGGCCGGCGATCGAACGCGCTCTGCTGAAAGCCGCCGATGAACTGCTCGACGAGCAATACGTCTCCGAGCCGACCTGGGAGTCGCTCGCCGAGCAGCTCACCGACGTGCAGCGCATGGACGCCATTTTCACCGTTGGGCAGTACGCCATGCTGGCGATGGCGCTGAAGACGCTGGGCGTGGAACGCGAGCCGGGCGTACCGGGGTTCGACGGCGGGTAATCTCCGCTTCATTTTAGGAAGGAGAGCAATTCATGTCCGACGCCTGGTTCGACAAATACGCCGGTCTGCGCTTCGAGCGCCGCGACCACGGCATCCTGCTGATCACCATCGACCGGCCCGAGCACAAGAACGCCACCGACGCGCCGCTGCACAATGCGCTCAGCCGGGTTTGGCTCGACGTCGACGACGACCCGGAGGTGCGGGTGGCCGTGGTCACGGGCGCCGGCGACGCCTTTTCGGCGGGCGGCGATCTCGCCTGGATCGAGACGATGATCGGCGACTACGACGGCATGAAGGTGGCCTTTCGGGAGGCCGGCGACATCGTCTACAACATGAGCAGCTGCTCGAAGATCATCATATCCGCCATCAACGGCGTCGCCGTCGGGGCCGGACTGGCGGTCGCGCTGATGGCGGACATCAGCCTCATCGCCGAGGAGGCGCGCATTACCGACGGCCACTTGCGTCTGGGGGTCGCGGCTGGTGACCACGCGAACATCATCTGGCCGCTCTTGTGCGGACTGGCAAAAGCGAAGTACTACCTCATCACGTCGGACTTCATCGACGGGCGCACGGCGGATCAGATCGGCCTCGTGTCGAAGGCCGTGCCGCGGGAATCGCTGATGGAGGAAGCCATGACGGTGGCCACCAGAATCGCCACGGGGCCCCAGGACGCCTCCCGCTGGACCAAGCGCGCCCTCAACCTGTGGGTGAAGCAGGCGGCTCCCGCATTCGATGCGAGCCTAGCCTTCGAGATGCTGAACTTCCTCGGTCACGACGCGGCCGAGGGGGCCGCGGCTCTACGAGAGAAGCGCAAGCCGAAGTACCCGAGCGCGCAGTGAGGCCCGCACCATCGGGCTAAAGCAAAGCCCGAGGGATCCCCCCATACAGGGTCGTGGCGGCGCATGCGGGCGCAGATGAAGCCTGCGTGCGGGGTCCCTTGACCAAGCGCTGGCGGCTCAATCGAGCTCCAGCCCGCGGAGCGAGCCCTCGGCCCGCCAGTCGTGAAGGATCTGGAAGAACGCCTCCGGGCCGCCGCCGTACTGGCTGCCGAGCAGGGAGTTGCCGCCTTCGGGGTGGCCTTCGTTGTTGTAGTAACCGGGCGTGCACTCCTGCAGGAACCGCTGGTTGAACACCGCCATCCGCTCGATGGTGTCAACCCATTCGTCCTCCGCCGCCTGGGTCGGCTCGATGCGCCGACGGTCGTGACGGCGCGCGTGCTCGACGATGTAGGCGATGTGCAGGCTCTGCTCGTTCAGCATGTGCGGGAAGTTGGCGGTGAACCCGCCCTGAGTCACGCCCATGAAGAAGCAGTTCGGAAAACCACGAGTCTGATAGCCGTGCAAGGTTCGCATCCCGTCTGACCACTTTTCGCTCAGGGTGACGCCATCGCGGCCCACGAGCTCGTAACCGGCCCGGCGCGTGTAGGCCGTGCCCACCTCGAAGCCGGTGGCGAAGATCAGACAGTCCAGCTCGTACTCCCGGCCGGCGGCAACGACACCGCGCTCGGTGATCCGCTCGACCCCCTGCCCGTCCGTGTCCACCAGGGTGACGTTGTCGCGATTGAATGTGGCCAGATAGTCGTCGTGGAAGCAGGGCCGTTTGCAGAACTGACGGTACCAGGGCTTCAACGCCTCGGCGGTCGCCCGATCCTGCACGATCTCGTCCACCCGCGCGCGAATCTGCTCCATCTTGGCGAAATCGGCCAGCTCCACCCGCCTGCCCATCTCGTGAGGATCCAGCCCGCCCGTGCCAGCTCGGGCGGAGGCGGAGACGCCGAGATTGCGGATGATGTCGGTCCAGCCGTCGCTGACCAGATCCTCCTCCTGCTGGCCGCCGGTGACGAGAATGTTGAAGTTCTGCATGCGCCGCCGCTGCCAGCCCGGCTCCAGGGATTTCGCCCAGTCGCCATCGGTGGGGCGGTTGCCGCGCTCGTCCACCGACGAGGGCGTGCGTTGAAACACATAGAGATGCTCGGCGGTTTCCGCGAGGTGCGGCACACACTGCACGGCCGTCGCACCCGTGCCGATGATGCCCACCCGCTTGCCACGCAGCCCCGTCAGGTTGCCGTTGGCGTCGCCGCCCGTGTAACCGTAGTCCCAGCGGCTGGTATGGAAGGTGTGGCCGGTGAACGACTCGATGCCGGGAATGCCCGGCAGCTTGGGACGGTTCAGCGGCCCGTTCGACATGCAGACGAAGCGGGCGCGCATGCGGTCGCCGCGGTTGGTCTCGATGATCCAGCACGCCTGGGCCTCGTCCCAGTGCATGCCGGTCACCTCCGTCTGGAAGCAGGCGTTATCGTAGAGCCGGTAGTGGCGGCCGATCGCCTGGCTGTGGGCGAGGATCTCCGGCGCGTGACTGTACTTCTCCTTCGGGATGTAGCCGAGCTCCTCCAGCAGCGGCAGATAGATGTACGACTCGATGTCGCACTGCGCGCCGGGATAGCGGTTCCAGTACCACGTTCCACCGAAGTCGCCGCCTTTCTCGATGATGCGGATGTCCTCCACACCGGCCTCCCGCAGCCGCGCACCGGCCAGCAAGCCGCCGAAACCGCCGCCGATGACGACCACCTCCACGGTATCCGTCAACGGCTCCCGCTGAACCGGTGCCGTGTAGGGATCGTTCAGGAAGTGCGCGAACTTGCCCGTCACCTCGACGTACTGGGCGTTGCCGTCCGCCCGCAGCCGCTTCTCGCGCTCCCTTCGGTACTTCTCGCGCAGCGCGTCCGGATCGAATCCCAGTTGCTCCACCTGCTCAGCCATCTTCGTTTCCTCCGAACCAGCCCAACCCCATCAGCGGCACGTCATCCAGCGTCCGGCATGAGAGCGCACATCCGCTCGTGCACCTCCAGGTATTCCTCGACGATGTCCATGAGCTGCTCGCGGGCGCCGATCGTCTGGTTCATCCGTCCCACGATCTGACCCACCGGCACGAACAGCAGGTCCTTGGCCTTCTCGGGATACTTGCGCATCCGCGCCAGCGCGTTGCCGACGGCCATCATCTGCATCGGCGCGTCGAGGGACTGCGGGTTGTTGCCGGAATCCCAGGCCTCCGTCCAGGCATTGCGCAGCATACGCACGTACTTGCCGGTGAAGCTCTTCGAGCGCACCGTGTCGGCGCTGCCGGCCGCGAGCAGCAATTCCCGCTCCACGTCGCCACTCGCCGCCTCCGCCACCGTCAGCCAGATCGACCCGCACCACACGCCCTGCGCGCCGAGGGAGAGCGCAGCGTACATCTGCCGGCCGGAGCCGATGCCGCCGGCGGCGATGACGGGGACGTCACCCGCGATATCGACGACTTCCGGCCACAGCACCATGCTGCCGATCTCGCCGGTGTGACCGCCGCCCTCGCCGCCCTGCGCAACGATGAAGTCGAGGCCAGCTTCCACGTGCCGGCGCGCGTGCTTGGGCGAGCCACAGAGCGCGCCGACCATCCGGCCGGAGTCCTGGATCTGACGGATGATCTCCGGCGGCGGCGTGCCCAGAGCATTGGCGATCAACCTGACGTTCGGGTGTTCGAGCGCAATGTCGACCAGCGGCGCCGAGGTCGCTTCGGTCATGCTGAGCCGGTCGTCTGCCCGCTGGCCCTTGGGCAGGCGCGGTACACCGTGGGCGTCCAGCAGCTCGTCAGCGAACTCCCGGTGACCACGGGGAATCGCCGCGCTGATCAGGGCCTTGAGCTTCTCCGGATCCTTCTCCTCCTGCCCCTGGTACCGGTTGGGGATGATGACGTCGACCCCGTACGGCTTGTCTCCCACGTGTTCGTCGATCCAGTCGAGCTCGACCTTCAGCTGATCGGGGTGAAAACCCACGGCGCCGAGCACGCCGAAACCCCCGCTGTTGGAAACCGCCGCCACGACGTCCCGGCAGTGGGTGAACGCGAACACCGGAAAGTCGATACCGAGCTTCTCCGCCAACGCTGTCTGCATGGATTCTCCTCTCTCTTTAGATAGCTTTCTGACTTTTTGGCTGTCTTTTCCCGAGCCCTTCCCGGCCTCCATTGGGCCCGCGATGGATGCCCCGTGATTTAGTATACATGTTTATGTTATATGTACGTCACGAGGCGGTCGAGTGCCGAGGGGTCCCGATGAGCGAGGCAGACGCTACCACGACGAGGGCTATGGAAGGAGATGCCGGTCGCCCGACCCTCCATGACGTCATCGTCATCGGCGCCGGGCTTGCCGGCCTTTACCAGCTCAAACGCTTACGCGAGCACGGCTTCTCGGTCCGGGTGCTGGAGGCTGGCGACGGCGTCGGCGGCACCTGGTACTGGAACCGCTACCCGGGCGCGCGCTTCGACTCGGAATCCTACAGCTACGGTTATTCGTTCTCCGAGGAGCTGCTCGAGGAATGGGAGTGGCAGGAGCACTTCTCCCCGCAGGCCGAGACGCTGCGGTATGCCGAGTACGTCGCCCACCGATTCGATCTCTACCGGGACATCGAGCTCGGCCAGCGCGTGACCTCGGCCATCTACGACGAGGCCGCGGCCGAGTGGCGCATCGAGACCGATCGGGGCCGGCAGGCACGGTGCCGCTTCCTCGTCACCGGCATCGGTATCCTCTCGGCGCCCACGCTGCCGAACATCGAGGGTATGGAGAGCTTTCGCGGCGAGTCCCATCACACCGCGCGCTGGCCGCACGAGCCGGTCTCCTTCGAAGGCCGGCGCGTCGGCGTGATCGGCACCGGGGCGACCGGCGTTCAGGTCATCCAGGAAGTGGCCAAGACCGCGCGTCATCTCACCGTCTTCCAGCGCACGCCCAATTACTGCGCACCGCTGGGCAACCGGCCCATCACGCCGGAGGAACAGCGGAAAATCAAGGCGAGCTATCCGAAAATCTTCGCCCGCTGCCGGGAATCCAACGGCTGCTTCATTCACCGCTCGGATGCCCGCTCGGCGCTGGAAGTCTCAGCCGAAAAGCGCGAGGCCTTCTACGAAGAGCTCTACGGTCAGCCCGGGTTCGCCATCTGGATGGGCAACTTCTACGACATCATCATCGACCGACGCGCCAACGACACCATCAGCGAGTTCATGCGCAGGAAGATCCGGGAACGCGTGCTCGATCCGGCGGTGGCGGAGAAGCTCACGCCGCGAGACCACGGCTTCGGCACGCGGCGCGTGCCGCTGGAAACCGGCTACTACGAGGTCTACAACCAGGACAACGTCACCCTCGTCGACATCAGGGAAACGCCCATACGGCACATCGAGCCCGGCGGCATCCGCACCAGCGCAGAGCTTCATCCGCTGGACCTGATCGTCTACGCCACCGGTTTCGACGCCATCACCGGCGCGTTCGACCGCATCGACATCCGCGGCCGGGACGGCCGGCGCCTGCGAGAAAAGTGGCGCGACGGCCCGCGGACCTATCTCGGCATCCAGAGCGCCGGATTTCCCAACCTGTTCACCCTGGTGGGACCACACAACGCCGCCACCTTCTGCAACATTCCCCGCTGCATCGAGCAGAACGTCGAGTGGGTGACCGATGCCCTGGTGTACTTACGCGAGCACGGCCGCCGATGCATGGAAGCGACCGAGGCCGCCGAGGACGCATGGACCCAGCACGTCTACGAGATGGCGAACCTGACCCTGATTCCCACCGCGGACTCGTGGTTCATGGGCGTCAACAGCAACCTGCCCGACAAAAAGCGCACGTTCATGGCCTACGCCGGCGGCGCCCCCCGCTACCGGGAACGGTGTGACGCCGTGGCGGCCGCGGGCTACGAGGGCTTCACGATCGAATGACCATCGGAAGGGAGCCGCAAAGCATGCAAACCCCGCGAGGCCGAGCGCCGTGGCAGAACCGGATCTGAGGGGTCGGGTCGCCCTGGTCACGGGCGCCGCGCGCGGCATCGGTGCGGCCGTCGCCCGGCGCCTCGCCGCCGGCGGCGCTGCGGTGCTGGTCACGGACGTCGAGGAAGAAGGCGCGCGGACCTCGGCGGCGGAGATCGTCGAAGGCGGCGGCGAAGCCGCCGGGCTGGGGCTGGACGTTGCGGACGAGGCAGCCTGGGCGAAGGCCATGGAGGCAGTCGTCGAGCGCTTCGGTGGGCTCGACGTGCTCGTGAACAACGCCGGCGTCGCCTCGGCTGCCAGGCCTCTGGAGACGCTGTCGCTCGAGTCCTGGCGGCGCCTGACGAGCATCAATCTCGATGGCGTGTTCCTCGGCACCAAGCACGCCATTCCCCGACTGGCGGAGCGCGCCGGGCGCTGGCACGGCGGCGCCGCCATCGTCAACGTGTCCTCCGTGATGGGATTCGTCGGCGGGCGCAACGCGGCCGCCTACTGCGCCAGCAAAGGCGGCGTGCGCTTGTTCACCAAGGCTGCGGCGCTCGAGCTCGCGCCGAAGCACATCCGGGTCAACAGCGTTCATCCGGGTTTCATCGACACGCCGCTGTTCCGGGCCGGCGTGGCGCGTATGGAGGCAGCCGAGACCGGCAGCGGTGAGCGCTTTCGCAGCGCGGTGATCGACCGCCATCCGCTCGGCCGTCTCGGTGCCGCCGACGACATCGCCGATGGCGTCGCCTACCTTGTCAGTGATGCGGCGGCGTTCGTCACCGGCACCGAGCTGGTGGTGGACGGCGGGTATCTGGCGCAATGAGGCGACGAGGGTGATGAGCATTCAACCAGCGAAACCAAGGAGCTTGTGTTCATGACCATCAAAGACCAGGCGGCCATCGTCGGCATCGGCGAGACCGACTACGTCAAGGGCACGGCACGCACGGCCGTGGACCTGATGCTGGAAGCCGCCCGCACGGCCATCGATGACGCCGGGTTGACCGCTCGCGACGTCGACGGGCTGGTCCCGCCACCCATCTACACGACGTCCGAGGAGCTGGCGGCGAATCTGGGCATTCCCATCCTGCGCTACGCATCCACCGTGCATATGGGTGGTGCGAGCCCCACGGCCGCGCTGCAGAACGCGGCCACCGCCATCGCCAGCGGCATCTGCGAAAGCGTGCTCGTCGTGCTGGGCTGGAACGGCTACTCGGCGCTACGTCCGAAGCCCGGCCAGCCGCCGACCCGCCCCATGGGCATGACGACCCTGTCCGCGACCATGCAGGGGTTCTACATTCCCTACGGCGTGACCCTGCCGGTACAGATGTACGCGTGGCTCGCCACCCGACACAAGCGGCTCTACGACATCCCGGATGAGGCCACCGGCCAGGTCGCGGTAGCCTGCCGCGCACACGCCCAGAGCAACGAGCGCGCGCTCATGCGGGAGCGGCCGCTCGACATGAGCCAGTACCTGCAGTCGCGGATGGTCTCCGAGCCGTTCCGGCTCAACGACTGCTGCCTGGAAACGGACGGCGCTTGCGCCGTGGTGCTGACCCGCGCCGACCGCGCCCGGGATCTGCGCCATCGGCCGGTATACGTGATGGCTGCCGCGGAAGGGCATCCATACCCAGCGGACGACATTCCCTCCCGGGAAGATCCGTTCCGCATCGGCCTCTCCTATGCGGCGCCGCGGGCCTTCGAGATGGCCGGCATCGAGCCCCAGGACGCGGATTTCCTGTGCATCTACGACTGTTTCACCTACGTGGTGCTGTTGCAGCTCGAGGCCCTGGGCTTTGCCGAGCGCGGCGGGGTATGGGACTTCGTCAAGGACGGCGCCCTGCAGCCCGGCGGGCGCTACCCACTCAACCCCCATGGCGGGCTCCTGAGCCAGGCCCACGTCTGGGGTCTCAATCACGTCGTCGAGGCCACGCGCCAGCTCCGCGGCGACTCCAGCGCCCAGGTCACCGACGCCGAGATCGGCATCGTCACGGGCTGGGGCGATCTCGGCGACGGCAGCATAGCCATTCTCCGGAGGTGACATGAGCCACTGGCCTTTACCCAAGAACGTCGACCCCATCAATGCCGAGTTCTGGCAGACGCTGCAGGACGGCGTGCTGCGCTTCCAGCGCTGCACCGACTGCGGCACGCTGCGGCATCTGCCCCGCTACCAGTGCGCCGAATGCGGCTCGACGGCGTACGAATGGGCGCCGGTGACCGGCCGCGGTACCCTGTATTCCTGGACCGTTACCCATCAGGTCTTTCATCCCGCATTCGACGTGCCTTTCGTCGCTGCCGTGATCGAGCTCGATGAGGGGGTCCGCTTCGTCAGCCAGCTCATCGATGCCGATCCGGCCGAGCTGGAACTCGACGCCCCCGTCCGGGTAGCGTTCAAGCGCATCACCGACGACTTTCAGACGCCGGTGTTCCGGCTGGAGAAAACATGAGCAGCTCGCTGCGAGAGCGGCTCGATCATCCGGTGATCGATGCCGATGGCCACACCATCGAGTTCATGCCCCAGGTAGCCGAGTACTGCCGAGAAGTCGCGGGAGCCGAGGTGGCGCGACAGTTCGAGCGCAGCGGCTGCCTGGACGGCCTGCCGCTCGCGCTCGAGGCCAGGGCCAACGGCGGCCCCGGATTGGCGATCCGGCCGCCCTGGTGGGCCGTGCCGGCGCGCAACACGCTCGATCGCGCCACCGCCATGTTCCCTCGCCTGCTGTACGACCGGCTCGACGAGATGGGGCTGGACTTCGCCGTGCTCTACCCGACCCACGGGCTGTTCGCTCTGGGCCTCGAGGAGGACGAGGTCCGCCAGGCGGCGTGCCGGGCCTTCAACCTCTACCATGCCCGGCTCTACGGCGAATTCGCCGATCGGCTGGCGCCGGTGGCGGTCATTCCCATGAACACCCCCGGGGAAGCCGTGGCGGAATTGGAGCACGCCCGAGCGCTGGGGCTGAAGGCCGTGCTGCTCGGCGGCATGTGCCAGCGCGATGTCAACGGCCGCCGGCGGCTCGACGTCGTCGGATTCCACAACGCCTACGACTACGACCCGGTCTGGGCCGCCTGCGAGCGCCTCGGATTCGCCCCGGCATTCCACTCCTCCGGCATGGGCTGGGGCAGCCGGGCCAGCGACAAGAGTTACGTCTATAACCACATCGGCAATTTCGCCGCCGCGCAGGAGGCGATATGCCGGTCGCTGTTCCTCGGCGGCGTGACCCGGCGTTTTCCCGGCCTCACGTTCGCTTTTCTGGAGGGCGGAGTCGGCTGGGCCTGCAATCTGTTTTCCGATCTGATCGGCCATTGGGAAAAGCGTAACGTCGAGGCCCTGCGCCACTACGATCCGGCCATGCTCGACCGGGCCGAGCTCGAGCGCCTGTTCGACCGCTACGCCCCCAAGCCCTTCGTGGACAAGAAGAAAGAGCTCGACCGGACGCTGCGGATCCTGTCCAACCCGAACGAGGATCCGGCCACTCTGGACGAGTTCGCCGCCTTGCAGATCGACCGCGCCGAGCAGATCGTCGAGCTTTTCGTCGAGCCGTTCCATTTCGGCTGCGAAGCGGACGACCCGATCAACCAGTTTGCCTTCAACCGCCGCGGCAACCCATTCGGCGCCGAGCTCAAGGCACTGTTCAGCTCCGACATCGGGCACTGGGACGTGCCGGACATGAGCGGCGTGCTGGCGGAGGCCTACGAGCTCGTCGAGCACGGGCTGATCACGCCCGCGAACTTCCGCGACTTCGTGTTCGGCAATGCGGTTTCCCTGTACACCGCCGTCAACCCCCGGTTCTTCGACGGTACCGTCATCGCGCCACACCTCCAGGAGAGCGCCTCATGAGCAAGCCGATCATTTCAGCCGATTCTCACATCACGGAGCCCCCGGACTGCTACACCGCCCACATCGGCCCCCGATACCGGGACAAGGCGCCGCACGTCACGGAGATGCAGGGGCTCGGCGATGTGTTCGTCATCGACGGGATGCCCTCGCCCATTCCCCTGGGTCTCGTCGCTGCAGCCGGTCTCGACCCCAAGGACATCAAGGCCGACGGCGTTGCCTTCAAGGACCTGCACCGCTCCGGCTGGGACCCGAAGGCCCGGCAGGCCGACCAGGAGCGGGACGGCATCGCGGCAGAGATCCTCTACCCCACGGTGGGCATGGTGCTGTGCAACCACCCCGACCCCGAGTACAAGCAAGCCTGTATGGAGGCCTACAACCGCTGGCTCGCCGAGTATTGCGCCGGCGCCCCGGGCCGGGTCTTCGGCCTCGGCCAGACCGCCGTCACCAGCGTGGAAGCCGCCGTGCGTGAGCTCGAGGAGATGCGCAAGCTCGGGTTCGTCGGCGTGATGATGCCGGGCGAGCCGGGCACCGAATTCGACTACGACGACCCGCGTTTCGATCCGCTGTGGGAGGCGGCCACCGACCTCGACATGCCCCTGTCGTTCCACATTCTGACCTCACGCTCCAGCGGCCTGGACGCGACGCGCGGCCCCAAGATCAACGCCTTCCTGCAGATCATCCGCAGCTGCCAGGACGTGATGGGGCTGTTCATCTTCTCCGGCGTGTTCGACCGGCATCCCGGGCTGAAGCTGGTCTGCGCGGAAGCGGACGCGGGATGGGTGCCCCACTACATGTACCGCATGGACCACGCCTACGAATACCATCGCTACTGGATGAAGGCGCCGCCGCTCGAACGCAAGCCCAGCGAATACTTTCGCGAGCATGTCGCCATGACCTTCCAGGACGACTACGTGGCGTTCCAGTGCAAGGATCTGGTGAACGTGCGGCGGCTGATGTGGGCGAGCGATTTCCCCCACAGCGATTCCACCTGGCCCCGGTCGCAAGCGGTGCTCGCCGAGCAGACGGCTCACCTGACCGAACAGGAGAAGGACTGGATCTGCCACGACAACGTCGCCGGCTGGTACGGCATAGAGGTGCACTGAACACCGGGAGGCAACCCCATGACGTTCGATCTGAGAATCGACAACGGCACGCTGGTGGACGGCTCCGGTGCGCCCGGCCGTACCGGCAGCATCGCGATCGAGGACGGCCGCATCGTGGCCATGGGCGATGTGACCGGCAAGGCGAAACGCTCGCTCGACGCCGGCGGCAAGGTGGTCGCGCCGGGCTTCGTCGACATTCACACCCACTACGATGCCCAGATCCTGTGGGACCGGATGCTGACGATCTCTCCCTGGCACGGCGTGACGACCGTGGTCATGGGCAACTGCGGCTTCGGCATCGCGCCGACCCGGCCGGCGCATCGGGAGCTCATCGTGCGGACCCTCGAGAAGGTGGAGGGAATGACCGCCGAGGCGCTGTTCGCGGGCCTCGGCGACGACTGGCCCTTCGAAACCTTCCCCGAGTATCTCGACGCCATCGAGCGCCGCGGCAGTGCGATCAACGTCGCGGCCCTGGTGGGCCACACGCCCGTGCGCCTGTATGTGATGGGCGAAGAGGCGACCGAGCGGGAAGCCACCGCCGACGAGATTGCCAAGATGCAGCGGATCGTGCGTCAAGCGATCGCCGCGGGTGGCCTCGGCTTCGCCACGTCGAAGGCCGCCACCCACGTCGGGTTCGAGGGCCGGCCGGTACCGAGCCGGCTCGCGGGCTTCGAGGAAGTCGACGCGCTGGCGGCCACCGTTCCCGCCGCCGGCCGCGGCGTGATGCAGGCCACCATCGGCAAGGGCCTGGCGCTGCCCGAGTTCGAGCGTCTGGCGAGCAGCCACGGCATCCGCGTGAGCTGGACGGCGCTGCTCGGCGGCGGCGGGCTGCTGCGCAACAGCTCGGTCACGGACCAGCTCGAACGATCCGCCGCCATTCAGGCGCGCGGCGCGGACGTCTGGCCCCAGGTAGCCTGCCGGCCGCTGGTGCTGGAGTTCACCCTGAAGGAACCGTTCCTGCTGGACATGAACCCGGTGTTCAACAAGCTCTCCGGCGCCGACCCGGCCAGCCGCATGCAGGCATACGCCTCCGAGGATTTCCGCGGCGAGTTCCATCGCATGATCGAGGGCGGCGCACTGACCGACGCGTTCGCCAAGGCGGTGGTCTCCTACAGCCGGTTGCACCCGGAGTACCAGGAGCGTCTGCTCCCGCAGCTCGCCGCAGAAAAGGGTAAGCGCATCGCCGATTTCATGCTCGATCTCGTCATCGAGGAGGAGCTCGACACCCGCATTCGCATGCCGGTGGCCAATGCCGACGAATCGGAAGTGGCGACGATGCTCGGCAACGATCATGTGGTGCTGGGGCTCTCCGACGCCGGCGCCCACGCCAGTCAGCTCTGCGATGCGTGCTACAGCACCCACCTGCTCGGCCATTGGGTGCGGGAAACCGGGGTGCTTTCCTTGGAGCGGGCGGTGCAGATGCTCACCTCGCTGCCGGCGACGGTGTTCGGCATCGCCGATCGCGGGCTGCTCGCCGTCGACCGGCCCGCTGACATCGTGATCTTCGATCCGGACACCGTGGGGGCAAGCCCGCTGGAGCGGGTGACGGACCAGCCCGCCGGGGCGGAGCGCCTCATCAGCCGCGCCCGCGGCATCGAGGCGGTGATCGTCAACGGAACGCTGCTGCGCCAGGCGGACGAGGATCAGATCGCGGGCAATGGCGCCCTGCCCGGCAGGCTGCTGCGCAACGGACGGGCCGCATGAAGTTCGGCCTGTTCGTCTACTGCACCATCGGGCGCCGCTCCGAGCTCGAGGCCGGCATGGCCGGCCGCCGGCCCGAGCTCTACCAGCGGATGCTCGACGAGCTCGGCGAAGTGGCGGCCTTCGCCGACGATGCCGGCTACTTCGCCTTCGGCCACCCCGAGCACCATCTGCAGATCGAAGGCTTCGAGATCTCCAACGACCCGTGTCTGATGGCCATGTGGCTGGGTCAGCACACCCGCCAACTGCGCATCGTCACCTGCGGGTTCGTCAGCACCGTCAACAACCCGCTGATGACGGCCGAGAAGATCGCGACCCTGGATCACATGTTGAAGGGCCGGTTCGGCGTGGGCCTGGTGCGCGGCTATCAGGCCCGCTGGGTCGAGAACTACAAGATCCGCCCGGAGCTCGCCGCCGTCGGGCCCTGGAACGCGGATCGCCCGGAGAACGAGCTGAACCGCGAGTATTTCGCGGAGTTCGTCGACGTGGTCGTCAAGGCCCTCGGTCACGACACCCTCAACCACCAGGGCAGGTTCTGGCAGTTCCCGCCGCCGGAATTCGTCAATCCTCACGATCACCCGGTCTACGTTCAATACGGCCGGGGCGTGGACACCGACATGCGCGTGCACGAGGTGGGCATTGCGCCCAAGCCTTACCAGGCGACCATCCCGCTCTACGGCGGCTTCTCGCAGAGCTTGCGGACGGCGAAATTCTGGGCCCGTTACAAGGGGCGGCCAATCGTGCTGTCGGGCAACACCGAGTTCCTCGAGCTGTTGTGGCGCGAATGGGAGCAAGAGGCCAGACGCCACGGCCACGACGTGGTCCCGGGGGAGCAGGCCTGCTGGGGCGGCATCGCGGTGTGCGCCGAGACCGATGCCAAGGCCCAGGCCTTGTTCGAAGACATGGAGTGGTTCTGGAAAACCTGGGCCACGCCCTTTGGACAAGGGCTGCCCCAGCTGCTCGTCGGTTCTCCCGATACCTTGAACCGGCAGATCGAAACAGTGTCGAAGAGCGTGCCCATCGAAGAGGCTTTCCTGCTCATTCCCCAGGGCCTGCACACGCCGGCGCAGCTACAGGACTCCCTCGACCTGTTTGCCCGCAAGGTGATGCCGAATTTCGCCGATAACTGATTGGAGAATGCCATGGCCTGGAACTTCGCCGACATTTTTGAAGCCATCGCCGAGGTCAGCAACGAAGAGCATCCGGCCTGCATCCATGCCGGCCCGGGCGGCTCGTCAGGCATCACGATCTCATGGCCGGAGCTGATGCGACGCAGCAATCGACTGGCCCGCTATCTGGCCGCCCAGGGCCTGCGCCCGGACAGCAAGGTCGCGCACTACATGCGCAACTGCCCAGCCTACATCGAGACGATGGTCGCGAGCTTCAAGGGCCGTTATGTCCACGTGAACGTCAACTACCGATATCGCGACAACGAGCTGCACTACATCCTCGACAACTCGGACGCCGAGGCCGTCGTGTACGGCGCCGAGTTCCGCGAGCACGTGGCGGCGCTGCGCCCGCGGCTGCCGAAGGTTCGTGTCTGGATCGAGGTCACACCCTATTTCGAGGAGCCGCAAGATCGTGCCGCGCATTTCGCCGTGTGCTACGGCGACGTCGTCGGCGAAGGCGACGGCTCGCCGCTGGACGTCGAACGCAGCGGCAAGGACCTGCTTTTCATCTATACCGGAGGCACCACCGGCATGCCCAAGGGCGTGATGTGGGAGCATGAGGCAATCTGGCAGGCCGGCGGCTCCGGGTCATCACTGCTGAATCCCGGCCAGCCAGCACCCGAATCCCCGGCAGAGCACGCCCAGCGCGTCGCCAAGGCGCCCATGCGTGGCAAGATGCTGGCCGCCTGTCCGCTCATGCACGGCACCGCCATGCTGACGAGCATCAACACGCTGAGCCAGGGCGGCTGCGTGGTCACGGTGCCGGAACACAGTCTCGATCCGCACGCCATGTGGGCGACGGTCGAGCGCTATCGCGTCAACTCGCTCGCCATCGTCGGCGACGCGTTTGCCAAGCCCCTGCTGCGCGCCCTCGAGGAGAAACCCGGCAGCTACGATCTCTCCAGCGTGATGGGCATCGTCAGCTCGGGCGTCATGTGGTCCCCGGAGGTGAAGCGCGGGCTGCTGCGCCACAACCCCAACATGGTGCTGATGGACTCCTTCGGCGCCTCCGAAGCCATCGGCTTCGGCACCTCCCGCACCACCGGCAACGAGGAGCCGACCACGGCCAAGTTCACCATCGGCGAGCACTGCAAGGTGTTCACCGAAGACCATCGGCCCGTGCAGCCCGGTAGCGGCGAACCGGGTTTCATAGCCCGACCCGGCCCGATTCCGGTGGGGTACTACAAGGATCCGGAGAAAACGGCCAGGACGTTCCCCGTGATCGACGGCGTGCGCTACTCCGTGCCGGGCGACTGGTGTGTCGTCCAGGCCGACGGCACACTGACCCTGCTCGGCCGGGGTTCCGTGTGCATCAACTCCGGCGGCGAGAAGATCTATCCCGAGGAAGTCGAGGAAGCGCTAAAGACCCACCCCAACGTGGAGGACGCACTCGTCGTGGGCGTGCCGGACGAGCGCTGGGGGCAGGCAGTCACCGGCGTCGTCGTCCCTGTGGATCCGGCGAGATTCGACGAGGCTGCGCTGCGCGAGCACGTCAAGTCACAGCTCGCACCCTACAAGGCGCCGAAGCGGATCCTGATCTCGAAGGTCCCCCTGCGGGCACCGAATGGCAAGGCCGATTACAAGAGCGTCACGGATTTTGCTAGTGCCGCCGTCGGCAACGTCTCCGGCGCCGAGCACTGAGAGATCTGCAACGGGAACCTCCGGGCTTCGGCCCAACCGGGTCACCCTACACAGCCACGTCCTCCACAGGGCCCAGTCGGGGCCGCAGCAGGTCGCCCAGCTCGGGGCCACCGGGGAAGCCGCAAACGCACCCAAGCACCGGTGGGGCAGCGTGATGCCGGCTTCATCTCCGATCCAGCATGTTCCACCGATGCAGCAGCACCAGCACCCTGCGCTCCCGCGGCTTGCCGATGGCGAAGTTGGCGTCGAAGGCCCGGGCCTGGTGGCGGTGAATCACCCCCATGGCCGTGGGCAGCGGCGGTGCCAGGATGATCGGCATCTGTGCGAGCACCGGGTTGGTCTCGTCGTGCACGGCGAGGTCGCCCTCGCTGACACCGTCCTGGCCGATGGTCACGGCCTCGAGGGTCAGGGTTTGCGGATCGAGCTTCAGGCCCTTGTCGCGATCACGCCCGTAGATCAGCGGCTCGCCGTGCACCAAGTGGAGATCCGGGTGTCCGCTGCCGTCTTCTTCGCCACGACGTCGTCAAAAGCCGCACCGCCTCGATGGCGGTGTCGAAGGAGTCGCCGGGCGAGCGGGCGGCTACGAACGGCATCGGGGTGTCGGCGTTGCGGCCATAAACGGCCCGGCTACGGGAAGCCTGACCTTTAGGATCTCAAAGGCAGTGCGGCGGAGTCCCGTCTTTGTAGTACACCACTTTCGGCCAGTGCCGCGCCACATCGTCCAACACACATCGCTTGATGGCCATGATCCGTTCAACCTCGGCCTGTCGCTTGAGGCCGGCCAGTGAATTGGGCGCATGCGCGACCGCACACGACGTCAGGAGCAATAACGCCACCAGAACTGCTGCCTTCCAGCGCATGGTCCAAGCCTCATTCAAAGCGTTTAGTACGCTAGTTTACAATCATCTTGATGCCGCGACAAGACGAGGGTCGGCTCAACAAAACCCGCGACCCGATGCCAGACTCGCAGCCTGAAGAAGGGCGGACAGCATCATCCGGTGATCGGCAACCCCCCGCCCGGCAATGTCGTAGGCCGTGCCGTGCCCAACGCTCAGAAACAGGTAGGGCGCGCCCAGAAACACAGCGCAGTTGCCTTCGAAACCCCAGGTCTTGATGGCGATATGGCCCTGGTCGTGGAACATGGCAATCACCACGTCGTAGCGGCCCTCGATGCAGCGCCGGAACACGGTGTCCGGTGCAACGGGACCTTCGACGGCAATCCCGGCCGCCGCTGCCGCCGCCACGCCAGGCTCGATCGACGCACTTTCCTGGCGCCCGAGCGCGTGCGGGTTCAGCCCGGCAACGCCGACACGCGGATTGGCGATTCCCCAGCGCTCGAGGGACTCGGCCGTGCGGACGATCGCAGTTGTGACGAGCTCCTGGGAGAGGTTCCGGCAGACGTCCTCCAGGGGAACGTGATCGAACACATGCACAACACGCAACGGCCCGGACAGCAACGTCAGATACAGGGAACCCGGATCGGTGCCTGGCAGCCCCCCTGTCATGCCGCCTCTCGCCAGCGCCTCGCCGTTGACCGGCGCCATCACACTGGCTGCGATCCGCCCCGACATGGCCAGGTCGGTGGCGGCTTGGAGCCACTGCGCGTTGGCACGCCCGCAACTCGCCTTGGCAACACCGGGCTCGATCTCCGACGCCTCGAGGTTGTCCGGATCGAGGACGTCCACGGTGCCCTCCTCACGTCCCGCCCGCGACAGATCCCCGATCCGCCGGACCTTCAAGTCAGCCCCCGCCACCTCGGCACCCAGCGCAACCGCTGCTACGCTGCCGATCACCACGGGGCGGCAGCTCGCATAGGGCAAACCCGTCGCCAGCGACTTTGCGACGACCTCTGGCCCGATGCCGCAGGGGTCGCCGGGGGTAATGCCGATCAATGGCTTCTCCTCCATGAAACCCTCTGGAACAGTAAGCGGCTTTACGACAGACTACGCGCGCACGAGCCCGCGTGGCAAGTCCCGGGACGCACCGGGCCGGACTGCCGGAAGGGAGGGACCATGGAGATCGTCGGCCTCGGAATCGCCTGGGAGGATTTGCCGGTGGGCAGACGCTTCCGGAGCCTCGCACGGACCATCACGGAGACGGACCTCGTCAACTTCATCAACAATACCGGCATGGTGGAGGTGCTGTTCACGGACGCCGAGTACGCCGCGCAACACGCACCTCGAGGAGGCCGCCTGGTTCCGGGTGCGCTGGTGTATGCGATTGCCGAGGGACTGCTGGTGCAAGCGACGCTGCAGCGAACCGGCCTTGCTTTTCTGTCCATGACCTTCGACGTCAAGGGCCCCACCTTCGTTGGCGACACCGTACACGTTGAAGTGGAGGTGCTGGAAAGCCGGGCCACCTCCAAAGATCCCAGCCGGGGCCTGGTGCGCACCCGCAACGACATCGTCAACCAACGCGGCGAGACGGTGATTTCTTACACACCGCTGCGGCTCGCTGCGGGGCGCTCGCTGAGAGACTCGGGCGGCGATTGATCCAGAGGTCGCCAGGGCGGGACGTCATACATCCATCGGATTCAACGGCTTCGGCCAGCGATCGCGGGTCGCCTCCATGATCTGGCCCACCTCCTCCACGGTCAGTGGCGTGTCCCGGTCCTTCTCCGCGAGGGTGTCGACCTGCCAGTTCAGCATGCTGATGCGGTTGCCGCCCGCGCAGAAAATCCTGCCGGTCACGTCTGCCGCGGCGTCGGTGCACAGCCACGCCACCACCGGTGAAACTTTCTCCGGTGCGAAGCGATCCTTGGCCGCCTCCGGGAGCAGGTCCTGGGTCATCCGCGACCAGGCCGCCGGCGCCAGCACATTGACGGTGATGCCGTAACGGGTGCCTTCTCGTGCCAGGCAGCGCATGAAGCCGGCGATACCCGCTTTGGCCGCCCCGTAGTTGGTCTGGCCGAAGTTGCCGATGAGCCCTGCGGTGGAACTGGTGACGATGATCCGTCCGCCCTGCTGCTGCTCGAGCATCCGGTCGTAGGCGGCCTTCGACACCAGGTACGTGCCGCGCAGATGGACGTCGATGACCGCATCCCACATATCCGCGGTCATGTTCTTGAACGACTTGTCGCGCAGGATTCCAGCATTGCAGATGCAGATATCCAGAGCACCGAAATTCTTGACGGCGCTCTGCACCATCGCGGCGGCATCATGCTCATCGCTCACGGAGCCGTAGTCGGCGACGGCCTTACCGCCGGCGGCACGAATCTCCTCGACTACCTGATCCGCCATGCCGTGACCTGCCCCGGTACCGTCCCGGGCGCCGCCGAGGTCATTCACTACCACCGCCGCACCTTCGCGCGCGAGCAGCAGCGCATGGCTGCGACCCAGCCCCCCTCCCGCTCCGGTCACCAGGGCCACTTTTCCTTCCAAGGTCGGCATCTCTCGCTCTCCCTGCTGTTGTGAAACTGTTGTCGGGCGCCGGCTTCCCGCGAACGGTCACTGGGAACGCCGATGCCCCCAGATGCTCACTGCGGCATGGCGCTCCACTCGCCAGGTCGCATCATCGACGGTTCGGGCACCGCTACCGATCTCCACGTCGAAGCCGGACGGCGTGACGGCGTAGAAACTCACCATGTAATCGTTGGTGTGACGGCCCAAACCCATGCTGAGCGGCACGTCTCCCGCGCTGCAGCGGTCCAGCGCGGATCCCACGTCGTCCAGGGTCTGCATCTGCACCATAAAGTGAAGCAACCGCTTTCCACCCGAGAGCGGCGCCAGCGCCACGGTGTGATGTCGCGGGTTACAGTGGAGAAACACTATTTCGATGCTCTCCCCGGGGGGACCGAGAACGACAAAGTCGCTGAGGCGGAAGCCCAGAGCCTGCTCATAGAACCGCCGCGCGGCATCGGGATCGGCCACCGACAGCACCACGTGGCCGAGTCCTTGGTCGGCCGTCACGAAACCCGAGCAGACGGTGGAGCGGAACGGGCATTCCGGTGCCAGATAGGGTCCGCAGAAGATCTCCACGCCTAGCCCATCCGGGTCGGTCGTTCGGATCATCTCCATCACCCGGCGCTCCGCGCATTGATCCCCGCTCGCCAACTCGACGCCAAAGCCGTCGTGCTCGAGCTGTCGGGCGACCGCCTGCAACGCCGCCGGATCGCGCACCTGAAAGCCCAGGTAGCCCAGGTCGTCGGATGCACCGTGGTGCAGGCAGAGCCGCTGAGCCTGGTCGTCGATCCGGTAGGTGGCGATGCCGGCTGGCGTCGGCGTCCCGCGCATCAGTCCAACCACGTCGTGCAGAAAGCTGTCCCAGCCTGCAATGTCACACACCTCGAGCCCGATATAACCCAGCGCTGATACCGCCATACCGCCCCCTTTGAGCCTGTCGACCCCATTCTGTCACTCCGTGTACAATCAGGCTACTCTGTTGCGGTCCACACTGGTATCCAACGAGGGGACGATGATGCGTATCGAGGCTACGACGCTCACCAGCTACGATCACCTCGTGCGCCCGGACGCCGTGCATGGCGATGTCTATACCGACCCCGGAATCTTTCGCGAGGAATTGGGCCGGATATTCTCCCGTTGCTGGGTATACATCGGACACGAGAGCGAGATTCCCCGCCCCGGCGACTTCAAGCGCAGCACCCTCGGCACACGACCGGTGATTCTCTGCCGTGACCGCGATCACCGTGTCCAGGTGCTGTTCAACCGATGCCGTCACCGGGCCGCGCTGGTCTGCCTGCCCGACTCCGGGAACGCCGAGGGGTTTCGCTGCGATTACCACGGTTGGCACTACCGGCTGAGCGGTGAACTGGCCGGCGTGCCCTACGCTGAGGCGTACGAGCACCTGGACATGGGCTCCCTCGGTCTCGGCAAGCCGCCGCGCGTGAGCAGCTATCGCGGGTTCGTGTTCGCGAGCTGCGCCGCCGATGGGGCGAGCCTCGAGGAGGAGCTGGGACACCCCTGCATGGAGCAGATAGACCTGTTCTGCGATCTCTCTCCGGAAGGCAGGATTCGCCTTCAGGCGGGCGTATCCAAGCTAGCGTACGATGGCAACTGGAAGCTGCAGATGGAGAACTCCATCGACGGCTATCATCCCAACTTTACCCATCAATCGTTCTTTGCCGGCATGCGCGGGCCCGGAGGCGCGCGTGTGGATATGTTCGATGGCAACTCGACGGCGCTCTGCCGAGCGCTCGGCAACGGTCACACGCTGCTCGACTATCGCCGATACAACGCCTCCCATGCCCACGCCCGAATCGAAGCGCTCCAGGCAAGTTCCTGGGGCCGCCGGTACTACCAGGACCTGGTGGCCGCCCATGGAGAGCAGCGTGCGGAAACGGTCCTGAGCGCCGGCGGCACCCACATGAACGTCTTTCCCAATCTCGTCGTGCTCGGCCAGCAAGTCAGGACAATCCGGCCGATCCGTCACGACCGCACCGAGGTGTTGCTGGCACCGGCGCTGCTCGAGGGCGTGCCAGACGAGATCAACACCCAGCGTCTGCGTGCCTACGAAGCGTTCTACAGCCCTCAGGGCGGCGGTATTCACGACGATATCGAGATGTTCAGCCGCGTGACCGAAGGGTTGAGGTGCGATTACGATCCATGGTTGCTGTTTCAGCGCGGTCGGCACCGGGAACAGGAGGACGAGGACGGCACCATCGTCGGACAAGTAACGGACGAGGTGTCACAGCGGGCCATGTGGCGGCGCTGGAAGGCGCTGATGGAGACTTCATGAGCGACCTGCAGCATCGCGTTGAGCAGTTCCTGTACCGGGAAGCCTCCCTGATGGACGAGAACCGGTACGAGGACTGGTTGGCGCTGTTTACCGAGGATTGCCGCTACTGGATTCCCTCGAATCGCGAAGGCGCCGATCCCACCCGGGAGGTCTCGATTCTCTATGGCGACCACGCCATGCTCGAAACCCACGTGCGCCGTCTGGCCAGCGGCAACGCGTTCGCCCAGTCACCGCCGTCGCGCATGCGCCGAATCGTCGCCAACGTCGTGGCCGATGCTGACGACGCCGGCGAGATCGAGGCCACTGCGAACTTCGTCGTCGTCGAGATTCGACTTCACGCGCAGCGTCTGCACGCGGGACGGAGTCTTTATCGCCTGGTCGAGCACGACGGCGGTCTGGCCATCCGATACAAGCAGATCAATCTGGTGGGCATCGACGAGCCCCAGGAGAACATCACCTTTCTGCTATGAGTCGATCCGGCCCTGGCGGCGGTTACCGGTGATCCCGGAGCACGACACGGCCGGCTCAGCTCCTGCCGCTGGTGGGTTTGGACGACGATCCCGGCCCCGCCGGCCCGTCACGCGGCGCGCCATCTCGTCCTGCAGAAGATTGGGATTCGACCGCTGGCCGCGGTAGTATATGCTATGACTGTCAGGCGCTGGGTCTCTCCCGAAAGCTGCCGCAGCGTGCCGCGGCCCGACCCTGCGGCGAGAGTGACTACCGCTAGTGATACCAGACGAGGAATCGAACCCCATGCAAGAACAGCTGCGTACGGTGGACATGACCGACCCACTGAATGACCATCTTGGGTTTCTGGTGCACGATTTGGCGCGCGCATTCACCGCTGCCTATGCGGCTCGCATGTCCTCTCTGGGTCTTTCCCGCCCCCAGGCTCGGGCCATTGCCTATGTGCGCCGCTTTCCGGGCGTTACCCAAGTGGAACTTTCCGAGTACCTGGGCGTCGGTCGCATGGCAATGACCGGGTTGCTGGATCGCATGGAGAGCAAGGGATTGGTAGAGCGGAAGGAAGACGCAAGCGATCGTCGCGTCAAACGCGTACATCTCACGAAAGCTGCCAGAGACATGCAGCCGCAGATGGAGTCGATTGCGCGGGAACTGCATGCCGGCTCGATCACGGGGGTTTCTGCGAGAGATCTACGAAACACCGTGAAGGTGCTGCAGCGGATCCTCCACAACGTGGAATCACTAGTCACTCAGGACTCCGCTGACGAAGGGGTATGAGCTGCCGCATCAGCCTCCACCATGGCCACGCTCGCCGAACGACGGCGCAGGTGATCCCTCTGACACACGAAACAGAGCCGATGCCTTCGCAACAATCCGGTCCACGGAACCCTGGTAGCTGCGCGCATACACGCCAACGAAACGCCGGCCGGCCTTGGTAACTTCGGTCTCGACCCGAAGCGCCTGATCGACCTGTGCACTGCCCAGGAACGACGTTGTCAGGTTGATCAGACGGGGCTGAGCGTCGTATCCGAGGATTCGCATGACGGTCTCCGACATCGCGCACTCCATGAATCCGCAGATGACGCCACCGTGGAAAGCGCGCAGCAGCGGGTTGCCCATGAATCGCTCCTCCGAAGCCAGCTCGAATTCGGCTCCCCGAGCCGAGATCGACAGCAGCCGGAAGCCGAGATCGTTGGCATAGGGAATGGGGCTGATCTCGGCGCTCACGCGTCCCCCTGATCAGGTTCGAAGTCGCCAGCGAGCAGGCGCATGGCGCCTGCCATGAAATCATCCCCGCCGCCGGTGATGACGAACCTCGCCACTGCGCGGGCGAAGTCACCCTCATCATCCTTGGCAACGGCATCCACGTACGCCACGTCGTGGAAGATCCCGGCGCACCGTGCAGCCACGAGGATCGAGGGACTTTCTCCGGGCTCACGCAACTCGTCGTACCTGAGCTCCAGGGTCGCCAGCGACGAGGGTGCCGACAGATGCACCAGTACGGACAACCCCATGGCAGAATCCATGGTGGTAATGACGGCGCCGGCATGAACGGCCGCCGACGTGGTGCGTCGAGCCACGCGGCCGGCGGCGGGCAACCGCATGCGCACCTCGCCGTCGTCCACTGATACGAGTTCGATCCCGAGATCCTGGTGCGCCCCCGGCAGCTGCTCGAAGACCGAGCGCACTTCCGGACGCGCCAGCAGCGCGACCATGTTCATTCCATCCATGAAGTACTCCTGAAAATCGCCACTACCGAAGGCACCTTAGTCGTGAGCTTCCCGGCGAGTTGGCCGCCACCACTTGCGCTACCCTCAGCGTAGTAAATAAGCTTACTATAGAGTGAACCGGAGGGATCGGACATGTTGCCCAGAAAATCATTTGCCATGGTGCAGACAGGCGTTCGGACCCTCGAGCCCCGCGAGGTCGAGATCCCGGACATCGACGCGTTCAGCGCCATCCTCGAACTCGAAGCTTGCGGTATCTGCGGCAGCGACTATGAGCAGTATGAGGGGGCTCTGCGTACCCCCATGCCGGTGATACCGGGACACGAACCCCTGGGCAGGATCGCTCGAATCGGGGATGTCGCGGCCGAGCGGTGGGGCGTGGACGTCGGCGACCGGGTTGCGGTAGAGACGATGCTCTCCTGCAGACACTGCCCCACCTGCTTCGATGGCCGGTATCATCTCTGCGAGAACCGCCGCATCTACTCGTATATCCCGCTGGACGAGTCGCCCGGGCTCTGGGGCGGATACGCTCAGTACATGTACCTGCACGCCAACTCGGTGATTCATCGCGTGGACCCCTCGCTACCGGCCGAGCTGGCGGTGATGTTCAATCCGCTGGGGGCCGGATTCCGCTGGGCGGTCGAATTGCCGGAAACGAAGCCGGGCGAGAGCGTCGTCATCCTCGGGCCCGGCCAGCGCGGTCTGTCGAGCGTGATTGCCTGCCGGGAAGTGGGAGCGGGAACGATCGTCGTGACCGGGCTGGCGGCCGACGCACGTAAGCTGGAGCTCGCCCGCGCCTTTGGTGCCGACCACACCATAGACGTCGACAACGAGCCCGCCGTCGAGCGCGTCAAAGCCTTGACCGACGGCGGCGCCGACGTCGTCGTCGACGTCTCGGCCTACGCGACGCAGCCGGTCCGGGATGCTCTCGACATGGTCAAGCCGGGAGGCAGAATCGTGCTCGCCGGCGTCAAAGGTTTCAAGCCGGTGGATGATTTCGTCTCCGATCTGATCGTCATGAAGGAGGTCACCATTCACGGCGCGATCGGGGTGACCTCCTCCGGCTATCGCAGCGCCATCCGGCTGATCGAGTCGGGCCGCTCCCCGATCGGACAGATGCACACCCACGACTTCCCCCTGGAGAATGCGGATCTCGCGATCCGAACGCTGGCCCGGGAGGTGGAGAACGACGAGTCCATTCATTCCTGCCTGATCCCCCCGAAATAGACACGATTCACCCGACCATTCCCCCGACAAGGAGCCGATTGTGAGCGATTACAGTATCCCCGTTGCCGACGTACCCTACAGCCAGGAGATTGCGGACGGCTTTCTGGCGAACCGTGGCGGCGCTGGCGGCTTGCACGAGTATCTTGGGTTCAGGATCACGGCGGCCGGACCGGGTGTCATGAGTGGTGAGCTCGACGTGCGCGAGGAGCTGCTCACGCCCTTCGGCAACATGCACGGTGGCGTGCTGTCGGCCTTCTGCGACCACATGCTCGGATGCGTCTGCTATCCGGCCATGAAGCCAGGGCAGTGGGCGGCAACGACCGAATTCAAGATCAACCTGACAGCCCCCGTCAGCAAGGGCACGGTCAGTGCCACCGCCCGAATCATCAGCATGAGCCGAACGCTCGCCGTCGTCCACATTGCTGTGGTCAATGAAGGGCGTCTCGCCGCCGTCGCGCAAGGCACCGTGACGATCCGCGACCCGAAGAAGTGACCTCTGGCGAAAGCAGCATAGAGTGCCGCGCGCCCGAGGCAAGGGGAGACAAGCCCCGGACGCGCGACGCGTCGCGACCAGGTTCCGTGGGGAGGGGAGAGAGTTCCGGACCCAAGCGGTCGCGACATTGTAAGCATACTTATTTCTGAGTTGGCTGTCGAGACTGAGTGAGTGAGAAAGGACCCCTGCTCTTATTGCAGCCACCTTCCCCACCCCGAGCGGATGATTCTAAACGAGGGAATTTTCGTACTCATCCTTACATAGCTGCCATTCGATCCTCATCAAGATCCTGATCCTGACATACACCCACCGTCGAACCGCCGACGTGGGTGCAGACGGCTGTCAGGCCATGAGGGTGAAGAATTGGCAGGTCAGCCTGCAAGCCACGCCGCGCACGAGCCCATCGGCCTCAAACCAGCCGCAGCCGCACCTGCAAGTGCTTGACGCCCCCGATGAATCCCGATCTCAGACGCTCAGGCGGCTCGATGAGCTCTATCTCCCGCAGTCGTGCGAGCAATGCTTTGAAGATGGCGCGCAGTTCGTTGCGCGCCAGATGCGCGCCCAGGCACAGATGCTCACCGATGCCGAAACCGATCTGCGGATTCTTGTCCCGCTGAACGTCGAATCTCATCGGTTCGGAGAAAACGGTCTCGTCGCGATTGGCAGAGGGGTAGAACAGCGTGAGGTGCTCGCCCGCCTTGATGGACACGTCGTGCAGCGTGACGTCGCGGTTCGGTGTACGGCAGAAGTGAATGACCGGGCTGGTCCAGCGCACCATCTCTTCGACCAGCGAATCGAGCAGCTCGGGATGCTTCTGCACCAGCTCGAGCTGGTCGCGATGCTCCATGAGCGCCAGCACGCCACCGCTCGTGGCATTTCTCGTGGTCTCGTTGCCTGCCGCGATCAGCAGAAACAAGTATGACAACAGCTCCAAGGGTGGAAGATACTCACCTTCGATCTTGGCGGTGGCCAGCACCGTCGTCAGGTCATCGCGCGGATGCTTGCGGCGGTCTTCGACGAAGTCGGTGCAATAGGCGAACACCTCCTCGATCGCACGCTGCGCCAGTTCCCGACCGGTCGTACCGTCCTCACGCCGAAACTCGGGGTCGTTCGCGCCGACGATTTCGTTCGTCCACCGGAAGAACTGGTCGCGATCCTCCTGCGGAAGCCCCATGAGCTCCGCGATGACGGCCAACGGCAGGATTGCCGACACTCGCGTGACGAAATCCATCTCCGCCTCGTCCGCCACGCTGTCGAGCAGATCCTCCGCGACCTGATCCAGCCGGTGCTGGTCCTCGTTCAACCGGCGCTTGGTGAAATACCGGCTCATGAGCTGACGGTACGTGCGATGGTCGGGCGGATCCATGTTGAGTAGCGTCCGCACGCGTGTGATCAGGTCTTCCTCAGCCTCCGGCTGGACGGAAAGCAGTGGCGCGTTCTCGAATACGCCCGGCTGCTTCGAGATGTTGACGATGTCCTCGTAGCGGGTGACCGCATAGAAAGGAACCAGTTTCGGGTGCTTGCAGTAGGCGATGGGACGGTCGCGACGCAATTCGGCCCAGAACTCGTGCGGATATCCATTCTGCTGGTAATAGTCGGGGTCGATGATCTCGATGGGAGCCGTCGGTGTCTGCATGTCGTCCTCCAGCGTCAGTCGTCGGTCACGGTAATGGCGAGCCTTGGGCACAGCTGGGCGGCCGCTTCCACCTTGGCCCGCAGCTCCTCACCCGGATGCTCCTTCAGCAGGATCAGCTTGTCGTCGTCCGTGAGCTGAAACACCTCCGGGCATTCCATCACGCAGAGCGCGTTCGCTTCGCACAGCTCCATATCCACGCTCACCTTCATGATCATCTCCCTGATCCCATAAATCTGTTGTACTCTCGCACATATGTGTTAAAAGTAAAGCTGTTGCGTTAGCCGGCGATATCCGCCCCCGGGAAGGAAAAAATCTTGCCACCGCCATCAACCAACGTCGTCAAGTCTGCTGCACGTGTGTTGGAGATCTTCGAGCTCTTTGATGAGCTGCGCAGGCCGGTGTCGATCAATGAAGTCGCCGAACACCTCGGCTATCCACATTCCAGCGCTGCCGCTCTGCTGCGGAGCCTCGAGAGTCTCGGCTACCTCGAGTACGACGCGACCGAGAAGGAGTTCTTTCCGAGCATCCGAATATCGATGCTGGGACAATGGATCGAGCATGAGAGTCTGCCGGTCAAGGCTGTGCAGCGGCTCATGCAGGAGCTGCTCGATGCCACGCAATGCACGGTCATCGCCGCCATCCGGTCCGGCGTGCACGTCCAGTACATCAAGGTCCTGCAGGGCACGACGGCCATCCGTTACCACGTCAAGCCGGGCACCAGAAGGCTGCTTCACGCCTCCACTCTGGGTCGTGTGCTGCTCAGCCAGTACGACCCGCCGGAAGCCGGGCGCCTGCTCCAACAATCCATGGCCCGCGACCCGGACTGCAAGGTGTCACGCGATGAGCTGTGGCGCGCGATCAATCAGGCGCGAGAGCACGGATTTGCCGTCTGCACAGGACTGATCGTGCCCGGCGCCACCATGGTGGGCGTGCCCATGAACCTGGACCGGAGCGGCCGCCCCGCCGCGGTCGGTCTCGCCGCGCCGGAAGAGTGGATCGCCAGGAGGCGCCAGGAGTATCTCGCCGTGCTTCGAAAGACGCTCGACCGGTACGCTGCGCCCGCGGAGAAGCGCGCGTGAGCGCGGCCGCGACCATCCCGGCCATGCCTCGACCACGCATCGAGACACGTCTGTGCCGGTTGCTGGGGATTCAGCACCCAATCGTGCTGGCCGGCATGCCCGGCATCGCCGGCCCGGAGCTCACCGCCGCCGTGTCGAATGCCGGCGGGTTGGGCATGCTGGCTGTTCATGCGCACATGCCGGACGAGCTTCGCGCTCTGATCCGCCTCACCCGCGAACTCACCGACAAACCGTTTGGCGTGTACGTCGCCCTGCCGGATTCCCGGACACGCGAAATGCCGCGCCAGGGGAAGCGTGCCCGCCTGCCCGCAGACGAGTTGGTCGACTGTCTCGAATTCGCCGAGTCCTTCATGGAGCAGCACGGTCTCGAGCTTCAGGACGAATCGGGTCCGCCGGGCGCGATCCCGCTATGCACGCGCGCGTTTCTCGAAGCCCACGTTCAGGTAGTAATCGAGGAACACGTGCCTGTCTTCTCCGTCGGCCTGGGAACACCGCTTCCCGATCTCGAGGCGCTCCACGATCACGGTATCCTGGTGATCGCCCCGGCCGGAACGGTCCGGGACGCGGTGCGGCTGGCAACCGCCGGTGTCGACGTGGTTGTTGCTCAGGGCCACGAAGCCGGCGGACCGAACGCGCCGGTCGGTACTCTGCCACTCGTACCTCAAGTCGTCGACGCCCTCGGACCGCGGCTGCCCGTGCTGGCCGGCGGCGGCATCGGTGACGGGCGCGGCGTGGCCGCCGCGTTGATGCTCGGTGCAGAGGGTGCGTGGATCGGCACCGCTTTCCTTGCGGCCCGCGAAGCCCGCCTGCCGGACTTCCAACGATGCGCGCTGATCGGTGCCGGCGACGACTCGACGGTCGTGACCCGTTCCATTACCGGTCAGCCGCTGCGGACATTGCGCTCGCGCTGGACCGACACGTGGGAGCGCACCGAGTTCGAACCGCTCGCCGCACCCTACCAGGCCCGCATATCCGGGCCGGTGCTGGCGGCCGCTCTCAACAGCGGCCGCGCAGACGTCCATCCCGGCACCGCAGGCGCGGCCGCCGGCCTGATCCGATCAATCCGGCCCACCGGCGACATACTCGCCGACCTGGTGTCCGGCGCGCGCGCGGCCCTCGATCAATCATTCGATGTCGGCGCTCACCCCACCCCCCTCGCTCAGCAGCTTCGGAGGATACCCTCATGAGTTACCCCATCATCTCGGCGGACTCCCACATCACGGAAGCGCCGAACACATACACCGACTACATCGACAAGCAATGGCGTGAAAAGGCGCCGCGCATCGTGACGACCGAAAGCCAGGGCGACGTGTTCGTCATTGACGGCATGGAGCGCCCCATCGCGCTCGGCCTGGTCGCCGCCGCCGGCAAGGATCCCGATGAGCTCGCCGAAGGCGGTGTGCGGTTCGACGACCTGCATCGCGGAGGCTGGGATCCACAAGCCCGGCTCGCCGAGCAGGATCAGGACGGCGTGGCGGCAGAAGTCATCTACCCCACGGTGGGCATGATGCTGTGCAACCACAGCGACTTCGCCTACAAGGACGCCTGCTTTGCGGCCTACAACCGCTGGATCGCCGAATACTGTGCCGTCCACCCGGCCCGTCTGCTGGGCTGCGGTCAATCGGCTGCGACGAATCCGCGGCGCACGGTGGAAGATCTCCGGGAGATCAGGAAGTTGGGCCTGCGGGGGGTCATGCTCTCGGGAAACCCGGGGGAGAAAGACTTCGACGACCCGGTATGGAACCCGGTATGGGAGGCCGCCATCGAACTCGGTCTGCCAGTGTCGTTTCACATTCTGACCATCAGAGGGTCGAACCACTACCGCGGCCCGCGCATCAACAGCTTCCTGTCCATCATCCGCGGCAACCAGGACATCATGGGGACGCTGATCTTCGGGGGTGTATTCGAACGGTACCCCGAGCTGAAAGTGGTCTGCGTGGAAGCGGACGCAGGCTGGGTTCCACACTACATGTATCGCATGGATCATGCCTACAAGCGACACCGCAAATGGCTCGCGCCCGGCGTCACGCTGTCGAAGTTGCCGAGCGAGTTCTTTGCCGATCACATCTACACCACGTTCCAGGACGACTGGGTGGCGTTTCGTTCGGCCGATCAGATGAACTGGCGCCGGCTGATGTGGGCAAACGACTTCCCCCACTCGGATTCGACCTGGCCCTGGTCACAGGAGATGCTGGCCGAGCACACGGCTCAGCTCACCGACGAGCAGAAGCGTGCCATCCTGTGCGACAACGTCGCCGGGCTCTATGGCATCGACCTCGGCACCCTGCAGGCCGCGGCCTGAGTCGCAGCCCGGTTCAGCAGATCGAAGACCACGTTGGAGGACTGATGCATTTTGGACTGAGCGAAGAGCAGACGATGCTCCAGGACATGCTGCGCCGCTGCCTGGAGGAACGTCTGGATCTGGAGACCTTGAAGCGCACGGCCGGCCAGCCATGCGACCCGGAGCTGTGGCGGGCGCTGGTGGAGCTCGGCGTTACCGGGGCGTTGATCCCGGAGGACTACGGCGGCTCCGGGCTCGGTATGCTGGAGGCGGAGGTGATTGCCGAGGCCATGGGGCGGTCGGTGGCGCCCGTTCCCTATCTCGGCACCGCGGTGCTGGCGCCGCTGGCGTGGCAGCTCGCCGGCACGCCTGAGCAGCGGGAGCGACATCTCGGACCGATCGCCAGCGGCGAACATCGCTACGGCGTCGGCCTCACCGAGGTCGCCGGAGCACCACGCCAGTTCGGCAAGGTAACCCTCGAAGGCGACCGCGCCTGGGGACGCTGCTACTTCGTTCTCGATGCAAGCGACGCCAGCCATTTTCTGCTGACCGCCAACGGAGATACGCTGGTAGTCATCGAGCGTGGTGCGGAAGGCGTGTCGATCGAATTGCTGAACGACGTCGATCGTACCCGCAGCTTTGCCGTCCTCGGGCTGGAACGAACACCGTTTGAGACCGTCGGTGAGCCTGGGCGTGCGGCACAGGCTATCGACGCCCTGCTGGCCGCGGGGCGGCTGATGCTCGCAGCCGACACCTTTGGCGCCGCCGAGGTCATGCTGTTCAGAGCCCGGGACTACTCAATGGAACGCTTCCAGTTCGATCGCCCCATCGGCTCGTTCCAGGGCGTCAAGCATCTCCTGGCCAACATGGTCACTGATCTCGAGCCCTGCCGCTCGCTGATCTGGTACGCCGCACACGTCTTCGACGCAGAGCCGGCGGAGCGGGTCCTGCACGCCTGTCACGCCAAGTCTCTGGCCTCGGAGATCGGCAAGTTCATCGCCCGCTCCTCGATCGAAATCCACGGCGGGATGGGCTTCACCGAAGAGCTGGGCCTGCACCTCTGGTACAAGCGCATCGAAGCCAACCGTCAGCTGCTCGGGGGCCCCGAGACCGTCCGCCACGCTGCAGCCGTCGATCAGGGCTGGGTCCAGCCGCTGACCGCCACCGCCACCTGAGGAGTCTCACATGGATCTGAGCTACGGCCCGGAATACGACGACTTTCGCGCTGAGGTTCGCGAGTTCTGCCGCAACCATCGTCCGGCGGAGCATCGCAGCCGCGGTATACCAGGGGTCACCGAGCGTCCAAGCCCCGAGGTGCTGGCCTGGCAGGCCAAACTCATCGAGCACGGCTACGCGGCTCGCACCATCCCCAGGGAGTACGGCGGCTACGGCGCCAAGCCCGACATCATCGAGAACCGCATCATCCAGGAGGAATTCCTGGCCGCCGGCCTGCCCCTCGGGCTCAGCAATCAGGGCATCTCGATGCTGGTGCCGACCCTGCTGGAAGTCGGTACAGCGGAGCAATGCACCACCTACATCCGCCCGACCATCTATGGCGAGATGATCTGGTGTCAGGGTTACTCCGAGCCTGGCGCCGGCAGTGACCTCGCCAGCCTGCGCACCCGCGCGGAGCTCGATGGCGACGAGTGGATCATCAACGGCCAGAAGATCTGGACCAGCTCCGCCCACGTCGCCGATATGTGCTTCATCCTCGTGCGCACGGAACCGGAGGCGCCGAAGCACCACGGAATCAGCTATCTGCTGATGCCCATGGACCGGCCCGGCATCGACGTCCGTCCGCTGGTCACCATGACCGGAGACGCGACGTTCAACGAGGTGTTCCTAGCCGACGTGCGCATCCCGGCAAAGAACATCGTCGGTGCCCGCGGGCAGGGCTGGCACGTGGCCAACGTGACGCTCAAGTACGAGCGCGGCATGCTCGGCAACGCCGGTCAGGGGCAGAGCGGCATCAAAGGCCTGGTGGAGCTGCTCCAGGAGGAAACCGCCGGCTCGGCCCGTGCCATGGACCTCGACCACTACCGCGACCGGCTGCTCAAGCTTCAGGGGCGCACGCTGGCCAACAAGTACCACGGGATGCGGCTGCTGTCGCAATCGATCAATGGGGAGCAGACCGGCGTGGAGGGGTTGATCACCAAGCTCTCGGCAACCGAGCTCGCCTACGACATCTATTCCCTGGCCGTGGACGTGCTCGGCGAGACCGGCACGCTCTACGACGGTAGCCCCTACCAGGCGGAGCGGGATTGGCAGAAGAGCCTGCTCGGCTGCTTCACGGGCATCATCGGCGGTGGCTCCGCGAACATCCAACGCAACATTATCGCCGAACGTGGTCTGGGGCTGCCGCGTGAACCGCGAGTGCGGTTCGACAGCGGTCGCTGGGAGTTGAGTCCGTCCGCGAGCAACAAGGGAGGTAACTGATGGCCGCAAAGGCGCTGTCGCCGGACATGGTAGGCACCGAGTTCGAGCCCGCCACGGTGAGCTGGAACGACAAGGACGTGATGCTCTACGCACTGGGAGTCGGCGCACGGCCGAGCGCTGATCTCGATTTCATCTACGAAGGGCGGGGGCCCAAGGTGTTGCCGACTTTCGCCGTCATTCCCGGTATGCGGGCCATGGGCAGCATCAACAAAGTGGTGGAGCTCCCCATCGCGCGGATGCTGCACGGTGAGCAAGGCATCACGTTGCACCGGCCGCTTCCGCCACGCGGCGAGCTGACCATGACCAGCCGAATCTCGGAGATCTGGGACAAAGGCAAGGCGGCCGTCATCGGCGTCACTGCTGATTTCAGCGACGCCGAGGGCATCATATTCTCGACACACTCCACGCTGTTCTGGATCGGCGGTGGCGGGTTCGGCGGCGAATCCGGGCCCAGCACCCGCGACCTCAATCAGCCGCCGGACCGCGCTCCCGATCACGAGGTACGGGACGTGACGAGGGAGGAACAGGGCGCGATCTATCGCCTGAGCGGCGATCGGGTCGCGCTGCACATCGATCCCGAGTTTGCACGGAAGGCGGGCTACGACAAACCGTTCATGCACGGATTGTGCACCTACGGCTTCGTCGGCCGCGCCGTGCTGCACGAGCTGTGTGGCAACGACCCCGCCAACTTCGTCAGTCTCGAGGGGCGATTCTCCGAGCGGGTGGAGTTCGAAGACGAGATCATCACCCGCATATGGGTTGAGGAACCGGGCAACGCCATCGTGCAGGCCGTGACCCAGGACGGCAAGGTTGCGGTTTCCCAGGCCCGGGCCCGGTATCGCGCGTGAGCACGTTCGCCGACCTGTTCCAGGCCCGCCAACAGAATGGATGCTGGACCTTTGAGCTCGAAGCGCGGTTCAACGGCGCCTTCGGTGGCACCAACGGCGGTGTTGCGGCGGCGGTCTCGCTGCACGCCGCCCGCGGCGATCGGCGCGAGCTGGTGCCTGCGGCCATCGATTGTCATTTTCTGAAGGGCTGCCGGCCCGGCACGGCCACTGTGACGACGCGGCCCCTGAGCGAAGGCCGCACGCTGACCGTGATCGCTACCGAGACGCGCGACCACACGGGATCGCTCTGCACCGCGGCCCTGGTGACCCTGGTGAATCCCGACCGGCTCGAGCAGGCTCTCAGGGCGCTACCGGCGATCTGCGTACCGGCCGACCGCTCCGCAGAGCCGCTGCCCTGGCGACAGCCGACAGGCCACCGGATCCCATTGATCGACACCTTCGCACCCGAAATCGTCGCCAGTTCCGGCGACAGCACGACGACCCGTATCCGTCCGGGGTTCGATGTCCGGGACGCGACCGCCGAGGCGGTGTGCATCGCCGCCGACATCTCGGTCGGGCCGCCGGTGGGCCGGGCAGTGAGCGGGCGGGCGTCGTTGCCGAATCCGAACCTGGCCCTCCGCTTCTCCGGCGCCCGCTATGCGGGATCGCATCTGCAGAGCTGCTGCCGTCTGGCCCAGATCGAGGCTGGCCTCGCGTGCACCGAGATCCGAGTAGGCAGCGACGAGATGCTGCTCGGCACCGGCACCTCCATGACCACGTGCCTGCCGCTGCCCGGATCCCGCGGACGAGGCAGCGGATAGACGTGGCCGGGCCGCTCGCAGGCCTGCGCATCGTCGAGATGGCCGGCATCGGCCCCGGGCCGATGTGCGCCATGCTGCTCGACAAGCACGGACTCGATGCCACGGACCTGCTCGCTCAGCACGACCGCGCCCCCTGGCCCGCCGAACCGCCAACGAACTGAGGAAACGATTCATGCGCAAGCTCGGCCCCTACCCGCTGCTGGACGTGTCCCTGGACGACGACCATGTCGCCACCGTCGAGCTGCGGAACGGCGACTACAACCATTTCAACATGGACATGCTCACCGGCCTGGCGGACGCTTTCGAGGCGCTGGACGAAGAGCCGGAGTGCCGGTCGATCGTGCTCGCTGCCGGCGGGCGGGCCTTTTGTGCCGGCGCCGATTTTCAGGGTGGAAGCCAGGGGGCCCAGCCGGCAGGATTGCGCAGCTCGCGCGGCGACGGCGTCGACGACCACCTCTATGCGCAGGCGGTCAGATTGTTCGGCAATCAAAAACCCATCGTCGGAGCCATCCACGGCGCTGCCGTCGGCGGCGGGCTCGGGCTCGCCCTGGTGCCCGACTTCCGCGTCGGCTGTCCTGAGTCACGCTTCAGTGCCAACTTCACGCTGCTCGGCATCCATCCGGGGTTCGGCCTGAGCTATACGCTGCCCCGCCTGATCGGCGTGCAGGCCGCCTGCGACATGTTTTATACCGGTCGCCGGGTCAAAGGCGACGAAGCACTGGCGCTCGGGCTGCTTGACCGGCTGGTCGGCCGCGAGCAAGTTCGCGAGGCCGCGCGGCAGAAGGCCTTGGAGATTGCCGCGGCAGCGCCGCTCGCCGTGGTCTCGGTGCGGCAGACTCTGCGCGGGCATCTGGCCGAAGAGGTGCGGCGGGCCACGGCGCACGAGCTCGAGGAACAAAACTGGCTGCTCAAGACGGCGGACGCGCGCGAAGGCGTGCGCGCCGTGGCCGAGCGCCGAACGGGGAGGTTCGTAGGACAATGACCACGTCAGCCGCCCGGGAGCGGACGCTGCGCGGCCGCGCCGCCATTGCCGGCGTGGGCGAAACCCGCTATTACAAGCGCGGCGCTGCCGATGATCCGGAATTCGTGCTGGCACTGAAGGCCATTCTGGCAGCGGCACAGGATGCCGGCATCGATCCGCGCGAGATCGACGGGTTCGCCTCCTACAGCAACGATCGTAACGATCCCTCCCGGCTAGCCGCCGCCCTCGGCCTGCCGGAGCTGCGTTTCGCCAGCATGCAGTGGGGCGGCGGCGGCGGCGGTGGATCCGCTGCCGTGGCGGCCGCGGCGGCGGCTGTCGCCACCGGCATGGCTCAGTGCGTGGTGGTGTTCCGGGCCCTGGCCCAGGGCCAGTTCGCCCGCTTCGGCCAGGGGCCGAAGCTCCCGGGCGTCTCGGGCGAGCCCGCCTACACGATGCCCTACGGGCTGATGTCTCCGGCGCAGATGTTCTCCATGCGTTGCATGCGCCACCTGCACGAGACCGGCATCAGCCGCGACACCTACAAAGCGGTATCCCTGGCCGCCTATCACCATGCTCAGAACAATCCCCGGGCGGTGATGCACGGCCGTCCCCTGTCCCCTGAGGCCTACGACGAGGCACGGTGGATCGTCGAGCCGCATCGCCTCTACGACTGCTGCATGGAGAACGATGGCGCGGCGGCGCTCATCGTGGTGCCCGCCGAACGTGTCCGCGACCTGCCGAACACACCGGTGTACCTGCTGGGGGCCACCACCGGATCCGAGCACCGCGCCGGCGCCCCGTGCCACAACGCGCCGCTGTACGCGACCGCCTGCTTCACCACGCTGGCGCCGCGGCTGTACGAGATGGCCGAGGTGACCCCCGGGGACGTCGACGTGCTGCAGAGCTACGAGAACTTCACCGGCGGCGTGGTGATGTCCATCATCGAGCACGGCTTCTGTACTCCCGAGCAGGCAAACGAACTGCTCACGTTCGAGAACCTGATTGCGCCCGCCGGCCTGCTGCCCCTCAACACCAGCGGCGGCAACCTGGCCGAGTGCTACATGCATGGCCTCGAGCTCGTCATCGAGGCGGTGCGGCAGATCCGGGGCGATTCCCCGAACCCGGTGCCCGGCGCCCGGGTCTCCATGGTTACCTCGGGACCCATGGTCACCCCGGCGAGCAACGCCATCTTCGGCGCCGAGGAGGTTCTGTGAACGCCGCAGCGAGTTATCTGCCCGCAGGCCTGCCCGCGCCGCGTCCGGCCCGCGACGGCCTGGATGCGCCCTACTACGAAGCACTGCTGAACGGCAAGCTGCTGATCCAGCGCTGCACCGCCTGCCGCGGCTGGCAATGGGGGGCCGAGTGGATCTGCCACCGCTGCCTGTCCTTCGACCTGGATTGGGCTGAAACCGAAGCGGCCGGGCGCATCTTCAGCTGGGAGCGGGTCTGGCATCCGGTGCATCCGGCGCTCGAGCAGCATGGTCCTTACCTGGTGGTGCTGGTGGAACTGCCTCAAGCGGACCACGTCCGGCTCGTCGGCAATCTGCTGGGCGACCCCCGCCAGTCGGTGCCCCTCGGCGGCGCCGTCCAAGGCGTTTTCGAGCATCACCCTGACGGAGAACCGCCGTACTCACTGCTGCAATGGCAGCTCACGGGTTAGCGAACCTGTACGTTTCAGAATTCAGGAGGATAGTCATGGAAGCGAGAAAGATCGAAGTCAACGAACCGAACCGCTGGCGCCTCGAAACGCCGGGAGCCGACGGCTGGCCTCGGACTGCGCGGCCCACGGACCCGGACAAGCTGTTCGTGGTCTCTGCCGACGGCCACGTCAACGAGCCGTCCAACCTGTTCTACGACCGCATGCCCGAGCGCTTCAAGAGACGTCTGCCACGAGTGGAAACCGACGAGCAGGGCGGCAAGTGGATGGTTTCCGAGGGCTTCCGCCCGACCAAGCTGCGCGAGAGCATGTTCGAAGGTGAAGACCTGGCGCGCAGCCAGGCAGGCCGTGACCCGCAGGAGCGGCTGGCCGACCTCGCCATGGACGGCGTCGACGCGGAGATTCTGTTCCCCAACAAAGGCCTCATGATGTGGGCCACCCGCGACGCCGAGTTCGCCCAGACCATGTGTCGAGTCTGGAACGAATGGGCGTGGGAAACCTTTGGCGACTACAACGACCGGCTCTCTCCCATGGCGTGCGTGGCAACCGCCGACATCGAAGGATCGATGCGGGAGATCGAGCGGTGCGCCAAGCTCGGCTTTCGCGGTCTCTGCCTGCCCTGCAAGCCCATCTTCGGCCCGCACGATCACGACGACCTGAACTACAACCTGCCGGAGTTCGAGCCGCTTTGGGAGCTGATCGAGGACGTCGATCTGCCGATCACGTTTCACGTGTCCACCGGCCGCGACCCCCGGGCGTCGAAAGGGCATGGCGGTGCAGTCATCAACTATGTGTCACACTCGCTGTCGCCGACCATCGAACCGCTGGCCAACCTATGCGCGTCCGGCGTGCTCGAGCGGCACCAGAAGCTGCGGTTCGCCACCATCGAAGCCGGCATCGGCTGGGTGGCGTGGGCGCTCGAAGCGATGGACGAGGCCTACCGCAAGCACCACATGTGGGCGCGTCCGAAGCTCCAGGCGCTGCCGTCGGAGTACTACCGCCGCCACGGTTTCTCGAGTTTCCAGGAAGATCCCGTGGGGCTCGCACTGGCGGAGCCGTTCGATCTGGTGGACAACTTCATGTGGGCCAACGATTATCCTCACCACGAGGGTACCTGGCCGCACTCCCCCGAGGCCATCGAGCGGACCATGAAGGCGCTCGAGCCCGAGTCGCGAGAGAAGATCCTCGGCGGCAACGCGGCGCGGCTGTTCCGGTTCCGCCCTCAGACGGCCGGTTGAGAGGGGATCATGGACCTTCAGCTCAGCGCCGAGCAGGATCTCATCGTCGGCATGGTGCGTCGTTTCGTCCGTGAGGAGATCCTGCCGCTGGAGCTCGGACTCGGCCCCGACGCCGACAGACTCGATCCGGAAAATTACGCCCGGCTGGTGGAGCTCACCCGCGGCATGGGGCTTTACAATCTCGGTGTGCCGCCGGAATACGGCGGCCCCGAGGTCGATCTGGTGACCCACGTGCTGCTCGCCATCGAGATGAGCCAGCACCGGGCCGGACTGTACGCGCCCTCCTACGGGGTGTTCGGGGGCATGGGACTGGCGCAGCTGTTCGAGGCCACCGAAGACCAGAAGGAACGTTACCTTTATCCGGTGCTGCGGGGTGAGAAGCGCGGTTTCTTCGGCCTTACCGAGGCCTCCGGCGGCAGCGACCCGGCACGTGCGATCCGCACCCGCGCCGTCCGGGACGGCGACGACTGGATCATCAACGGTACCAAGATGTTCATCAGCGGTGCTCACGAGGCCGAATTCGGCCTCGTCTTCGCCCGCACGGATCCCGACAAGGGCCGCAACGGCATTACCTGTTTCCTCGTCGACACCGACCTCCCCGGCTTCCACGTGCGTCGCGTCGTGCCGACGTTGCGCTCCGCGCACCCGGCCACCGAGCTGCAGCTCGAGGACGTGCGCGTGCCTCACCGCAACGTCCTCGGCGAGGTCAATCGCGGCTTCGCCATCGCCAATGACCGGCTCACCCGACAGCGGCTGCCCTACGCAGCGGGCTGCATCGGGGTTGCGCTGAAGGCTCAGGAGATGGCCTTGGAGTACGTGCCTCAGCGCGAGACCTTCGGCGCGCCGCTGGCGTCACGCCAGGCGATCCAGTGGATGCTGGTGGACAACGAGATCGACATCCGCCAGGCCACGTGGCTCACCCTCGAGGCGGCCCACAAGGCCCAGCGCGGCGAGCCATTCCGCAAGGAGGCCGCCATCGCCAAGCTGGTGGCGAGCGAGGCCGGTGGGCGGGTGGTGGACCGATGCATCCAGATGTTCGGCGGCTACGGCGTGACCAAGGACTTCCCCTTCGAGCGCTGGTACCGCGAGATGCGCATCCGCCGGATCGGCGAGGGGCCGAGCGAGGTACAGCGCCACGTCATCGCCCGGGATCTGCTCGGCGCGTCGTTGCGCTGACCCCCAGCTCCTGAAGCAGCAGCTCCGCCACCGCTTCCGGGACCTCCATCGGCAGAAGATGACCGCCCGCCATGGTGCTCACCCGACCGTGGGGCATCTTGGCCGCCAGCGCCTCATAGAGGCCCCGTGGGAAACGGCCTTCAGTGGCCCGAACGATGTGCACGGGCACGTCGATGTCCGCGGCCCGGGCGTACAGATCGATGGAGCCCGTGTGCCCGAAGATCGCGGCCTCCACCTCCGGCGCACACGCCAGCGTGACCCCATGCGCATCATCGCGAAGTCCGTGCTCCAGATAGCGCTGCAATGCCCGCTCCGTCCAGTCCGCGAACAGGGGCTTGTCACGCCACCCGGCCGCCGCAGCGGCCCGAGACGGCCAGCGGCGGCGCCGGCGCCGCGCCTGCTCGGCGATGTCAATGGGACCGCCGTCGGGCCGCGGCAAACCCAGGGTCCTGCGCGTGACATCGTCCGGCAGCACTGGCGGATCCAGCATCACCACACGCGCCAGAACGCCCGGCCGTTCCCCGGCCAATGTTGCAGCAATGACGCCGCCCAGCGAGCTGCCGGCACAAAGCGCCACCCGACTACCCCCATCTTCCGCGAGCAGCGCCGACACGACCTGATCGACGTCGGCCACCAGGTAGCACCACTCGTAGGCGCCGGGCGGCGGCGGAGCGGAAGACGCGCCGTGCCCGCGCGCGTCCAGCGCAATCACGCGGTAACGTCCGGCCATCCTGCGAGCCACCTCGTCCCAGGTGGCGGCACAGAAACCGTTCGCGTGCAGCAGCACGACGATCTCGTTACCGGCACCCCACTCGAGTCCGGCAATCTCCAGGCCGCCACCAGTTGCGTCGTCGGTCACGCTCCAGCGGCGCGGTCGTGGTTCGTGGTCGTGCTTCATCGGCCGTTAGTCAGCAGGCTTACAAGAAGTTACCATCATACCCTATCGACAGGGCGACAAGCCGGAGTCGCTGTCGCGTCCCGAGGGAGAAAGTGATGGGAAAGCTCGAAGGCAGGGTCGCCCTGATCACCGGGGCCGCCCGCGGGCAGGGCGAAGCGGAAGCGCGGCTGTTCGCCGCCGAGGGCGCGACGGTCGTGATGACGGACGTGCTGGATGCGCAGGCGTCGGAGGTGGCCCGCAGCATCGGTCCGGCAGCCAGCTACCATCGTCTGGACGTGACGGAAGAAGCCGGCTGGAAGCACATTGCCGATGACATCCGCTCCCGGCACGGACAACTCGACGTGCTGGTCAACAACGCCGGCGTTCTGCGGCTCGGCCCACTCGAGCACACCACGCTCGAGGATTATCTGGCGGTCATACGGGTGAACCAGGTTGGTGTTTTCCTGGGCATGCGCGCCGCCATTCCACTCATGAAGGCCGCCGGTGGCGGCTCCATTATCAACGTCTCGTCCATCGACGGTCTCGTCGGCATGACGTACGGGACGGGCTACGTGGCCAGCAAGTTCGCCGTGCGGGGCATGACCAAGGTTGCTGCGCTCGAACTGGGCCGGGAGCGCATCCGCGTCAACTCCATCCACCCCGGCGGCGTCGATACCGCCATGGTGCGCGGCGACGGCAGCCGCGAGACGTCGGGCCAGCCGTTCTCGAACGTGCCCTTGGGCCGAATCGGCGTTCCCGAGGACATTGCCCGCATGGCGCTGTTCCTCGCGAGCGACGACAGCGCGTACTGCACCGGTGCGGAGTTCATCGCGGACGGCGGCCTCACCGCTGGCTTCGACGTCAGCGACTTCCTCGGCCGCTGAGCCGGCACCGCCCGCTCCGAACGCGTGCTAGCCGCCGAAGTCGCAGCGCAACGATGCTCCATAGATACCTCGCTCGCTCAAAAAGTAGCCGGATTCGCCGCCAATGACCATGTTGCCGATGCCGCGGACACTGAAACTTTAACCCCTGAAGTTGGTGGCCGTATAGCTCACGCTCGGGGCGTTCATCTGGAGCTCTGAGGACAGCCCGTGGCGACGGTGTGCCGGAGATTAATGACAGCGACGGCCCATCCGGTACGCCGAGTTGAGCGAGGATGCTGCCACCATGATTCTCAACGTGCGCTCGACAACCCACGGGCAGCGAATGCTGATCTCATCGGGCCCCGAGGCGCGCACCTCGAGGCCGAGCCAGCGGTGATAAGGGGGGCTGAGTAGTATCTGGCCAAGATCCAGCCTGCCGCGCACCGAATCCGTCAAGCGTTCTCCTCCTCCTCAAGGCCCTCAAGAAAGGTCCGGACTGCCGACGTAAACGCGTCGTTCTTGTCTCCGGCGACCATGTGGCCGGCCCCGGAGATATCATCGAACCGAGCATTTGGGACCACTCGCAGAAACGCCTCGGCTGCCTCAGGCGTCACAAGTTCGCTCATTCGCCCCCGGACGAGCTGCACCGGCAGATGAAGGCGAGCCGCCGCTTCCTCCAGGCGCTCAAAGCGCCGCTCCTCCCGGGTCGTGACAACATTGCGAATGAAGCTCGGATCCCAGTGCCAACGATAGCGCCCGTCAGGCCAGCGCCGGAGCGAGCGTCGCAGACCGTCGCTACTTCGCCGCCTGTCTCGGTGCGGCAGATAGGCAGCTACGGCTTCTGCTGCTTCGTCGACCGACCCGAATCCATCCTCCAGGTGCGCATGCATAAACCCGAGGACCTTCATCACGCCTACGGGATCCATCCGGGGGGTGATGTCAACCAGCGTCAGGCTACGAAAGGATCCGGGCGCCACCTCACCCTCGGCAATCAGCGCCGCCAACCCGGAAAGCGAAGCACCGACAACCGCCGGCCTGCTGGGGAGCTGACCCGCTATAGCGATCAGGTCGTCGGCAAACGCTTCGATCTGGTAAGTCCCATCCGACGCCCAGTCGCTGTCTCCGTGTCCCCGAAGATCGATGGCGACAGCCAACCAGCCTGCCTCACACAGCAGCTCCCCCGTCTGCCTCCATGCGTGGCGGGTTTGGCCGCCTCCGTGTCCCAGTAGAACGGGAGGTGCGCCATCGTTGCCCCAACGGCTCCCCCGAATGGTAAGACCTGAGGGAGTGCGGAACGCGATATCCTGCATGGTGTTAGTATTACGGCATACGATATGCAACAATACTATCTGATCGCACCCACAACAGCAAAGAGGTTTCCGGCAATGGGTCAGGCGGCGAGGTGGGACGCAGAACAAGACCCCGGTTTTCTTATCGCCGACGTGGCACGGCTGCTACGTGCGGCCTTCGAGCGACAGATCTCCGAGACCGGTCTCACCCGCACGCAATGGCAAGCGCTGGTCTACTTGATCCGCCAAGAAGGACTGACCCAGACAGAGCTCGCACAGCGACTGGACATCGGTAAGGCAACGGTCGGCGGCGTCATCGACCGGCTGGCCCGGGCAGGCCTGGTGGAGAGACGCGACGACCCGATAGATCGGCGCGCCAATCGGGTTTACGTGACGGATGCAGCAAGGCGATTGGTTCCCCTCACGTGTTCGAAGGCAGCCGAGTTGTACGATGAGGTGTTCGGCGACCTCCCCCCGAGGCAGCGGGAGCACATGCTCGCTGCCTTGCAGCGTGTGCGCTCGAAGCTGTTGGACGTCCCTGGCTGAAGCCGAGAGGAGCGATGCTGCTGCAAGCGCTGAGAGGCAATCCACCGTGCCCAGACTATGGCGCTAGCAGACGCCAGCGGCTCCGCGAATCCGTTGGAGACAGCACATTGTTGCCGAGTGGTCACGCCGCGGTGGACAACCTGACGACTGACATGCCAACGTAGCACGCGAGCACCTGACCCTGTGGGAGCGCTCGCGGTCGGTGAACTGGCGTCAACACCCGCCGCCGCGCCCGCGCGTGCTGGGTCTGATAGGTGCCATCCCGATTGGTCCGGCAGAGTTGAATGAGCTGGTGGTTCAGGTCTCGCATCGTGTGAAATTCTTCGGTAAGTGTTTTTGACCCACCGGATGGCCGCAGCCTATCCAGTCCGCGAGGCGGCAACGGGTCACGGGACACTG
>DLCH01000009.1:325989-332473 GCA_002480525.1 Gammaproteobacteria bacterium UBA7803 | reverse complement strand
GCTTTGCGGTTGTTGTTGGCTCACGTCTTCGTGCCTCCAGTTGCGATCGCGGCCGGGAGGCCGCTCCTACAAAGATCGTTGATCAGCTGTGGGCTTCGGCTTCGGACACCTTCGGCGGCGTCGTGAAGCTGTGATACGGGGCCGGCGACGGAATCGTCCACTCCAGGCCGTGCGCGCCTTCCCAGACCCGATCCGTGGCGGGCTGACCGCTGCGGATCGCCTTGATGATGATGTACAGGAACAGCAGCTGCGAGAAGCCGAAGATGAACGCGCCGATGCTCGACACCATGTTGAAGTCGGCGAACTGCAGGGCGTAGTCCGGAATCCGCCGCGGCATGCCGGCCAGGCCGGAGAAGTGCTGCGGGAAGAAGGTGACGTTCACGCCGATGAACGACAGCCAGAAGTGCAGCTTGCCGAGGGACTCGTCGTACATGTTGCCGCACCACTTGGGCAGCCAGTAATACACGGCGGCGATGATGGAGAACAGCGCGCCGGGCACCAGCACGTAGTGGAAGTGCGCCACCACGAAGTAGGTGTCGTGATACTGATAATCGGCCGGCGCGATGGACAGCATCAGGCCGGAGAAGCCGCCGATGGTGAACAGGATGACGAAGGCGATGGCGAACAGCATCGGGGTCTCGAAAGTCATCGCACCCCGCCACATGGTGGCGACCCAGTTGAACACCTTCACCCCGGTGGGCACGGCGATCAGCATGGTGGCGTACATGAAGAACAGCTGGCCGGCCAGCGGCATGCCCACGGTGAACATGTGGTGGGCCCAGACGATGAACGACAGGAACGCGATGGACGCCACGGCGTAGACCATGGAGTCGTAACCGAACAGCGGCTTGCGCGCGAAGGTCGGGATGATCTGCGAGACGATACCGAACGCCGGCAGGATCATGATGTACACCTCGGGGTGCCCGAAGAACCAGAAGATGTGCTGGAACATCACCGGGTCACCGCCGCCGGCGGCGTTGAAGAAGCTGGTGCCGAAGTGGATGTCGAACAGCATCATGGTCACGGCGCCGGCCAGCACGGGCATGACGGCCAGCAGCAGGTAGGCGGTGATCAGCCAGGTCCACACGAACAGCGGCATCTTCATCAGCGTCATGCCGGGCGCGCGCATGTTCAGGATGGTGGCGATGATGTTGATGGCGCCCATGATGGAGGACGCACCCGCCAGGTGGATGGCGAAGATGAAGTAGGTGACCGAATCCGGCGCGTAGGTCGTCGACAGCGGCGCGTAGAACGTCCAGCCGAAGTTGGGGCCGCCACCCTCCATGAACAGGGTGGAGATCATCATTCCGAAGGCCAGCGGCAGGATCCAGAACGACAGGTTGTTCATGCGCGGCAGCGCCATGTCCGGCGCGCCGATCATCATCGGCACCATCCAGTTCGCCAGCCCCACGAACGCGGGCATGATGGCGCCGAACACCATGATGAGACCGTGGTTGGTCGTCATCTGGTTGAAGAAGTTGGGATCGACGAACTGCAGCCCCGGCTGGAACAGCTCGGTGCGGATCACCAGCGCGAGCAGGCCGCCGATGAACAGCATGAGGAAGCTGAACCACATGTACAGCGTGCCGATGTCCTTGTGGTTGGTGGTGAACAGCCACCTCGCCAGGCCCTTGTCCGGGCCGTGGTCGTGATGGTCGTCATCATGATGGGCAACTACGACTTCACTCATGGATGGTTCCTGCTCGTTCCTGTCTTCGGACCGGACCTGGCCGGTCGCCGTTAACTCTTCCTGCCGCCGGAGCGGGCTGCCCTCACTGGGCGTTCGCTTCCTGGCGCGCCACCACGTCCGCGGGCTGGGTCACGTCGTCGGCATTGTTGCCCCAGGCGTGGCGCTCGTAATGGGTGACGGCCGCGATCTGGGCGGCATCGAGCTGCCGGCCGAAGGCCTGCATGGCGGTGCCCGGCACGCCATTGAGAATCAGGTCGATGTGACCTTCCTTGGGTCCAGTGACTACGGGGCTGCCCACCAGGGACGGGAACACCGGCGGCACGCCCTGGCCGTTGGGCTGGTGACAGGAGGCGCAGAAGGTGCCGTAGACCTGCTCGCCCTGGGCCATCAGCTCGTCTTCGGTGAAGGTCTTGGACAGAGCCTCCTGGCGGACCTGCTCGGCTTCGAGCTGCTCGGCGTACCAGGCGTCGTATTCGTCCTGGGGCATGACCTGAACCACCACCGGCATGAAGCCGTGGTCCTTGCCACACAGCTCGGTGCACTGGCCACGATAGATGCCCGGCTCGTTCACGGTCGCGGAAATCTCGTTCAGCATGCCCGGGATGGCGTCACGCTTCAGGCCGAACTCGGGCACCCACCAGGAGTGGATGACGTCTTCGGCCGTCAGCAGGAAGCGGACCTTGCGATCCACGGGAATGCGCAGCGGGTTGTCGACCTCGAGCAGGTAGTGCTCGCCCTTCGCCGACTTGTTCTCGATCTCGTCACGAGGGGTGGACATGTTGCTGAAGAAGCCGAACCGGCTGTTCAGATCGTCGTCGAGATACTTGTACTGCCAGCGCCACTGATAGCCGCGGACCTCGACGGTCATGTCCTCGCCGCCGGTGTCGTACATGTCGATGAGCGTGCTGGTGGCCGGCCACGCCATCCCGACCAGGATGAGCACCGGCACCAGGGTCCAGGCGATCTCGAGCTTGGTGCTCTCGTGGAACTGAGCAGGCTCCTGCCCGGCAGACTTGCGGTGATGGATGATCGACCAGAAGATCGCACCGAACACCACCACCCCGATGATCACGCAGATCCAGAAGATCAGCATGTGCAGCTCGTACACGGACTGGCTGGTGTCCGTCACGCCGCGGGGCATGTTCAATTCATCGGCGGCGGCCGCCGCTGCGAGGACCATCGAGGCCGCACCCGTCGACCAGGCCGACCCCTTAAACCACACTTTCTTCACCGCACCACCTTGATCATCTGTAGCCGTGAGCCGCCCCCCGGCGGCCGTGTCCTGCGTCGTCTGCCGGCTCGTCAGTGCCCCGCCTGTCTCTCCGGCTCCGCGATCGCGACCGGCGACGCAGACAAAAACGACCCGGGCAGCCGCCGCTCACGCACCCCTTCCGATTCGGACGGAGGCGCGCGGACGCCTGCACAGGCTGTGAGGGCTCTATGCGAAAACAAAAACGCTTTTGTTTGAACCCCGAGAGTTGAGCGACGGGACGCCGGCTCGGATTTGCGCCCGGAAGTATATCAGCGCAGCCCGATAAGACAACAAAATCAGGACCGAAATGCGCTCGGAAAGACCGAGGAAAGCGCTAGGATATCAAGGTTTTATCAGGGGGCATTCGCAAGCGGCATGCAGAACGTCGGCGGCCCCGCCTCAGTGCTTGCCGTCTCCCGGATCGAGGATCCGCACCGGCGACGGGCCGACGCCGCCGTCCGTGTCCCGGCGTCGGGTGAGGCGCGTCGACGGCTCCACGGCGGACTCCCGGACGAGTTCGTCCGTGTGACCGCAGGCGACGCAGCGGCGGCGGCGCACGTCGTCCGCGTCCTCCAGCACGATGCGGTCCACGGCCCGGCATTCCGGGCACACGGCGCCGGCGATGAAGCGGCGGCGGTTGGGTCGGGCGTCGTCCATACCGACCTCAGACGCCGCCGCGCCGCAGCAGTTCCAGCACCGGCGCCGTCTCGGGGAGCACGCCGCGCCACAGCTCGAAGGCCAGGGCGGCCTGTTCCACCAGCATGCCGAGCCCGTCCACGCTCCGCCGCGCCCCGGCCGCCGATGCCCAGCGGCAGAACGCGGTGGCGTGGTCACGGCCGTACATGAGGTCGTAGCAGAAGGCGTCGGCCACGACGTCCGCCGCCAGCGGCAAATCGAAGGCGCCGGACAGGGACGCCGAGGTGGCGTTGATCACCACGTCGAACGCGCCTGCCAGGTCCTCGATGGCCGCGGCTTCCACAGCGCTGCCGCCGCGCTGCCGGGCCAGGCCCGCGGCCAGCTCGTCGGCCCGGTGCGGCGTGCGGTTGGCGATCACCAGCCGCCGGCAGCCGGCGTCCAGCAGCGGCCCGGCGACGCCGCGCCCCGCGCCGCCGGCGCCGAGCAGCAGCACGCCGGCGCCGTCGAGTGGCTCGCCCAGATTGACCACGATGTCGCGGACCAGGCCGGGTCCATCGGTGTTGTGACCCCGGAACACCTGCCCCCCGGCGCCGCTGCGGACGATCGTGTTGACCGCGCCGGCCAGCGCCGCCGGCGGGTCCAGCTCGTCCACCCAGCGGGCCGCCTGGCTCTTGAACGGCACGGTGACGTTCAGCCCCGCGCCGCCGGCGGCGAAGAACGCCTCGACCGCGGCATCGAAGCCGTCCAGCGGCGCCGGCAGCCGGTCGTAACGGAGATCCTGGCCGGTCGCCTCGGCGAAGGCGGCGTGGATCACCGGCGACAGCGAATGGTCCACCGGGTTGCCGATCACGGCGTAGCGGTCCATCAGCCGCCGCCCCGGAGCTGCCGGCCTTCCACCGTGAAGATCTCGCTCGGCCCGCGCCGTCCCAGGGTTTCGCCCGGCAGCAGATGAATGTCGCGTGCGCGGCCGCGCCGGTGCAGATCGCGCAGCCGCGCCCGGGCCTGAAAGCGGTTGCGGGCCGCCGGCCGGCCGGAAGGATTCGCCGAGGTGGACACCAGCGGGCCGCCGAAGGCGGCGGCCAGGCACCGGGCACCGGCGTGACCGGGCACCCGGACCGCGACGGTGGTCCGGCCGCCGGTGATCCACCGGGGGAACTGCCGGTTCGGCAGAATCCAGGTGACGGCCCCGGGCCAGCGGCCGACGACGGCCCGCCGGATGGCGGGGTCCAGGGCGTCGAGCTCCGGCGCGAACCGCTCCGGCACGTCGCCGATGAGGATCAGCCCCTTGGCCTCGGATCGACCCTTGGCCGCCAGCAGCGCGGCCACGGCGCCGGGGTCGAACGGATCGCAGGCGAAACCCCAAACCCCCTCGGTGGCATGCAGCACGATGCCGCCCCGGCGCAGCACGCGAACCGCCAGGCGCGCGTGCCAGCCGTTCACCCGCCGATCTCGGTCTGCAGGCGCTGGTTCTGGTTGCGGATCTTGTCGCGGTTGGCCTCCCGGTCCGCCTCCAGGCGCTCGGCGATGGCGCCGTCGGCGAGGGACAGCATCTGCGCGGCCAGATAGCCGGCGTTCTTGGCCCCGGCCTTGCCCACCGCGACGGTGGCCACGGGAATGCCGCCCGGCATCTGGGCCGTGGACAGCAGGGCGTCGAAGCCGGACAGCGGGCCGCTGTCGATGGGCACGCCGATCACCGGGCGGACCGTATGGGCGGCCACCGCACCCGCCAGGTGCGCCGCCATGCCCGCGCCGCAGATGAACACCGCACAGTCCCGGGCCACGGCGTCGGCCACGTATTCGGCGGTGGCCTGGGGCGTGCGGTGCGCGGAGGTGATCCGCACCTCGTGCTCGATCTCGAGCCCTCGCAGCGTGTCGGCGGCGGCCTGCATGACCGGCCAATCGGATTCGGAGCCCATCAGGATGGCGACGAACGGCATAGGGGTTTCTCCAGGTCGGGCCGCAGCAGGCGCGCCGGGCCTCAGGTCAGACAAGAGGGCGCCGAATATACCCGCCTGCCACCTGGCGAACAAACCCGCCCAGCTCGAGCTCCACCAGCGCGGCCCCGGCCGCGGCCGCGGACAGCCCGGTGACGTCGACCACCCGGTCGATGGTGGTGACGCGGTCCTCGACGACGGCCAGCACGGCGGCCAGGCCGTCTTCCAGCTCCGGCGCCGGGCCTCGCCCCGGGGACGCCAGCACGGGGCAGTCCGCCAGGCCCAGCGCTTCCAGCACGTCGTCGGCCGACGCCACCAGCGCCGCGCCCTGCCGCAGCAGCCGGTGGCAGCCCCGGCTGACCGGATTAACCACGCTGCCCGGCACGGCGCAGACGTCGCGGCCCTGCTCGAGGGCCAGGCGGGCAGTGATCAGGGAACCGCTGCGCTCACCGGCCTCGACCACGACCACGCCTCTCGACAGGCCGCTGATCAGCCGGTTGCGCTCGGGAAAATGATGCTTGCGCGCGCCGGTCAGCGGCGGGTATTCGCTGAGCACCAGTCCACCCGACTCGATGATGCGCGCCAGCAGCCGCCCGTTGCCGGCGGGGTAAGGCCGGGCGAGCCCGCTGCCGACGACGGCCACCGTCACCCCGGCGGCGGCGGCGGCGCGGTGGGCGGCGGTGTCGATGCCGCGCGCCAGGCCGCTGACCACCACCACGCCGCGGCTGGCGAGCTCGCCGGCGATGGCGGCGGCCACCTCGGCACCGGCGGCGGTGCAGCGGCGCGCGCCGACCACGGCGATCGCCGGCCGCAGCAGGCAGCGCGGATCGCCCCGGGCATAGAGCGCCAGCGGCGGGTCGGGAATGCCGGTGAGCGAGGCCGGAAAACCGTCGTCGCCCGGCAGGTGCAGATCGATGCCGAACCGGCGGCAGTCCGCCGCCAGCGACTCCGGAGACGGCGGCGGGCGCCGGG
>DLCH01000009.1:291865-325679 GCA_002480525.1 Gammaproteobacteria bacterium UBA7803 | reverse complement strand
GGCGGCGGGCGCCGGGCGGCCGAGGCAGGCGCTGCGCCATCGGCGGCGGTGTCCGCGCCAGCGGCCGGCGACCGGCGACCGGCCGACGCCAGCCCGCTCAGAATGTCCGCGGGATCACGGCCGGCGGCGAGCAGGGGGGCAGCCGCGGCGCGGCCGACCGCACTGACCAGCGCGGCGGTGGCGAATCTGGTGGTCTGGTTCAAAGGCCTGCCCGGGAAATGCGGCAGGGTAGAACGGCGGCGCGGACGCCGGTCAGCGCCGGGGGCGGCCGCCGGCGTCAGCCGGCGGCCATGCTCCGTCAGGGATTTCGGACTTCGTCCTCGACGGCGAGGGCTCGCTCGGTTTCGAGCACCAGGCCGTAGGACAGCTTCTCGAAGGTCCGGAACACCATGAGCAGACCGGCCCGCTCGCTGGGCAGGCGGATCACCTCGTTGGCGATGCGGTCCCGGGCCAGGGCGCCGCGCTTGTAGATGGCGAGCACGTGGCCGGGTTCGAGACCCTCGCGCTCACCGCGGTTCAGGACCACCACGTCGAACTGGCCGACCTGGGTGACGCCGCCGAACACGCTGATGATCTCGCCGTCGACCTGGTCCGCCGGCGCGCTCGGATAGAAGGTGGACTGCAGCCGGCGTTCCTCGGTGGGCAGGATGCGATCGCCGATCTGGATCTCCTCCCGGGAGCTGTCCACCCGCAGGGTGGCGATCTGGCCATCCTGGGCGACGGCCTGGCCGAGGCCGATGTAGGTGGCTTCCCGGCCGAGCACCTCGTTCGTTTCCGGGTCGACGTACAGCGGCCCCTTGCGGACGATGCTGAAACTCTCGCTGTCCGGCAGGTCGCCGCGCACGTAGACGCGATCGCCGGCGCCCACCACGATGCGCTCGCTCTCACCCTGGACGACGTAGGGCGCGGCCTCAAGCACACCGGGCTCGACCACCCGGTTCTGCACCAGGAAGCCCTGAATGGCGTCGAGGCGGATGGCCGGAATGGCGGACTCCAGCGGCGTCGCCCGAACCTGGGGATGCAGCGACTCCGTATCCGACGGCGTCATGCGCACGGTGCGGCCCGCGTCGCCGCGCTCGAGCCGAAGCTGGGGCTGGCCGTCGACCCAGACCAGATGAATCCGGTCGCCGGGGTAGATCAGATGCGGATTCTCGATCTGCGGATTGATGCGCCAGACTTCCGGCCACAGCCAGGGCCGCTCCAGAAAACGCCCGCTGATGTCCCACAGGGTGTCGCCTTTGACCACCGTGTAGACGTCGGGATGGTCGTCCCGCAGGTACTGGGAGAGATCGCCGCTGTCCCGGGTGGCGGCCGTGGCGAGGCACGAACCCAACAGCAGAACCAGCAGTAGGTGGCGCCCGCTACGCATGTTGCTCATCCTTACAATTCCCTTGCTCGCCCCGAAGCGCATCTACAGAAAGCATAGATGCCCGGGGCCGGATCGTCCCACTGCTGCGCGAAAGCGTCAGTCAGACCGTGAGAATACGGGTCTTTGCCGACGGGAAAAGTTATAATCTTCACAATCTTAGCAGCCTGAATTAGACCAATACTAGGCGAACCAACCCCGCCTCGGACCGGTCAGAACGAGCACGATGAGCATTCTCAACATCCTGGAATACCCCGACCCGCGCCTGCGCACCAAGGCCAGGCCGGTCGCCCGCGTCGACGACGACGTGCGCCGGCTGATCGACGACATGCTGGAAACCATGTACGACGCTCCGGGCATCGGCCTCGCCGCCAGTCAGGTGGACGTGCATCAGCGCATCATCGTCGTCGACGTATCGGAAAACCGCGATGACCCGCACGCTTTCATCAATCCCGAGCTGACGCTGATCAGCGGCGAGGTGGAGACCGAGGAAGGCTGCCTGTCCGTGCCGGGCTTCTACGAGCCCGTGATCCGCGCGGAGAAGATCCGGGTGAACGCCCTCGGACGCGACGGACAGCCCTTCGAGCTCGAAGCCGAAGGCCTGCTGGCCGTGTGCATCCAGCACGAGTGCGACCATCTCGACGGCAAGCTGTTCGTCGACTACCTGTCCAACCTCAAGCGCAACCGCATCCGCAAGAAACTGGAGAAACAGCACCGGATCCGGGCCTGACCGGCTGCCGTGGCTACCGGGACGGGCAACGGCGGGGATTCGGGCGGCGGGCTGCGCATCGGCTTCGCCGGCACACCGGAGTTCGCCGCCCGGATTCTCGATGCGCTGATCGCCGGCGACGCGGCGCCGGTGGTGGTCTACACGCAGCCCGATCGACCGTTCGGACGAGGCCGAAAACGCCAGCCGTCGCCGGTCAAGCGGCTGGCCACGGCCCAGGGCATTCCGGTACGCCAGCCCGCCAGCCTGCGCGGCGAGGAGGCTGCCGCGTCCCTGGCGGAGTGGCGCCTCGACGTGCTGGTGGTGGCCGCCTACGGCCTGATCCTGCCCCAGTCGATCCTCGACGTGCCGCGCCTCGGCTGCATCAACGTGCACCCCTCGCTGCTGCCGCGCTGGCGCGGCGCGGCACCGGTGGAGCGGACCATCCTCGCCGGCGACCGGGAGGCCGGGGTGTGCATCATGCGCATGACGCGCGGCCTGGACAGCGGACCCGTCTACCTGACCCGGCGCACGGCGGTCGGGCCGGACGAGGATGCGCCGGCCCTGGAGGCCCGCCTGGCCGAACTCGGCGGCGCGGCGCTACTCGACTGCCTGGCGGCGTTGCCCGAAGCCGCGGCGCCGACACCCCAGGCCGAAGCGGGGCTGACCTATGCCGAGAAGCTGACGCGGGAGGAGGCCGCTCTGGACTTCAGCGCCTCCGCGGCGGCCGAGGTGCGCCGCGTGCGCGCCTTCGCCGGCCGGCAGGGCGCCTTCGCCTACAGCGGTGACGTGCGGGTCAACGTGCTCGCCGCCAGCGCCGAGGACCGGCCGGCGGAAGCCGAATCCGCCACGCCCGGAACGATCGTCAGCGCGGACAGGCGGGGCATTCGCGTCGCCTGTGGCGACGGCGTGCTGGTCCTGAACACCGTTCGCCTGAGCGTCGGCAAGGGCCGTCCCCTGAGCGCGGCGGATGCCGCCAACGGCTATGCGGCGCTGTTCCGGCCGGGCACGCAGCTCAGCCCGGAGCCGGCCAGGTGAGCGAGCCTGCCCGGGAACGCGCCTCCGCGGCCCGCCTGCTGCGTCAGGTGGTGGTCAACCGGCGCACCACCGACCAGGCCTTCGCCGAGCGGGCGCCGTCTCCGCTGGTTCAGGAAATGGTGCTCGGCAGCCTGCGCCACTTCTATTCACTGCGCGCCGCCGTCGACGGGTCCCTGCGGGAGCCGCTTCGGCAGAAGGACCAGGACGTCTACTGCCTGATGATCGTGGGCGCCTACCAGCTCCGCCACATGCGGGTGCCGGACCATGCCGCCATCTTCGAAACGGTGGCCGCGGTGCGGATTCTCGGCAAGAACTGGGCCCGGGGCCTGGTGAACGCCGTGATGCGGCGGCTGTCCCGGGAGCCGGCCGAACCCCACTGCGAGCACCCGCGCTGGCTCGAGGCGGCGCTGACCGGGGACTACGGCGCCGCCGCGGCGGACATCATGGCGGCGGACAACACCCGCGCGCCGATGTGCCTGCGCGTGAACCTGCTGCGCACCACGGCCGAGGACTACGACGCGCAGCTCGCCGCCGCCGGGCTCACGGCCCGGAAACCCGGCCGCCCCGAGGCCGCCGACACCGGCGACGGACCGCGCCTGGGCCACGGGCCGGAATCCCGGATTCTGGAGACGCCGGTGCCGGTGGACCGGCTGCCGGGCTTCGAGGACGGCCTGGTGTCGGTTCAGGACGCCGGCGCCCAGCTCGCCGCACCGCTCCTGGCCGGCGAGCCGGGCAGCGCGGCCGGCCGGGTGCTGGACGCCTGCGCCGCTCCCGGCGGCAAGCTGTTCCAACTGCTCGAGCGTCAGCCCGGGCTGCGCGCCACGGCGCTGGAGTCGAGCGCCGACCGGCTGGCGGCGATGCAGGCCGAAGCGGTGCGCCTCGGCCACACCGGCGTCGACGCCCGGCTGGCGGACGCGGCTACACTGGACTGGTGGGACGGAACCGGATTCGACTACGTGCTGGTGGACGCACCCTGCTCGGGAACGGGTACCCTGCGCCGCCACCCCGACATCAAGGTGCTGCGGGAGGCGGCCGACCTGACCGGCCTGACGGATCTGCAGAGGCGCCTGATGGCGAACCTGTGGCGCGTGGTCGAGCCCGGCGGTACCCTGCTCTACTGCACCTGCTCGATCCTGACCGTGGAAAACGATGACGTCGTCGCCCAGTTCCTGGCGCAGCACCCGGACGCGCGTGAGGCCGGCCGGCCGCTGACCACCGGCCGACCCACCCGCCACGGCTGGCAGCTTCTGCCCACGGACCCGGACACCGACGGTTTCTATTTCGCCCGGCTGCGCAAGGCGCCGCCCGCCGGAGATCCGACATGAAGATCCTGATTCTCGGCGCAGGCCAGGTGGGCGGCACCCTGGCCGACAACCTGGCCAGCGAGGGTTTCGACATCACCCTGGTGGATGCCGACCCGACGGTGCTCGAGGAGCTGCGCAACAAGCTCGACATCCAGACCGTGCACGGCTGGGCCTCCCACCCGGACGTGCTGCGCCGGGCGGGCGCGGACGACGCCGACATGCTGATCGCCGTGACCTCCAGCGACGAGGTCAACATGGTGGCCTGTCAGGTGTGCTATTCGCTGTTCCGCACGCCCACCAAGATCGCGCGGATCCGCTCGTCCTCCTACTTGGACCGGGAGGGGTTCTTCAGCGGCGAGCACATGCCCATCGACGTGCTGATCAACCCGGAGCAGGTCGTCACCGACAACATCCGCCAGATGCTCGAGCACCCCGGCGCCCTGCAGGTCCTGGACTTCGCCGACGGGCGCATCCAGCTCGTCGCCGTGAAGGCGTACTACGGCGGTCCGCTGGTCGGCCAGGAGCTGCGCTTCCTGCGCCAGCACATGCCCAACGTCGACACCCGGGTGGCGGCCATCTACCGCCGCGACCGGGCGATCCTGCCCCAGGGCAACACCGTCATCGAGGCGGACGACGAGGTGTTCTTCATCGCCGCCCGCGAGCACATCAACGCGGTAATGGCAGAGCTGCGCCGGGTGGAGCGGCCGTTCAAGCGGGTGATGATCGCCGGCGGCGGCAACATCGGACTGCGGCTGGCCCGCGCCATCGAGCCCTACTTTTCGGTCAAGGTCATCGAATTCAGCAAGGCCCGCTGCGACAGCCTGGCGGAAACCCTGCACCAGAGCGTGGTGCTGAACATGGACGCCACCGACCGGGAACGGCTGCTCGAGGAGAACATCGAGCAGTGCGACGTGTTCTGCGCCGTCACCAACGACGACGAGGTCAACATCATGTCGTCGCTGCTGGCGAAGCGCCTGGGCGTGCGCCAGGTCGTTACGCTGATCGGCAAGCCCGCCTATGTCGACCTGGTGCAGGGGGGCGACATCGAGATCGCCATTTCGCCCCAGCAGGCGACCACCAGCTCGCTGCTCACCTACGTGCGACGCGCCGACGTCGCCCGGGTCCACAGCCTGCGGCGCGGCGCCGCCGAGGCGATGGAAGCCATCGCCCACGGCGACGCGCGCAGCTCACGGGTGGTGGGCCGGGCCATCCGCGACATCGACCTGCCGACCGGTGTGACCATCGGCGCCATCGCCCGCGGGGATCAGGTGCTGATCGCCCACGACGACGTGGTGGTGGAGCCCGGCGACCACGTGATCCTGTTCGTCGTGGACAAACGGCAGGTGGCTGCCGTGGAGCGGCTGTTCCAGGTCGGCATCACGTTCTTCTGAGGCGACGATGCATTTCGCCGTCATCCTGCGCATCACCGGCATTCTGCTGAGCCTGTTCAGCCTGGCGCTGTTCCTGCCGGTGATCGTCGCGCTGATCTACGGCGAGGACACCATCCACACGTTCGGCGCCGCGTTCGCCATCACCATGCTGTCGGGGCTGGTGCTGTTTCTCGGCAGCCGCGACAAACGCGAGCTGCGCAGCGGCGACGGCTTCTTCATCACGGTGCTGTTCTATTCCGGCCTCGGGCTGTTCGGCGCCATACCCCTGTACCTGGCGGACGGCGTGCACGCCAGCTTCACCGACGCTGCGTTCGAATCCTTGTCAGGACTGACCACCACGGGCGCGACGGTGCTGAGCGGCCTGGACGAGCTGCCCCGCTCGATTCTGTTCTACCGCCAGCTCCTGCAGTGGCTCGGCGGCATGGGCATCATCGTACTGGCCGTGGCCGTGCTGCCGATGCTCGGCATCGGCGGCATGCAGCTCTACCGGGCGGAATCCCCGGGGCCGGTGAAGGACAACAAGCTCACGCCGCGGATCACCGAGACGGCGAAGGCGCTGTGGTATCTCTACCTCGGCTTCACGATCCTCTGCGCCGGCGCCTACTGGGCGGCGGGCATGTCCCTGTTCGACGCGATCTGCCACAGTTTCTCCACGGTCGCCATCGGCGGGTTCTCCACCCACGACGCCAGCATCGGCCATTTCCAGAGCCCGGCCATCGAGACTGTGGCCATCGTGTTCATGGTGCTCGCGGGCATCAATTTCGCCCTGCATTTTCTCGCCTGGAACCGCCGGGAACCGAAGCTGTACTGGGCCGACCGGGAGGTGCGGCTGTACCTGACGATACTCGCCGTGGTGGCGGTGGTGGTGTGCTTCATCCTGATCGAGCACCCCGGTGCGTCCGATTCACCGATCCGGGACGGCATTTTCCAGGCCGTCTCCGTGGCGACCACCACGGGCTTCACCACCAGCGACTTCAGCCTGTGGCCGTCGGCGGCGCCGGTGCTGCTGCTGTTCGCGGCCTTCGCCGGAGGATGCGCAGGCTCGACCGCCGGCGGCATCAAGGTGGTGCGGGTGCTGCTGATCTATCTGCAGGGGATGCGGGAGATCCGGCGGCTGATTCATCCCAACGGCGTGTTCACCATCAAGCTCGGGCTGCAGCGGGTGCCGGACCGGGTGGTGGACGCGGTCTGGGGGTTCTTCTCCGTCTACGTCATCGTGTTCCTGACCATGGTCTCGCTGATCATGGTGATCGCGCCGCTGGACTTCACCACGGCGTTCTCCGCGGTGGCGGCATGCCTCAACAACCTCGGCCCGGGACTCGGCGACGTCGCCCTCAACTACGCCTCTCTGCCGGCCCAGGCGAAATGGCTGCTGATCGTGGCGATGATGCTCGGGCGGCTGGAGATCTTCACGCTGCTGGTGCTGCTGACGCCGGCATTCTGGCGGCGCTGATGCGCCGCTCGCCGCGGGCGCTTTGGCGGCGCTGATGCGCCGCTGGCCGCGGGCGCTCTGGCGGCGCTAGCGGGGCGTTGGGCGGGGCTGCGTCCAGCGCCGGGACGGGAGGTCAATCCGCGAGGTCGTAGGGGTTCGGGGTGCCGGGCGGGGGACGGCGGTAGCGCCGGTACTCCCACTGGTACTGGGCCGGGTCCCGGCGCACCCAGGACTCGATGACGGCGTTCATGGCCCGGGCGGCGACGGCAGGATCGGGGTCGACCAGACCCGGCCCCGGGTCGGCGATGCGGACGAGGAAGCCCCCGGGCCGGCGCAGCGCGGCGCCCATCAGCACCCGGGCGCCGGTCCGCCGCGCGACCCGGTGCCAGAAGGTCATGGTGAGGGCCGGCCTGCCGAAGAAGTCGGCATACACGCCCGCATGACGGCGCGGCACCTGATCGGGCAGCAGCGCGCCGAGGCCGCCGTCGGCCAGCGCGCCGTAGAACCGGCGCAGGCCCGCCGCGTCGATGGGCAGCAGGGTGGCGCCGGCCCGCGCCCGGGACTCGACGATCAGCGCTTCGAGTTCAGGCTGCCGGGGCGGATCGTAGAGGGCGGTGACGCCGAGCTGGCCCAGCATCAGGGTGAAGAACTCCCAGTTGCCGAGATGAGGCACCAGCAGCAGCACGCCGCGGTCGTCGGCCATGGCTCCGGTCAGCAGCTCCTCCCCCTCCACGCCGACGGCCCAGCGCCGCCAGCGTTCCGGCGGGCAGTGGTAGATGGTGCCCAGCTCGGTCACCAGCATGGCGCTGTGCTCCAGGCTGTCCCGGACCAGGCGCTCCCGGGCGGCGCCGTCGAGCTCGGGAAAGCACAGGCGCAGGTTGATGCGGGTGACCCGCCGGCTGTCGCTGTCGAAGCATCCGAAGGCGCGCCCGACAAGACGGCCCACGCGGCGCTGGGCGGACAGTCCCAGCAGGCTCAGCAGACGCAGCCAGACTCTGAGCGCAGCCGCCCTCAGAGTGACCAGCCCCGCGCCAGCTCGGCGCACTCCACGTGTCGGGGGCAGCGGGTGAGGTGATCGTTGACCAGGCCGGCGCTCTGCATGAACGCGTAGCAGATGGTCGGGCCCACGAACCGGAAACCCGCCCGCTTCAGGGCGCGGGACATGGCCTCGGACTCGGCCGTGGTCGACGGCACCTGGGACGGCCCGCGCCAACGGTTCTGCTTGGGCGCGCTGTCTACGAATCTCCAGATCATCTCCTCGAACGGCTCGGGCAGCGCCAGGGTCGCCCGCGCGTTGCCGATCAGCGCCTCCAGCTTGCCGCGGTGGCGGATGATTCCCGGGTCCGTCATCCAGTCCTCCAGCGCCCCTTCGCCGCGCTCCGCGAGGGCGACGGGGTCGAAGTCGAAGAACCGGGCGCGCATGTGGTCCCGCTTCTTCAGGATCGTGAACCAGGACAGCCCTGCCTGCATGCCCTCCAGCATCAGCCGTTCGAACAGCGCGCGCCCGTCGCCGACCGGCGCGCCCCATTCCCGGTCGTGGTAGTCGACGTAGAGCGGGTCGTCACCGCACCAGTCGCATCGGCGAGCTTTGACCATGATTCCGAGATACCTTAGATTGCGCCGGCGATTCTACCCGCCCGGACTGCAATGGCCAGATTGATACTGCTGGACAGGGATGGCGTCCTCAACGTCGACAGTCCCGACTTCGTGCGCAGCGCGGACGAGTGGTTGCCGATTCCGGGCGCGCTGCCGGCCGTTGCAGCGTTGAACCGCGCCGGTCTGCTGGTGGGCGTATGCACCAATCAATCCGGCGTCGGCCGGGGCCTGTTCTCGGAAGCCACGCTCACCGACATCCATCGCAGGATGCGCACGGAGCTCGACGCGGCCGGCGGCCACCTCGACGATCTGCGCTACTGTCCCCACGACCCCGACGCCGGCTGCGACTGCCGCAAACCCGCGCCGGGCATGCTGCGCGCGGCCATGGCGGCGCTGGACGTGTCACCGGACGAAACGATCTTCGTCGGTGACGCGATCCGCGACGTCGAGGCCGCCCATGCCGCGGGGTGCCGGGCGGCGCTGGTGCGCACGGGCAAGGGCGCCCAGGTGGAGCCCCTGGCCCGGGGGATGGGCGTGAGCTGGATCGGCGACGATCTGGCCGCATTCGTGGAATGGATCCTCCGGGAGCGTTCGTCGTGCCGGTGAGGGCGCTGCTGTTCTACGTGGGGTACACGGTGGCGACCGTGGTGTGGGGCACGCTCGGGACGGTGTTCGGCTGGCTGTTCCCCTACCGGCTCCGCTTCCGGCTGATCATCGGCTGTTGGACCGGATTCTGTCTGCGCTGGCTGCGCTGGACCTGCGGCATCGGCTACCGGGTCGAGGGGCTGGAGCACGTGCCGGAGACCCCCTGCATCGTGCTGTGCCGCCACGAGAGCACCTGGGAGACGCTGTTTCTGCAGCAGCTCTTCTCGCCCCAGGCGACGCTCATCAAGAAGGAACTGCTGAACATTCCGTTCTTCGGCTGGGCGTTCCGCACGCTGAAGCCGATCGCCATCGACCGGAGTCAGCAGCGCAAGGCGCTGCGTACCCTGATCGAGCTGGGTTCCTCGAGGCTCGACGACGGCATCTGGGTGGTGCTGTTCCCGGAGGGTACCCGCATGCCGGCGGGCAGGATCGGCAGGTTTCAACCCGGCGGCGCCGCCCTCGCGTCGGCCACCGGGGCGCCGGTGCTGATCGTCGTGCACAACGCCGGCTCCCACTGGCCGGCCCATGCGTTCCGCAAGCGCGCAGGGGAAGTGCAGGTGCTGATCGGCGAGCCGATCGCCACCGCAGGCAGGTCCACCAAAGAGATTCAGGCGGACTGCGCCGCGCACTTCGAGGCGCTGATGGCCCGTCTGCCGCGTCCGGAGGCAGACCGGGCCTGAACTCACACGTCCAGGTTGACGACCTGGAGCGCGTTGGACTCGATGAACTCGCGCCGGGGTTCCACCTGGTCGCCCATCAGGGTCGTGAACATCTGGTCGGCGGCGATGGCGTCGTCCACCGTGACCCTGAGCATGCGCCGGACCGCCGGGTCCATGGTGGTCTGCCAGAGCTGGTCCGGATTCATCTCGCCCAGCCCCTTGTAGCGCTGCACGTCCAGACCGCGCTTGGCCTCGCCCACCAGCCAGGTCAGCGCCTCGCCGAAGGTGGCCACCGTCTGACGCTTGTCTCCGCGCCGGACGTGGGCCCCGTTCTCCAGCAGGCCGTAGACGTGCTCGCCGAGCTTGGCGATGGCCCGGTATTCCGGGCTCATGAAGAACGAATAGGTCAGGCGGATCTGCTCGGTGATGCCGCGGACCCTGAGCTGGACCACCGGTACGTGAACCTGATGCTCGGCATCGAACTCCACGGTCACCACGGGCGCATCCCCATCGACACTGCCGATGGAGGTTTGCAAGCGCTCACTCCACGAGATCATGGCGGACGCGTCGGCGAGCAGCGCCGCGTCGACGGTCGGCAGGTCCACGAGGCGCTCGGTGATGGCCCGGGGGTAGACCCGGTTGCGGCGGTCCAGGCGCAGCATGAGCATGGTGTATTCCCGCGCCAGGCTCTGGAGGCGCTCGTCGTCGATGGCCGGCGCGTCCGCATTGATGTGCAGGCTGGCGCCATCGAGGGCGAGCTGGAGGATGTAGTCCTCGAGCTCCACGTCGTCCTTCACGTAGTGCTCCTGCTTGCCCTTCTTCACCTTGTAGAGGGGCGGCTGGGCAATGTAGACGTGGCCGCGCTCGATCAGCTCGGGCATCTGGCGGAAGAAGAACGTGAGCAGCAGCGTGCGGATGTGGGAGCCGTCGACGTCCGCGTCGGTCATGATGATGATGCGGTGATAGCGTAGCTTGTCCGGGTCGAACTCGGTGCGGCCAATGCCGCAGCCGAGGGCGGTGACCAGGGTTCCCACCTCGGCTGAAGAAAGCATCTTGTCAAAACGGGCTTTCTCCACGTTCAGGATCTTGCCCCGCAGCGGCAGGATGGCCTGGGTGCGGCGGTCCCTGCCCTGCTTGGCGGAGCCGCCGGCGGAGTCGCCCTCCACCAGATAGAGCTCCGACAGCGCCGGATCCTTTTCCTGGCAGTCCGCCAGCTTGCCGGGCAGGCCGGCAATATCGAGGGCGCCTTTGCGCCGGGTCATCTCCCGGGCCTTGCGCGCAGCCTCCCGGGCCCGGGCGGCGTCGATCATCTTCGTGACCACGGCGCGGGCGTCGTTGGGATGCTCGTCGAGATACTCGGTGAACGCCTTGGAGAGTTCCTGCTCCACGGCGGTCTTCACCTCGCTGGACACCAGTTTGTCCTTGGTCTGGGCCGAGAACTTGGGATCGGGCACCTTCACCGACACCACGGCGGTGAGGCCTTCCCGGGCGTCGTCCCCGGAGGTGGCCACCTGGACCTTCTTCAGCAGGCCTTCCCGCTCGATGTAGCCGTTGAGGCTGCGGGTGAGCGCCGCGCGGAAGCCGGCCATGTGGGTGCCGCCGTCCCGCTGGGGAATGTTGTTGGTGTACGGGAACACCTGTTCCTGAAAGCCGTCGTTCCACTGCATGGCGACTTCCACGGCGATGCCGTCCTCGCGCTCGGCGCTCTGGAAGTGGAACACGGTGTTGAGCGGGTTCTTGTTGTGATTCAGGTACTCGACGAAGGCCCTCAGGCCACCCTCGTAAAGAAAAGTGTCTTTCTTGCCGGTGCGCTCGTCGGAGAGCCGGATCTCGACGCCGGAGTTCAGGAAAGCCAGTTCCCGTAGGCGCTTGGCCAGAATGTCGTAGTGGAACTGGACGTTCTTGAAGGTCTGGGGCGACGGGCGGAAGTAACACTCGGTGCCGCGTTCGGAAGTCTCGCCGATCTGTTTCAGCGGGGCCTGGGGGACGCCGTGGACGTAGGTCTGCTCGTAAACCGCGCCGTTTCTGCGCACGGTGAGGCGGAATTCCTCCGACAGGGCGTTGACCACGGAGACGCCGACGCCGTGCAGCCCGCCGGAGACCTTGTAGCTGTTGTCGTCGAACTTACCGCCGGCATGGAGCGTGGTCATGATGACTTCGGCGGCGGAGACCCCTTCTTCGGGGTGAATGTCCACGGGGATGCCCCGGCCGTCGTCGGTGACGGTGATGGCCTCCTCGGGGTGGACCACCACGTCGATGTGGGTGCAGTGGCCGGCGAGCGCTTCGTCGATGGAGTTGTCGACCAGCTCCTGAACCATGTGGTGCAGGCCGGTACCGTCCTCGGTGTCGCCGATGTACATGCCGGGGCGCTTGCGGACGGCGTCCAGGCCGCGCAGCACCTTGATGCTCTTGGAATCGTAGTCTTTTTCGCTCATCGATCGCCCTCGTTCGCGGGAACCAGGCTGGTTCCGCGATTCTGGTCGGCTTCCGCGACGGCCTTTCGGGTCACGAAGGCCCCTCTGTCACCGACCCTTGTTCCACGTGGAACACTCGAATGTCTGTTCCGGCAACCTCGCGTATCCATCCAGGCGGGTCGTTGGATGTCGCGAAGATCTGGCTTCCAACTGCTTTCAACGCCTGAAAGAACCGTTGCGTGTGTGCTGAGTCGAGCTCGGCCCCGATGTCGTCGATCAGGAAAGCGGTCGACCGACGCCCCCGTCGCTGGAGCAACTCCGCCTGAGCCAGCATCATCGCGCTCGCCAGGATCTTTCCCTGGCCTCGGGAAACAGTCCCTCCGGCGACCTGGCCGGCAACCCGCAGCTCCAGATCCGCCCGATGCGGGCCGAACTGCGTCGACCCGGATTTTACCTCTCTTCGGCGCCAATCACCCAGGGTTTTCAACAGGGATTCCTCGTCGGGCCAACCCTGGCGATAGCCGATCTCCAGCGTCATCTCCGGGGCCATGGCCGCCAGTGCGCGAGCCAGAACCACCTCAAGTTCGACCAGATACCCGCGTCGGGCCCGACTGACGTCTTCGCCAAGCGTCGCCACCGATTCGGAAAAAGCCTCCACCGAGCCGGCACCGCCCGAGGAACCACCGCTGCGTTTCAGCGCCGCGTTCCGCTGCCGAACGGCCTGGAGGTAGCTGCGCAGGGTGTCGAGATAGCCAGGTTCCACGTGGAACACTCCCCAGTCGAGCCACTGCCGGCGGACGCCGGGCCCGCCGAACACGAGATCGCTGAGCAACGGCCCCAGAACCTGCACCGGCATCAGCACGGCCGCCTGGGACACTCTCCGCCCCGGCTCGCCGTTGATGCGCAGCTCCCCCCGACCACCCCGCCCTCGAAGCAGCGCGACACGCTGCTCCCCACGGTGTTCGTCCTCGATCGCCGCGCGCACGGTCAGATGATCCTCTCCCGCCCGCACCAGCTCGGACACCTGACCGCTCCGGAACGAACGCCCCCGGGCCAGCAGATGCACTGCCTCCAGGACGGCGGTCTTGCCGGCCCCGTTGCCACCGAACAGATAATTGATGCCGCTGGACGGCTGAATGGACACCTGCCGAAGATTGCGCAGGTTGAGAATGTCGAGCTGGCGAAACCTCACGGTCTGCGCCGGAAAGCGCCGTCCCTAGAGCCGCATGGGCATGACGACGTAAAGCGCCTCTTCGTTGCCCACACCCTCGACCAGCGCGCTGCTGTTGGCGTCGGCGACGCTCATGGTGACCGTCTCGGTGTCGAGCACGTTGAGCACGTCCTGCAGATAGCTGACGTTGAAGCCGATCTCCATGCGCTCGCCGGCGTACTGCACCGGCACCACTTCCTCGGCCTCTTCCTGCTCCGGATTGTTGGCCTGAATGGTGAGCTGCTCCGGCTCGAGGATGAGACGAACGCCGCGATACTTTTCGTTCGACAGAATGGACGCCCGGGCGAAGGCCTGGCGCAGGGTATCCCGGTCCCCGCTCATGGATCGCTCCGCCCGGCGGGGCACCACCTTCTCATAATCAGGAAACTTGCCATCGACCAGCTTGGTCGTGAGCGTGTACGGACCCAGCACCACACGAAGATGGTTGGCGCCCAGGTGCATGCCCACGGCATCATCCCCATCGTCAAGAAGCCTGCTCAGCTCGAGCACACCCTTCCTGGGAACGATGGCCTGCACCCGATCGGCACCATCCACCCCCGCACCGAGGGTGCACATGGCGAGCCGGTGGCCATCGGTGGCTACCGTCCGGGTATGGGCGCCAGTGACCTCGAGAAGCATTCCATTAAGAAAATAGCGCACATCCTGCTGAGCCATGGAGAAGCTCACCCGGTCGAGCAGCCGACGCAGTTCGTGCTGGGCGAGCTCCACTTCGAGATCCCCCGGGCCGCTCTCGACCTTGGGGAAATCCGCCGCCGGCAGGGTGGCCAGGGCAAACCGGCTGCGCCCGGACCGAACGATCGCTCGGTCCCCTTCCGCCTGAACCGTCACCTCCGCCCCCTCAGGCAGGGAACGCCAGATGTCAGCCAGCTTGCGCGCAGGAATCGTCACCTCGCCGGGCTCGGCGACATCGACCCCGCGCTCCACCGCAACCAGTTCCACTTCGAGGTCCGTGCCCGTCAGGGACAGCGTGTCGTCCCTGGCCACCACCAGCAGGTTGGCGAGAACCGGCAGCGTCTGCCGACGCTCGACGACCCCGGTCACGAGCTGCAGCGGTCGCAGCAGCGCCTCACGATTCGTGGTGAACTTCATGGCTAACCTGTCGCTGTCTTACGGGCAGTCGCCTGCCGATACCCTCAGCCGGACAGCAGCCGGCCGAGGTTCCGATAGTCTTCCGCCACGTCCGCACTGCTCTCCTTGAGCTCGGCAATGCGTTTGCAGGCGTGCAGCACCGTGGTGTGATCCCGGCCGCCGAACGCCTCGCCGATCTCCGGCAGGGAGTGATTAGTGAGCTCCTTGGCCAGGAACATGGCCATCTGCCGGGGCCGGGCAATGGTCCGGTTACGGCGCTTCGACAGAATATCGGAAATCTTGATGTTGTAGTACTCGGCCACCAGGCGCTGGATGTTGTCGATGCTGATCTGCCGGTCCTGAATGGCCAGCAGGTCCCGCAGCGCCCGCTTCACCTGCTCGATGGTGATGCGCGCCCCGGTGAACTTGGCGTTGGCGATCACCCGGCGCAGCGCGCCCTCGAGCTCCCGCACGTTCGACCGGATCCTTTCGCCGATGAAGAACGCCACGGCCGGGTCGAGCTCGACTTCCTCCGCCTCGGCCTTCTTCATCAGAATGGCCACCCGGGTCTCGAGCTCCGGCGGCTCCACCTCCTGGGTGAGCCCGTACACGAACCGGGACTTCAGCCGCTCCTCGAGGCCGTCGATCTCCCGCGGGTACCGGTCGCAGGTCAGCACCATCTGACTGTCCCGCTCGAGCAGCGCGTTGAAGACGTGGAAGAACTCCTCCTGGGAGCGCAGCTTGTTGGCGAAGAACTGGATGTCGTCGATCAGCAGCATGTCCACCGACCGGTAGTACTGCATGAACTCGTCCATGGTGCCCTGCTGCAGCGCCTTGACCATGTCCTGCACGAAGCGCTGGGAATGCAGATAGACGATGTTGGCGTCCGGCCGCGCGCTGCGCACGTAATTGCCCACCGCCTGCATCAGGTGCGTCTTGCCGAGGCCCACGCCCCCGTACAGCAGCAACGGGTTGTAGGACTTGCCGGCGTTCGCCGCCACCTGCATCGCGGCGGCCTTCGCCATCTCGTTCGACTTGCCTTCGACGAAGGTCTCGAAGGTGAACTCTTCGTTCAGCTTGTGTCCGGTGTGGCCGCCCGCTCCCGCACGAGCCCCGCCGGAGCCATCCGCCCGCAGCGGACCGGCCTCGCCGGCCCCCGGTTCCCGGTCAGCCGATCCCACGTCCAGCCTGACCTCCATGTCGTCGAGCAGCTCGTGGATCCGACCGAGATAGCTGCCCTGAACTTCGTCGAGCACGTAGCGGTTGGGCGCCAGGATGCTCAGCCGGCCACCCTCGACGCGCGCCTGCAACGGCCTGATCCACGTGTTGAATTGCGCCGACGACAGCTCGTCCTGAAGCCGGTCCAGGCAACGATCCCACACAGAACGTTCCACTCAATGTCCCCCAGAAAATCCGCTCTTCCAGTGCCTGCATCCGTGCCCGGAAGATGCGTTCGTGTCGTTCGAGTTTCGGCGGATTCTAGCCAGTTCCTTCAAGGGTTGGCTATGCGGCGCGTTGGAAAAAACCAATGTATTTACGGATAAACAGCAAATTCAAAAGGTTATGCGCCGGACCGGGAAACGCGACCGGGGAAGGTCGGAACGGGCTCGTGTGAGCAACCTCCTGAAGAACCTGTGGATAAAATCGGCGAGGCCGGTGAGTAACTTCCGCACCGCCGACAGACCACATTTCGCACACCGCCATTCAGTGCTTTTCCACAGCCTCTCCTGGCCGGCAACCTACCGCCCTCACGGACAATTTCCCACCTGTCCACAGGCAGGCCGACCCCCAACAAGCAACAACCACCTTTCCTTCACCAGGAAGCCGGATCCTATCTACCGCAGACGTTCTGCACGCTCTCCCACGCTTCAGAAAAACCTTCTTTTATTCATTTGACGCCGCTCCGGTGCCCCCCTAGAATTCGCGGTCCTTTTTTCGGCCCGGGCCCGCTCACCCGACGCGAGCCCGTTCGCAAGCTGCGTGTAGAGAATTCTGATGAAGAGAACGTTCCAGCCGAGCAACCTCAAGCGCAAGCGCAACCATGGTTTTCGCGCCCGGATGGCGACCCGTGGGGGCCGTAAAGTCCTCAACGCCCGTCGCGCCAAGGGCCGCAAGCGCCTGTCCGCCTGACGACCGACTGTCCGCAGCCGCCAGCCGATCCCAGCGGGCGTCACCTCCCGGAGCTGGCGTTTCCCCGATCGGCCCGCCTGACGAAGGCGGCCGAGTTCAACCACGTGTTCCGCGCCGCCGCCGTCAGGCGACGGTCCGGGGCGTTACGTATCAGCGCCGTGTCGAATAGAATGCACGGCGCCCGGCTGGGGCTGGTGGTGGGCAAGCGCGCCTTGCCCAGGGCCCATGACCGCAATCGTGCCAAGCGCGTGCTGCGGGAAACGTTCCGCCAGCGGCGCTCCGGGCTACCGTCCATGGACATCGTGGTGCAGGTGACCGGCCCCGCCAGCAACGCGGAGTACCGGCGATCCTTCGAGAAGCTGCTGGGACAGCTATCCGTTCGCGAAGCTTGAGAGGCACAGGGTGAGCCTGAAACAACTGCCAGTCCGAGGAGCCCTGATCGCCATCCGGCTCTACCAGCTCACGCTGAGCCCGTTCATCGGCCGGCAGTGCCGCTTCTATCCGAGCTGTTCCCACTACGCCGCCGAGGCCATCGCCACCCATGGTCTGCTGCGCGGCACACGGCTGGCCCTGACCCGACTGGGCCGGTGTCACCCCTTTCATCCCGGCGGTGTCGACCTGGTGCCCGCCGGTCCCGGCGCCGGGCCAGACGACGCTCACTCACGCCGACAGTCCGAGGAGTCCCGATAGCGATGCTTCCCACCGAGGTGCAGCGCATTCTGCTGCTGATCGGCCTGGCCGCCACGGCCTATCTGATGATTCTGGCCTGGAACGACGACTACGTGCGCCAGCAGCAGCCCGTGGAGATCAGCGCCGAGCCCGAGGTCGACGCGCCGCTGACCGGCGGCGCGGGCGACGACGCCCCGGACCTGCCTCGGGACGCGCCGGAGGTTGCAGGCGCCCCTGCGGGCACCCCTGCAGGCTCCCCTGCGGGCACCCCGGACTCCGACGTGCCGGACCCGTCGATGCTGACGGCGGACCCGGTGGACGAGGTGTCGGCGGCGGCGGCAGCGCCCGCGGCCCAGGGGCGCCTGGTCCGGGTGACGACGGATACCCTCGACGTCTGGATCGATCGCCTCGGCGGCGACATCGTGCGGGTTCAGCTTCCCCAGCACCGGCTCGAAGCGGACCGGGACGTCCCCTATCTGCTGCTGAACCGCGGCGACGGCCACGTCTACGTCGCCCAGAGCGGGCTCATCGGCCCCGACGGCGTCGACTCCGGCGGCGAGCGGCCCACCTATCGGGCAGCCGCCTCGGAATACACGCTGCGCGGCGACGAGCCGCTGGTGGTCACGCTGACCACCGAGCGCGACGGTCTGGCCGTGGAGAAACGCTTCACCTTCAAGCCGGGCGCCTACCTGATCGACGTCGCCTACCGGGTCGACAACCGCACCGACCGCCCGATCAGCGCCGGGCTGTTCGCCCAGATCAAGCGTGACGACAAGGAGGCCATCGGTGAAAAGGCCTTCACGCTGGGACCCCAGCCCTACCTGGGCGCGGCGCTCACCACCGACGAAAGCCGCTACGAGAAGCTGTCCTTCGACGATCTGGAGGAGGACGGGCCGTACCGTGCGGCGGTCACCGGCGGCTGGATCGCCTTTCTGCAGCATTACTTTCTGAGCGCCTGGGTCGCCGATCCGGACCAGACCAACAACTACTACGGCCGCAAGCGCAGCGACGGCACCTACCTGTTCGGCTACACGGGTCCCGTGCAGTCCGTGGCTCCGGGCCAGACCGGCGAGTGGACCAGCCGGTTCTTCGCCGGGCCGAAGGACCAGAACCGGCTCGAAGGCATCGCCGACTACCTGAACCTGACCGTGGACTACGGCTTTCTCTGGTGGCTGGCGGTCCCGCTGTTCAAGATCCTCGACTGGATTCACGGCGTGGTCGGCAACTGGGGGGTGGCGATCATCCTGCTGACGGTGATGGTCAAGGCCATCCTCTATCCGCTGTCCGCGGCCAGCTACCGCTCCATGGCCAACATGCGCCGGGTGGCGCCGCAGATGAAACGGCTCCAGGAGCGCTATGCCGACGACCGGCAGAAGTTGTCCCAGGAGATGATGGCCCTGTACAAGAAGGAGAAGGTCAACCCGCTGGGGGGCTGTCTGCCGATGCTGCTGCCCATGCCGATCTTCCTCGCCCTGTACTGGGTGCTGTTCGAGAGCGTCGAGCTGCGCCACGCGCCGTTCATGCTGTGGATCGACGACCTGTCCGCCATGGACCCCTACTTCGTGCTGCCGCTGCTGATGGGCGCCAGCATGTACGTGATGCAGCTCATGAGCCCGGCCATGGGGGATCCGATGCAGCAGCGCATGATGCGGCTCATGCCGATCATGTTCACCGTGCTGTTCCTGTTCTTCCCGGCCGGCCTGGTGCTCTACTGGCTCGTCAACAACGTCCTGTCCATGGCCCAGCAGTGGTGGGTGATGCGTCAGACCGATGGTCAGCACGCCGCCCGATCCTGACACCCCGTCGGCCGGGGGCGCCCCCTCGGGCGCCCTCGACAGGGACACCATCGCCGCGGTCGCCACCGCTCCGGGCATGGGGGGCATCGGCGTGGTGCGGATCTCCGGACCCCTGGCGCTCGGCATCGGCGCGGACATCGCGGGCCGGCCGCTGGCGCCGAGGCTGGCGACCTATGCACCGTTCGTCGATGCCCGAGGCGAGCCGGTGGATCACGGCATCGCGCTCGCGTTTCCCGGCCCCGGCTCCTTCACCGGCGAGGACGTCGTCGAACTGCAGGGCCATGGCGGCCCGGTGGTGCTGCAGCTTCTGCTGGCCGCCGCCGTCGACCGGGGCGCCCGGCTCGCGCGGCCGGGCGAGTTCACCGAGCGGGCCTTCGTCAACGGCAAGCTCGACCTGGCCCAGGCCGAGGCCGTCGCCGATCTGATCGCCAGCGCCTCCGAGGCGGCAGCCCGGGGTGCGCTGCGTTCCCTGGAAGGGCAGTTTTCCCGGGCCGTGGACGACCTCGACCGGTCCGTGCTGGAGCTGCGGGTGTTCGTCGAGGCGGCCATGGATTTTCCGGAGGAGGACGAGGACTTTCTCCGGGAAGGCCGGGTCGACGAGCGGCTGGCCGACATCACGGGGCGGTTCGAGTCGCTGGCCCGTCACACCCGCCAGGGCGTGCTGCTGCGGGACGGCATCGCGGTGGCGCTGGTCGGCCCGCCGAACGTGGGCAAATCCAGCCTGCTCAACCGGCTGGCAGGTCAGGAGCGGGCAATCGTCACCGACATCCCCGGCACCACCCGGGATCTGGTGCAGGCGGACCTCAGCCTCGACGGCATGCCCATTCAGATCGTCGACACCGCGGGTCTGCGGGATTCCGACGACCCGGTGGAGCGTGAGGGTGTGCGCCGGGCCCGGGACCAGGCCGCCAGGGCCGACGTCGTGCTGCTGCTGGAGGACGACCGGGTCGAACCCGACCGGGCGCTGGCCGCCGAGCTCGAGACCGCCGGGCTGGATCGCGCGCGCCTGGTCCGGGTGCGCAACAAGGCGGACCTGTCCGGGGCGCCGCCGGGCCGCCACGTCGACGACGACGGCGTGGCCACCGTGCGGCTGTCCGCCCTGACCGGCGCCGGCGTCGACGCCCTGGTCGACGCCATCAAGGAAAAGGCCGGCTTCGCCGGCGAGGGCACGACATTCACGGCCCGTCAGCGGCATCTCGCGGCCCTCGCGGAAGCCCGGGAGGCCCTGGACCGGGCGGCCGCGCTGATGCCCGCCGGCGGCGCCCCGGAGCTGGTGGCCGAGGAGCTGCGGGCGGTGCACGGCGCCCTCGGCAGCATCGTCGGCGCGGTATCGGCGGACGAGCTGCTCGGCGAGATCTTCTCGAGCTTCTGTATCGGCAAATAGCCGCCGGCCAGCCGCCAGCCTGTGGCGGCGCCCGGGGTGGCGCTTGCCGGACAAGGACTTATACTGCGCGGCCCAATCCGCGCGTGGCGCCCGGACGGTGGGTACCGTGCCCGCGCCACGCCCCGGCAGACAGCGAAACGCCATGGAATATCCGGACAGCTTCGACGTCATCGTCATCGGTGCCGGCCACGCCGGCTGCGAAGCGGCGGCCGCCGCAGCCCGCATGGGCGCGCGCACCCTGCTGCTCACCCAGAGCCTCGACACCATCGGGGCCATGTCCTGCAACCCGGCGATCGGCGGCATCGGCAAGAGCCACCTGGTGCGGGAGATCGACGCCCTCGACGGCCTGATGGCCCGGGCGGCGGACCGCGCCGGCATCCACTTCCGGGTGCTCAACGCCAGCAAGGGCCCGGCGGTGCGCGCGACCCGCGCCCAGGCCGACCGGGCCCTGTACCGGCAGGCCATGCGCCGGCTGCTCGAGGCCCAGGACAATCTGTGGCTGTTCCAGCAGCCGGTGGTCGATCTCCGGGTGTCCGGCGACCGGGTCAGCGGTGTCGTGACCCAGATGGGGCTCGAGTTCCATGCGCCGGCGGTGGTGCTGACCACGGGGACGTTCCTCGGCGGGCGCATTCACGTCGGCCTCGACAGCCATGCCGGCGGCCGGGCCGGCGACGCGCCCGCCAATGCCCTGGCGGAGCGGCTGCGCGCCCTGCCGTTCCGGGTCGGCCGGCTGAAGACCGGCACGCCGCCGCGCATCGACGGCCGCACCGTGGACTTCTCCAACCTGGAGAGTCAGCCGGGCGACGATCCGCTGCCGTGCCTGTCGCTGCTGGGCACGCCGGACGAACACCCCCGTCAGGTGTCCTGCCACATTACCTATACCAACGAGCGCACCCACGACATCATCCGCGGCGGGCTCGACCGTTCGCCGATGTATTCCGGCGTGATCGAAGGAACCGGGCCGCGCTACTGTCCGAGCATCGAGGACAAGGTGGTGCGCTTCGCCGAGCGCCCCAAGCATCAGATCTTCATCGAGCCGGAAGGCCTCGACAGCTACGAGCTCTACCCCAACGGCATCTCCACCAGCCTGCCGTTCGACGTGCAGATCGAGCTGGTGCGCAGCATCGCCGGGTTCGAGCGGGCCCACGTCACCCGCCCGGGGTACGCCATCGAGTACGACTACTTCGATCCCCGGGACCTGGATCATTCCCTGGAGACCCGGGCGCTGGAGGGCCTGTTCTTCGCCGGGCAGATCAACGGCACCACCGGCTACGAGGAGGCGGCGGCCCAGGGCCTGCTGGCGGGCATCAACGCGGCCCGGCGGGTGGCGGGGCAGCCCGCCTGGCATCCGCGCCGGGACGAGGCCTACATCGGCGTGCTGGTGGACGACCTGATCAATCTGGGCACCAACGAGCCGTACCGGATGTTCACCAGCCGGGCCGAGTACCGGCTGCGTCTGCGGGAGGACAACGCCGATCACCGGCTCACCGGCATCGGCCACGAGCTCGGCGTGGTGGGCGCGGCGCGCTGGCAGGCCTATCGGGACAAGCGCCGGGCGGTGGACGCGCTGGCCGCGCGGCTGGACGGTCTGCTGGTCCGGCCCGGGACGGATCTCGCCGGGCGGCTGACGGCTGCCACCGGAGAGACGCTGTCCCGCGAGACGACGCTGGCCACTTTCCTGAAGCGCCCCGCCGTCACCCTGGATGCGATCGCCGCAGTGGTCGACCTCGACGAGCCGTCCGCCGCGGTGCGCGCCCAGGTCGAGACCGAGACCAAGTACGCGGGCTACATTCAGCGCCAGGACGACGAGATCGACCGGGTGCGCCGGCACGAGAGCATCCGCCTGCCGGAGGATCTCGACTTCGAGGTCATCCCCGGGCTGTCCAGCGAGCTGCGTCAGAAGCTGCAGGCCGCCAGGCCGGAGACGCTGGCGCGCGCCGCCCGGATTCCGGGGATGACCCCGGCGGCACTGTCCCTGCTGCTGGTGCATGCGCAGCGGCGCGGCGGCGCGGCGGACGCGGCCGTCGGTGGGTGATCGCCCCGCGGAGGCGAATCGGGCCGAAGCGCTGATCGCGGGGGCGGCGGCGCTGGAGGTGGCGCTGACCGGCGCCCAGGCCGACCGGCTGCTGGGGTTCGCCGAGCTGCTCGAGCAGGCCAACCGGGCCTTCAACCTGATTTCCCGGCAGGACGTGCCGCGGCTGCTGGCCCGCCACCTGCTGGACAGCCTGAGCGCGGCGCCGCTGCTGCCGGCGGGAACCGCGCTGGATCTGGGTACCGGCGGCGGGCTGCCCGGAGTACCCTTGGCGATTGCCAGGGAGGACATACGGTTCACGCTGGTCGACCGCAGCGAACGGAAGACCAGGTTCGTCGCGCGCGCGGTCCGGACGCTGGGCCTCGCCAACGTCACCGTCCGGTGCGGGGACGTCGCCGGGCTGGCGCTGGCGCCGTGCGACGCGGTGGTGAGCCGGGCCGTCACCGCGCCGGATCGCCTGTGGGCGCTGGCGGAGCCGAAGCTCGCCGAAGGCGGGATCGTGGTGGCGATGTATCGCGCGGACGGCCAGGGGGAAGCCGGCAGTCCGACGCCGCCCGCGGGCGCGGAAGTCCGGACGCGGCGGCGCGTCGACATTCCGGGGTTGCCCCGGCCTCACGAGATCCTGGTGCTGGCCAGGGCGGCGTCGGCCCCGACGGACGAAACGGACGCGCGGCGAAACTAGGAGCGCATCGTGACTCGAATCTTGGCGGTCGCCAATCAGAAAGGCGGGGTGGGCAAGACCACCACCGCGGTGAACCTGGCGGCGTCCCTGGCGCTGTCGGGCAGCCGCGTGCTGCTGGTGGACCTGGATCCCCAGGGCAATGCCACCATGGGATCGGGGATCGACAAGAACGACCTCGATGCCAGCATCTACGACTGGCTGATCGAGGGGCGGCCGTTGAAGTCCGTGGTCCGCCGCTGCCAGGGCGGCTACGAGCTGGTGCCCGGCAACACCGATCTTACCGCCGCCGAGCTGGACCTGCTGCGCCAGGAGCGGCGGGAGTTCCGCATGCGCGACCGCATGGGGGAAGAAGTCCGGGGGCAATACGACTACGTGATCATCGACTGCCCGCCGTCGCTGAACATCCTCACCCTGAACGCGCTGATCGCGGCGGACGGCGTGCTCATTCCCATGCAGTGCGAGTACTACGCGCTGGAGGGCCTGACGGCCCTGCTCGAGACCATCGAGGGCGTGCGCGGCCGCGGCAATCCCGAGCTGGCCGTCGAGGGGCTGTTGCGCACCATGTACGATCCGCGCAACAGCCTGACCCGGGACGTCTCCCGGCAGCTCATTCAGTTTTTCGGCGACAAGGTGTTCCGCACCGTCGTGCCGCGCAACGTCCGGCTGGCCGAGGCGCCCAGCCACGGGCTGCCGGCGATTCTGTACGACCGCCACAGCAGGGGCGCGGTCGCCTACATGGCACTGGCGGGGGAAATCCGCCGCAAGCATGGAGAAGCGGCATGAGCCGGAAACGTCTCGGCAGGGGCCTGGATGCATTGCTGTCCGGCAGCGGCGGGGACCAGGGGCCGGCGGATGTGCCGGCCTCCGCCCAGAGCGAGATCGCCATCGACGACGTGGTGCGCAGCCGCTACCAGCCGCGCCGTGAGTTTTCCGAGGAGCGCCTGGCCGAGCTGGCCGCGTCGATCAAGGCCCAGGGACTGATGCAGCCCATCGTCGTCCGGCCCCGGGCCCAGGGCGGGTTCGAGCTGATCGCCGGCGAACGGCGCTGGCGGGCGGCCCGGCTCGCCGGGCTGACCCGGCTGCCCGCGGTGGTGAAGGAGGTCAGCGACGAGCAGGCCTCGGCCATGGCGCTGATCGAGAACATTCAGCGCGAGGACCTCAACCCGGTGGAGGAGGCTTTCGCGCTGCAGCGGCTGCGCGACGAGTTCGAGCTGACCCAGCAGCAGGTGGCGGATGCCGTCGGCAAGTCCCGGGTGGCGGTCACCAACCTGCTGCGGCTGCTCAACCTCACCCCGCCGGTGCGCGAGCTGCTCGAACGCGGCGCCCTGGAGATGGGCCACGCCCGGGCCCTGCTGGCGCTCGAAGGGCTCGATCAGGAACGGCTGGCCAGGGAGGTGGCGGACAAGCAGCTTTCCGTCCGCCAGACCGAGCAGCTCGTGCGGCAGCGCCAGCAGCAGCGTGAGCGCCGGGGCGGCGGCGCGGAGCGGCGGGAAGGCAAGGACCCGGACACCCGCCGCCTCGAGCAGCGCCTGTCCGACCGGATCGGGGCGCCGGTGTCCATCAATCACGGCAGCGGCGGGCGCGGTCAGCTCGTGATCAGTTACTCGAGCCTCGACGAGCTCGACGGCATACTCAAACACCTTCGGTGAGGACGGGCCGCCGGAGCCGTGTCGGCAGAATCCGGAGCGAAGGGAGCCGGATCGGAGAGATCCGGAGCGAAAGGAACCGGAGCGAAGACAACCGGATCGGCAGCCGACGGAAAAACCGAAGGACGGGTACGAAGACTTCGCTTACATCCCGGGTGTCACATTCGTTGAACCCGGGATACCGCGTCCCTATAATACGCGCCGCATTTGGGGGCCCGCCGGCTGGAGCGGGATGGACATGACGCGGCCCGGCGCGGCACGTGGTGACCGCGAGCGGCGGTTGCCGCTGGTCATCGTCGGGCTGCAGGCGATGACCTCGCTGGTAGTCGCGGCCGGGCTCTCATTGATCGAGAATTGGCACGAAGGCGCCGAGCCGAAGGCGGCGCTCCTGGCCGGGGCGGTAGTCGTCCTGCCGGGAGCCTGGTTCGCCTGGCGGGCCACGGCGGAGCGGTCGCCAGGGCGGTTGCTCGCCCACGGCGCCGCCAGGTTGATCCTGACCCTGACATCGATGGTGCTGGTCTTCATGGTGCTCGAGCCCGAACCGCTCGGCTTTCTGTCGACCCTGATCCTGATGCAGGCGATGTACGTCGTCGGACCGCTGACCTGGGCACGGGCGGGCAGCGCCGGTCCGGACGGGTCAGGCGAGTGAGCGGGATCGCGGCGGCCGTCGCCGGGGTCTCGGATTGAAACGGGCAGGCCCGGTAATCGAAACGGAAACGGCATGGCGACTGGCACCGAAACTTCCGCCGACTACATCAAACACCACCTGACCAACCTGGTGTTCGGTCAGCACCCCGATGGCACCTGGGGCCTGGCCCACAGCGCCGAAGAGGCGGCCGCCATGGGGTTCATGTCGATCAACGTCGACTCCATGTTCTGGTCGATCCTGCTGGGCGTCGTGTTCGTGCTGGTGTTCCGCAGCGCCGCCAAGCGGGCCACCTCCGGGGTGCCCGGCGGCCTGCAGAACTTCGTCGAGATGATCGTCGACTTCGTCGACGACAACGTCCGCAGCATCTTCACCCATCAGAACAGCATGATCGCGCCCATGGCGCTGACCATCTTCGTGTGGGTGTTCCTGATGAACCTGATGGACCTCGTGCCCGTCGACTGGATTCCCATGGCCGCGAGCGCCGTCGGCATCCATTACATGAAGGTGGTGCCGACCACCGACCCCAACATCACCCTGGGCATGGCCTTTGCCGTGTTCCTGCTCGTCATCTACTTCAGCATCGCCAAGAAGGGCCTCGGTGGCTTCCTCGGCGAGCTGCTGTTTCATCCGTTCCCGAAGTGGGCCGCGCCCGTGAACCTGATTCTCGAGGGCGTGACCCTGCTGGCCAAGCCGATCTCCCTGGGGCTGCGGTTGTTCGGCAACCTCTATGCCGGCGAGATGATCTTCATCCTGATCGCACTGATGTACTCGGGCGGTCTGATCATGGGGATCTTCGGCGGCGTGCTCCAGTGGGGGTGGGCGGTGTTCCACGTGCTGATCATCACGCTGCAGGCGGGCATCTTCGCCGTGCTGTCGGTGGTGTATCTGGCGCAGGCGCACGACGTGGAGTCGGAGCACTGACCCCCGGAGCAGCCGGGACGTGCACTGAATCAACCGGTCCGAATGGGTAGGAACCCGCAGGGCGACAACAAAACTCGAAACGTGGAGTGATCATGGATCTATTGTACGTAGCAGCCGCACTGATGATGGGCCTCGGCGCCATCGGCGCCGCCATCGGCGTGGGTATCCTGGGTGGCAAGTTCATGGAAGGCGTCGCGCGTCAGCCGGAGCTGCTGCCGATGCTTCGCACCCAGCTGTTCATCATTCTCGGCCTGGTCGACGCCGTGCCCATGATTGCCGTGGGTATCAGCCTGTACCTGATCTTCGCTCTGGGCGGATGAGTCCGGCGGGCCGGGGCATGGACTTCGGCCCTTCGTGCATAGGAATTGAGGTGAGCACATGAATCTCACGCTTACGTTCTTCGGCCAGACCATCACGTTCCTGGTGTTCGTGTGGTTCTGCTGGAAGTACATCTGGCCGCCCCTGATGACTGCCATGCAGGAGCGTCAGAAGGCCATCGGCGAAGGGCTGGCGGCCGCGGAGCGCGCAGAGAAGGACCTCGAGCTGGCTCAGGAGCGCGCGACGGATCAGCTCCGCGACGCCAAGGACGAGGCCGCCAAGATTCTCGAGCAGGCGCGCCAGCAGGCGAACCAGATGATCGAGAACGCGAAGAACGAGGCGCGCGCCGAGGGTGAACGCCTGCGCGAGGCTCAGCAGGCGGAGATCGAGCAGGAGGTCAACCGCGCCAAGGAAGCCCTGCGCGGCCAGGTGGCCGTGCTGGCCGTGGCCGGCGCCGAGAAGATTCTCGGTGCGAGCGTGGATCAGAACCGTCACAGCGAGCTGCTCGACAAGCTCGCCGCGGAGCTCTGAGCCCATGGCCGAACTCGCCACCCTGGCCCGACCCTACGCCAACGCCGTCTTCGAACTGGCCAAGCGCGAACAGACCCTCGACACCTGGTCCCGCATGCTGTCCTTTCTGGCGGCTGCCGCGGCGGAGCCGAAGGTCCGGCAGCTCCTGGACTCTCCGGAGCTGGCGGACGAGGTCAAGGCGCGTCAGCTCATCGACCTGTGCGACGACGAGCTGAACGACCGCGGCCGCAATCTGGTGCACGTCCTCGCCGGCAACAAGCGGCTCGGTGTGCTGGGTGACGTTCAGGAGCAGTTCGAGGTCCGCAAGGCGGAGGAAGAACGCGTGCTCGACGTGGAAGTCGTCACCGCCTACGAGCTGTCCGCCGAGCAGAGCGAAAAGCTCCGTTCCGCGCTTCAGCGGAAGTTCGATCGGGAAGTGAACCTGACCGGACGGGTCGACGAGAGCGTGATCGGCGGCGCAGTCATCCGGGCCGGTGACACCGTCATCGACGCCTCGCTGCGCGGTCGCCTGGACAAGCTGGCCGAGACGTTGCAGCGAAATTGATCGAGGGCCGGCGCCTTCGGCGGCGCTGGCTTCGCCCTCGGCGGGCGCCCGACAGGCAGCCCCCGACGTGGTGGCCCACCGGCACGGTGGTGTGAAGAAACTGAGGAAGCCAACATGCAGCAACTGAATCCTTCCGAGATCAGCGACATCATCAAGCGTCGCATCGAGAGCCTCGATGTCCATGCGGAAGCTCAGAACGAAGGCACCATCGTCAGCGTGTCCGACGGTATCGTCCGGATCCACGGCCTGGCCGATGCCAAGTACGGGGAGATGATCGAATTCTCCGGCGGCCTCTACGGCATGGCGCTGAACCTGGAGCGCGATTCCGTCGGTGTCGTGGTGCTCGGCGACTACGAGGGTCTGTCCGAAGGCATGACTGCCCGCTGCACCGGGCGGATCCTCGAGGTGCCCGTCGGCCGCGAGCTGCTCGGCCGCGTGGTGGACGCGCTGGGTAACCCGATCGACGGCAAGGGCCCGATCAACGCCGAATCCTCCTCGCCCATCGAGAAAGTGGCGCCCGGCGTCATCGCCCGTCAGTCGGTGGACCAGCCGGTGCAGACCGGCCTCAAGTGTATCGATGCCATGGTGCCGGTCGGCCGCGGCCAGCGCGAGCTGATCATCGGCGACCGCCAGATCGGCAAGACCGCGATCGCCATCGACACCATCATCAACCAGAAGGACAAGGGCATTAAGTGCATCTACGTGGCCGTCGGCCAGAAGATGTCCACCATCGCCAACATCGTCCGCACCCTGGAAGAATACGGCGCGATGGACAACACCATCGTCGTCGCCGCCAGCGCCGCGACTCCGGCGCCGATGCAGTTCATCGCGCCGTACGCGGGCTGCTCCATGGGCGAGTACTTCCGCGACGTCGGTGAAGACGCGCTGATCATCTACGACGACCTGACCAAGCAGGCCTGGGCCTACCGCCAGATCTCGCTGCTGCTGAAGCGTCCGCCGGGCCGTGAAGCCTACCCCGGCGACGTGTTCTACCTGCACTCCCGGCTGCTCGAGCGCGCCGCGCGGGTGAACGCCGAGTACGTCGAGCAGGTCACCGGCGGCAAGGTGAAGGGCCAGACCGGTTCGCTGACGGCGCTGCCGATCATCGAAACCCAGGCCGGCGACATCTCGGCCTTCGTGCCGACCAACGTGATCTCGATCACCGACGGGCAGATCTTCCTCGAGACCGACCGCTTCAACGCCGGCATCCGGCCCGCCATGAGCCCCGGAACCTCGGTGTCCCGGGTGGGCGGCTCGGCCCAGGTGCCGTTCATGAAGAAGATCTCCGGCGGCATCAAGCTGGCGCTGGCCCAGTACCGCGAGCTGGCGGCGTTCTCCCAGTTCGCCTCGGATCTCGACGAAGCCACCCGGCGCCAGCTCGAGCACGGCCAGCGGGTCGAGGAGCTGATGAAGCAGAAGCAGTTCCAGCCCATGAGCGTCGCCGAGATGGGCGTCAGCCTGTTCGCGGCGACCGAGGGTTACCTGCGTGACGTGCCGGTGAACAAGGTGCAGGAGTTCGAGCGTGGCCTGCTGGCCTACATGAAGTCCGAGCACGCGGAGTTCATGAACACGGTCAACGAGACCGGCGCCTACAACGACGACATCGTGGCCGAGATGAAGAAAGGCATCGAGGGGTACAAGGCGACCGTCTCCTTCTAAGGAGACCATCGAAGCCCGTACCGGCACGACGACAACCGCGAGCGAGCTATGGCAGTCGGCAAAGAGATCAAGAAGAAGATCGGCAGCGTGTCCAACACGCAGAAGATCACCAGCGCCATGCAGATGGTGGCGGCCAGCAAGATGCGCCGCACCCAGGAGCGCATGCGCGAGGGCAAGCCGTACTCGGAGAAGATCCGCGCGGTGATCGGCCATCTCGCCAACGCCAACCCCGAGTACCGCCACATCTACATGGAGGACCGGGAGGTCAGACGCGTCGGCTACATCGTCGTGTCCACGGACAAGGGACTGTGCGGCGGCCTTAACGTCAACCTGTTCCGGGTTCTGCTCAAGGACATGGCCGACTGGCAGAACAAGGGCGTGGAGTGCGAGCTCGCGCTGATCGGCAACAAAGCCCAGGGCTTCTTCCGCGCCGTGGGCGGCAACGTCGCAGCCGCCATCAACGGCGTCGGCGAGGTGCCGACGGTGGCCGAGCTGATCGGCGGCATCAAGGTCATGCTCGACGCGTACGAGGAAGGGCGGATCGACCGTCTGTTCATCGCCAGCAACGAGTTCGTCAACACCATGACCCAGTCGCCGGTGGTCCGGCAGCTGCTGCCCCTCGACCCGGCCGAAGAGGCCGAGTACGCCCACCGCTGGGACTATCTCTACGAGCCGGACGCGCGGGAGCTGATCGAGGCGCTGATGGTGCGCTACATCGAGTCCCAGGTGTATCAGGCCGTGGTCGAGAACAGCGCCTGCGAGCAGGCGGCCAAGATGATCGCCATGAAGAACGCCACCGAGAACGCGGACAAGCTGATCGACGAGCTGACGCTGATCTACAACAGCGCCCGGCAGGCGGCGATCACCCAGGAAATCGCCGAGATCGTCGGGGGCGCGGCAGCGGTTTAACGAATCCCACGCCCGTAGGAGCGGCCTCCTGGCCGCGACCGGTTCGGAATCGCGGCCAGGAGGCCGCTCCTACGAAGGCAGGCAGAGAACACTGAGAGGCAAGGAAAACATGAGCAGCGGTCGAATCGTTCAAATCATCGGCGCGGTCATCGACGTGGAGTTCGAGCGCGAGAACGTGCCCAAGGTGTACGACGCGCTTCTGGTCACCGAGACCGGCCTGACGCTGGAGGTGCAGCAGCAGCTCGGCGACGGCGTGGTGCGGACGATCGCCATGGGCTCCTCGGACGGTCTGTCCCGGGGGCTGCCGGTGGAGAACACCGGGCACGCCATCTCCATCCCGGTGGGCGAGGAAACCCTCGGCCGCATCATGAACGTGCTCGGCGAGCCCATCGACGAGAAGGGCCAGGTCAACGCCCGGGAGCAGATGCCCATTCACCGCGAGGCGCCCTCCTACGAGGATCAGGCCGGCGGCAACGAAGTGCTCGAGACCGGAATCAAGGTCATCGACCTGATCTGCCCCTTCGCCAAAGGCGGCAAGGTGGGCCTGTTCGGCGGCGCCGGCGTGGGCAAGACCGTGACCATGCTGGAGCTGATCCGCAACATCGCCACCGAGCACTCGGGCCTGTCCGTGTTCGCCGGCGTGGGCGAGCGTACCCGGGAAGGCAACGACTTCTACCACGAGATGCAGGACTCCGGGGTACTCGACAAGATCTCCCTGGTGTTCGGCCAGATGAACGAGCCGCCGGGCAACCGCCTGCGGGTGGCGCTCACCGGCCTGACCCTGGCCGAGAAGTTCCGTGACGAAGGCCGCGACGTGCTGCTGTTCGTCGACAACATTTACCGGTACACCCTGGCGGGCACCGAGGTGTCGGCACTGCTCGGCCGGATGCCCTCCGCGGTGGGTTACCAGCCGACCCTGGCCGAGGAGATGGGTGTCCTCCAGGAGCGGATCACCACCACCAAGACCGGCTCCATCACCTCGGTGCAGGCGGTGTACGTGCCTGCGGACGACCTCACCGACCCGTCGCCGGCGACCACCTTCGCCCACCTCGACTCCACGGTGACCCTGTCCCGGGCCATCACCGACCTTGGCATCTACCCGGCCGTGGACCCGCTGGACTCCACCAGCCGCCAGCTCGACCCGCTGGTGGTCGGCCAGGAGCACTACGAGGTGGCCCGCGGCGTGCAGCAGGTGCTGCAGCGCTACCAGGAGCTGCGGGACATCATCGCCATTCTCGGCATGGACGAGCTGTCCGAAGAGGACAAGCAGCTCGTCTACCGGGCGCGGAAGATGCAGAAGTTCTTCTCCCAGAGCTTCTTCGTCGCCGAGGTGTTCACCGGCAATCCGGGCGTCTACGTCACCCGTGACGACACGGTGCGCAGCTTCAAGGCGATTCTCGACGGCGAGTACGACCACCTGCCGGAGGACGCCTTCTACATGGTCGGCACCATCGAAGACGCGGTGGAGAAGGCCAAGCGGATGGAAAGCCAGTAAGCCGCGCCGGACAGCGAGGAGCGCCCCTATGGCCATGACCATGCATTGCGACATCGTCAGCGCGGAGGAGGAGATCTTCTCCGGCCGGGTGACGCTGGTGAGCGTGACCGGCACGGTCGGCGAGCTCGGCATCATGCCCGGGCACGCCCCGCTGCTGACGGGCATCCGGCCGGGTCCCGTGCGCCTCAAGTTCGACAACGGCGAGGAAGAGGTGTTCTTCGCCTCCGGCGGCTTCCTGGAAGTGCAGCCCGGTGTGGTGACCCTGCTGGCGGATACCGCCGTACGCGCCGAAGACCTCGACGAGGCTGCGGCGGCCGAAGCGGCCAAGGCCGCCGAGCACGCCCTGCAGGAGCGCACCGGCGCCGTCGAGTACTCGGTCGCCGCCGCCCAGCTCGCCGAGGCCATGGCGCGCCAGCGCACCGTCGAGGAGCTGAAGCGCCGCCGGCGCTGAGGCGAGGGCCGCCACCCGCCCGGGCGGCGACGCCTGGGCATCCACCCAACTATCGGTTACAAAAGCCCGGGCCGGCGTCCCGCCGGTCCGAGGCGCTGGCGCGTATAATCCCGGCTTTGTGATCGGGTCGCCACCATGACTCAGCCAACCCCGCCCCTGGAAGTCGTCGTGCTGGCCGCTGGCCAGGGCAAGCGCATGGCGTCGGCCATGCCCAAGGTGCTCCACCCGCTGGCCGGCCGGCCGCTGCTGCGGCACGTGCTCGACACCGTCGCGACGCTGTCGCCGGCGGCGGTGCACCTGGTCGTCGGCCATGGCGCCGATCGGGTCCAGGCGGCGTTCGAGGGAGAAGCCGTGTCCTGGGTCGAGCAGTCACAGCGCCTCGGCACGGGCCACGCGGTCGCTCAGGCCATGCCCGACGTCGCCGACGATGCGGTCGTGCTGGTGGTGTACGGCGACGTGCCGCTGATCGGCCGGGGCGTGCTCGAGGATGCCGCCCGGCAGGCGGCGGCCGGGCGTCTCGCCGTCGTCACTGCCACCCTGGAAGACCCGGCGGAGCTCGGCAGAATCGTCCGGCAGGACGGTGAGATCACGGGCATCGTCGAGTACCGTGATGCCGACGAGAGCCAGCGTGCCATCCGGGAGATCAACTCCGGCATCATGGCGGCGCCGAAGCGGCTGCTCGCCCCGTGGCTCGACCGGCTCAGCCCGGAGAACGCCCAGGCCGAGTACTACCTGACCGACACCGTGGCGATGGCCGTCGCCGACGGCGTGCCGGTCGCCGGCCTGTGCGTGGACGACCCGCTGGAAGTCACCGGCGTGAACGACCGCGCCCAGCTCGCCGACCTCGAGCGCGCATTCCAGGGCCGGCTCGTCCGGGCGCTGATGGCGTCCGGCGTGTCCGTGGCGGATCCGGCGCGGCTCGATGTCCGCGGCGACGTCCGCGCGGGCCGCGACACGTTCCTCGACGTCAACGTGGTCCTGGAGGGCCGGGTGGTCCTCGGCGATGACGTGTACATCGGCCCGGGCTGCGTCGTGCGGGATTCGGAGCTCGGCGACGGCGTCCGCCTCGAGGCGCATACCGTCGTCGACGGCGCCCGGGTGGGACGGTCCTGCGTGCTGGGGCCGTTCGCCAGGGTCCGGCCGGGCAC
>DLCH01000009.1:244504-291480 GCA_002480525.1 Gammaproteobacteria bacterium UBA7803 | reverse complement strand
CCGGCAGCAAGGCCAACCATCTGGCCTATCTCGGCGACGCGACCCTCGGCGCCGACTGCAACATCGGCGCCGGCACCATCACCTGCAACTACGACGGCGTCGACAAGCACGCCACGACCATCGGCAACGACGTGTTCGTCGGCAGCAACAGCACGCTGGTCGCGCCGTTGACCATCGAGGACGCCGCCTTCGTGGCCGCCGGGTCCACCGTCACCACGACGGTTCGCACGGGCGATCTGGCGGTCGGCCGCGGCCGGCAACGCAACGTCCGCGGCTGGACCCGGCCGGACCGGCGCGGCCGGAAGGACTGACGGGGAAACTCGACCATGTGCGGAATCGTTGGCGCCGTGGCGGACCGGAGCGTTCCCGCCATCCTGCTGGAGGGGCTGCAGCGCCTGGAGTACCGGGGCTACGACTCCGCCGGCATGGCCGTCATCGTCGACGGCACCCGGGAGTTCGACGTCCGCCGCCGGGTCGGCAAGGTCCGTGAGCTGGCCGACGATCTGGCGGCCCGCGCCCTGCGCGGCCACATCGGCATCGCCCATACCCGCTGGGCCACCCACGGGGTCCCGAGCGAGGCCAACGCCCACCCCCACACCTCCCGGGGGCGGATCTGCGTGGTCCACAACGGCATCATCGAGAACCACGAGCGCCTGCGCCGGGAGCTCGAGGCCCAGGGCTACAAGTTCCTCTCCGATACCGACTCGGAGGTCATCGCTCATCTCATCGACGCCCACTACGGCGGCTCGGGCAAGCCCCGGGCGCTGCTGGAAGCGGTGCGGGAGGCCGTAGGCCAGCTCGAAGGCGCCTACGCGATCGGCGTCATGGCCAGCGACGACCCCGACCACCTGGTCGCCGCCCGCATGGGCAGTCCGCTGGTGGTCGGCAAAGGCATCGGCGAGAACTTCATCGCCTCGGACCCGCTGGCGCTGCGGCCCGTCACCGATCGGTTCATCTTCCTGGAGGAAGGTGACCTGGTGGAGATCGACCGCCACGGCATCGCGGTCTGGAATGCCCACGACGAGTCGGTGGTGCGCACGTCGGTGAAGGTCGAGCTCGGCATCGACGACGTCGACCGGGGTCACTACCGGCACTTCATGCAGAAGGAGATCCACCAGCAGCCGCGGGTGATCCGGGACACCCTGGAAGGCCGGATCGGCCGCCAGCGGGTGCTGGAGGAGGCGTTCGGGCTGGCGGCGCCGGACATCTTCGACCGCACCCGGGCCGTCACCATCGTGGCCTGCGGCACCAGCTTCTATGCGGCCTCGATCGCCCGCTACTGGATCGAGGAGTTGGCCGGCCTGCCCTGCCAGGTGGAGATCGCCTCCGAGTTCCGCTACCGCAAGGCGGCGGTGCTGCCGGGCAGCCTGTTCGTGACCATATCCCAGTCCGGGGAGACCGCTGACACCCTCGCCGCCCTGCGGGTCGCCCGGGACGCGGGCTTCATCGCCACCCTGACCATCTGCAACGTCGCCTCGAGCTCGATGGTGCGGGCGTCGGATCTCGCGCTGATGCTGCAGGCGGGCACCGAGGTTGGCGTCGCGTCCACCAAGGCCTTCACCGCCCAGCTCACCGATCTGCTGCTGCTGACCATTCTGCTGGCGCGCCGGCACGGCCTGGCGCCGGACCGGGAGGCCGCGCTGGTGGCGGCGCTGCGGGGACTGGACCGGGACATCGAGCGTACGCTCACCCTGGACGCGCGCATTCACCAGCTCGCCATGCAGTTCGTCGACCGCGCCCACACCCTGTTCCTCGGCCGCGGGCCGATGTTTCCGGTGGCCATGGAAGGCGCCCTGAAGCTCAAGGAGATTTCCTACATTCATGCAGAGGGCTATCCCGCCGGCGAGCTGAAGCACGGCCCGCTGGCGCTGGTCGACGAGTCCATGCCGGTGATCGCCGTGGCGCCGAACGACGAGCTGCTGGAGAAGGTTCAGTCCAATCTGCAGGAGGTCCGGGCCCGGGGCGGCCAGCTCTACGTGTTCGCCGACGAGACCCTGGATCTGCACCCGGAGCCCGGCGTCACCGTGATTCCGCTGCCGGCCGTCGACAAGGTGCTGGCTCCCATCGTCTACGTGGTACCGTTACAATTGCTCGCCTACCACGTCGCCGTGCTGAAAGGCACGGACGTGGATCAACCGAGAAATCTGGCCAAGTCGGTGACCGTCGAGTAGACCCCGGCTGCGGCCCCACCCACGTCCGACAGCTCCGGTACCGCGTTTCGTGGACGTCACGCACATACTCGATCAGCTCAACGACCGCCAGCGCGACGCCGTCACCGCGCCGGTGGGCAATCATCTGGTCATCGCCGGCGCCGGCAGCGGCAAGACCCGGGTGCTGGTGCACCGCATCGCCTGGCTGATCGAGGCGGAGCAGGTGTCGCCCCAGGGCATCCTGGCGGTGACGTTCACCAACAAGGCCGCCGCCGAGATGCGTTCGCGCATCGAGTCGCTGCTCGGCATTTCGGTGCGCACCCTGTGGGTGGGCACCTTCCACGGCATCGCCCACCGCCTGCTGCGCATGCACTGGCAGGAAGCCGGCCTGCCCCAGAACTTCCAGATCCTCGATGCCGACGACCAGCTCCGGCTGGTGAAGCGGGTGATGCGCGCCCTCGATCTCGACGAGCAGAAGTGGCCGCCCCGCCAGGCCGTGTGGTTCATCAACGGCCAGAAGGACGAGGGCCGGCGCGCCCGGGAGGTGCCCGCCGGTGACGACCTGTTCCAGATCACCCATCGGCGCATCTACGAGGCGTACGAAGAGACGTGCCAGGAGGGCGGCCTGGTGGACTTCGCCGAGCTGCTGCTGCGCAGCCACGAGATCTGGCTGACCAGGCCGGACCTGCTGGACCACTACCAGCGCCGCTTCGGCCATCTGCTGGTCGACGAGTTCCAGGACACCAACACCATTCAGTACGCCTGGCTGCGGGTGCTCGCCGGACGCACCGGCAAGGTCATGGCCGTCGGCGACGACGACCAGTCGATCTACGGCTGGCGCGGCGCGCGCATCGAGAACATCCACCGGTTCCGCGAAGACTTCGCCGACGTCGGGGTGATCCGCCTGGAACAGAACTACCGCTCCACCGGCACGATCCTGCGGGCCGCCAATGCGCTGATCGGCAACAACGCCGACCGGCTCGGCAAGGAGCTGTGGACCGAGGGCGCCGACGGCGACCCGATTCAAGTCTACTCGGGCTACAACGACCTCGATGAGGCGCGCTTCGTGGCGGAGCGCACCCAGGACTGGATCCAGGCGGGTGGCAGCCCGGACGAGGTGGCCGTGCTGTACCGTTCGAACGCCCAGTCCCGGGTGCTCGAAGAGGCCATGCTCCGGGCCCAGATCCCCTACCGCATCTACGGCGGCGTCCGCTTCTTCGAGCGCGTCGAGATCAAGAACGCGCTGGCCTACATGCGGCTCGTGCACGACCGGCACAGCGATCCCGCCTTCGAGCGGGTGGTGAACACGCCGACCCGGGGCATCGGTGACAAGACGCTGGAAGCGGTGCGGGAAATCGCCCGGGCGCGCCAGGTGTCGCTGTGGCAGGCCACCAAGCTCGGCATCGAGGAGAAGCTGCTCGCGCCGCGGGCCGCTGCCAAGCTGGTGGAATTCCTCAAGCTCGTCGACGAGCTGGCGGCCGCCTGCGCCGAGCAGTCGCTGCACGAACTCGCGGACACCTGCATCCAGGCCACCGGGCTGCTCGATTTCCATGCCCGGGAGCGGGGCGAGCGCGGTCTGGCCCGCAAGGAGAACCTTGAGGAGCTGGTCAGCGCGTGCCGCCAGTTCACCGGCGACCTGGTGTTCCCGCTGGAAGACGGGGCCAGCGCCGAGGTGTCGGTGCTGGAGGAGTTTCTCGACCAGGTCGCGCTGGATTCGGGCGAGCGGGAGTCCCAGGCCGGCCCAGCCGTGCAGATGATGACCCTGCACTCCGCCAAGGGGCTGGAGTTTCCGCTGGTGTTTCTCTCCGGCATGGAGGAAGGGCTGTTCCCCCACCGCATGTCGGCGGAAGAACCGGGCCGCATCGAGGAAGAGCGCCGCCTGTGCTACGTCGGCATCACCCGCGCCATGAAGCAGCTCTACCTGACCTACGCCGAGACCCGGCGGCTCCATGGCCAGGACACCTACAACCGCCCGTCGCGTTTTCTCACCGAGGTTCCGAGCGCGCTGGTCCAGGAGGTGCGGATGGGCGGCGCCGTGTCCCGACCGTACGGCAGCGGCCGGAGCCGGGCAGCCGGCGGGTCGTTCGCCGAGGTGGACCTGCCCGGCCTGCGCATGGGCCAGCGGGTGCACCACGCCAAGTTCGGCGAGGGCATCGTGCTGCAGAGCGAAGGCAGCGGCGAGCGGGCCCGGGTGCAGATCAATTTTCAGGACGTCGGCGCCAAGTGGCTGATGATGGGCTACGCCAATCTCGAGCCCCTCGACTGACGACCGTCGGCGCTTTGCTGACACGCATTGCCGACACGCATTGCCAACAACCGTGGGGAGAGCATTCATGAGACATCTCTGGCTGGTCGGCGCGTTCACGCTGCTGCTGGGGTGTGCCGACGGGGGCGGTCCCGGTGCGACCGGCGGCGCTGCCGAAGCAGGGGGTGACGCGGCGCAGCGGCAGGTGTACCGCTGGAAGCTGATCACCACCTGGCCGAAGAATCTCCCCGGCCTCGGCATGGCGCCGGAGCGGCTCGCCGAACGGCTGCGCGTCATGAGCGACGGGCGGCTGGACATCCGCGTCTACGGTGCCGGCGAGCTGGTCGGCGCCTTCGAGGTGTTCGACGCGGTCTCCCAGGGCACCGCGGAGATGGGTCACGGCGCCGCCTACTACTGGCGCGGCAAGATCCCGGTCGCCGCCATGTTCTCCACCGTGCCCTTCGGCATGACCGCCCAGGAAATGAACGCCTGGCTGCACTATGGCGGGGGCCTCGAGCTGTGGCGCGAGCTCTACGAGCCCTTCGACCTGGTGCCCATGGCCGCCGGCAACACCGGCGTGCAGATGGCGGGCTGGTTCAACAAGGAGATCAACACGCTCGCGGACATGGACGGCCTGCAGATGCGCATGCCGGGGCTCGGCGGCGAGGTGCTCGAGCGGGTGGGCGCCGAGCCGGTGTCTCTGCCCGGCAGCGAGGTGTTCTCGTCGATGCAGATGGGCGTCATCGACGCCACCGAATGGGTCAGCCCGTTCAACGACCTGGCGCTCGGCCTGCACACGGTGGCGCAGTACTACTACTATCCCGGCTGGCACGAGCCGGGCCCCACCACGGAGCTGATCATCAACCGCGACGCCTGGCAGAGCCTGCCGCCGGACCTGCAGACGATGGTGGAGACCACCGCGCGGATGATCAACGAGGATGCGCTGTCGGAATTCACGGCGCGCAACGCGCGGGCGCTGAAGACGCTGATCGAGGAGCACGGCGTCGAGCTGCGCCGCCTGCCGGACGACGTGCTGGCCCAGCTCAAAGCCGCCTCCCGGGAGGTGGTTTCCCAGGCGGCCGGGGACGATCCTCTGGCCCGGCGCATCCACGATTCCTACATGTCGTTCCTCGAGGAGGTGCGCGGCTATCACGAGATATCCGAGCAGGCCTACCTCGAGGCCCGGTGAGCCGCATGGACGAGCTGACCCTCAAGGCGACGGCGTACGATGTCGACGGCGAGATCGCGATCATCACCCTCGACCGGCCGGCGCGCATGAACGCCTGGACCGGGCGCATGCACACCGAATACCGGCACTGCCTGGCGAAGGCGGATGCGGATCCGGCGGTGCGGGTCATCGTGGTGACCGGCCGCGGCCGTGGCTTCTGCGTCGGCGGCGACGCCGAGGCGCTCCAGGGGCACGCCCGCAAGGGCGGCTACGACCCGGGCACGCCGGCGGAGCTGGCGCGCCCCGGCTACGGCACGGCGCCGGAGTTCGACGCCAGCTTCGCCTATCACTTCGGCCTGACCAAGCCGGTGATCGCGGCCATGAACGGCCCGGCCGCCGGCGTGGGGCTCGCGCTAGCCTGCTTTGCCGACCTGCGCTTCGCGGCGGCCGGGGCGAAGTTCACCACGGCGCACGGCCGCCTCAACCTGCCGGCGGAGTACGGTCTGTCGTGGCTGCTGCCGCGGATGATCGGCCTCGCCCGCGCCAACGAGCTGCTGCTGTCCAGCCGCGTGTTCCTTGCCGAGGAGGCCCTGGCGCTCGGGCTGGTGAATCGGGTGCTGCCCGCCGAGTCGGTTCTGACCGAGGCCGTGGCCTACGCGCGGGAGCTGGCGCGGACCGTGGCGCCGGAATCGCTGCGCCAGACCCGCTGGCAGATCTACCGGGATCTGCACCGGGACGTCGCCGCGTCGGTCACCGACTCCGAGGCGCTGCTGGAGACCATGATGCGCCAGCCGGACTACGCCGAGGGCGTGGCCGCGTTTCTCGACAAGCGGCCGCCGCAGTGGGGCCGCCAGGACTGAACCGTCACGACCGCGGGCCGCTTCAGGGGGACCGCCGGAGCCGGCCAGCGGCCCACACCGCCACCGGCCGGGTCAGCGCGGCCAGGTCCTGAAGCGGGTCGCCGTCCACCAGCAGCAGGTCGGCGGCCATGCCCGGCGCCAGCCGTCCGGTCACCGACTCGAGCCCGATGCCCTGGGCTGCCGCCGACGTGGCGGTACGCAGCACCGTCTCCGGCGTGGTCTCGAGAATGGCCCGGAACACCTCCAGAGCCTGGGCCAGCTCGTCGTGGCGCACGCCGGGGATGCCGGCGTCGGTCGAGGCGACGAACGGAATGCCCAGCGCCATCATGGCCTGGAAGGCCGAGCGGATGCGCCGGAGCTTGGTGGGGTCCGGCGCGTCCAGATAGCGCTGCCAGCCGCGATTGACGGTGGGCGACACCCAGGCGCCCCGGGACAGGATCACGCCGGCGATGGCCTCGTCGTAGTTGCCGGCCCAGCCGTCGGCGCCCATCCACGAACAGTGCTCGATGGTCCGCACGCCGGCCCGGGCGGCGAACTCGATGCCGTCGACGCCGTGGCAGTGGGCCGCCACGGGGCGGTCCGCCGCGGCGGCGGCCGCGACGATGCCGGTCAGCGTGTCGAGGTCGAACTGGGCGGCGGCCGGATGGCTGCCCCGGGTGAACATGCCGCCGGTGGCCATGACCTTGATCAGGTCGACGCCGCGGGCGAGCTGCCGGTCGATCACCGCGCGGGCCGCGTCCAGGTCCGCGGCCTCCCCGCCCCAGAAGTGGCAGTGGCCACCGGGGGTGGTGACCGGCTGACCGGCACAGAGCAGGCGCGGCCCCGGCACCGTGCCGGCGGCGATGCGGTCCCGCAGAATCAGCTCGGCGCCCTGTCCGCCGCCGAGGTCCCGGGCGGTGGTGATGCCGGCGCGCACCATCGCCCCGGCCCGGGCGGCCATGGCGTCCAGGTCCCGGGGCGCGTCGGCCGCCGGCGGCGCGGACTGCGCCGGGTCGAGTTCGAGATGCACGTGGGCGTCGATCAGCCCCGGCAGGGCGAAAGCCCCGCCGCCGTCGACCAGCCGGTCGTCAGGCTGGGGACGCAGGCCGCGCCCCACGTGGGTGATGCGCCCGCCGGCGAGCCGCAGGCCGTCGGCGTCGAGCAGCCGCTCGCCGTCCCACACCGACACCCCGCGGATCAGCGTCGCGGCCGTCATGGATACAGCATCCCGGGCAGCCAGGTCGCCAGCGCCGGCCAGGCGAGCACCAGCCCCAGCAGGGCGAGCTGCAGCGCCACGAAGGGCACCACCCCGCGATAGATGTCCGAGGTCGCCACGGTGGGCGGCGCCACGCCGCGCAGATAGAACAGCGCGAAGCCGAACGGCGGCGTCAGGAACGACGTCTGCAGATTGATGGCGATGAGCACGCCGAGCCAGACGGGATCGACACCCATGGCCAGCAGCACCGGCCCGACGATGGGCACCACGACGAAGATGATCTCGATGAAGTCGAGCATGAAGCCCAGCAGGAAGATGACCAGCAGGGTGATGATCAGCGCGCCCCAGGTGCCGCCGGGCATGTTCTGGAACAGCCCGTGGACCAGCTCGTCGCCGCCGTAGCCGCGGAACACCAGCGAGAACAGCGAGGCGCCGATCAGGATGAAGAACACCATGGCGGTGGTCTTGAGCGTGGACACGGACACCTCGTTGAGCACCCGCCACGACAGCGACCGGTAGCCGAGCGCCAGCAGCGTGGCCCCGGCCGCACCGACCCCGGCGGCTTCCGTGGGCGTGGCCAGGCCGCCGAGGATCGAGCCGAGCACGGCGACGATGAGCACCAGCGGCGGCAGCAGCCCGGCGAGCAGCCCGCCGAGGCTCGCGCCGTCGGCGGGGCTGTCCGCGGCAGGCGCCCGGCCGGGCCGGAACAGCGCGACTCCGGCGACGTAGAGCACGTACAGCACGACCAGCACGAGCCCGGGGACGATGGCCGCGGCGAACAGGTCCCCCACCGAGATGGTGTCCGGGGCGAACACGCCGAGGCTGAGCTGGGCCTGCTGGTAGGCGTTGGACATCACGTCGCCGAGCAGCACCAGGGCGATGGAGGGCGGGATGATCTGGCCCAGGGTGCCGGTGGCGCAGATGGTGCCGGTGGCCAGGCGGGCGTCGTAGCCGAGCTTGAGCATGGTCGGCAGCGACATCAGCCCCATGGTCACCACCGTGGCGCCGACGATGCCGGTGCTGGCGGCCATCAGCATGCCCACGGCGATGACGGCGAATCCCAGTCCGCCGCGCAGCCGACCGAGCAGGGCCGAGGCGCTGGTCAGCAGCAGCTCGGCGATGCGCGTCTTCTCGAGCATCACGCCCATGAACACGAACAGCGGCACCGCGATCAGGGTCTGATTGGTGACGATGCCGAACAGCCGCCCCGGCAGAAAACCGAGGTCGCGGCCGTCGAAGGCGCCCGTCGCCATACCGGCGAAGGCGAACAGCAGCGCGACGCCGCCCAGCGTCAGCGCCACGGAATAACCGGCGATCAGCGCCAGGAACACGACGCCGAACATCAGCAGTGGGATCAGCTCGGCCATGGCGTCAGCCGCCGGGCCGGCGGCGCAGCAGCAGCACGCAGCGGGCGATGCCGGCGGCACCCTGAAGGGCCAGCAGGCCGGCGGTCACCGGAATCAGCGTCTTGAGCAGGAAGATGCCCGGCAGTCCGCCCACCTCCGGCGACCCTTCGTGAATCCGCCAGGCCGCGGCCACGTAGTCCTGGCTGTACAGGAACGTCACCGCCGCCACCGGCAGCAGGGCGAACAGGTGACCGAGCAGGTCCACCCGGGCGCGGCCCCGCTCGGACAGCCGGGCGTAGAGCAGATCGACCCGGACGTGGGCATCCTCCTTGAGGGCGTAGGGAATGCCGAGCATGAACACCAGCCCGTGCATGTACATCACCGATTCCTGGAGCGCGATGGACCCCTGGCCGAAGGCATAGCGGAGCACCACGATCAGCAGGGTGACCGCCACCATGGCCGGCAGCAGCCACGCGACGGCGCGGCCGATGGCGTCGGTCAGGGCCTCGATCGCGGCCAGGGCGGTCAGGGTGCGGTTCCCGCGGCGGACAGCGTGGTCTCGAGCACCACCCCGGCGAAGTAGGCGAAGCCCACCCAGGTGTTGTTGCGGAAGGCCTTGAAGCAGCCGGGCCGGGAGCGGTCGCGCATCAGGTACTGCTGATACACGAACAGTCCCGCCGCCACGGCCAGGCCGAGGTGGTACCAGAGCCCGAAGCCGAGCTGGTCGCCCAGCAGCGAAAACGTCAGCACCGCGCTCGCCTGCAGCAGCCCCACCATGAAGCGGTCGGCGGCGCCGAACAGGATCGCGGTGGACTTGATGCCGACCTGCAGGTCGTCGTCCCGGTCCACCATGGCGTACTGGGTGTCGTAGGCGACGATCCACAGCAGGCTGCCGACGTAGAACAGCCAGGCCTCGGTGGGCACGTGGCCGAGCACGCTGGCGTACGCCATCACCGCGGCCCAGCTGAAGGCGGCGCCGAGCACCACCTGGGGCAGGTAGGTCCAGCGCTTCATGAACGGATAGATCACCGCCAGAGCGAAGCCCACCAGTGCCAGCGCCCGGGTCAGCGGGTTGAGAAACACCAGCAGCAGCGCGCCGGTGAGCGACAGGGCGGCGAACAGGATCAGCGCTTCCCGCTCGCTGATCCGGCCCGCCGTGAGCGGCCGGTCCCGGGTCCGCTCGACGTCCTTGTCCCAGCCGCGGTCGGCGTAGTCGTTGATCACGCATCCCGCCGAGCGCATGACGAAGGTGCCGACACTGAACACGGCCACCAGATACCACGGCGGCCAGCCGTCCGCGGCCAGCCACAGGGCGGCGAGGGTCGGCCACAGCAGCAGCAGCGTCCCGACCGGGCGGTCGAGGCGCATCAGTTCGAGATAGGTGGCGAGTTTCGGGTGCATGACGACTCCGGGGAGGGGAGTGTACGGCACCCGCGTTGATTTTTCCCAGCCCGGCAAGTAGCTTAGCCCGCTGCTCAATCGAACCCACGGGGCGAAGGACGAATGCGGAAGTGGCAGTGCATCGTTTGCGGCTGGATCTACGACGAAGCCGAGGGCTATGAAGACGAAGGCATCGCGCCGGGTACCCGCTGGGAAGACGTCCCCGAGGATTTCGTCTGTCCGGAGTGCGGCGTCAGCAAGGAAGACTTCGAGATGATCGAGGTCGGCTGAACCGCCACATCCACCCGCGACCCGGGAGACCCCCATGAATCTGACGATCCGCATCCTCATCGGCATGGGTCTCGGGTTCCTGCTGGGGGTGCTGATCAAGTGGACCGGGGTCGGCGACGGCCACTGGGTCTACACCGTCGGCGTCGACGGGTTCATCGATGCCGGCGGCAGGATCTTCATCGCCAGCCTGCAGCTCATGGTGGTGCCGCTGGTGCTGGTGTCGCTGATCTGCGGCGCCGCCAGCCTCGGCAGCTCCGGCAACATGGGCCGGGTCGGCGGCAAGGCCATCGGCCTCTATCTCACCACCACCGCCATCGCCATCACCATCGCCCTGGTGCTGGCGCTGCTGGTCGACCCCGGCATGGGCGCCGGCGAGCCGCCCAAGGACGTCACCTTCGAGCCCGGCGAGGCGACCAGCATCAAGGACACGCTGGTCAACATCTTCCCCACCAACCCGGTGGCGGCAATGGCCGAAGGCAACATGCTGCAGATCATCGTGTTCGCGCTGCTGTTCGGCGTCGCCATCAGCCACGCCGGCGAAGCGGGCGCGCGCATCATGGGGGTGTTCGAGGACGTCAACGAGGTGCTGATGCGCCTCATCACGATCCTCATCCGGCTGGCGCCGTTCGGCGTGTTCTGTCTCATGACCCGGCTGTTCGCCACGGAAGGGTTCGACGAGATCTACAAGCTGATCCGCTACTTCCTGACCGTGATCGCCGCCCTGGTGATCCACATGCTGGTGGTCTATCCGCTGCTGCTGACGCTGCTGGCGCGGCTCAACCCGCTGACCTTCCTCGGCAAGATGCGCGAGCCGATGCTGGTGGGTTTCTCCACCGCCTCCAGCGGGGCGACGATTCCGGTCACCCTGCGCACCGTGGAGCAGCGGCTCGGGGTGAAGAACGAGATCGCCGCCTTCTCCGTGCCGCTCGGCGCCACCATCAACATGGACGGCACGGCGATCATGCAGGGGGTCGCCACCGTGTTCATCGCCCAGTTCTACCAGGTGGGCCTGGACGTCAGCGACTACCTGATGGTGATTCTCACCGCCACCATGGCCTCCATCGGCACCGCCGGCGTGCCCGGCGTCGGGCTGATCATGCTGACCATGGTGCTCACCCAGGTCGGCCTACCGGTGGAGGGCATCATGCTCATCATCGGCGTGGACCGGATCCTGGACATGCTGCGCACGGCGGTGAACGTCACCGGCGACGCCATGGTGGCGACGGTGGTGGCCCGCACCGAGGACGACCTCGATCTGGCGGTGTTCCAGGACCCCGAGGCCGGCCGCGTCGTCGAAGCCGACGACTGAGGGCCCGGCCCGGCGTCAGCGGGACAGGTTGCCGGCCAGGTCGTCGAGCTGGGTGCTCGACTCGTTGAGCTGCTTCAGCACTTCGCTCAGCGCCTCCTGGGTCAGGCCCAGGGCGGCCACCTCCTCCGCGTCCGGAAGCTCCGGCGGCTGATCGGTCAACCCCTGGGTGCCGAGGAGCTGCCGGGTCAGCCGCAGCAGCCGGGCATAGCTGGCGTTGGCGCCCCGGTAGTCGGGGATGTACTGAAAGCGGATGGCGTCGGTCACCGCCTCGGGCAGGGACCAGCACTCGAGCAGCGCGGACGTCAGCACCTCCCGGGGCATCTGCAGCACGTACTGGTCGATGTAGGTGTGCGGGAGATGCCGGTTGGCTTCCTGCAGGCTGCAGATGCTCGCGTACTGGTGCGGGAACACGTGCCCGACCACCAGGGTGCCGAAGTTGGCCAGCAGCCCGGTCAGGTAGCACAGCCCGCTGGAGGGCCGCTCCGGGCGCGGCATGTGGCGGGCCAGGGACTCCATGGCGGCGGCGGTGAACACCGCTTCCAGCCAGAAGGTCGGCAGGCCGCGCACGTGGTGCTCGGGCATGCGCAGGGTCTGGCCGAGGGCCATGCCCAGCGCCATGCTCATGACCGTGTCGAAACCGAGGATGCGCATGACCGCGTCGTCGATGGTGGCGGCCGGCGGATTGGGGCTGTAGAAGGCGGAATTCGCCCAGCCCATGATGCGGGCCGCGATGCTCGGGTCCGTCTCGATGATGCGGACCAGGTCGGCCAGGTCGAAATTCGGGTTGTTCTGCAGCTCGATGATGCGGCGGGCGGCTTCCGGCAGCGGCGGAATGTGCAGCGTCTGGTCGAGGCGGGCCTGCAGCCGCTCGGCGGTGAACCGGGACAGGGTCACGCCGATGCGGTCGAGATCGTCGGCCCGGTCCTCGGGCGTCGGCTCGGTGCCGATGCTCTGGGTGAAGCGGCCGCTGGTCATCGCCAGCTCGGGGTCCAGCAGGTCGGTGCCGCGGGCCTGAAGGAAACTGCCGGGTTCGAAGCTGGCGAGCGCTAACTTACCTGCCGTAACGAGGGATTCCTCGACCAGCACCGGCAGGCCGTAGACCCCGGGCACGGCGGACGTCGGCTCGGCCACCTGATAGGGGTGGGCACGGAGCGCGCGCCCGGTGGCCTGGCGCACGGCCGCTACGTCCAGCAGCCCCGATTCCGGCGCCAGCACCTGCATCTCGCCGCGCTCGTCGGCCATGATGACGGCACGGACGCGCTCGGCGGCCGGCGGGTTGGGATACGGTTTGAACTGCCTGGGAGTGCTGGCGGCGGAGGTTGCCTGGTCGAATGCAGCCATGGGAATGCTTCGCGGTTGCCCTGCTCTGCTTCGAGTATAAGTCCCGCGAGCCTGCCCCGAGGGCATCGCTTCCCACGTTTATACGGAAATGTGACCTGTGTCCGCCGGCGCCCAGGCCCGCAGCAGCGCCCGGGCCTCGTCCGGCGCCTCCGCCAGCAGCCGGTCGCCCCGTGCCGTCACCTCCCCCAGCAGATGGGCGTGGCGGGACAGATCGGCGATGCGGAAGCTCTGCTCGCCGGTCTGGCGGGTGCCGAGCAGCTCGCCGGCACCCCGCAGCGCCAGGTCCTGCTCGGCCAGGTAGAACCCGTCCTGGCTCTGGCGCACCGCCTTGAGCCGCGCCCGGGCGATGGCACCCAGGGGGCCGCGGTAGAGCAGAATGCAGTGCGAGGCGGCGCTGCCCCGCCCCACCCGGCCGCGCAGCTGATGGAGCTGCGCCAGCCCCATGCGCTCCGGGTTCTCGATCACCATCAGCGTGGCGTTGGGTACGTTCACCCCCACCTCGATCACGGTGGTCGCCACCAGCGCGCCGAGCCGGCCGGCGGCGAAAGCCTGCATCACCCGGGCCTTTTCGGGGCCGGGCAGGCGACCGTGCAACAAACCGATATTGTGCGCCGGCAGCGCCGCTGCCAGATCCTCTGCGGTCTGTTCGGCGGCGGCCAGCTCGAGTTGCTCGGAGGCCTCGATCAGGGGGCAGACCCAGTAGGCCTGCCCGCCGGCTTCGAGCACCTGGCGCACCGAATCGACCACCTCGTCGCGCCGGGCGGCGGACACCAGGCGGGTCTCGATGGGCTGGCGCCCCCGGGGCAGCTCGTCGATCACCGACACGGCCATGTCGGCATACAGGGCCATGGTCAGCGTTCTCGGGATCGGCGTGGCGGTCATCACCAGCTGATGCGGGGTCCGCCCTTTGTTGCGCAACGCCATGCGCTGATGAACCCCGAAGCGATGCTGCTCGTCAATGATAGTAAGCGCTAACTTATGGAATTCGACGCCGCCCTGAAAGAGGGCGTGGGTGCCGACGGCGACCAGCGCTTCCCCGCTGGCGATGCGCTCGGCGGTGCGCCGCCGTGCCGCCGCCGGCAGGCTCCCGGTCAGCAGCACCACGTCGATGCCCAGCGGCTCCAGCCAGGCGGAGAAGTTGAGGTAGTGCTGCTCCGCGAGGATCTCGGTGGGCGCCATCAGGGCGGTCTGTGCACCCTGCTCCGCCGCCCGGATGGCGGCGAAGGCGGCGACCACGGTCTTGCCGGAGCCGACGTCGCCCTGCACCAGCCGCAGCATCGGCGTGTCCCGCTCGAGATCCTCGAGCACCTCCCGCACAACGCGCTTTTGTGCACCCGTCAGCTCGAATCCAAGATCTTCCAGGAGCTTCCGGCCGAGCTGAATGGAGCGCGGCAGCGGCAGGGTCTTCTGGCGCGCCCGATCCCGCTGGCGGCGGCGCATGACCAGGTAGTAGGCGGTGAGTTCGTCCATTGCCAGACGATCCTGACGCTCGGCGATATCGGCTTCGGTGGCGTCGGCGGGGGGCGCGTGCAGGTACAGGTAGTCCTCGTACGGTGCCCCGGGGCCGCGGGGCCAGTCCTGGGACACGAGCTGTGCGATGAGCCGGCGCAGCCGATCCTGGGACAGCCCCTTGGTCGTGCGGTAGACGGGGGTGAGCGCGTTCTCGAGGGGCGGCGGATCTCGATCGAACGTTCGGTATTCCGGGTGGGCCATCTCCAGGCCCTTGGGGCCGAAGCGCACCTCGCCGAAGGCGCGCAGCCTCATGCCGGGCCGCACGGCTTCCTGCTGGCGCCGGGAAAAGTGGAAGAACCGCAGCGTGAGGAAGCCGTAGCCGTCGGTCACGGTGATCGTCCAGCTGCGGCGCCGTCCGAATCCCACCCTGGATTCCACCACTTCGCCTTCCACCAGGGCATCGGTCTCCGGCTTCAGGGCGTTCAGAGCCACCAGCCGGCTGCGATCCTGGTAGCGGGTGGGCAGATGCGCGAGCAGATCGCCGAGGGTGAACACCCCCAGGCGTTCGAGCTTGCTCCGAAGGCTCGGACCGACGCCCTTGAGGGTACCGACGCTGCGATCCTGGAGCGGAACGTCCTCCGGCGCCATATCCCCGGAGGGGGCCCGCCGGGCGGAGCCGGTCACGCCGGCGCGGGCGCCGCCATCACCGCCTCGACTTCCACCTCGGCGCCACGCGGCAGCGCCGCCACGCCGACCGCGGCCCGGGCCGGATACGGCTCCTCGAACAGCTCGGCCATGACGTCGTTGACGACCTGGAAGTTGCCGAGGTCGGTGAGATAGACGTTGAGCTTCACCAGATGCCCCAGAGACCCGCCGGCGGCTTCGGCGACGGCCTGGAGGTTGGCGAACACGCGCCGGGCCTGGGCGCCGACGTCGCCGGCACCCACCAGCTCCATGCTGGCAGGGTCCAGGGGAATCTGCCCGGACAGGAACACGAGCTCGCCGACGCGGACGGCCTGAGAATAGGGGCCGATGGCCGCCGGGGCCTGATCGGTGTGCACGGGATGAAAGGGTTTGTCAGCCATGGTGCCTCGTCGCTGCCTGGTCAACTGTTGACGCGGCTGATGGCCACGATGTCGCCGGTGGACCGCAGCCGCCGCATCACCTGAGCCAGATGATTCCGGTTGCGCACCGAGACGTCCAGGCTGACGCTGGTCACCTCGGCGTTCCGCTCCTCGACGTTGATGGCCTCCACGCCCGCATCCGCCTCCGACACGGCCGCGGCGATGCTGGCGATCATGCCCTTCTTGCGATGCACGTCCAGGCGCAGGAAGGTCTGGAATTCCGCCGTGGTGTTGTCCGCCCAGTGGGCCGGAATGATGTCGCGACCGCCCCGGCGGCGGCGGATCTCGACCATGTTGGGGCAGGTCTCCACGTGCACCACGAAGCCCTTGCCCGGCGTCATGTGCCCGACGATGGGGTCGCCGGGGATGGGTCCGCAGCAGCGGCCGTAGTTGATCACCAGGCCTTCCCCGCCGCGGATCGCCACCGGACCGCCGCTGTCGACGGTGATGCCGGTGGCGTTCGGATCGCCGGCGGCCAGGAGCTGCTGGGCCACCACGTAGGCCATCAGCTCGCCGTTGCCGATGGCGGCGAGCAGCTCGTCGAGCTTGCGTACCCCGAACTCCTTGAACACCCGCCGCAGCCGGCGGAAATCCAGGTCGTTGATGCTCTTGTCGGCGCTCGCCAGCGACCGGTTCAGCAGGCGCCGGCCGAAGGCGATGGAGTCCGCGGCCTGCTGGACCTTCAGCGCCTGGCGGATGCCGGTGCGGGCCTTGCTGGAGACGACGAAGGTCAGCCAGTCCGGGTTCGGCCGCGCCTCGGGCGCGGTGATGATCTCCACGCTCTGACCGCTCTGGAGCTGCTGGGACAGGGGCGCCAGGTTGCGGTCGACGCGGCAGGCCACGCAATGGTTGCCCACGTCGGTGTGCACCGCATAGGCGAAATCGACGGCGCAGGCGCCCCGGGGCAGCTCCATGATGTGGCCCTTGGGCGTGAACACGTAGACCTCGTCCGGAAACAGGTCGATCTTCAGGCTCTCGATGAACTCGAGCGGATTGCCGGCCTTCTGCTGCAGGTCCAGCAGGTCGCGGACCCACTGCCTGGCGCGCTGCTGGCTGGACTGGAAGTCGTCGCTGGCGGACTTGTACAGCCAGTGGCCGGCGATGCCGTTCTCGGCCACGGCCTCCATGTGCCGGGTGCGGATCTGCACCTCGATGGGCACGCCGTGCATGCCGAACAGGGTCGTGTGCAGGGACTGGTAGCCGTTCACCTTGGGAATGGCGATGTAGTCCTTGAAACGGCCGGCGATGGGCTTGTAGAGGTTGTGCACCACGCCCAGCGCCCGGTAGCAGTCGTCGACGCTGTCCACCACCACGCGGAAGCCGAACACGTCCATGATCTCCGCGAAGGACTTGTGCTGGGTCTTCATCTTCCGGTAGATGGAATAGAGGTGCTTCTCCCGGCCGATCACGTCGGCGGCGATATCCTCCGACGTCAGCGATTCCGCCACCGTCTTGCGCAGCTCCTCCATCAGCTCCTTGCGGTTGCCGCGGGCCGCCTGGACGGCCCGTTCGATGCGGTCGGCGCGCAGCGGGTACAGGGCCCGGAAGCCCAGCTCCTCGAACTCCACCTTGATGTGGTGGATGCCCAGCCGGTTGGCGATGGGCGCGTAGAAATCCAGGGTCTCCCGGGCGATGCGCTTGCGCTGCTCGTCGGACATCACGCCGATGGTGCGCATGTTGTGCAGCCGGTCGGCGAGCTTCACCACGATGACGCGGATGTCCTTGGCCATCGCCATGGCCATCTTCTGGAAGTTCTCGGCCTGGGCTTCGGCCCGGGACCGGAAGATGGTGGACAGCTTGGAGACCCCGTCCACGATCTGGGCCACGGACTCGCCGTAGCGCTCGCCGAGGCTCGCCTTGGCGACGTCGGTGTCCTCGATGACGTCGTGCAGCAGCGCCGCGATCACCGTTTCGTGATCCATGCGCATGTGCGCGAGGATGTTGGCCACGGCCAGCGGATGGGTGATGTAGGCGTGGCCGGTGCGCCGCCACTGACCCTCGTGGGCGGCGGCGGCGTAGTCGTAGGCGTCACGGACCAGCGCGATCTGGTCGGGCTCGAGGTAGGTGGCGAGCTTGTCGCACAGGTCCTCGATGGACACCGGGTTGGCGATGGACGGATGCTTGGCCTGCTCGGCCAGCCGGGCGACGAAGTAGGATTCGGTCTGGGCGGGTCGCTTGGCGCCTTTACGGCGCCGCGGTTTGGTCTTGCCGCGGGGTGGTGTCTGCGCGGCGGCGCCGGCTTCGGGCCGGCGCGGGGAGGATGAGGACGATGCGTTGCCGCGTCCGGCCTTTCCGGACCGGGCCGATACGTCAGACCTCGCGGGCTTCGTCATCTCCTATGCCAAAAGTCACTTCCAACCGCTCATCCTCGGTGGCGGCCTCCTGCTCGTCAAGCATTTCCTCGCTGATCAGGCCGGCGGCGATTTCCCGCAGGGCGATGACCGTCGGCTTGTCGTTTTCCTCGGGCAGCAGGGGCTCCACACCGAACCGGCGCATCTGCCGGGCGCGGCGGGTGGCGAGCATCACGAGCTCGAAACGGTTGTCCACGTGGTCGAGGCAGTCTTCGACGGTGATTCTTGCCATGGTCGGTCCTCAGGGGCCGGTTGCGAGGAACGCGCGAGTGTAGACGCGCGTCCGGGGTGATTCAAGGGTCGCGACGACGGGCCGAAGGCCCCGGATCAGGGCGACTCCCGCAGCAGGTCCTGGAGCAGCGGCGCGAGATCCGCTTCCTGGCGGCCCCGGCGCAGGCGCTCGGCCCGCACGATGCAGCCCAGATCGGCCAGGGCGTGCTCGAACTCGTCGTTGACGACCAGATAATCATAGTCGCCGTAGTGGGACATCTCCCAGCGGGCCTTGTCCAGGCGGTGGCGGATGACCTGGTCGTCGTCCTCGCCGCGGCCCGTCAGCCGGCTGGCCAGGGCGGCCGTGGACGGCGGCAGAATGAAGATGCTGACCGCGTCCGGATAGCGCTGGCGGACCTGGGCGGCGCCCTGGAAGTCGATCTCGAGGATCACGTCCCGGCCGGCGCGGCGCTCCCGGTCCACCGCCGCGGCGGACGTGCCGTAGCGATTGCCGAACACCTCGGCGTGCTCGAGGAACTCGTCGGCATCGATCATGGCGTGGAACCGTCCGGCGTCGACGAAGTGGTAATTGACCCCGTCACGCTCCTTCGGCCGGCGCGGCCGGGTGGTGTGGGACACCGACACCACCAGCCGCGGGTCGCGCTCGAGCAGCGCCGTGACCAGGCTGGTCTTGCCGGCGCCGGAGGGCGCCGAGACGATCAGCATCAGCCCGAGACCGGGCGCCGACGGGAAATCCGGCCGCTCGCTCATTCCAGGTTCTGGACCTGCTCGCGGATCTGCTCGATCACGACCTTCAGATCGACGGCCCGCTGGGAGATCTCGGCCTGCACCGATTTGGCGCCGACGGTGTTGGCCTCCCGGTTCAGCTCCTGGGTGAGGAAATCCAGGCGCCGGCCGTGGGGGCCGGGCCCGCGCAGCGCCGTGCGCGCTTCCTCGACGTGAATGCGCAGCCGGTCGAGCTCCTCGGCGATGTCGCCGCGGCTCGCCAGCAGAGCCACTTCCTGCTCCAGCCGGTCGGGATCCACGCTGGTCTCGAGTTCCGCCAGGCGCTGCTGCAGGCGCTGCGCCACGTGGCGCGACACCGACAGGCTGTGGCGGCGGATCTGGTCCACCAGGGCGTCGATGGCGTCGAGGCGGCCATACAGCGTCTCCCGCAGCGCGTCGCCCTCCCGCTGGCGGTGGGCGATCAGGTCCGCCAGCGCCGATTCGAACAGGTCGGCCACCGGTTCGGCGAGCGCGTCCACGTCGAGCTCGAGCTCGCCGCCGAGCATGCCGGGCCAGCGCAGCAGCTCCATGGCGCTCGGCGGCCCCACCTCCGGCGCGTCGCGCCGCACCTGCTCGAGGGTCGCGAGGATCTGCAGCAGCAGCGGCCGGTTGAGCTGCAGCCGATGCGCACTGCCGGCGGCGTCGGCGCGCAGGGTGCAGTCCACCTTGCCCCGGCCGAGGTGGCGGCGCAGCAGCTCCCGGGCGTCGTGCTCCAGCGGCCGGAGCTGCTCGGGCATGCGGAACTGGGACTCGAGAAAGCGGTGGTTGACGCTCTTGAGCTCCCAGGTCAGGACCAGGCCGTCGTCCAGCTCCTGCTGGGCGCGGGCGAAAGCCGTCATGCTGTGAACCATGGGCGTGCGGGCACCTCGTCGACGTCCGGCCCGGAATTCTACCCGTTCCCCGGCGCGGCGTCGTCGCGATGCGTCGTCCCGGCGGCGCGGTCGGCCGCCGCGGGTGTGTCCGCCCATGCACATCTTTATACTGGTCGGCCAGTTGTGCGGTGAGGATGACTATGCCCTTCGAGCGCCCCAGCGGACGCCGGCCGGACGAGCTGCGTCCGGTGCGATTCACCCGCGGATTCACCAAGCACGCGGCCGGCTCCGTGCTGGTGGAGTTCGGCGACACCAAGGTGATCTGCACGGCCAGCGTGGACGATTCCGTGCCGCCGTTCCTGCGCGGCCGCGGGGTCGGCTGGGTCACCGCCGAGTACGGCATGCTGCCCGGCTCGACCCACACCCGCAACGACCGGGAGGCCGCACGCGGCAAGCAGGGGGGGCGCACCGTGGAGATCCAGCGCCTGATCGGGCGATCGCTGCGGGCTGCCGTGGACACCGCGCGCATGGGCGAGCGGACCATCCGCCTGGACTGCGACGTCATCCAGGCCGACGGCGGCACCAGGACGGCTTCCATCACCGGGGCCTGCGTCGCCCTGGCGGACGCCATGCGGGTGGCCGGCATTCAGCAGGCGTTCAGCGGTCTGGTGGCATCTGTGTCCGTCGGCATCTGGCGCGGCGTGCCGGTGCTGGACCTCGACTACGCCGAGGACTCCTCGGCCGACACCGACATGAACGTGGTGCGGGTCGCTTCCGGCGGCTTCATCGAGATCCAGGGCACCGCGGAGTCCGAGCCGTTCGACGACGAGGGACTGACGGGCATGCTGGCGCTGGCCCGGCAGGGCACGGACGAGCTGCTGGCGGCCCAGCGGGCGGCGCTGGCGGCGGACTGAGCCGCGCGGGGCGGCCGGCCCGGGAACGCGCACCCGCGCCCGCGGTCCCAGAACCACCGGCACGGGCGTAACGACGACACGGCGACGAGGAGAGAGCGGGTGAGCTTGAAGACAGCCGACAGACAGGCACTGGTCGCCCTGCTGGTCGAGGCCGGGGTGCTCCGCTTCGGCGAGTTCACGCTCAAGTCCGGGCGGCAGAGCCCCTACTTCTTCAATCTCGGCGCGCTGCACGGCGGCGCGGCGATTCAGCAGCTCGGCGAAGCCTATGCGGCGCGCATCGAGGCTGCGGGCCTGGACTACGACGTGGTGTTCGGTCCGGCCTACAAGGGGATTCCCATCGCCGTGGCGACGGCGGAGGCACTGGCCCGCCTGGGCCGCGACACGGCCTGGGCGTTCAATCGCAAGGAGATCAAGGCCCACGGCGAGGGCGGAGCCTTCGTCGGCGGCGACGTGACCGGCCGGGTCGTGCTGGTGGACGACGTGCTGACGGCGGGCACCGCCATCCGCGAGGCCGTGGGCCTGATCCGCGCCGCCGGGGGCAGCATCGCCGGGGTGGTGATCGCCCTCGACCGGCGCGAACTGGCCGATGGCGACGCCACGGCGGTCGAGGCCCTGGCGGCGGAGATCGGTGCGCCGGTGCTGAGTCTGCTCGGCCTCGAGGATGTGATCGAATACCTTGACGCGGCGGCCGGCGGCGACAACCATCAGGCGGAACTCAGCGCCCGGATCCGGGAATATCGGCAGCGCTACTGCGCCCCCGACGGTGACGTCCGAACCCTATGAAGCGCATCTCCTGTCTCACTGCCGTTCTCGTGATCGTGGCCGCCGGCCATGCCGGCGCCGTCCGTGCGGCGACCGCGGTGATGTTCGAGTACGAGAACGAGGCCGGCGATCCGGTCTACTCCTACACCCTGCCGCCAGGCCAGGCGGAACGGGGCTACCGCAAGGTCGATCCGGTCACCGGCCAGGTGCTCGAGGAGGTGGCGCCCGCGCTGCCGCCGGAGGAGCTGGCGGCAAAGCTGGCCCGGGAGCGGGCGCTGGCCGCCTGCGAGGACGAGCTCGACCGGATCTACCAGCTCTACGGCACCGAGCGGGACATCGACTACGCCCTGAACGAGGCCCTGGCATCCCTCGAGACCCGCATCGGCCAGCTTCAGGCCAACCTGCGTCAGGCGCGCCGGGAACAGGGCCGGCTGCGCAACCAGGCCGCGGAAGCCGAGCGGGCCGGCCGGGAAGTGTCCCAGTCCCTCACCGACAATCTGGCCCGCAGCCAGTCCCAGATCGCGACGCTGGAACAGGAGATCGCCCAGCGCGAGCAGGAGATGGACGACGCGCGGGCCCGCTACGCCCGCGAGCTGGAACGCTTCCGCGACGGCACCTGCCCAGAGCCGGGCACGGTGGCGGACGCCGGTTCCCGCTGAAAGCGGGAACCGGCGTCCGGCGCGGGGTTCAGCGGAAGACCGCGCGCTCCAGCGCTTCCCACTGCTCTTCCCAGCCCGCGGTCGGCAGGGCGCGGAACTCGCTGCGCACGAACTGGTTGATCCGGCCTTCCGCGGCGGAGAGCAGCAGATTGGCCGCGGCGGTGCTGCCGAGCTCGGGTCCCGGCACGCGGGTCACCGCCCACTCCCGCAGAATCAGCCGAAGCTGGGTCTCGAGGCGGTCGAACAGCTGGCGGATGCGGTTGCGCAGTCGCTCGGTCTCACCCAGCAGGGCGTCGCCCACCAGCAGCCTCGCCATGCCGGGATTGCGCTCCGCGAACGACAGCAGCAGCCACAGGATGGTGCGGCAGCGGCGCTGGGCGGTGGGCTCCTCCGACAGAATCCGGGTGATGCGGGTGAACAGGCTCTCCTCGATGAACTCGATCAGGCTCTCGAGCATCTTGGCCTTGCTGGGGAAGTGGCGGTAGAGCGCGGCCTCCGACACGCCGACCTCCCGGGCCAGCGCCGCGGTGGTGATTCGGCTGCCCGGATGGGTCTCCAGCATGAGGGCGAAGGCCTGGAGGATTTCCTGGCGTCGGTTTCCCTTCGGTGGCACGGATCAGGGTCTCCCGGCGGTCAGCGGGCGGCGTCGGTCAGCCGGCATCGGCGTCGGCCTCCAGGGTGATCTTGGTGCCGATGCCGGCATCCGTGAAGATCTCGATGAGCAGCGAGTGGGCGATGGTGCCGTCGATGATCTGCACGCTGCCGACGCCGCCGCGCAGGGCGGCCAGGGCGCACTCGGTCTTGGGCAGCATGCCCTCGTTGATGGTGCCGTCGGCGATCAGCGCGCCGACTTCGGCGGCGGTGAGGCTCGGCAGGCGGTCGCCGGTGGCGCCCATGATGCCTGGACGGTTGGTCAGCAGAATCAGCTTCTCGGCGGTGAGGGCCTCCGCCAGCCGGCCGGCGACGATGTCCGCGTTGATGTTGTAGGACTCGCCGTCGGCGCCGACGCCGATCGGCGCCACCACCGGAATGAAGTCGTCGCGGGTCAGGGAGTCCAGCAGGGCGACGTTCACGTCCACCACCTCGCCGACGTGACCGATGTCGATGATCTCGGGGGCGGTCAGCGCCGGGTCGGTGCGTTTGAGGGTCAGCTTGCGCGCGCGGATGAGGCTGCCGTCCTTGCCGGTGACGCCCACCGCCCGGCCGCCGTGCTGATTGATCAGCGACACGATCTCCTGGTTCACCAGGCCGCCGAGCACCATCTCGACGACGTCCATGGTCTCCTCGTCGGTGACGCGCATGCCGTCGACGAAGCGGCTCTCGATGTTCAGCCGCTTCAGCAGGTTGCCGATCTGGGGGCCGCCGCCGTGCACCACCACCGGATTCATGCCGACCAGCTTCAGCAGCACGATGTCCCGGGCGAAGGTGTTCTGGAGGCGCTCCTCCACCATGGCGTTGCCGCCGTATTTGATCACCAGCGTCGTGCCGTGATAGCGGCGGATGTACGGCAGCGCCTCGGTCAGGACGCTGGCGATGTTGCGAGCCTGGTCGTCGGAGATCTGCATGGCGGCCTATCGGAACTTGAGTTCGGGGTCGATGGTGGCGAGCTGCGCCTGGAACACGTCCTGGATGCGGTCGAGGGACGCCTGGCCGTCGGCCTCGAAGCGCAGCGACAGCACCGGGCTGGTATTCGATGCCCGGATCAGCCCCCAGCCGTCCGGATAGTCCACCCGCACGCCGTCGATGGTGGTGATGGTGCCGCCGCTGAAGTCGCCGTCGATGGCGAGGCGCTGGATGACCTCGAACTTGGCCTGCTCGGTGGTGCGGATCTTCAGCTCCGGCGTCGAGTAGGTGATGGGGAACTGGGCGAACAGCTCGTCGGCGCTGGCCTCGGTGGCGCCCAGGATCTCCAGCAGCCGCGCGGCCGAGTAGAGCGCGTCGTCGAAGCCGTACCAGCGCTCGCCGAAGCAGATGTGGCCGCTGAACTCACCGGCCAGCAGGGCGCCGGTTTCCTTGATCTTGGCCTTGATGTGGGAATGCCCGGTCTTCCACATGATGGGCCGGCCGCCGAGGTCGGCGATCAGGCTGTTCAGGTGCCGGCTGCACTTCACGTCGTAGATGATGTCCGCGCCCGGGTTGCGGGCGACGATGTCCTGGGCGTAGAGCATCAGCAGCTTGTCCGGCCAGATGATCTCGCCGCTCGCGGTCACCACCCCCACCCGGTCGCCGTCGCCGTCGAAGGCGAGGCCCAGGTCGGCCTTCTCGGCCTTCACCACGGTGATCAGGTCTTCCAGGTTCTCCGGCTCCGCCGGGTCCGGATGGTGATTCGGGAAGTCGCCGTCGACGTCGCAATACAGGGGCACCACCTCGCAGCCGAGCTGGGAGATCAGCGTCGGCGCCAGGTTGCCGGCGACGCCGTTGCCGCAGTCGACGACCACCTTGAGCGGTTGCGCCACCACCACGTCGTCGACGATGCGGTCGAGGTACTGGCCGGCCACGTCGACGGTCTCGATGTCGCCGTCGCCCTCGGACAGGCGGTTCTCCTCGATGCGCGCCCGCAGCGCCTGAATGCGCTCCTCGGCCAGGGTCACGCCGGCGATCATCATCTTCAGGCCGTTGTACTCGGGCGGGTTGTGGGAGCCCGTGATCATGATGCCGGTGCCGGTGTCGAGCACGTGGGTGGCGAAGTACAGCACCGGCGTCGGCACCTGGCCGATGTCGAGCACGTCCACGCCGCCCTCGGTGAGGCCCCGGCTCAGGGCGTCGCGCAGCGGCGCGCTGGAGTGGCGGCCGTCGCGGCCGACCGCGACCCGCTGGCGTCCGGCGTCCCGGGCCTCGGCGGCGAAGGCCCGGCCGATCCAGTAGACCACCTCCTCGGTGAGGTCCTGGGTGGTGATGCCGCGGATGTCGTAGGAGCGGAAGATCTCGGGCGCGAGCTCGAGCCCCATGGCCAGGGGCGAGGTGTCCTCGGTGACCTCGATGCCGAAGTTGTCCCGGGCGCTGCCTGCGCTGCTGACTTCCAGGAAGTCGTCGTCGCCCCGCCGGGCACGGCCGCCGGCTTTCCTGTCCTTGTCGGGCTCGTCGTCGAGCAGATCAGCCACTTCGTCTCGCTCCTGGTCCGGTTCTTCTGGTTGTTGTGCCGGGCCGCGGGTGCCGGCGGACCTGGCCGCCGGCCCGGCGGCGGCCGGACGTTCGTCGTCGACATCCCGGCCGGGGCGCGCCATGCGGCCGATCTCCCGGGCCATGTCGTGAAAGGCGTTGAGCTGGTAGCGCTGGGGCTGCAGCCGCCGCCCGCGGATGGCGTTGCTGGCCTGCTCGAGCAGCACGCCGCTGTCGTGGCGCAGCTTGCGGGACAGGCTCGAGAAGGCGAACAGCACCCCGGCCAGCATCAGCCCGAGGGCGGCGGCCAGGGCGGTGAGCAGGTCGGTGGCGCCGGCCACCGGCGCGATCGCGGCGGGATCCGGCTCCAGCACCACGCGCCAGTGGGGCAGCCGCGTGTCCTGCACCACCCGGGCTTCGGCGTCGCCGTCGACCTCGCCCCACTGCAGCAGGGTGACGGGCTCGGTGCCCTCGAAGCGCTGCTCCAGGGTCATGCGGCCCGGGACGTCGCCGAACAGGCGGATCGGTTCCAGCAGGTATTCCGCGGACAGCGCGGCGAACAGCACGCCGGCCACGCCGCCGCCGTCGATGATCGGGTGGGCGGCGTAGAAGCGGCTGTTCTGACCGTCCAGCTTGACGCCGTCCGGGCCGACGAAGGGTTGGGTCTCGGCGCGCTGGATGACGTCCACCGCGGCGTAGGAGATGGGGACCGCGGCATCGAGGTCCACCCGCGCGCCGCCGGCCGGGATGATCTCCATGCGCTCGGCGTGGGCCAGCAGCCCGGTGAGCCGGCGGCTCGCGGCGGCCATGCGGGCCGGGTCGCCGGAGGTCAGCGCGGCGACCGTGTCCGGGGCGGAGGCCATGGCGCCGAGCTCGGTGCGCAGCCCCGCCACGCGGCTGTCGACCAGGGCGGCGTAGCGCGCGGCCGCTGCCTCCGTGACGGCGGCGGCGTGGGTGGCGTTGGTGTCCTTGACGAGCTGGAGCCAGAGCACGCCGGCCGAGACCAGCAGCCCGGCCACGCTCAGCCCGATGATGATCAGGGCGCCGGTCCAGATGCCCTGCCCGGAGCGTCGCTGACGGGTCGGCGTCGTGACGGGCCCGTCCTGCTGATTTCCTTCCAAGACTATGTCCTCAATCCCTCGTCCAATGGTAGTTGGCGAGGCCGGCTGTATCCAGCGAACGGCTCGAATTCAAACGTGCGTCCGGTTAGCGGCCCCTCACTCACCCACCGCGGCGTGGGCCCGGACGGGTCAGCCGCCGCGGCCGGCCGGCGTGAGCTGCTCGGCGACGGCCTCGAGAATGGCCGCGGCGACGGCGTCCTTGCCGGATCTCGGCAGGGTGCGTTCGCCGGCCGCGGAGATCAGCGTGACGGCGTTCTGGTCGCTGTTGAAGCCGATGGTCGGATCGGACACGTCGTTGACGACGATCAGGTCCATGCCTTTGCGGGCACGCTTGGCGCGGCCGTGCTCGAGCACGCGCTCGGTCTCGGCGGCGAAGCCGACCACCAGCGGCCGCGGCGTGTGCCGGGCGACGTCGGCGATGATGTCCGGGTTCTGGGTGAGGGTCAGGGTCAGATCCGCGGGCCCGGTGTCGGGCTTCTTCATCTTCTGCGGCGCCACCTCGCTGGGCCGGTAGTCGGCCACGGCGGCGACGCCGATGAACACGTCACAGTTGTCCAGCCGGCTCGTGACCGCGGCGTGCATGTCCGCGGCGCTCTCGACGGACACCCGGTCGACGCCGGGCGGTGCGGGCAGGCCCACCGGCCCGCTCACCAGCACCACCCGGGCTCCGGCCCGGGCTGCCGCGGCAGCGACCGCGTAGCCCTGCTTGCCCGAGCTGTGATTGCTGATGTAGCGCACCGGATCGATGGCTTCCCGGGTCGGACCGGCGGTCACCAGCACCCGGCGGCCGGACAGGTCCGGCAGGGGCGCGGCGCCGGTCGCGGGTCCGAGCAGCGCGACGATCTGCTCGAGCAGGTCCTCCGGTTCCATCATGCGCCCCGGACCGAACTCGCCGCAGGCCATGGCGCCCGCCTCCGGCCCGGCGACGTGGCAGCCGTCGGCGCGCAGCGTCGCGAGGTTTCGCTGGGTGGCGGGATGCTCCCACATGGCCACGTTCATGGCGGGGGCGAGCAGCACCGGCGCCCGGGTCGCCAGGCGCAGGGTGGTGAGCAGGTCGTCGGCCCGGCCCGCCGCCAGCCGGCTGAGCAGGTCCGCCGTGGCGGGAGCGATCACCAGCAGGTCGGCCCAGCGCGCCAGCTCGATGTGGCCCATGGCCGCCTCGCCCTGCGGATCCCACAGGTCGTTGCGGACCACCCGGCCGGACACGGCCTGCAGGGTCGTGGCGGTGACGAACTGCTCGGCGCTGCGGGTCGTGACGACCTGGACGTCGGCGCCCCCGTCGCGCAGTCGGCGTACAAGCAGCGGCGCTTTGTACGCAGCGATGCCGCCGCTGACGCCCAGTAGTATGCGGCGTCCCTGGAGCGGCACGGCGGCGGCTGGGGATTCGGGGCCCTGGGTCATCGCGCGGCGGTCATTCAGTTGGATCGACGTGGCGTTAGGCGCCGGCAACCATACCACCATAGCGGAGAGCCCACTATTGCGGCGGGAGCAGCGGGTGCAGCAGGAAAGCCGGCCTGAACAGATGCAGGGGCGCGGGCCGGCCGGCGCCGGTGCGGCTGCCATGGCGGCACGCCCCGCCGACGCCGAGCGCCCCCGGGAGCGGCTGCTGCGCTGCGGGCCGGACGCGCTGAGCGATGCGGAGCTGCTGGCCGTCTGCCTGGGCACCGGCGACGGCCAGCGGGACGTGGTCGCCTTCGCCCGATCGCTGCTGGAGGCCTTCGGCGGCCTGCGCGGCCTGCTGCGGGCGCCCGCGGATCGGCTGTGCCGGGTCCGCGGGCTCGGTCCGGCCCGGGTGGCGCAGCTCAAGGCCGCGTTCGCCCTGGGCGAGCGCCACGTCGCGGCCGGCGTCGCGGACCGGCCCCTGCTGGCCGACACCCGCGCGGTGCGGCGGTTCCTGCAGCACAAGCTGTCGGCGCTGGAGCGGGAGGTGTTCGCCTGCCTGTTCCTGGACGCCCGCCACCGGCTGCTGGCCTTCGAGCCGCTGTTTCTCGGCTCCGTGGACCGGGCCAGCGTGCATCCCCGCGAGGTGCTCAAGCGCGCCCTGGCCCACAACGCGGCGGCGCTGATCCTCGCCCACAATCATCCCTCCGGGCATCCCGAGCCGAGCCCGAGCGACGTCACCCTCACCGACGAGCTGCGCCGGCTGCTGTCGCATCTGGACGTGCGCGTGATCGACCACGTGGTCGTGGGGCACGGCGCCACGGTGTCGATGGCGGAGCGGGGGCTGCTCTGAGGCGTCTCCCGGTCGGCGTCCGGCGCCCGGCAGGGGCGACGGACAGTTGCCGAGTTCAGGGGGCTCTGGTATAAACGCGCCTCATTTTTTCAGGGCCCTGTTGCCATGTCTCAAGTCTGCCAGGTGACCGGCAAGCGGCCGCTGACCGGAAACAACGTCAGCCACGCTCAGAACAAGACCCGCCGGCGGTTCCAGCCCAACCTGCACTACCACCGGTTCTGGGTGGAGAGCGAGAAGCGTTTCGTGCGCCTGCGGGTGTCCTCGAAGGGCATGCGCATCATCGACAAGAAGGGTATCGAGGTCGTGCTCGCCGATATCCGTCGCCGCGAAGCCGGACAGTAAGGAGCGGTCATGAGAGAGAAGATCAGACTGGTATCGAGCGCCGGCACCGGCCACTTCTATACCACCGACAAGAACAAGCGGAACACGCCGGACAAGATGGAGATGAAGAAGTACGATCCCGTCGTCCGCAAGCACGTGCTCTACACCGAAGCGAAGATCAAGTAATCCGCCCCGGGGTCCGGCGATGGGTTCGAACATCGCGGCCGGACCCTGCAGCCGCCCGCCGGGTGCGCGTCGCGCCCCGGTCTGACCCCTGACCCGCCCGCCGCCGCCTCACGATCCGCCGCCGTGCCGGAACTGCCGGAAGTCGAGACCACCCGCCGGGGCATCGAGCCGCATCTGGCAGGGCGCCGCATCGTTTCCTGGGAAGTCCGCAACCCGGCGCTGCGCTGGCCCGTCGAGCTGCCGGCCGAGCTGGCCGGCGCCACCGTGCGCCAGGTCGCCCGGCGCGCCAAGTACCTGCTGCTGGAGCTGGACCGGGGTACCCTGATCGCCCACCTCGGCATGTCCGGCAGCCTGCGCGTGCTGCCGGTCGGCACGCCGCCGCTCAAGCACGACCACGTCGACCTGAACCTGGATTCCGGCCGGATGCTCCGGCTCAACGACCCGCGCCGTTTCGGCAGCCTGCACTGGCAGCCTGCGGGGGCGGAGCCGCACTGGCTGCTGGCGCGGCTGGGGGTCGAGCCGCTCTCGGAGGATTTCACCGGCGCCTGGCTCAAGCGGGCCGCGCGGGGCCGGCGGGTGGCCGTGAAGCATCTGCTGATGGACGGCCGCGTCGTCGTGGGCGTCGGCAACATCTACGCCAACGAGGCGCTGTTCCTGGCGCGCATCCGGCCGACGCTGCAGGCGTCGCGGGTGACCCTGGCCAGCTACCAGCGGCTCGCGGCAGCGGTCAAGACCGTGCTCGGCCAGGCCATCGAGATGGGCGGCACCACCCTGCGGGACTTCGTCAACCAGGACGGCCAGCCCGGCTATTTCCGCCAGTCGCTGTTCGTGTACGGGCGCGACGGCGAGCCCTGCAAGGTCTGCGGCGCCACGCTGCGCGGCCTCCGCCTGGGGCAGCGGGCAACGGTTTTCTGTCCGAAATGCCAACGAGCCCAAGGTATTGCGGCGAACTAGTGCTAGAGTGTCGAGGAGAGGGTCGGCAGGATCGCCGGCCGCGACAGCAACCAATGGAACCGTCGACATGAAGCCATCACGCCGTTTGCTGCTGTGGGTCCTGCTGCTGGGCTGGGTCGCCACGCCGGCCTGGGCCGCCGAGGAGGAAGAGCCGTCCGCCATGGCCATGACCGGGGACGTCCTGGTCGCGCGCCCGGTGGGGCTGGTGATCACCACCCTGGGCGCCGCCGCGTTCATCGTCAGCCTGCCGTTCAGCGCCGCCGGCGGCAACGTCAGCGAAGCGGCCGACACCCTGGTGGTGGGCCCGGCCCGCGAGACCTTCGTACGCTGTCTGGGATGCCGCAGCGCCGGCCGCCGTCAGGCGCCGCCGAGCGAGTGATCCCAGCCGTCTGACCGGCGTCGGGCGCCCGCCCGATGCCGCCTGCCGGGCCCGGCGTTCGCCGCTTCAGGGCCTGGCGTAAGCCTTCACCACCGCGGGATGCACGAACTGGGAGATGTCGCCCCCGAGGGCGGCGATTTCCCGCACCAGCGTGGACGAGATGAAGGAGCATTCCTTCGAGGTGGGCAGGAACACGTACTCGATGCTGGGATCGAGGGACTGGTTCATCTCCGCCATCTGGAACTCGTAGTCGAAGTCCGTCACGGTCCGCAGCCCCCGCAGGATGTAGTGGGAGCCCTTGCTGCGCACGTAGTCCACCAGCAGCGTGTTGAACCCCTCCACCGAGACCCGGTCGCCGAAGTCGTCGAGGGCCTCGCGGCACAGGTCGATGCGGTCCTTCAGATCCACCTTGGGGTCCTTCTGGGCCGAGGTGCCGATGGCCACGATGACGTGGTCGAACAGGTTCAACGCCCGTTTGACGAGGTCCATGTGACCCCGCGTGATGGGATTGAACGACCCTGGATAGACGACGACGCGCATCAGCGACTCCCCCCGGAGGAAAGCGCGGGATGGTATCGGCCCCGTCAGGGGGTGGCAAGGAGCCCGAAACGGGTGTCGCCGGCGTGGCCCTCGCGGACCACCCGCCAGGCGCCGAGGTCGAGGACGGCCCGGCGGGGCGCCTCGACATAGATCAGGCCCTCTCCGGCCAGGGCGTCGGCGACGGCGACGGCATCGAGAACGGCGGCGAGATCGGCGTCGCGGAACGGCGGATCGACGAAGATCACGTCCCAGGGCTCGGCGCAGCGGCGCAGCACCCGTTCGGCCCGGTCGCACAGGATGCGGGCCCGCTCACCGGCTTCCAGGCGCTCGGCGTTGGCCGTGAGCGCCGCCGCCGCGCGCCGGTCCCGCTCGACGAAGGTTACCTCCCGGGCCCCGCGGGACAGCGCCTCGAAGCCCAGCGCGCCGCTGCCGGCGAACAGGTCCAGGCAGCGGGCGCCGGGGACGTCGGCACGCAGCCAGTTGAACAGGGTCTCGCGCACCCGTCCCAGGGTGGGGCGCAGATCGGGCCGGTCCGGGAAGACGAGCTTTCGCCCTCTCCAGTTACCACCGATAATGCGCACCTCGTTGCTGGCCATCGCGCCAGTTTACCCCGCCGCCGCCCCGGACGGTTCCGGGCCGTACCGGTCGGCGGACTCAAGACCGGCAGTGATCGAGAAGTTGAGCGACAACGACACGGAACAACGCAAGGGCGGATTCTGGCAGCGGCTGAAGAGCGGCCTGTCGAAGACCCGGGGGCAGCTCGCCGAGGGCGTCGGCAACCTGCTGCTGGGCGAGAAGGAAATCGACGAATCGGTGATGGAGGAGCTGGAGACGGCCCTGCTGCTCACCGACGTCGGCACCGACACCACCCGGGAGATCATGGCCGAGCTGGCCCAGCGGGTGAAGCGCCGGGAGCTGAACGACACCCGGGCCCTGCACGGTGCCCTGGCCGGCCTGCTGAAGGACGCCCTGGCGCCGCTGGTCCGGCCCTTCGAGATCGATCCGGCCGCGCGGCCGTTCGTGGTGTTCTTCGTCGGCGTCAACGGCGTCGGCAAGACCACCACCATCGGCAAGCTCGCGCAGCGCCTCAAGGGCGAGGGCCGGTCGGTGATGCTGGCGGCGGGCGACACGTTCCGGGCCGCCGCGGTGGAGCAGCTCCAGCAGTGGGGCGAACGGGCCGGGGTGCCGGTGGTGGCCCAGAAACAGGGCTCGGACAGCGCCTCGGTGGTGTACGACGCCGTGCAGGCGGCGAAGTCCCGGGGCGTCGACGTGCTGATGGCGGATACCGCCGGGCGTCTGCAGGCCAAGAGCAACCTGATGGAGGAGCTGAAGAAGGTCCGGCGGGTGGTGAGCCGGCTGGACGAGCGGGCGCCTCACGAGGTTCTGCTGGTGCTGGACGCCGGCGTCGGCCAGAACGCGCTGTCCCAGGTCCGCGAGTTCGACGCGGCCGTCGGCCTGACCGGGCTGGTCATCACCAAGCTGGACGGCACGGCGAAGGCCGGGGTGCTGTTCGCCATCGCCCGCCAGATCGCCAAGCCGGTCTACTTCATCGGCGTGGGCGAGGGCGTGGAGGATCTGAAGCCGTTCGATCCCGACGCGTTCGTCGACGCGCTGCTGGCCACGGACTGAGGGCGACCGGAACGACGTGGGTCAGATCGAGTTTCACCAGGTCACGAAGCGCTTCGACAACGGCCAGGAAGGCCTGAAGGAGCTCACGGCCAGCTTCGACACCGGCTCCATGACCTTTCTGACCGGCCACTCCGGCGCCGGCAAGAGCACGTTTCTCAAGCTGCTGCTGTGCCTCGACCGCCCCACCCGGGGCCAGATTCTCGTCAACGGCGTCAACGTCACCCAGCTTTCCGGCCGGCGCCTCCCCTACTATCGCCAGCACCTCGGCGCCGTGTTCCAGGATCACCACCTGCTGGCCAACCGCAGCGTGTTCGAGAACGTGGCGCTGCCGCTGCGGGTGGTGGGCCTGAAGCCCCGGGACATCGCCCGGCGGGTGCGGGCGGCGCTGACCCGGGTGGGCCTGCTGAGCAAGGAGGGCCTGTTCCCCCGCTACCTGTCCACCGGCGAACAGCAGCGGGTGGGGATCGCCCGGGCGGTGGTGACGCGCCCCAAGATCCTGCTGGCCGACGAGCCCACCGGCAATCTCGACCCGGAGCTGTCCCGGGACATCATGGATCTGTTCCGGCAGTTCCATCAGATCGGCACCACGGTGGTGGTGGCCAGTCACGACCGGGACCTGATCGAATCCATGGGCATGCGCATCATCGAGCTGTCCCAGGGCAGCATCGTCAGCGACACGCCCGGCGCGGCGGCGTCGGCCGTGGCCGGGGCGCCGGACACGGACGGCGGCGACGACGGGGAGCCTGACCATGCGCGGTAAGGCCGCCCGCGATCCCTGGCCCCGTCAGCGCGCCGGCCTGCTGGCGCTCGGCCGCGACCATCGGCGCATCGTCGGCGAGACCGGCCACTTCGTGGCGGAACGCCTCGGCACCAGCCTGCTGGTGTGGCTGCTGGTCGGCATCGCCCTGGCCCTGCCGGCCGGCCTGTTCCTGCTGCAGCAGAACCTGGCGGCCATGACCGGCGCCTGGGAGGGCCGGCCGGGGCTGTCCGTCTACTTCGAGCTGGACGCGGCGTCGGGTGCGCCGGACGCCCTGGCCGACGCCCTCACCCGCCATGGCGCCGTGGCCGACGTCACCGTGGTGTCCGCCGACGAGGCCCTGGCCGAGTTCCGCCGCTACACCGACCTCGCCGACGCCCTGGACATGCTGGACGACAATCCGCTGCCCGCCTCGCTGCGGGCCACCCTGGCGCGCGGCGCCGGTCCCGAGGACCTGGACGCGCTGGCGGCCCTGGCGGAAGAGGCCGAGGGGGTCGCCGAGGTGGTGGTGGAGAAGACCTGGCTCGAGCGGGTGACCGACATCACCCGGGTGGTGTCCCGCCTCGGCGCGATGCTCGCGGCCCTGTTCGGGCTCGGCGCCGTGCTGATCACCGCGACCTCGGTGCGGCTGGCCATCGAGGCGCGCCTGGAAGAGCTGCGGGTGCTCAAGCTGGTGGGCGCGACGGACGCGCAGATCCGCCGGCCGTTCCTCTACTTCGGGCTGGTGTACGGGCTCGGCGGCGGGCTGGTGGCGGCCATGCTGATCAGCATCGGCATCCTGGTGATCGAGGGGCCGCTCACGGACCTGCTCGGCAGCTATGGCCGGGAGCTGGAGCTCGCCGGCTTCGACTTCATCTTCCTGGGCGGGCTGTTCCTGCTGGCCGCCCTGCTCGGGGTCGGCGGCGCCCTGGTGGCCGCCAGGCAGCGCCTGGGCGACCTGGAAATTCTATAGAATTCAAGGCGTTGTCCCGGTTCCGCGACGCAGATTCCAGGGAACCCGCCGGGGTCTTAGCAGTCAAACCTCACGAGTGCTAGAATTCTGTCCCCAGGTGTTACCGGAGGTATCACATGACCGCGAATCTGTTGTCGCTGAACAGCCTGTCGCCGGGCCGCGACCTGGATTCCTACGTGCGTACGGTGAGCGCCATTCCCGTGCTGAGCGCCGACGAGGAAAAGGCGCTGGCCGAGCGGTTCTACTATCACGACGACCTCGACGCCGCGCGTCAGCTGGTCATCTCGCACCTGCGGTTCGTGGTGCACCTGGCCCGCTCCTATCAGGGCTACGGGCTGTCCCAGGGTGACCTGATCCAGGAGGGCAACGTCGGCCTGATGAAGGCGGTGAAGCGCTTCAACCCCGAGGTGGGCGTGCGCCTCATCTCCTTCGCCGTGCACTGGATCAAGGCCGAGATGCACGAGTTCATCCTGCGCAACTGGCGGATCGTCAAGGTCGCCACCACCAAGGCCCAGCGCAAGCTGTTCTTCAATCTGCGCAGCAACAAGCGCCGGCTCGCCTGGCTGACCCAGGACGAGACCCGGACCATGGCCGCCGAGCTCGGCGTTTCCGAGGAGGAGGTGTCGCGCATGGAAGGCCGCATGGCGGCCAGCGACCTGTCCTTCGACGGCTTCGACGACGACGACGACAGCGAGGGCGGCTACTTCGCGCCGGCCCAGTACCTGGAGCAGGAAGGGGGCAACCCCGAGGACGTGGTCGCCGAGGACGACTGGCGCTCGTCGGCGGCGGAGCGGCTGTCCACGGCGCTCGCGGCGCTCGACGAGCGCAGCCGCGACATCATCCAGAACCGCTGGCTGGCGGACGACAAGCTGACCCTGCACGATCTCGCCGCCCGCTACGACGTTTCGGCGGAGCGCATCCGGCAGATCGAGAAGAACGCCATGAAGAAGCTCAAGGCCGCGGTCGCGGCCTGAGCCGGCTGCTGCCGTGGGGTTGATCGGGTGGTGATGAACGCCTCGCCGCTGCTCGCCCTCGCCGGGCTGCTCGGCGCCGCCGGCGTGGGCCTCGGCGCCTTCGGCGCCCACGGCCTCAAGGCCCGGCTCGGCGCGGACGGCCTGGATACCTGGCAGACCGCCGTCACCTATCACCTCGTGCACGCGCTCGCGCTGCTCGCCGTCGGCGTGTGGTCGCGAGCCGCCGCCCTGTCCGGACAGCCGGCCCCCGGGTCCCTGGACGGTGCGGGCTGGCTGTTCGCGCTGGGCGTCCTGCTGTTCTCCGGCAGCCTCTATGCCCTCGCCCTGGGCGGCCCGCGCTGGCTCGGACCGGTGACGCCGCTCGGCGGCGTCGCGTTCATCGCCGGCTGGCTGTTGCTCGCCTGGACCGCGCTGCGCGGCGGCGCGGCCTGATCGGAGGCTCCGGGTGACCGATCACCACGACCCGGCGGCGGACCGGCCACCGGCACGCGGCGCCGCCGAGACCACCCAGACCTACGTCCGCCGCCGCGGCCGGATGACCCGGGGTCAGGCCCGGGCGCTGGAGCAGCTCGCCGACCGGTTCGTCGTCCCCCTGGAGGCGCTGAGCCCGCAGCCGGCGGCGGTTTTCCAGGACGGCGACGACGCCCGGCCCCTGGGCCTGGAGATCGGCTTCGGCATGGGTCAGGCGCTGATCGAGTGGGCGTTGGAACGGCCGGACTGGCGCCTGATCGGCGCCGAGATCTATCAGCCGGGCATCGGCTCGGCGCTGCTCGGCATCGAGCAGCACGATCTGCGCAACCTGCGGCTGGTGGAGGCCCCGGCGGAGGACCTGCTCACCCGCGGGCTGGGCAGCGGCTCGCTGACCGAGGTACGGATCTTCTTCCCGGACCCCTGGCCCAAGACGCGGCACCACAAGCGGCGCCTGGTGCAGCCGGAGCTGGCCGCGCTGGTCGCGGACCGGCTGGCGCCGGACGGGCTGCTGTGGGTCGCCACGGACTGGGAACCCTACGCCGAGTGGATCATCGAGGTGCTCGATGCCGAGCCCGCGCTGCTGCGGGAGCGGGCGCCGCGGATCGACGACGATGCCAGCGTCGCCGACAACGAGCGGCCGCGCACCCGGTTCGAGGCCCGGGGCCTCAGGCTCGGCCACCGGGTGTGGGACCTGCGCTACCGCAGGAAACGCTGAAGGACCCCGTCCAGGAACCGCAGCCCCTCGTCCGTCGCCGCGACCCGATCCTCCCGCACCAGACCGGCGGCCGCGAGCTCCGACCAGACGCCGACGTCCTCCCGCCGCAGCCCCGTTCGCGCCTCGAACGTCGGCCAGTCGACGCCGTCCACGCAGCGCAGCGCGTTCATCATGAACTCGAACACGACCTCGTCGGCGCCGACAGCGACGCGCTCGGTCGCCGCCGGGTCGGCGAGGTAGAGCCGGGGCTGGCTGGCCTTGCGGGTGCGCTCGATGCGCACCCCGCCGGGGCCGCGCCGGGTGCGCTTGCCGTGGGCGCCGGCCCCGGCGCCGAGATAGTCGCCGAAGGTCCAGTAGTTCAGGTTGTGCCGGCAGCGCCGGCCGGGGCGGGCGTAGGCGGACACCTCGTAGCGCTGGTAACCCGCGCCGGCGAGCAGGTCCCGGCCGGCCTCCTCCATGTCGGCGACGACGTCGTCGTCGGGCAGCGGCGGGGGCCGGCGGGCGAACTCGGTCTTGGGCTCCAAGGTGAGCTGGTACCAGCTCAGGTGCGTCGGCGCCAGGGCGACGGCACGTTCCAGGTCGGCCAGGGCGGCGTCGACGGTCTGCTCGGGCAGCGCGTACATGATGTCCAGGTTGATGTCCTCGAAGCCGCCGGCCCGGGCGCGCTCGACCGCGCGGGCCGTGTCGTCGGCGGCGTGGATGCGGCCCAGCCGGGCGAGCTGGGACCCGGAGAAGGACTGGGCGCCCAGTGACAGCCGGTTGATGCCGGCCCGGCGGCAGGCGGCGAAGTCGTGGTGCTCCACCGTTCCCGGATTGGCCTCCAGGGTGATCTCCGCGTCGCTGCGCAGCCAGGGCGCAAGGTGCTCGAACAGCCGGGCGAAGGCGTCGGCGGAGAACAGACTCGGCGTGCCGCCGCCGCAGAACACCGTGGCGATGGTCCCTGGCGGGACGTCGGCGAGGCTGTCGCCGAGGTCACGCAGCAGCGCCCCGACGTAGCCGTCCTCGTCGAGGCTGCCCCGCACCGGATGGGAATTGAAGTCGCAGTACGGGCACTTGCGCACGCACCAGGGGAAGTGCAGGTACAGCCCCAGCCCGGGGTCGGGCATCGCGGGCGCGGTCGGTGGTGTGGCGGCCGGGGGGCGCATTCAGACCTCGGCGCGCAGGCTCTCCAGCAGCATCGCCATGGCCTGGCCGCGATGACTCAGCCGGTTCTTCTCGGCGGCCGGCAGCTCGGCGGCGGTGCAGCCCGCCCCGGGCACCAGGAAGAGCGGGTCGTAGCCGAACCCGCCGTCGCCGCGGGGCTCGCCGAGAATGCGGCCGTCCCAGCGGCCGGTGGCCACCAGCGGCGCCGGGTCCTCGGGGTGGCGCAGCAGCACCAGGGCGCAGTAGAAGTGCGCGGCCGGCTCCCGGGCGTCGCCGAGGGCGGCGATCAGCTTGGCGTTGTTGGCGTCGTCGTCGGCGTCGTCACCGGCATAACGCGCCGAGCGGATGCCCGGGGCGCCGCCGAGCATGGGCACCACCAGCCCGGAATCGTCCGCCAGCGCCGGCAGGCCCGACTCCCGGGAGGCGTGACGGGCCTTGTCCAGGGCGTTCTCGACGAAGGTCGACCGGGTCTCGGCGGCGGGTGCGATGCCGAGCGCCGCCTGGGACTCCAGGTCGATGCCCAGGGGCTCGAGCAGCCGCCGCAGCTCGGCCAGCTTGCCGGCGTTGCCGCTGGCCAGGATCAGCTTCACGGCGCGTTCCAGTAGAGTTTCTGCTGAAAGGCGAGCTGGTGCGGGCCGGTCTCCGGCGTGGCGACGTCGATGCGGAACCGCAGGGTCTCCTCGTCGCCGTGCCGGGCCGTGGCCAGGTAGTAGATCGCCTCGCCCTCCCGCACTTCCCGGAATTCCAGGTCGCGGGTGGTGCCGAGCAGGTCGGTGACCGTGCCGGTGACGGTGGCCGGCACCGGACCCGCGGCGGGGTCGATCACCGCGATGTTGACCAGCGCCCGGTCCCGGGCCCGGACGATGCCGTAGTCCGCGGCCACGGCGGGCTTCAGGAACGTCGTGGACACCACGCTGTAGTGGGCCTCGTAGGGGCCGATACGCTCGAACTGCTCGGCCACCGCCGCGCCCGGGGCGACGGCCGCCAGGCAGGTCAGGCAGAGCAGGCGGACGACGGATGCGCGCATCGTTTACCCTCCGTTGGGTCGGCCGAGTCGGTAGAAGGCGTAGGTGCCGAAGAAGTTCGGAAAGCGGTTGATCAGCGGCCGGTTGACGTGGCGGTGGTCGACCACGAAGCGCTCGATGATCTCCAAGCGTTTATCCTGACACAGGCGCTCGAAGTCGTCGAACGTGCACAGGTGAATGTTGGGCGTGTCGTACCAGCTGTGGGGCAGGTGGCTGGCGACGGGCATGCGGCCCCGCCAGGACAGATGCCAGCGGCAGCGCCAGTGGCCGAAGTTCGGAAAGGTGACGATGCACTCCTGGCCGATCCGCAGCATCTCGTCGAGCATCCGCTCCGGCGCCCGCACGGACTGCAGGGTCTCGGTCATCACCACCATGTCGAAGCTGTCGTCGGGGAAGTTGTCGAGCCCCTCGTCCAGGTTCTGCTCGATCACGTTGACGCCCTTGTCGACGCAGGTGGTGATGTTGCCGGGGTCGATTTCCAGGCCGTAGCCGTTCACCTGCCGCTCGGTCTGCAGGAACGCCAGCAGCTCGCCGGTGCCGCAGCCGAGGTCGAGGACCCGGGCGCCCGGGTGAATCAGGTCGGCGATGATCGACAGGTCAGCGCGCATCGGCGGCGGCCCCCCTCGTGTTCGCGTCCCCGCCCGCCGCCACCTCGTCGGCCAGCCGGCGCAGATAGGTGCCCAGCACGTCGACGTAGCGCGGCACGGGCAGCAGAAACGAATCGTGGCCGTGCTCGGTGTCGATGATGGCGCTGGCGACGTTCTTGCGGGCCCGCACCAGGGCGTCGACGATCTCCCGGGACCGCTCCACCGAGAACCGCCAGTCGGTGGTGAACGACACCACCAGGAAGCGGCACCGGGCCGGAGCGAGGGCGGCCACCAGGTCGTCGCCGTGCTCGCCGGCCGGGTCGAAGTAGTCCAGCGCCCGGGTCATCAGCAGGTAGGTGTTGGCGTCGAAGCTGCGGGAGAACGACCGGCCCTGGTGATGCAGGTAGCTCTCCACCTGGAACTCGACCCCGCTGGCCTCCCGCGGGTCGCCGGACTTCAGCTCGCGGCCGAATTTCTGGCGCATGCCGTCGTCGGACAGGTAGGTCACGTGACCCACCATGCGCGCCAGCATGAGCCCGCGGTCGGGGTTGGTGCCCCGGGCGCGGTAGTGGCCGTCGTGGAAGTCCGGATCGGACGTGATGGCCTGGCGGGCGATCTCGTTGAAGGCGATGTTCTGGGCCGACAGCCGGGGCGCCGAGGCGATCAGCACCGCCGCCCGGACCCGCTCGGGATAGCTGATCGCCCACTGCATGGCCTGCATGCCGCCGAGGCTGCCGCCGATGACGGCCGCGAAGCGCTCGATGTCCAGGTGGTCGGCCAGCCGCCGCTGGCTGTGCACCCAGTCCGGCACCGTCACCGCCGGGAAGGTGGGCCCGTAGGGTTCGCCGGTGGCCGGGTCGTCGCTGGTCGGGCCGGTGCTGCCGTGGCAGCCGCCGAGGTTGTTCGGACACACCACGAAGAAGCGGTCGGTGTCGATGGGCTTGCCCGGACCGATACAGGTGTCCCACCAGCCGGGCTTGCGGTCGTCCGCGCTGTGGTAGCCGGCGGCGTGGTGGTGCCCGGACAGGGCGTGACAGATCAGCACGGCGTTGCTGCGCGAGGCGTTCAGCTCGCCGTAGGTCTCGTACACCAGGTCGAAGCGCGGCAGCGTCGCCCCGCACTGCAGGGTGAGCGGATCTTCGCTGGCGAAGATTCGAGGGGTGACCAGGCCCACCGAATCGGAAGGCACGGAGTCCGCCATCAGGAGTCCGGGACGCAAGGGGACGGCGAGTCTAAAGCAACGGCTTTCGCCGCTTCAACTTGCCGGGCCGCGCCACCGGGCCGGTCCTGCGGCGGCCGCGGGGCCGCTCACAGCAGCGCCATGAACACCTGGGGCAGGATGCGCTCGATGACGCCGAGGATCAGGAACACCAGGATCGGCGAGAAGTCGATGCCGCCCATGGGCGGCAGCAGGCGCCGCGCCGGCGCCAGCAGCGGCTCGGTGATCTGCTGCAGCAGGGCCAGCGCCGGGTGGTAGCTGCCCGGCGCGATCCAGCCCGCGATGATGACGATCAGGATCGACCACCAGAAGATGCGGATGCACTCGAGGATCACCTGCATCAGCCCCGACAGAATGATGGTGGCGACGCTGCCGACGTAGCCGCCGCCGAGGGCGGAGAGCGCCATGATCAGCAGGATCTGCACCACCACGGCGGCGAAGAACGAGGCGAAGTCGAAGTTGCGGTAGCCGGGCAGCACCAGCCGCAGCGGCTTCAGCACGGGATCGGTGATGCGCACCAGGCCCTGGGAGATCGGATTGTAGAAATCCACCCGACAGGCCTGCAGCAGAAAGCGGGCCACAAAGATGAAGCTCACCACCTGGAGCAGGAAGCTGACGGCGAAGTGGAGGGCTTCGTTCATGATTGGCCGATGTCCTTAGCTAGTTCCCGTGCCCGCTGTGCCGCGCCGGCGATCGCGTCGTTGAGGGCCTGCCGGACCCCGCCGTCGTCCAGTATAGACAGCGCCCGCTCCGTGGTCCCGCCCGGGGAGGTCACGTTGGCACGCAGACGGCCCGGCGGCTCGTCGCCCTCCCTGGCCATCCTGGCGGCGCCGTAGGCCGTTTCCAGCGTAAGCAGCGTGGCCGTGTCGCGATCGAGGCCGAGGGCTTCGCCGGCGTCGATCATGGCTTCCATGAGATAGAAGAAATAGGCCGGTCCGCTGCCGGACACGGCGGTGACCGCGTCCAGCAGGTCCTCGTCGTCGACCCAGACCGTGCGCCCGGCGCTGGCCAGCACGGCGTCGGCGCTGGCGCGCTGCCCGGCGCTGACCGCCGGGTTCGCGAACAGGCCGGTGATGCCCGCGCCGAGCAGGGCCGGCGTGTTCGGCATGCAGCGCACGATGGCGGTGCCCGCCGGCGTCCAGCGCTCGAGCGCCTCGAGGGGCACCCCCGCGGCGATGGACACGACGAGCTGCCCCGCCTCGACGGGCAGTTCCGAAAGCACGTCGCCGAGCACCTGGGGCTTGACGGCGAGCACGACCACGTCGGCGCCCGCGACGGCCTGCCGGTTGGTGTCGACGGCGACGATGCCCAGGGCCGCGAGGCGCGCCCGCTGGCCGGCATCGGGGTCGCTGGCGCGGATGTGCCCGGCGTCGACGCCGGCGGCGAGCAGACCGTTCACCAGGCTGCGCGCCATGTTGCCGGCGCCGATGAATGCGATCGTCAGGTCCTTCACGTGGTCACTCCAGTCTGCGGTGTCAGGCGTCGGGCCGCGGCGGTCGGGCGGTGCGCGGTCCGAACAGGGCGGTGCCGATTCGCACCCAGGTCGCGCCGGCGGCGACGGCCTCGGCGAAGTCGCCGCTCATGCCCATGGACAGCGTGTCCCAGTGCGCGCCGCCGGCGGGCGCGAGGCGCTCGAACAGGTCGGCCAGCCGGCGGTAGCTCGCCAGGGGCGACGAGTCGCGCTGCAGGATGGTCATCAAGCCGCGCGGGCGCAAGTTCGGCAGCGCCGTCATCGCGGCCAGCAGCGCGCCGGCGTCCTCCGGCGCCACCCCGGCCTTGGCCGGATCGTCGTCGATGTTCACCTGCACGGTGACGTCGAGCACCCGGCCCGCCGGACACTGCTCCGACAGCCGGCGGGCGATCTTCTCGCGGCCGACGGTGTGCACCCAGTGGAAGTGCTCGGCGATCTGCCGGGTCTTGTTGGACTGGATCGCGCCGATGAAGTGCCAGCGCACGTCCAGATCGGCGAGCGCCTCGATCTTGGCCACCGCTTCCTGCAGGTAGTTCTCGCCGAAGTCCGTGCAGCCCGCGGCCGCCGCGGCCCGCACCGCGGCCGGCGGCTGGGTCTTCGACACGGCCAGCAGGTGCACGGTGGCCGGGTCCCGGCCGCAGGCGCGGGCGGCGGCGTCGATGTCGGCGCGCACCCGGCGCACGTTGGCGGAAATGTCAGGCATGTGGTCGGAGACGGACTGCAAGGTCATGGTGCCAACTTGGTCGCAGATTTCGCACGCGCCGGCGGCAAGGGTGATGACGTCGTGGTGAATCGGGGGGGCCGATAATACTATAGGGAAAGCCCCTGAGGTCGATCCGCCCGCGACAGCGTGCGGCGGTCGGCACGGGCCGCGGCGATCACGCGAGGGCCGCCGGAGGCGCGGGCCGGCGCCCCGGGGCGACGCTGCCGCAGGCATCGGGGCATGGTGCCGGGGATGGGATCGCCCCCGGCCGCGCACACACAGGACCGCGCAGACAGGGACCGCAATGGACATCACCGAGCTTCTCGCCTTCAGCGCCAAGCAGGGCGCTTCGGACCTTCATCTCTCGGCGGGCCTCCCGCCCATGATCCGCGTCGACGGCGACGTGCGCCGCATCAACCTGCCGCCGCTCGAGCATCAGGAAGTGCACGCGCTGATCTACGAGATCATGAACGACAAGCAGCGCAAGGACTACGAGGAGTTCCTCGAGACGGACTTCTCCTTCGAGGTGCCCGGCGTGGCCCGCTTCCGGGTCAACGCCTTCAACCAGAACCGGGGCGCCGGCGCGGTGTTCCGGACCATTCCCTCCAAGGTGCTGACCATGGAGGACCTGGGCATGGGCCAGACCTTCAAGGACGTCTCCATGACGCCGCGCGGCCTGGTGCTGGTGACCGGGCCCACCGGCTCGGGCAAGAGCACCACCCTGGCGGCGATGATCGACTTCATCAACGACAACCGCTACGACCACATCCTCACCATCGAGGATCCGATCGAGTTCGTGCACGAGTCGAAGAAGTGCCTGGTCAACCAGCGCGAGGTGCACCGCGACACCCACGGCTTCAACGAGGCCCTGCGCTCGGCCCTGCGGGAAGACCCGGACATCATCCTGGTGGGCGAGATGCGCGACCTGGAGACCATCCGCCTGGCGCTGACCGCCGCCGAGACCGGCCACCTGGTGTTCGGCACCCTGCACACCACGTCCGCCGCCAAGACCATCGACCGGGTCATCGACGTGTTCCCGGCCGAAGAGAAGGACATGGTACGGTCGATGCTGTCGGAGTCGCTGCAGGCGGTGATTTCCCAGACCCTGCTCAAGCGCGTCAACGGCGGCCGGGTGGCCGCCCACGAGATCATGATCGGCACGCCGGCCATCCGGAACCTGATCCGCGAGGACAAGGTGGCGCAGATGTACTCGGCGATCCAGACCGGCGCCTCCCACGGCATGATGACCCTGGATCAGTGCCTGCTGGACCTGGTGAACAAGCGCACCATCACCCGGGACACCGCCCGGGAGAAAGCCAAGATGCCCGAGAAATTCTGATCGCCGGAACGAAGCGCCGGCGGCCGCGCCGGACGGGAGTGACCCATGGAATTCGACAAGCTGCTCAAACTGGTGGTGGAGAAAGGCGCCTCCGACCTGTTCATCACCGCCGGCAAGCCGCCGATGCTGAAGATCAACGGCAAGCTCTACAGCGCCGGCAAGAACGACCTGTCGCCGGAGCAGTCCCGGGACATGGTGCTCGGCGTCATGAACCAGGATCAGAAGGAGCAGTTCCGCAAGGAGCACGAGTGCAACTTCGCCATCAACACCGCCGGGCTCGGCCGGTTCCGGGTCAGCGCGTTCTATCAGCGCAACCTGGTGGGCATGGTGCTGCGGCGCATCGAGGTGAACATCCCGCGGGTGGCGGACCTGCAGCTCCCGCGGATCATCGAAGACCTGGCCATGACCAAACGCGGCCTGATCATCTTCGTGGGCGCCACGGGCACCGGTAAGTCCACGTCGCTGGCCGCCATGATCGGCCACCGCAACGAGCACTCGTCGGGCCACATCATCTCCATCGAGGACCCGATCGAATTCATCCACCAGCACAAGGGCTGCATCATCACCCAGCGCGAGGTGGGGGTGGACACGGACTCCTTCGAGGTGGCGCTGAAGAACACCCTGCGGCAGGCCCCGGACGTGATCATGATCGGCGAGGTGCGCACCCGCGAGACCATGGAGCACGCGGTGGCCTTCGCCGAGACCGGCCACCTGTGCCTGTGCACGCTGCACGCCAACAACGCCAACCAGGCGCTCGACCGCATCATCCACTTCTTCCCCACGGACCGGCACAGCCAGGTGTGGATGGACCTGTCGCTGAACCTCAAGGCCATGGTCGCCCAGCAGCTCATTCCCACCGTGGACGGCCAGGGCCGCCGCGCCGCCATCGAGGTGCTGATCAACACGCCCCTGGTGGCGGACCACATCCGCAAGGGCGACGTGCACCTGCTGAAGGAGCTGATGTCGAAGTCCACCGAGCACGGCATGCAGACCTTCGACCAGGCGCTCTACAAGCTCTACAGCTCCGGCGAGATCACCTACGAGTCCGCCCTCGCCCACGCCGATTCGCCGAACGACCTGCGGCTGATGATCAAGCTCGGCTCCGACGCCAATCCGGACCCGATGGCCGCGGTCGCAGGGCTGCGGATCGAGGAGGACGAGCCCGGCGGCATCCAGTACCGGCGCTGAGTCCGGCCCCGTTCACGCCGGCGCCGGCCTGCGCTAGGCTTGCGGGCAGTCGTTCTGCAGGAGAGCCGATGATGAGGCTGGTTGGATCCGCCGGTCGGGCAGTGCTGCTCGCCGCTTGCATCGTCGTTACCACCACCGCTGCCGCGGAGCCCGCGACCGTCGACGAGGCGGTGGAGCGCGCCCGGGCCGGCATCGATTTCGTCGACAACGACTACCTGAAGGCCCGTCGCGCCGCCAACCCGGATCTGGTCCTGCTCGACGTGCGCTCGGAGTCCGAGTACGAGGCCGGGCACGTCCCCGGCGCCCGCTCGGTGCCCCGGGGCGTCGCCGAATTCGTGGTGACGCGCAGCGTGCGCGACGCCGACGCCGAGATCATCACCTACTGCCGGACCGGCACCCGGGCGGCGCTGGTGACCAAGGCCCTGCGGGACCTCGGCTACACCAACGTGCGGGCGCACCCGGGTTTCGAGACCTGGAACGAGGCCGGCGAACCGGTGGAGAAAGGCGCGCCCGAGGACCCGGACGCCTGACCGCAGGGCGGCCGGCAGCGGCTCAGCGCTGCTCGTTCAGCCAGGTCTCGGCGATCAGCGCCGCCGCCAGGGCGTGATCGCCGCCGGCGGGCTCGCCGCGGGCGGCGGATCGGGACCGGGCCTCCCGGGTGGTCAGCCGCTCGTCGGCGAGCACCGTGGCGACCGCGCTGCGGCGCGCCAGCTCGGCGGCGAAGCGGCGCGCGCGTTCCGCCATGTCGCTGTCGCTGCCGTCCATGTTGAGGGGCAGCCCGACGATCAGCCGCACCGGCTGCCATTCCCGGATCAGTGTCAGCACGTCCTGCCAGTCCGGCCGGCCGTCCCGCGCGGTGAGCACGGTGAGCGGACCGGCGCTGCCGGTCACGGTCTGGCCGGTGGCGACGCCGATGTAGCGCAGGCCGAAGTCGAACGCCAGCACGTATCCCGGTTCCAGGGGCGCGGCTGAGTCGCGGGCGGTCACCGGGTCAGGCGTGGCCGGCCTGACCGGACATGAGCCGGAAGTCGATGCCGAGGATGGCCGCGGCTTCCAGCACCCGGTTCTCGAAGGGCACCTCGAACACCACGTCGAGGCGCTCCGCCGGGCAGGTGAGCCAGGCGTTGTCCTTGATCTCCTCCTCGAGCTGGCCGCCGTCCCAGCCCGCATAGCCGAGCGCCACCAGATAGCGCGCCGGGCCGCGGCCGGCGCCGATCGCTTCCAGCACCTCCCGGGCTGCGGTCAGCATGATGCCGTTGCCGAGGTCCAGTGAGGCGTCGAACCGCGCGTCGTCGCTGTGCAGGATGAAGCCCCGGTCCCGGGCGACCGGGCCGCCGTCCATCACCGGCACCGCCGGGTCCACGTCCTCGGTGGGCATGCCGAGCTGGCCCAGCAGCTCCACCAGGGAGAGCTCGCTGGGCTTGTTGACGACGATGCCCATGGCGCCATCGTCGTTGTGCTCGCACAGGTAGGTGACGGTGTCGCCGAAGTAGCTGCCGGTCATGGCCGGCATGGCGATCAGGAAGTGATTTTTCAGGCTGCTGCCTTCGGTCATGGCCTCTTCCGGGTTGTGGAAACGCCGCCGGAGCCGCCATCGGGGCCCGGCGGCCGCCCC
>DLCH01000009.1:186978-244183 GCA_002480525.1 Gammaproteobacteria bacterium UBA7803 | reverse complement strand
CCGCCCCGGCCCGGCGTCGTCAGGTGTCGAGGCTGGTTCCGGTGCGGGAGAACTGCCAGGTCCTGATGATCTCCAGGCGGTCGTATTTCTTGCGCATCTCGACGGGGAAGTCCTGATACGGCGCCGCCAGCCGGACGATGCGCAGGGCCGCGTCGTCGAGCACCTTGTGGCCGGACGACTCGAGCAGGCGAACCTCCTCGAGCGCGCCGTCATAGCGTAACACCACCAGCAGCCGCAGGTTGCCGTAGACGTTGCCGCCCGGGTAGTTGGCGTTGCCGATGCGCTCCACCTTTTGGCGCCAGGCGTTCAGATAGGCGGCTTCGTCCGCGGACTTGGTCGACACGCTGGTCAGCCGCTTGACCCGGGGCCGCTTGGCCAGCGCCTGCTCGTCGGCGGCGATCCGCGCCTCGAGGCTGGCGATCTGCCGGGCCAGGTCGTCGTAGGAGGCGGCGGGGTCGATCAGCGTCGCGTCGGCCCGTTCGGTGGGCAGCGTCTCCTCGGCGGTGACCTGCTCCTCGGCGGCGGTGGCCGCGGACAGCAGCTCGCGCTGGCGCCGGGTCTCGGGCGTCATCACCGGCACCGGCGCCGGCGTGACCGGCTGGATGCGGTCGCTCTGGAAGTCGGCTTCGGTGGTGGTGGTGGTCTCCAGCGCCTCGGCTTCGGTGCCGCTGCCCTGCTGGTTGGCCTGGGCGATGAAGTCGGCGTCCTCCGGGGCGTCGGGCTCCGAGGCGTGGGCCAGGGTCACCTCGATGGTGGGGACCGGCGGGCCGCTGTCCTCGGACACGAAGCCGACCCCGAGAATCACCGCGGCGTGCAGCGACAGCGCCAGGAACAGCGTGAAGCCGAGGCGGTCTCGCGGTGTGATGGTGGCGGCTGCCATGCTGTCAGTAGATGCGGTCGTGCGTCGTCAGTTCAAGTCGGTGAGATGCCCGGGTGTCGACGCCGGCCGGGCTGCGGCCCCGGTCAGGCGGAGCGCCGGCGGGCAATCTCGTCCATCAGCATAGACCCGATGTCCAGGGAGAACTGTGCGTCGAGTTCCCGAATGCAGGTCGGGCAGGTGACGTTCACCTCGGTGAGATAGTCGCCGATGACGTCGATGCCGACGAACAGCAGGCCGCGCTCCTTGAGCGCCGGGCCGACCTGGGCGGCGATCCAGCGGTCGCGCTCGGTCAGCGGCCGGCCCTCGCCGCGGCCGCCGGCGGCCAGGTTGCCCCGGGACTCGCCGGCCATGGGAATGCGCGCCAGCGCGTAGGGCACCGGCTCGCCGTCGATCAGCAGGATGCGCTTGTCGCCGTCGGCGATCTCGGGCAGGTACTTCTGCCCCATGATCTGCTCGGTGCCGCCGTTGGTCAGGGTCTCCAGCACCACGCCCAGGTTCGGATCGTCCGCCATCATGCGGAACACCGACTTGCCGCCCATGCCGTCCAGCCGCTTGAACACCACGTTCTGGTGTTCCCGATGAAAGGCCCGCAGCACGTCCGCGCGGCGGCTGACCACCAGCGGCGGACAGCACTCCGGGAAGGCCGTGGCGAAGAACTTCTCGTTGCAGTCCCGCAGGCTCGCCGGGCGGTTCACCACCAGCACCCCGGCGGCTTCCGCCCGTTCGAGGAAATACGTCGTGTAGATGTACTCCATGTCGAAGGGCGGGTCCTTGCGCATCATGATGACGTCGAGTTCCGCCAGGGGCGTTTCCCTGCCCTCTCCGAGCTCGTACCAGCCGTCCGTCGCGTCCGCCGGGTCCAGGGTTTCTGCGAAGCGGCCGGTCAGCCGCAGGGGGTGCAGGAAGGCGTGGGGCTCGCTCTGGCGCAGCACCAGATCGCCCTGCTCGAGGAAGGACACCTGCCAGCCGCGACGCTGGGCCGCGCGAATCATGGCCAAAGTGCTATCTTTCTTGAGAGACAGGCTCGGCAGAGGGTCCATGAGGAAGGCGATGCGCAAGCCGCTGCCGGAAGTGGTCATGCTGCTGGGACGTCCGTGGAGGCAGTTGCCGGCTAAACTACCCGTAAGGTGGGGATGCGGCAACTGAAATGAGACCTAATTCCCTTATCTCACCGGGACTTATGGAAGGATTTCAGGGTAGCGTGCTACAACGCCCGGCGGTGCGGCCGAAAGCAGCGATCCGGCACGCGCTCTGATGCGCAAGGGCATCCCAACCCTCAGGAGCATGGAAGGACATGGAAGAGGATCTTCGCGGCGTCAAGGTCCTGGTGATCGACGACTCGAAAACGATTCGTCGCAGTGCAGAGAACCTGCTCACCAAGGAAGGCTACGACGTCATCACCGCCACGGACGGCTTCGACGCGCTGGCCAAGATTGCCGATTCGCGTCCCGAAATCATCTTCGTCGACATCATGATGCCGCGCCTGGACGGGTATCAGACCTGCGCGCTGATCAAGAACAACAGTGAATTCAAGGCGACGCCGGTGGTGATGCTGTCCAGCAAGGACGGGCTGTTCGACAAGGCCAAGGGCCGCATCGTCGGCTCGGACCGCTACATCACCAAACCGTTCAGCAAAGAAGAGCTGCTGGGCACCATCCGCACGCTGGTTCACTGAGTCGAGAGGCTGGAAGGTCATGGCAAGGATTCTCGTGGTCGACGATTCTCCGGCGGAAACCCACCACTTCGTCAACATTCTGGCGCGGCACGGTCATCAGGTGCTGACCGCCACCAGCGGCGCCGACGGCATCAACCTGGCGAGCGCGGAGCAGCCGGACGTCATCCTCATGGACGTGGTGATGCCGGGCGTGAACGGCTTTCAGGCGACCCGGCAGCTCACCCGCGGTGACGACACCGGCCACATCCCGGTGATCATCGTGTCCTCCAAGAGCCAGGACGCCGACCGGGTCTGGGGCGAGCGGCAGGGCGCCTGCGGCTACCTGACCAAGCCGGTGGACGACCGGACTCTCATCGACGCCGTCAACGACGTGCTCAGGGATTGATCCGATGGCCCGCCTGGAAGCACTGGACCTGCTCCGCGACATCGAAACGGCGACCTTCCGCCACGCGGCGCCGCTGCCGCTGAAGGAGGACGCCCACCTGCAGTGGCAGGGCATGGGCTATCAGATCGGCGGGCTGCGGCTGGTCTCCGCCATGGGCGAGATCAGCGAGATCCTCAAACCCCCCAGGGTGGCCGCGCTGCCCGGGGTGAAGAGCTGGGTGCTGGGGGTGGCGAACATTCGCGGCCGGCTCATCCCGGTGATCGACCTGCACGACTTTCTCGGCCTCACGCCGACCCTGCCGATGGCTCAGTGGCGGGTGCTGGTGGTGGAGGACGACGAGCTGGTGGCCGGTCTCATGGTGGAGCAGTCGCTGGGCATTCAGCACTTTCTCGAGGACACCTTCGAGTCGGCGCCGGCGGATGCCCTCGGGGCGCTGGCGCCCTACGTTCGCGGGGCGTTCCGCCACGGCGGGCGCGTGTACTACGACGCACAGTTGAAGTCGATTCTCCGGGACGAGAAGTTCTTCGACGTCGTGCAGGAAGCCGAGTAGGCGAGGGCCTGCCGGACACAGACCAACTAGACGGATTGACAGGGATATGAAATCAGGAAAGTTGTCGCCATTGCTCATCGTGATGATGCTGCTGCTGGCCGGTACCATGGCCGGGATGGCCTGGTCCGTGCTCACGGGGTCCGCGGCGGTCGCCAACAACACGGCGCTGTGGTTCGCCGTCGGCGGCATCGTCATGGTCGCCATCATCGCCATCACGATGATCCGGGACACCCGCAGGCAGCTCGCCGAGCAGGCCTCCCAGAACGAACGCAACCAGGCCGCCATTCTGCAGCTCCTCGACGAGATCGCCGACCTCGCCGAAGGGGATCTGTCGATCCACGCCTCGGTGACCGAGAACTTCACCGGCGCCATCGCGGACTCGATCAATTTCGCCATCGACCAGATGCGCGGCCTGGTGTCGAACATCAACCACCTGTCGGTGCAGGTGGCGAAGGCGGCCTCGGAAACCCAGGCTACCGCCAGCGACCTGGCCTCCGCCGCCGAGAACCAGGCCAAGGAGATCGGCGCGGCCTCCCACGCCATCAACGAGATGGCCGTGTCCATCGACCACGTGTCCTCCAATGCGGCGGAGTCCGCCGCGGTGGCCGAGCGCGCCGTGGAGATCGCCAACAAGGGCGCCGAGGTGGTGCAGGACACCATCCACGGCATGGACACCATCCGCGGCCAGATCCAGGAAACCTCCAAGCGCATCAAGCGGCTCGGCGAATCGAGCCAGGAGATCGGCGACATCGTCTCGCTCATCAACGACATTGCCGACCAGACCAACATCCTGTCCCTGAACGCCGCCATCCAGGCGTCCATGGCCGGGGACGCCGGCCGCGGCTTCGCCGTGGTGGCCGACGAGGTGCAGCGCCTGGCGGAACGTTCGTCGGCGGCCACCAAGCAGATCGCCGCGCTGGTGAAGACCATTCAGACGGACACCAACGAGGCGGTGATCTCCATGGAGCAGACCACCTCGGAGGTGGTCAACGGCGCCAAGCGCGCCCAGGACGCCGGCGTGGCGCTCGAGGAGATCGAGAACGTGTCGACGTCGCTGGCCGAGCTGATCCAGAACATCTCCAACGCCGCGCGGCAGCAGGCCGCCTCCGCGGGGCACGTCTCGAACACCATGAACGTGATTCAGGAAATCACCGCTCAGACCGTGAACGCCACGGAGCAGACCGCGTCGTCGATCGGCAACCTGGCGAACATGGCCAACGAAATGCGTGAGTCGGTAGAAGGCTTCAAGCTTCCCGAGCACAATTGATCTGCTGATGCGGAGGTAGGAGCGGCCTCCCGGCCGCGACAGCGCCTGCTCAGGGCCATCGCGGCCGGGAGGCCGCTCCTACCGAGCTCAGGTCAGGACCAAGGCACCATCATATGGCGACAGGCCGAGAACACTTCGCGCTCGACTGGATCAAGGGCGAGCTGCTGGAAACGCTGAACACGGCGCGCGGCAGCCTGGAAGCCTTTGCGGAGGCTCTGGAGTCGGGAGCGCCGACCGTGGACGCCGACGGGCAGTCGAGCCTGCTGCGGGACTGCGTCAACGCGCTGCATCAGATCCACGGCACCCTGGTGATGCTGGAGCTGCGCGGCGTCACTCTGCTCGCGGACCATCTCGAGCGCGTGTCCGAAAGCCTGATGGACGGCGGCGTCGCCGACGTGGCCGACGCCTCCCAGCACCTCATGCAGGGCATCCTCGAGCTGCCGGGCTACCTCGACGAGCTGCAGCAGGGCATGCCGGACTCCGACGCGGCGCTGCTGCCGCTGGTCAACGAGCTGCGCCGGCATCTGGGCGAGGCGCCGCTGACGCCGAGCGCCGACGTCATTCAGCTCTACGGCGTCGCCGGCGACGCGGCGCTGCAGCGGTTCCAGGCCATCGACGGCGTGGAGAAGACGCGGCGGATCCGCGGCGTCTACCAGCAGGTGCTGCTCAATCTGCTCAAGGGCGGGGACCTGTCCGGCGCCATCGACACGCTGCGCAAGGTCGCCCAGGGCATGGGCCGGGTCTGCGAGGGCACGCCGTTCGAAGCCCAGTGGCAGGCCTTCGGCGAGTTCGTCGAGAGCCTCGCCGCCGGTGACGGCAGCCTGGACGCCGACGCGGTCAAGCTGCTGCGGCGGGTGGACTCGGAGATCCGCGAGATCGGCCAGTCCGGCGTGGAAGCGCTGCGCCGGCCGGTGCCGCTGGGGCTGGTGCGCCAGCTGCTGGACGGCGCCGCGGCCCGCGGACGGACGTCGGAGCTGCTGGGCGCGCTGCAGGAAGCGGCCGCCCAGGGCGATTCGGCGCCGTCCATGTCCCTGTCCGGCCGGCAGGCGCTGATCAGCGCCGCCACCGCGCTGCGCGAGGAGCTGGGCGGGATCAAGGACCGGCTCGATCTGTTCGTCCGCGGCGGCCGCGAGACACCGGCGGTGCTCGGTGACCTGGCAGCGCCGCTGAAGCAGATCGCCAGCACCCTGTCGCTGCTCGGATTCGAGAGCTCGAAGAGCATCGTCCTCGATCAGGTCGAGGTGCTGAACGCGGTGGTCGAGAGCGGCCGGGCGGACGAAGGCACCATCCTCACCGTGGCGGGCGCCCTGGTGCAGGTGGACGAGAATCTGGCGAGCCTCACCCAGACCGGCAAGGGCGAGGTCGAGCAGATCACCGACGAGGCCCAGCGCGCCGTGGCGCAGCAGACCCGGGACGGGCTCGAGACCGTCAAGCAGGCCATCGTCGACTACGTGTCGTCCCAGTGGGACGTGCGCCATCTGCAGAACACGCCGGACCAGCTCGACGAGATCAGCGGTGCGCTGCGGATGATCCCGCTGGCCCAGGCCGCGGAACTGGTGCAGCGCTGCCAGCACTACGTGCGCCTGGAGCTGATGGCCGGCCACGTGCCGTCCTGGGAGGAGCTGGACCGCCTCGCCGACGCGCTGTCGGGCATCGACTACTACCTGGAGCGGCTCGCCAGCGACAGCCCCGGCGGCGCCGAGGACGTGCTGGAGCTCGCGGCCCGCAGCATCGACGGCCTGGCCGTCAGCGCCGCGCCGGAGGCGCCGGCGGCGCCTCCGGCCGCGGACGCGCAGCCGCCAGCGACGGACGAGGTCGCGCCCGCCGGGCCCGAGGCGGCAGCCGAGCCGGCGCCCCAGCCGGAGGAAGCCGGGCATCCGGCGCCCGACGCGCGTGACGACAACGTCGAGCCCCTGTTCGGCGGCGCCCGCGACGTCGACGTCAGCGCCGTCGGCGAGGCCGACGAGGACGAGGAGCCGGCCCTCGAGCACGAGGCGGACGAGGATTTCGACCTGTCGAACGGGCTGTTCGACGAGATCGCCGGCGAGGTGCGTCGGGATGCCGGGTCGGCCGATGCCGGGGACGCCGCCGGCCAGGCCGCCGGGACGGAAGCCGGCGCCCCGACGGACACCGATGCCGATGCCGATGCCGATGCCGCGAACGAGGCGGACGCCGGCGCCGGGGCGCCCCCCGGCGCAGCGGATTTCGAGCTCGACCTCGAGGATCTCGACGAGTCGGTGCCGGAGCCGACGCGGTTCTCCGAGGACAGCGCCGACGAGGACCTGTTCGAGGTGCAACTCGACGAGCCCGGCGACGATGCCGGGTTCGACCTGGACGATGCCGCGCCCGCCGACGCGGCGAGCGCGGACGCCGGGTTCGCCGACAGCACGCCGCCGGGCCGGGACGCGGCGGCGGACGTCGACGACGGGCCGGATCCGGTGTCGCTGCTGGACGAGGTCGGCGGCGCCGATGCCGGCGAGGAGCCGGCACCGACGTTCGCAGCACCCCCGCCCGAGGCGCCGCAGGCGCCTGCCGGGCCGGCTGCGCTGCCGGCCGGGCTGGCCGGTCTCGCCGACGAGTTCGAGAGCGACGAGGAGATCGTCGAGATCTTCTCCGAGGAGGTGGACGAGGTGGTCGAGACCATCGACGGCCACCTGGACGGCTGGGCCAGCGATCCGGACGACGAGACGCATCTCGCGGAGATCCGCCGGGCGTTCCACACCCTCAAGGGCAGCGGCCGGATGGTCGGCGCGAACGTGCTCGGCGAGATGGCCTGGTCGGTGGAGAACATGCTCAACCGGGTGCTCGACGACACGGTGCCCGTGAACCCCGAATTCGTGGCCGTGGCCCGGGAAGCGCGGCTGCTGACGCCGAGCCTGCGGGATACCTTCGAGCGCCGCGAGGCGCCTGACATGGCGCCGGTGGGGCGCATCATGGAGCGCGCCGACCTGCTGGCCTCGGGCGGCAGCCTGGCCGACGCCGTGGACGACGAGGCGGGAGACGCGGTCCTCCCGGCGGAACGGGAAGCGGGATCGGCAGCGGCGGCTTCCGCCCCGGCAGCGGACGCCGAGGTGGACGAGGATCGTCTGCTGTTCCTCGACGAGGCCGACAGTCACGTCGAGAGCCTCGCCGCCGCCAGCCGCGACGACGGATTCGTCCTCGACGACGAGTCGATGCGCGCCCTGCACACCCTGTCGGGCAGCGCGGCGCTGGCCGGGCTCACCAGCCTTTCCGACCTCGCGGGGCCCACCTACGAGCTGGCCCAGGCGCTGCGCCAGAGCGGTGCGGAAACGCGCCTCGACGGCGAGGCCGCGGACTTCTTCCGGCAGGTGGTGGACGCGCTGGCCGGCTCCGTCGAGGCCATGCGCGCCGGACGCGAGCCCGACGACCACCTGCAGCTCATGGTCGAGGCCGACCGGCTGATGCTCGAGGCCGAGCAGGCCCGGCCCGCCGGCACGCTGATGAGCCTGCCGGCGCTGGCCAGCATCATGAAGGCCCACGATCTGCTGGACGCCTGGTACGACGGCGCGGTGGACATGGCGCTGGCGGACGAGATCCGCGGGGCGCTGGCCGACATCGAGGCGGTGGCCGGCGACGAGAGTCAGCCTGCCGTGGCCGCCCTCGCCGGGGCGCTGCGCGAGGCCCACGAGCGATTCGAGTTCGAGAGCCTTTCCGAAGACGCCCGGGCGGTGTTCCTGGCCGGACACGACGCCCTGCTGGAACAGTTCGACGCGCTGGCCGCGGATCAGACGCCCCAGGATGCCGCCGGGCTGCGCGACACCCTGATGGCGCTGGCGCCCCAGGCGCCCGCCGACGTCGCCGCCGAGACCGTCGACGCGCCGGACCAGCTGGCCGAGGCGTCGGAAACCGATCTGGAATCCGGGACCGAAGGCGCGGAAACCGTCGACGCCGACGAGGCCGGTCGGATCGAGCTGCCGACGGCGGACGAGCTGTCCGCCGTGGCCCGGGAGGCCGAGCCGGAACCCGTTCAGCCGGCGGCGCCGGCCGAGCCGGAGCCTGCGCGGGCGGAGCAACCGTCTGCGCCGGCCGTCGCGGCGTCCGCCGCCGATGCCGACCTGGTGCCCGAGGACGTCGACGCCGACATCATCGAGGTGTTCTTCGAGGAAGCCGACGAGCTGCTCGAGGCGCTGGACCAGGGCATCAGCGACTGGCAGTCCGAGCCGGACAACCGGCTGCATCTCGAGAACCTGCTGCGCGCGCTGCACACCCTGAAGGGCGGCGCCCGGCTGTCCGGGCTCGCCCGGCTGGGGGACGAGACCCACGAGTTCGAGTCCTATCTCATCGATTTTCAGGACAGCCAGCGCCCGGCGGAAGCGGGGCTGTTCGACGAGCTGCAGACGCGCTACGACGACATCGCCGACCTGGTCGGGCGCACCCGCGCCGCCATTGCCGGCGAGCCGCCGGCGGGCGAGACCCGGGAGGTCGAGACCCCGGACGACGAGGCGCCGTCACAGGCCGCGAGCGTCACGCCGCCGCCCGCGCCGGAGCCGGCCGAGCCGGCGCCGGGCCGGGTGGATCAGCCGGAGCCGGCGGTCGCCGAGGCGCCCGCCACCGGCAACGTCGCGCCGCTGCGCCGGCCGGCCGCCACCCAGGCGGAACCGTCGCCGCCGGCCGAGGCGCCGGACCGGGCCGAGCCGGTCGCCGCCCAGGCGCGCGGCCCCCAGGAGATGGTCCGGGTCGGCGCCGGCCTGCTGGAGAATCTGGTCAACCTGGCGGGCGAGAGCAGCATCATCCGCGCCCGGGTCGAGCAGGGCATGAGCGACTTCACCAACGCCCTGGACGAGATGGAGACCACCATCGAGCGGCTGCGCGAGCAGCTCCGCCGGCTCGAGATCGAGACCGAGACCCAGGTGCTGTTCCGCCAGGAGCGCCTCGAAGGCCCGAGCTACGAGGACTTCGACCCCCTGGAGATGGATCGCTACTCCCAGCTCCAGCAGCTCTCGCGGGCGCTCGGCGAGAGCGCGTCCGACATGCTGGACCTCAAGGAGACCCTGCTGTTCAAGGCCCGGGAGGCCGAGACCCTGCTGCTGCAGCAGGCGCGGGTCAACACCGAGCTGCAGGAAGGCCTCATGCGCAGCCGCATGGTGCCCTTCAGCCGGCTGGTGCCGCGTCTCAAGCGCACCGTCCGGCAGGTGGCCAAGGAACTCGGCAAGGACGTCGAGCTGCACGCCTTCAACGTGGAAGGCGAGCTCGACCGCAGCCTGCTGGAGCGCATGGTGCCGCCCCTGGAGCACATGCTGCGCAACGCCGTGGACCACGGCATCGAGCAGCCCGACCGGCGCCGGGCCGTCGGCAAGTCCGAGTCCGGACGCATCGACCTGCGTCTGTCCCGGGAAGGCGGCGACGTGGTGATCGAGATCAGCGACGACGGCGCCGGCATCGACGTGGAGCGGGTGCGGCAGAAGGCCGTGGAGCGCGGCCTGATGGCCGCCGATGCGGATCTGCGGGACGACGAGATCAGCCAGTTCGTGCTGGCCCCCGGATTCTCCACCGCCGCCTCGGTGACCCAGATCTCCGGCCGCGGCGTCGGCATGGACGTGGTGCACAGCGAGGTGAAGCAGCTCGGCGGCAGCATCGCCATCTTCTCCGAGCCGGGACGCGGCACGCGGTTCACCCTGCGGGTGCCCTTCACCGTGTCGGTGAACCGGGCGCTGATGGTGTCGGTGGGCGAGGACCTCTACGCCATTCCGCTCAACACCATCGAAGGCATCGTGCTGCTGGCCCCCGAGGAGCTCGAGCGCCTCTACGCGCCGGACGGCAATACCTTCGAATACGCGGGCGTGCCCTATCGGGTGCAGTACCTGGGCAGCTTCCTGGGCCGGGAGTATCACGCCCAGCCCATGGGCGGCAGCGTGCCGGTGGTGCTGGTGCGCTCCGGCGAGCATGCCGTGGCGGTGCACGTCGACGGCGTCCAGGGCAGCCGCGAGATCGTCGTGAAGTCGCTGGGGCCGCAGTTCGCCGGCGTCGGCGGCATCTCCGGCGCGACCATACTCGGCGACGGCAGCGTGGTGGTGATTCTCGATCTGCTGGCGCTGATCCGTACCCAGCGCGGGCCGAGCATTCCGTCCGGCAAGCGCAGCCGGGCCGGCGCGGCCCGGACCACCACGGTGATGGTGGTGGACGACTCGGTGACGGTGCGCAAGGTCACTTCGCGCCTGCTCGAGCGTCAGGGCATGGACGTGATCGTCGCCAAGGACGGCGTCGAGGCGGTGTCGCTGCTGCAGGAGCAGCGCCCCGACGTCATGCTGCTGGACATCGAGATGCCGCGCATGGACGGCTTCGAGGTGCTGCGCCAGGTGCGTCACGACGAGCGGCTGAAGGATCTGCCCATCGTCATGATCAGCTCCCGCACCGGCGCCAAGCACCAGGAGCGGGCCGCCGGCCTCGGCGTCAGCCGGTTCCTCGGCAAGCCGTTCCAGGAGAACGAGCTGCTGTCGACCATCGACGAGCTGGTGCGGTGAAGGAGGCGAACCGTGGACTGTGAAACGACATCATGACGACGGCGGCGCAAGTGGCACAGGAACCTTCCGAACTGACCTGCGTGCTCATCCCTCTGCGGGGGGGCCAGCTTCTGCTGCCCAGCGTGTGCATCGCCGAGATCATGCCGTGGCGGCGCATCAAGGTGCTCGAGGGCCTGCCGGACTGGTGCCTCGGTCTGCTCGGCTGGCGCGGCGAGACCGTGCCGGTGATGCGCTTCGAACGCATCAACCAGCCGCGTGCCGAAGGCCCGGCCCCCGGGCGCTGCCTGGTGGTGATGAACCGTACCGGCGGCGGCGGCCTGCCGTTCTACGCCCTGGCGGCTGAAGGCCTGCCCCGGCTGGTGCAGCTCTCCGAGGGAGACCTGCACGAGCAGGACGACCGGCTCGGCCGCGCCGAGGCGCGGATCGTCCGGCTGGGGGCGGAGACCGCCAGCATCCCCAATCTGCATTTCCTCGAAGAGCAGGTCGCCGGCGTCGGCGTCGCTCAATCCCGCTGACCCCCGCCGGCGCGCCTGCGCCGGGTCCCGCTCAGCGCCAGCCCCAGCCGTGCCGCAGCGCCGCCAGCGCCGCCAGCGGCGCGGTTTCGCCCCGCAGAATGCGTTGCCCGAGCCCGTGGGCGGTGGCGCCGGCCGCCGCCGCCGCGGCCCGTTCCTCGTCGGTCCAGCCGCCCTCGGGGCCGACCAGCAGCGCCAGGTCCTCCGGGGCCAGGTCGGTGGGCAGCACCGGCGCGCCGGGGTGGAGCAGGATCGCGGCGGCGGGCGGATCCGCCAGCCAGGCCTCCAGCGTGCGGACCGCGTGCAGGCGCGGCAGGTGCAGCGCGCCGCACTGCTCGGCGGCGCTCTCGATGACGCGCTGCCAGTGCTCGGTCTTGCGCGCCAGGCGCTCCGGGTCCAGGGGCACGTTGCTGCGGGCGGCGATGACGGGATGAATGTCGCTGGCGCCGAGCTCGGTGGCCTTCTGCATCACCAGGTCCATCGACGCGCCCTTGAGCAGCGCCTGCACCAGATGCAGGCGGGGCGAAGGTTCCGGGGCCTCCTCGACCACCGCCTGGATGCGCAGGGTCGCCGACCGCGGCCCGGCGTCCTCCAGGGTCGCTTCGACCGCCCGGCCGGCGCCGTCGAAGCAGACCAGGGTCTCGCCGCGGCGCAGCCGCAGCACCCGGGTCAGGTAGTGCGCGCGCTCCCGGCCCAGAATCAGGGACTGGCCGGGCTCCAGCGGGGGTGGATGGTACAGCCGGTGTTTCATGGAACGATCGGTGTCATGGAACCATTGTAGGCTCGAGCAGGTGTAGGCTCGAGCTGGCCCGGTGCCGGCCGGCGCGCGCCGGCGGCCGCACCGCCCGGAGGCCGCCGCCGGCCCGACGCCGGCCGCGGGCGGCGCTTCAGCGGCCGCCGGTCTGCCGGTCGAGCCCCAGGTTGCGGCACACCGCCAGGCTCGCGCCCCAGCGGTTCAGCGTGTAGAAGTGCAGCCCCGGGGCGCCCGCGGCGAGCAGATCCTCGCACAGCCGGGTCACCACCTCGACGCCGAAGTCCCGCAGCGCCTGCTCGTCGTCCTGCAGCGACGCCAGCCGCCGGCGCAGCCAGCGCGGCACGTCGGCCCCGCACTTCTCGGAGAAGCGGATGATGCCCTCGTAGTTGGTGATGGGCATGATGCCGGGGACGATGGGAATCTCGATGCCGGCGGCTCTGCAGCGCGCCACGAAGTCGACGTAGGCGTACGGGCTGTAGAAATACTGGGTGATGGCCGAGTCCGCCCCCGCGGCGACCTTGGCGGCGAAGTGGGCGAGGTCGTCCTCGGCGTCCCGGGCGTCGGGATGGACCTCGGGATAGGCCGCCACCTCGAGGTGGAAGTGATCGCCGGAGTGCTCGCGGATCCAGCGCACCAGGGTCTCCGCGTTGTGCACGAAGCGGCTGCGGCCGGAGCCGGAGGGCACGTCACCGCGCAGCGCCACGATGCGCCGCACCCCCATCTCCCGGTAGTCGTCCAGCATGGCGAACACCTGGGCCTGGTCGTCGGCGCCGATGGACAGGTGGGGCGCTGCCTGGAGGCCCAGGTCGAGGAGCTGACGGATGGTGTCCCGGGTGCCGTCCCGGGTGGACCCGCCGGCGCCGTAGGTGCACGAGAAGAAGTCCGGCGCCAGCTCGGCCAGCCGGCCGGCGACCCGGGACAGGCTGTCCGCGCCGCTGGCGGAGCGGGGAGGAAAGAACTCGAAGGAGAGCCGCGGCCGGGCGCTGCTGGAGCTGTCTTGGTTCATGGCATACCGTTCGATGGCTGATGGACGGGCGCGGCGCCAGGGCGCGCGCCGCGGCCGATCGGATCGCTCGACCCGGGGCGCCTGCGGGCGCGCCCGCCGGGGCGCCAGCCTACGGCGGCGCGGCGCGGACGCCTGCCGCGGCCGCTCAGAGGGCGGCGGCCAGCGCCTCCGCCTTGTCGGTCCGCTCCCAGGTGAACGCGTCCTCGGTGCGGCCGAAGTGCCCGTAGGCGGCCGTGGCCCGATAGATCGGACGCTTCAGATCCAGCATGTCGATGAGGCCCTTCGGCCGCAAATCGAAATGCTCACGTACCAGTTGAACGATTTTCTCTTCCGGCAGCTTGCCGGTGCCGAAGGTGTGCACGCTGATGGAGGTGGGCTCCGCCACGCCGATGGCGTAGCTCACCTGGATCTCGCACTTGTCGGCGATGCCGGCGGCCACCAGGTTCTTCGCCACGTAACGGCCGGCGTAGGCTGCCGAGCGGTCCACCTTGGACGGATCCTTGCCGGAGAAGGCGCCGCCGCCGTGGCGGGCCATGCCGCCGTAGGTGTCGACGATGATCTTGCGGCCGGTGAGCCCGCAGTCGCCCACCGGACCGCCGATGACGAACTGGCCGGTGGGGTTGATGAACACCTTGGTGCGCTCGGACATCCAGTTGCTCGGCAGCACCGGCTTGATGATCTCCTCCATCACGGCCTCGCGCAGAGCCGCCTGGGAGATGTCCGGGTCGTGCTGGGTGGACAGCACCACGGCGTCGATGCCGACGGGCTGGCCGGCGTCGTCGTAGACGAAGGAGAGCTGGCTCTTGGCGTCGGGGCGGAGGAAGGTCAGCTTGCTGCGCCGTACCTCGGCCTGGCGCTTCACCAGCCGGTGGGCGTAGGTGACGGGGGCCGGCATCAGCACGTCGGTCTCGTTGCTGGCGTAGCCGAACATCAGGCCCTGGTCGCCGGCGCCCTGCTCGTGGTCTTCCGCCTCGTCCACGCCCATGGCGATGTCGGCGGACTGCCGGCCCATGGCGTTGATCACCGCGCAGTCCTCGGGGTCGAAGCCGAGCTCCAGCGCGGAGTAACCGATGTCGCGGATCACCTGGCGCACCAGCGCGTCCAGATTGATCTCGGCGCGGGAACGGAACTCGCCGGCGATCACCACGATGCCGGTCTTGATCAGGGTCTCGCAGGCGACCCGGGATTCCGGGTCCTGCTCGAGCATGGCGTCGAGCACGGCGTCGGAGATCTGGTCCGCCATCTTGTCCGGGTGGCCTTCCGAGACCGACTCGGAGGTGAACAGGCTGTAATCCGTCATAGTGATCCTTGGTCGCTGGTCGGGCGTGGCCATCGGGCCGGGATGGCGGGAATTGTAACCCACCCGCCCGGCAGGAATATGGCGGAAGATGTTCGGGCGCAGGCGCTCGGGCGGGGGGCGTCGACGTCACGGGCCCGCCTCGCCGCGCCGTTCGGCCCGGCTCGAATTGCAGCGGCTGGGCCGAGCGGGGACAATAGCCGCCCCGCGAGATCACCGGCTAGCCGAAGAGACCCTATGTCGAGCAGAACTGACCGAGCGAACGCCATTCGCGCGCTCGCCATGGACGCGGTGCAGGCCGCCAACTCGGGCCACCCCGGCGCGCCGATGGGCCTCGCCGACGTGGCCGAGGTGCTCTGGCGGGAGGTGCTCCGGCACAACCCCGCCGACCCCCGCTGGGCCGACAGGGACCGCTTCGTGCTGTCCAACGGCCACGGCTCGATGCTGCTCTACGCGGTGCTGCACCTCACCGGCTACGACGTCTCCATCGACGACATCAAGGCGTTCCGCCAGCTCCACTCGCCCACCGCCGGCCACCCCGAGTTCGGCGAGTGCCCCGGCGTCGAGACCACCACCGGCCCGCTCGGGCAGGGATTCGCCAACGCGGTCGGCATGGCCCTCGCCGAGCGGCTGCTCGCGGAGACCTTCAACCGGGACGGTTTCCCCGTGGTGGACCACCGCACCTGGGTGATCGCCGGTGACGGCTGCCTGATGGAAGGCGTGTCCCACGAGGCGGCGTCGCTGGCCGGCACCCTCGGGCTCGGCAAGCTGATCTGCATCTACGACGACAACGGCATCTCCATCGACGGCGAGGTGGAGGCCTGGTTCACCGAGGACGTGCCGGCCCGGTTCGAAGCCTACGGCTGGCGGGTGCTGCGCGACGTCGACGGCCACGACGGTGACGCCGTGGCCCGGGCGCTGGCGGAGGCTGCCGCCCGGGACGACCGGCCGACGCTGGTCTGCACCCGCACCGTGATCGGCCGGGGCGCGCCCAACAAGGAAGGCTCCGCCGACGTCCACGGCGCTGCGCTGGGCGAGGACGAGGTGGCCGCCGCCCGGCAGCGGCTCAACTGGGGCTCGCCGCCGTTCGAGATCCCCACCCACCTGAAAGAGGAGTGGGACTGCCGCGCCGCCGGCGCCGCCCGCCAGCGCGACTGGCAGGACCTGTTCGACCGCTACCGCGCGGAACATCCGGAGCTGGCCGCCGAATTCGAGCGGCGCATGGCCGGCGAGCTGCCCGCCGGCTGGTCCGGGCCCATCGACGCCCTCGCCCGCCAGGCCCAGGACGACGGGGCGCCGCTGGAGACCCGCAAGTCCTCCCAGCAGTGCCTGGGCGCGCTGGCCGAGACCCTGCCCGAGCTGTTCGGCGGCTCCGCCGACCTCACCGGCTCCAACGGCACCCGCTGGAAGGGCGCGACGGACCGGCAGTACCTCAGCTACGGGGTGCGCGAGTTCGGCATGTCGGCGATGGTCAACGGCATGGTGCTGCACGGCGGGCTGCGGCCGTTCGCCGGCACCTTCCTGGTGTTCATGGAGTACGCCCGCAACGCCGTGCGGCTGGCCGCGCTGATGAAGATCCCCAGCGTGTTCGTCTACACCCACGATTCGGTGGCCCTCGGCGAGGACGGCCCCACCCATCAGCCCATCGAGCAGCTCACCAACCTGCGCACCACGCCGAACCTGGCGGTCTGGCGTCCCTGCGACACGGTGGAGAGCGCCGTCGCCTGGCGGTCGGCGATCGACCGGCGGGACGGCCCGTCGGCGCTGGTGTTCACCCGCCAGAAGACGGAATGCCAGGCGCGCGACCAGGCGGCCTTCGAGGCCATCGCCCGGGGCGGCTACGTGCTGCGCACCGAGCGGCGGTCCGGCGCGCCGGACGCGGTGGTGATCGCCACCGGGTCCGAGGTGGGCCTGGCCATGGCGGCGGCGGACGCGCTGGCGGACGAGCTGGACGTGCGGGTGGTGTCGATGCCCTGCGTCGACGCGTTTCTCGCCCAGGACGCGGGCTACCGCGACGGCGTGCTGCCGCCGGCGCTGCGCGCCCGGGTAGCGGTCGAGGCCGGGCACCCCGACTACTGGTGCAAGTTCGTCGGCCTCGACGGCGAGGTGGTCGGCATCGACCGTTTCGGGCTGTCGGCGCCCGGCGGCGTGGCCATGGAAACCCTGGGCATGACGGTGGATAACGTGGTTGCCGCGGTGCGGCGCACGGTGCAACGCACTTCCTGAGGAGCCTGATCGATGGCAGCGAAGCGCATGCCGCGCAAGCAGATGAGCGACGTCGACCTGAACGGCAAGCGGGTGCTGATCCGGGAGGATCTGAACGTGCCGATCAAGGACGGCCGAGTCACCAGCGACACCCGCATCCGCGCCGCCCTGCCCACCCTGCAGGCGGCCCTGGACGCCAACGCCGCGGTGATCGTCATGTCGCACCTCGGCCGGCCCGAGGAAGGCCGCTACGACGAGGCCTTCTCGCTGGCGCCGGTGGCGGTCCGCCTGGGCGAGCTGCTGGGCCGGGACGTGGCGCTGATCCGGGACTGGCGGATCACCGGCGCCGGCGTCAATCCGGGCGAGATCGCGCTGCTCGAGAACGTGCGTTTCCTGGAGGGCGAGAAGAAGGACGCCGACGCCCTGGCCGAGCAGCTCGCCGGGCTGTGCGACGTGTTCGTGATGGATGCCTTCGCCACCGCCCACCGGGCCCAGGCGTCGACCCACGGGGTCGCGCGCTTCGCCCCCGTGGCCTGCGCCGGCCCGCTGCTGGCGGCCGAGCTCGACGCCCTGGAGCTGGCGCTGGCCGAGCCGCGCCGGCCGCTGGTGGCCATCGTCGGCGGCGCCAAGGTCTCCACCAAGCTCGAGGTGCTGGACGCCCTGGCCGATCTGGCGGACCGGATCATCGTCGGCGGCGGCATCGCCAACACCTTCATCGCCGCGGCCGGCAAGCCGGTCGGGCAGTCCCTGTACGAGCCGGACCTGGTCGAGGCGGCCCGCCGCATCGCCGCCAAGGTCGACGTGCCGCTGCCGGTGGACGTGATGGTCGGCAAGCGCTTCGCCGAGGACGAGCCCGCCGTGGTCAAGACCCTGGACGAGGTGGCCGAGGACGACATGATCTTCGACATCGGCCCCGAGACCGCGCGCCGGTGGGCCGCCGGCCTGAACGACGCCGGCACGGTGCTGTGGAACGGCCCGGTGGGCGTGTTCGAGTTCGATCAGTTCGGCGAGGGCACCCGGGTGCTGGCCGAGGCCATCGCGGCGAGCGACGCGTTCTCCATCGCCGGCGGCGGCGACACCCTGGCGGCCATCGACAAGTACGGCGTGGCCGACGGCATCTCCTACATCTCCACCGGCGGCGGCGCGTTCCTCGAGTTCGTCGAGGGCAAGACCCTGCCGGCGGTGGCCGTGCTGGCGAGCCGGGCGGAGGGCTGATGTCCGAGTTGGGCCGCGGCACCCTCCGTAGGAGCGGCCTCCCGGCCGCGATTCACTACGACGCCGGCCTAATACGCAAGGTCTGCCAAATACAGACTGCCAAGCCGCCGCCAAGCGGCGGCCGATCGCGGCCGGGAGGCCGCTCCTACGGGCTCGTGCCATGGACTTCGATCCGGACTCGCTGCGCGCGGGGCTGAGGCCGCTGGTACCCGGTGAGCCGGTGATCCTCACGCCGGAGGAGGACGCCTATCTGCGCCACTACGGCATCCACTTCGCCGAGGAGGTCCCCGCCCTCGCCCACCACTTCGGCGCCGTGGAGTCGGACGAGCACCGGCTCGCCGCGCACCTGTGGATGCCGGCGCAGCCCCGGGGCACGGCGGTGGTGATCCACGGCTACTACGACCACACGGGGCTGTACGGCCACCTGATCCGCCGCCTCATCGACCGGGGCCTGGCGGTGGTGTCCTTCGACCTGCCGGGCCACGGCCTGTCCACCGGCGCCCAGGCGACCATCGACACCTTCGACCACTACGTGGACGCTTTCGAGGCCACCATGCGGGCGCTCGAACACCACATTCCCCAGCCCTGGTTCCTGCTCGGCCAGAGCACCGGCGGCGCCATCGCCATGGAGTGGCTGCTCGGCCGCGGCCTGACCCGGGCGGACAATCCCTTCGAGCGGGTGGTGCTGCTGGCGCCCCTGGTCCGGCCCCACCGCTGGCCGGTGAACCGGGTGTTCTACGAGCTCGCCCGCCGGTTCGTGTCGAAACGGCCGCGTTCGTTCCGGGCCAACGCGGAGAATCCGGAGTTCCTCACGTTCCTGCGGGACCGGGATCCGCTGCAGGCGCGCATCCTGCCGGTGCAGTGGGTCACCGCCATGATGGCCTGGCGCCGCCGCTTCGAAGGCTACGCGCCGACGGACATCGCGCCGCTGGTGATCCAGGGCCAGGCGGACACCACCGTCGACTGGCGCTACAACCTGCGGGTGATCGAGCGGCTATTCGAGCCGCGGGTCTTCTTCATTCCCCAGGCCCGGCACCATCTGGTGAACGAATCCCCGGAGATCCGCGCCCAGATCCTCAAGGCCGTGGAGGGCGAGCTCGGGCTCTGAGCCCGGGCGCCCCGATCAGAACAGCACCCGGGCCTTGATGGTGGCCGGGATCGCCCGCAGCGCCTCGAGCACCGGCTGGGAGTAGTCCGCCTCGATGTCCACCACCACGTAGCCGATGTGGGGGTTGGTCTGCAGGTACTGGCCGGCCACGTTCACCTGATGGTCCGACAGCACCTGGTTGATGGCGGACATCACGCCGGGCACGTTCCTGTGGATGTGCAGCAGCCGGTGCTGCCCCGGATGTTCCGGCAGCGCCACCTCGGGGAAATTCACCGCCGACAGGGTGGAGCCGTTGTCGCTGTAGCGGACCAGCTTCTCCGAGACCTCCAGGCCGATGTTCTCCTGGGCCTCCTGGGTGCTGCCGCCGACGTGGGGCGTGAGGATCACGTTCGACAGGCCGCGCAGGGGCGACTCGAAGGGCTCGTCGTTGGACTTCGGCTCGCTGGGGAACACGTCGATGGCGGCGCCGAGCAGCTCGCCCGCGCGCAGGCGCTGCGCCAGGGCGTCGAGGTCGATGACGTTGCCCCGGGAGGCGTTGATCAGCACCGCGTCGCGCTTCATCCGCGCGAGCTCGGCGGCGCCGATCATGTTGCGGGTCTGGGGCGTGGCGGGCACGTGCAGGGTCACCACGTCGGCCCGGCCCAGCAGATCGGCCAGGCTGTCCATCTGCCGGGCGTTGCCCATGTTCAGCTTCTTCACCACGTCGTAGAACACGACGTTCATGCCGAGGCCCTCGGCCAGCACGCCGAGCTGGGCGCCGATGTTGCCGTAGCCGATCACGCCCAGGGTCTTGCCGCGCACCTCGTAGCTCGACTTGGCGGTCTTGCGCCACTCGCCGGCGTGCATGCGGGTGCTCTTGTCCGGCACGCCGCGCAGCAGCAGGATCGCTTCGGCCAGCACCAGCTCGGCGACGCTGCGGGTGTTGGAGAACGGCGCGTTGAACACCGGCACGCCGGCGGCGGTGGCCGCGTTCAGGTCGACCTGGTTGGTGCCGATGCAGAAACAGCCCACGGCGATCAGCCGCCGGGCCGCGGCCAGCGCCTCGGCGTCGAGCTGGGTTCGGGAGCGGATGCCCACCATGTGGACGTCGGCGATGGCCTTCGCCAGCTCCGCGCCCTGCAGCGCCTCGCCCAGCGCGGTGACGTTGCGGTAGCCGGCGCGCTCGAGATTCTCCACCGCCGAGGGATGGACGCCCTCCAGCAGCAGAACGCGGATTCTGTCTCTGTCCAGGGAGGTGGTGCGCACCGGGTCTGGGTCCGTGGCCGAAAGGGCGCCTATACTACCAGCCCCCGTGAAACCCAAAGCGAAAATGTCCCAAGTGCTCGATGAAACCCTTTCACCGCGGCAGGTCCGGCGCGATGCCGAGAGCCTGGCCACCTGGGGCCGGGACTGGACCCGCAGCTTCGAGGTGGCGCCCAGCGCGGTGGTGTTTCCGGAGTCGGTGGACGACGTGGTGGCGCTGGTGCGCCTGGCCAATGCCGAGGGGCTGGCGCTGGTGCCTTCCGGCGGACGCACCGGCCTGTCCGGCGGCGCCGTGGCCGGCAACGGCGAGGTGGTGGTGTCCTTCGACCGCATGAACGGCATCCTCGACTTCGAGCCCGCCGACCGGCTGGTGACCTGCCAGCCCGGCGTGGTCACCCAGACCCTGCAGGATTTCGCCCGGGACCGGGGGCTGTTCTACCCCGTGGATTTCGCGTCCGCCGGCTCCTCCCAGATCGGCGGCAACATCGCCACCAACGCGGGCGGCATCAAGGTGATCCGCTACGGGCTGACCCGGGACTGGATCGCCGGACTGAAGGTGGTCACCGGCGCCGGCGAGGTGCTGGAGCTGAACCGCGGCCTGGTGAAGAACGCCACCGGCTACGATCTGCGGCATCTGTTCATCGGTTCCGAGGGCACCCTCGGCTTCGTGGTCGAGGCCGACGTGCTGCTGACGGCACTGCCCGAGCCCCAGCTCGTGATGGTGCTCGGGGTGGAGCGGTTCCGGGACCTGCTGGCCGTGCTCGGCCAGTTCCAGAGCGCGCTCACCCTGTCGGCCTTCGAGTTCTTCTCCGAGCTGGCGCTGCAGAAGGTCACCGCCCACCGCGAGCTGGCCCGGCCGCTGTCCGGGGCGGCGCCGTTCTACGCCCTGCTGGAGTTCGACGAGAGCGCCCTGGACGCCGCCACCGGCGCGTTCGAGCGCTGCGTGGCGGAAGGCTGGGTGTCCGACGGGGTGCTGAGCCAATCCGAGACCCAGGCGGAGAACCTGTGGCAGCTCCGGGAAGGCATCTCCGAGAGCATCGCCGGCTACACCCCGTACAAGAACGACCTGGCGGTGCGTATCTCACGCATGCCGGAGTTCCTCGACGAGGTGGACGCGCTGGTGCAGCAGAGCTACCCGGACTTCGAGGTGTGCTGGTACGGCCACATCGGTGACGGCAATCTGCACCTGAACATCCTCAAGCCCGGCGACATGAGCCAGGCGGATTTCTTCGCCAAGTGCCACGAGATCTCGCCGCGCATCTTCACGGCGGTGGCCGCCCGGGGCGGCAGCATCTCCGCCGAGCACGGCGTCGGCCTGCTGAAGCGGGACTTTCTCGACTACAGCCGCAGCCCGGCGGAGCTGGCCGCCATGCGCGGCATCAAGGCCGTGCTGGACCCGAACGGGGTGATGAATCCCGGCAAGATGCTGCCCCCGGCCTGACCGGGCCCGGGGCGGCGCAGCGCGCCGCCGGTCAGCGCAGGAACAGCCGGTAGGCCGGGTTGTCGGTCTCTTCCCAGTAGCGGTAGCCGACCCGCTCGAGGTAAGCGGTGAGCTTCTTCCGGTCGCCCTCGCCGGCCTCGAACCCCACCAGCACGCGGCCCCAGGCGGCGCCGTGGTTGCGGTAGTGGAACATGGTGATGTTCCACTCGGTGCCGAGCACGGACAGGAAGCGCAGCAGCGCCCCCGGCCGCTCGGGAAACTCGAAGCGGTACAGCAGCTCCGGTTTGCCGCCCAGGGTGCGCCCGCCCACCATGTGGCGGACGTGCAGCTTGGCCGCTTCGTTGTCGGTCATGTCCTGGACGGCGTAGCCGCCCGCCTCCAGCGCCTCGACCACGGCGGCCCGGTCTGCCGGCGTCGCTACCTGCAGGCCGACGTAGACGTGGGCGGCCTCGTCGCTGGCATAGCGGTAGTTGAACTCGCTCACCGAGCGCTTGCCCAGGGTCTGGCAGAAACGGCGGAAACTGCCGCGCTGCTCGGGAATGGTCACGCCGAGGATGGACTCGCGCTGCTCGCCCACCTCGGCCCGCTCGGAGATGTGGCGCAGCCGGTCGAAATTGACGTTGGCGCCGCTGACCACGGCCACCAGGCTGCCGTCGCCGCCGGTCCGGGCGGCCGCCTTCCCGCCCCGGGCGGCGAACTTCTTCAGCCCGGCCACGGCCAGGGCCCCCGACGGCTCGGCGATGGCGCGGGTGTCGTCGAACAGGTCCTTCACGGCGGCGCAGATCTCGTCGGTGCTGACCGTGATGACTTCGTCGACGCATTGGCGGGCGACCTTGAAGGTCTCCCTGCCCACCTGGGCGACGGACACGCCGTCGGCGAACAGGTCGAGGGAATCGTAGGGCAGCTTCACCCGCCGGCCGGCCCGCATGGCCGCCGCCAGGCAGGCGGAGCCCTCGCACTCGACGCCGACCACCCGGGTGCCCGGGGACAGGTACTTCACGTAGGCGGAGATGCCGGCGATCAGCCCGCCGCCGCCCACCGGCACGAACACGGCGCCGGGGGCGCGGGCGTGCTGGTTCATGATCTCCATGCCCACCGTGCCCTGGCCGGTGAGCACGTCGACGTCGTCGAAGGGGTGGACGAAGGTGTAGCCGTGCTCGGCGACCAGGCCGTCGGCGTGGGCCTTGGCCTCGTCGAAGCCGTCGCCGTGCAGCACCACCTTCGCGCCCAGGGCGCGCACCGCGTCCACTTTGATGCTCGGGGTGTTGCGGCCCATGACGATCACCGCCTTCAGGCCGAGCTCCCGGGCGGCCAGCGCCACGCCCTGGGCGTGGTTGCCGGCGGACGCCGCGATCACGCCGCGCTGCTGCTCTTCCTCGGAGAGCTGGGCGATCTTGTTGTAGGCGCCGCGGATCTTGAAGGAGAACACGGGCTGCATGTCCTCGCGCTTGAGCAGCACCTCGTGGCCGGTGCGCGCGGACAGCCGCGGCGCCCGCTGCAGCGGCGTCTCCACCGCCACGTCGTAGACGCGGGAGGACAGAATCTTCTTTACGTAGCGTTCCAGCATCGGGAGACTGTGTCGGGCAACCGAGGTAGCAGAGCAAACGACGTAGTATGGACCAAGACCAGCTCAAACGCAGTGCTGCCCAGGCGGCTCTGGACTACATCGCGCCCAAGCTCGACGGCAGCAGCGTGGTCGGCGTCGGCACCGGCTCGACCACCAACCACTTCATCGATCTGCTGGCCGGCATCAAGCACACCTTCAACGCCACGGTGTCCTCCAGCGAGGCCAGCGCCGAGCGGCTGCGCGGCCACGGCATCGCCGTCCTGGATCTCAACGCCGTCGACGGCGTGGCGGTCTACGTCGACGGCGCCGACGAGGTGAACGGTGCGCGCCAGCTCATCAAGGGCGGCGGCGGCGCGCTGACCCGGGAGAAGATCGTCGCGGCCTCCGCCGACGAGTTCGTCTGCATCGTCGACGCCAGCAAGCGGGTCGAGGTGCTCGGCGACTACCCCCTGCCGGTGGAGGTCATTCCCATGGCCCGGGGGCTGGTGGCCCGGGAGATCCGCGAGCTGGGCGGCCATCCCGAGCTGCGCCAGGACTTCGTCACCGACAACGGCAACGTCATCCTCGACGTCCACGGCCTGAAGATCTTCGATCCCACGGAGCTGGAGCGGACGCTCAACAACATCGTCGGCGTGGTCTGCAACGGCGTGTTCGCCGCCCAGGCGGCGGACCTGGTGTTCATCGCCGCCGCCGGCGGCGTCGAGACGCTGTAGCGCCGCACCGGGGCCGGGCTGCGCTCGCGGCGCTTCAGCCCGAGCCGTGCAGCACGAACTGCTCGAACTCCTCCTCGAACATCAGCCGGGTCGGATCGGTCATGCGATCGATGTAGAGCCGCCCGTCGAGATGGTCGAACTCGTGCTGGAACACGGTGGCGAGAAAGCCGCGCAGCTCGAGCTCCAGGGGTTCGCCCGCCAGATTGCGGGCGCTCACGCGCACGTGCTGGGGGCGTTCGACCCAGCCGCGCAGGCCCGGCACCGACAGACAGCCTTCCCAGAACCCGGCGCTGGCTTCGTCGACCACCTCGATCCGCGGATTGACGAACACCGTCAGCGGCATCGGCGGAATGTCGCCGTAGCGGCTCGCCTCCGGATCGATCTCGATGATGGCGAGACGGACCGGCACGTCGATCTGCGGCGCGGCCAGGCCGATGCCGCCGGCATGGTGGAGCGTGTCGATCATGTCGTCCACCAGGCGCCGGGTGTCCGGGCTGGTGATCTCGGCGTCGGTCAGGGGCCGGGCCGGGGTGCGCAGGGTCGGATGTCCCATGCGGATGATGTCGCGTACTGCCATCAGTCGTGGTCCTGGTCTGCGGTTGCTCGATGTCGTGTCAGCGGCTGCCAGCCCGCCTCGCTCAGCACCCCGTCCAGGGGGACGTCCCAGGGCGCCGCCGGCAGGGGCGACTCGCTGCGCTGCACCTCGTGGGCCAGGCCGATCAGGCGCGGCCGCAGGCGCGGCGGCAGGCGGCCGATGAAGCGGTCGTAGAAGCCGGCGCCCATGCCCAGCCGGTTGCCCCGGTCGTCGAAGGCGACCAGCGGCATCAGCAGCACGTCGATAGACAGCGGCGGCACCCACGGGGTTCCCGGCGCCGGCTCGGCGATGCCGAACCGGTTGGTCACGAAGCGGGTGTCGGGCCGGACCCGGTAGAAGTCCATGACGCCGCCGCGCCGGACCACCGGCAGCGCCAGCCGGCGGCGCGGGTGCAGCAGCCGGCGCAGCAGCGGCGCCGGGTCGAGCTCGCCGTCCGCGGCGACGTAGGCGCCGAAGGTGCGGCCGGCGAACTGCAGGCCGGCGGCGAAGAAGTGCCTGGCCGCCGCGTCGGCGTGGGCGGCCCGCACCGACGGGGTCAGCCGGCGCCTGCGCTGGCGGAACGTCCGCCGCAGGTCGCGCCGGCCGGCGTCGTCCCGGCGGTCCGCAGGCGCTGGATCGGGGGGTGGTGTGGTCATGGGCGTGGAGAAGGATCTCCCAGGATGCCGCTGTCGATATGGCCCTGAACCGTTTGGTTCAGGTCGGGGGCCGCGGAGCGAAGTCCCAGGCTTCCCAACCCACGCCCGGCTCCATGGAGGCGGGTGCGGCGTCGGGCTTGCTCACAGACCATCGCCGTTGACCCCCTGGGTTTTTTCTAACGGCTCAAGGACGACTACCAACTGGCGAACATCCCAGGAGATGAGCGAAGTATAGCCAATCGGAACGGCCTACCGGGTATTGACAGACGCCGTCAGAGGCTGGGTGCAGTGCGGCGCACTACACCAGCTGTTTGTGCTCGGCCAGGGCGTGGGTGATGCGGTCGGAGAGCTGGCGCACCATGGTGTCGGCCTCGCTCTGGACGTGCTCCACGGCGTGGCGCTTCTCGAGCAGCTCGTTGGCGAGGTTGAGCGCCGCCATCACGGCGATGCGGTCGAGGCCGAACACCTTGCCGGACTCGCGGATCTGGCGCATCTGCTGGTCGAGGTAGCGGGCCGACGAGGTGAGCGCGTCCACCTCGTCCTGGCGGCAGCTCACCTGATACTCCTTGTCGAGGATTCTGACGCTGACCGTCGTGGTGTCGCTCATGGTCGATCAGTCCTGTTCCAGGGCCTTCAGCCGGGTGATCATGGATTCGACGCGGCTCTTGGCCAGCTCGTTCTTCTCGATCAGCTTGGCGCGCTCGGTGGTCCAGTTCTGCTGCTGCGCCCGCAGGGCACGGTTCTCCCGGCTGAGCACGGCGCACAGCTCGATGAGCTCCGCGACCTTCCTCTCCAGTGCCGCCCACTCGGGGCTCGGCGATTCGCGACTCGACATATTCGGATAACCGTTTCGGACAACCGTCTGGAAAAAACCGCACGAAAGCGTCGTTGCGCCCGTTAGTGTGCGCTGAATGCCGGGGCATGTGAAGCGCGGTCCGGGGAGCGCTTCTGCGCCGCGCCGGGTCTGTTAGCATACGGCTCCCGCTGAACCGACGGAGGCGCCCGGCGCCGTGTCCGATCTCACCGCTCTGGCGCTCAATGCCGCCCATCAGCTGCCCGTGGCGGAGCTGCACGGCGCGGTCTGCGGCCTCGGTGTCTGTCACCGCGGCGACACGCCGACGGTCGACGTGGTCGCGCTGCTCGGCGAGGAGGCGCTCACCCACCAGGACGCCGTCGAGGCGTTTGTCAGCGCGGCGGTCGGCGAGCTGCTGGCCGAGGACATGCGCTTCGCGCCGCTGCTGCCCGCCGACGACGTGCCGCTGCCGGACCGGCTGGAGGCCCTCGGCCAGTGGTGTGCGAGCTTCCTGGCCGGGTTCGCCGCGGGCCTCGCCCGGCGCGGCGCGACCAGCCTGGACGACTGCCCCGAGGAGGTCCGCGAGATCGTCCGCGACTTCAGCGCCATTGCCCAGGTCGATGCCGATGTCGCCGGCCGCGGCGCCGAGGCCGCGGAAACGGACTTCGTCGAGCTCGAGGAGTTCGTCAAGGTGGGGGCCCTGCTGATCATGACCACGCTGAACGATGAAACCGACGATCCGGCCGGCTGAGTACCGGCGGCGCCGGGCGGCGCTGATGAGCCACATGACGCCGGGCTCGGTGGCCGTCGTGCCGGCCGCCACGGTGCGGCTGCGCAACCGCGACACGGAGTATCCGTTCCGCCAGGACAGCGACTTCCTCTACCTGACGGGTTTCGTCGAGCCGGACGCGGTGCTGGTGCTGGCGCCGGGGCGGGACCACGGCGAGGTGATTCTGTTCTGCCGGGAGCGGGAGCCCCGGGCGGAGCTCTACGACGGCGAGCGGCTCGGGCCGGAGCGGGCGGTGGACGCCCTCGGCGTCGACGACGCCTTCCCCGTCGCCGACCTCGACGAGATCCTGCCCGGGATGCTCGAAGGCCGGGAGCGGATCTACATGACCCTGGGCGAGTACCCGGACTTCGACAACAAGGTGCTCCACTGGGTCAACTCGATCCGGGCCCGGGAGGCCGGCGGCGCGGTGCCGCCCGGCGAGTTCGTGGCGCTGAAGCACCTGCTGCACGAGCAGCGGCTGTACAAGTCCGCCGCGGAGATCCGCATCATGCGCGAGGCCGCGCGCATCACCTGCCTGGCCCACGAGCGCGCCATGGCGGCGTGCCGCCCCGGCATGACGGAGCTCGCCCTGGAGGCCGAGCTGCTGCACGAGTTCATGCGCCACGGCGCCCGCAGCCCGGCCTACCCCAGCATCGTCGGCGGCGGCGCGAACGCCTGCGTGCTGCACTACACCGACAACCGCGCGGTGCTGCGCAAGCAGGATCTGGTGCTGATCGACGCCGGCTGCGAGTTCGAGCACTACGCGGCCGACGTCACCCGGACGTTTCCGGTGGGCGGCGAGTTCGGCCGCGCCCAGCAGGCGGTCTACGAGATCGTGCTGGCGGCGAACGAAGCCGCCATTGCAGCCTGCCGCCCCGGCATCCCGTTCATGGCGCCCCACGATGCCGCGGTGCGGGTGATGGTCGAGGGGCTGGTGTCGCTGAAGCTGCTGCGCGGCGATGTGGACGGGCTGATCGAGGCGGGCGAGTACCGCCGGTTCTGCCCCCACAACACCTCCCACTGGCTCGGCAGCGACGTCCACGACGTGGGCGACTACCGGGTGGGCGGCGCCTCCCGGCAGCTCGAGCCCGGCATGGTGCTGACCATCGAGCCGGGCATCTACCTGCCGGCGGCGGAAGGTGTGCCTGCCCGGTTCCGGAACCTCGGCGTGCGGATCGAGGACGACGTGCTGATCACCCGCGACGGCAACGAGGTGCTCACCGAGGCGGCGCCGAAAGCGGTTGGGGATGTGGTGAAGGCCATGGGGCGCCGCCGCCGTGGCTGACGCGGTCTACGACGTCGCCGTGGTCGGCGGCGGCCTCATCGGCGCGGCGGTGGCGCTGGGGCTGGCCGCTCAGGACCGGCGGGTGCTGCTGATCGAGCCGCGGCGGCCGGCGGTGGTGCGCGGATCCCTCGGCATGGATCTGCGGACCCTGGCCCTGTCGCCGGCGTCCCGGGCGCTGCTGGACTCCGTGGGCGTCTGGGGGCGCGTCGAGGCGACGCCGTACCGGCGCATGGAGGTCTGGGAAGAGCGCGGCACCCGCGCCATGAACTTCGATGCCGCGATGGCAGGACGGGAGGAGCTCGGCTGGATCGTCGAGAATGGCCCGCTGGTGGAGGCGCTCTGGTCTACGGTCGACCGGCAGCATGGGATCCGGGTTCACCACGGCCGGCTGGCGGACCTGTCGGCCGGGGCGGACGAGGTCGTCCTGACCCTCGCTGCGGCCGCAGATGCGGCGGCCGCTGCCCCGGCGGTGGCTGCCGGCCCGGCGCGGGCGCGCCTGCTGATCGCGGCCGATGGTGCGGCGTCCGCGGTGCGGCAGATGCTCGGCGTGGCCGTGCGCAGCTACGACGTCGGCCAGATGGCTCTGGCGACGGTGGTTCGGACCGAGCGCCCCCACGAAGACACGGCCTATCAGCGGTTTCTGCTGGACGGGCCGGTGGCGCTGCTGCCCGGCCGGGAGCGGCACCTGAGCTCGGTGGTGTGGTCCCAGAGCCCGGCCGAGGCGGAGCGGCGGCGGGGCCTCGACGACGAGGCTTTCGCGGCGGAGCTGGGCCGGGCCGTGCAGCACCGGCTGGGTGCCGTGGAGGCGGTGGACCGGCGCCTGACGTTTCCCCTGCGCCAGCACATCGCCGAGCGCTTCAATCCCCATCCGCGGGCGCTGCTGGTCGGTGACGCCGCCCGGGTGGTCCACCCGCTGGCGGGCCAGGGGGCGAACCTGGGTCTCGAGGACGTGCGTGGCGTGCTGGAAGTGCTCGATGGCCTGGCACCTGGGGCCGACCCCGGCAGCCCCGGGCTGTGGCGCGCGTTCGACCGCCGCCGCGGTGCCCGCGCCAGAATGATGGTGGGGCTGATGGGCGCGCTGCGGCAGGCCTACGCGGCGGGAGACCCGCTCACCCAGTGGCTGCGCAACACCGGGGTCGGCCTGCTCGACGGTCTGGTGCCGCTGAAGCGCCAGATCATGGTGGAGGCGATGGGGCTCGGTCCGGTGAGCCGGCGGGCCTGACGGGCGGCACCGTGGGCGGCGGCGATTAGCGCCCTGCCCGGGCCCCGCCGTACAATGCGCTTGACTGTGCCAGGTAGTTGACCATGACCGACGCGCCCCTGCGCCGCACACCGCTGTATCCCGCCCACGTCGACGCCGGCGCCAAGCTGGTGGACTTCGCCGGCTGGGAAATGCCGCTGAACTACGGCTCCCAGATGGTCGAGCATCGGGCGGTGCGCGAGCACGCGGGCATGTTCGACGTCTCCCACATGACGGTGATCGACGTGACGGACGGCGCCGGCGGCGGCGAGGCGCTGGCCCTGCTGCGGCGGCTGCTGGCCAACGACGTGGCGAAGCTGGGCGCGCCCGGCCAGGCCCTGTATGGCGTGATGCTCAACGACGAGGCGGGCATCGTCGACGACCTGATCGTCTACCGGCGTGATGCCGGCTACCGGGCGGTGGTGAACGCCGCCACCCGGGACAAGGTGCTGGCCTGGCTCGCGGACCGCAACGACGAGGGTGCCCGGATCGAGGAGCGTGACCTCGCCATGGTGGCGGTTCAGGGACCGGCGGCGATCGAGCTGTTCGAGACGGCGTCCGGCTGGACGGACGTGACCGGCATCGCGCCATTCAGCATGCGCGAACAGGACGGCTGGATGGTGGGACGCACCGGCTACACCGGCGAGGACGGCGTCGAGGTCGTGCTGCCCGGAGACGCGGCGCTGGCGCTGTGGGGCCAGCTGGCGGATGCCGGCGTGCGCCCGGCCGGGCTGGCGGCCAGGGATACCCTGCGGCTGGAAGCGGGCCTGAACCTCTATGGCCAGGACATGGACGAGACCACCTCGCCGCTGGTGTCGAACCTCGCCTGGACGGTGGCCTGGGAGCCGGAGGCGCGCGACTTCATCGGTCGGGCGGCGCTGGCGCGGGAGCGCGCGGCCGGTCCGGCGTCGAAGCTCACGGGTCTCGTCATGGAGGAAAAGGGCGTGCTGCGCCACGGCCAGCGGGTGGTGACCGAGTCCGGCGAAGGCGAGATCACCAGTGGTATCTTTTCACCGACGTTGGGGTACAGTATCGCGCTGGCCCGTCTCCCCAGAGCGGCGAAGGGCGCCTGCGAGGTGGACGTGCGCGGCCGGCTCAAGCCGGCGCGGATCGTCAGGCCGCCTTTCGTCCGCAAAGGCAGCAAAGTGTTCGACTGATGCCGAACCCCGGAATGACCGAACGCCGGCCGAAAACCGAAAGAAATCAGAAGTCTCCCGGGCCGCACCGAGAGTCTGTGACGCGGAGTTGACGCATGAGCGAGATACCATCGGAGCTCAAATACGCTCGTACCCACGAATGGGCCCGCCTCGAAGAGGACGGCACGGTGACGGTGGGCATCACGGATCACGCCCAGGACGCGCTCGGGGACGTGGTGTTCGTCGAGCAGCCGGAAGTGGGTGCCCAGGTCGCGGCCCAGGAGGAAGCGGGCGTCGTGGAATCGGTCAAAGCCGCCTCGGACATCTACGCGCCGGTGGGCGGCAAGGTCATCGCCGTGAACGACACCCTCGAGGATGCGCCCGAGAACGTCAACGAGGACCCCTACGGTGACGGCTGGTTCTTCAAGATCGAGCCCGACGACACGGCGGAGCTCGACGAGCTGATGGACGCGGAAGGCTACGGCGAGATGCTCGAGAGCGAAGAGCACTGAACCGGCGCCGGCCCGCCGGCCGGCGGCAGCGTACATCCCGCGGCGACGCGGGCCGCGCCTTTCCGGTGCGGCGCGCGGCACTCTCACACCCATAACGCGATACGGAGCGTTCCATGCCCTTCATCCCGCACACGGCGGAAGAAGAACGGACCATGCTGGCGGAGATCGGCGTCGACAGCATCGAGGCGCTGTTCGACGAGATCCCCGACGCCATGCGCGCCGGCGTGCTCAACCACGTGCCCCCCGGGGTCAGCGAAATGGACATGCTGCGCGACATGGCCGCACGGGCAGCGCGGGACGATGCCGGCGTGTGCTTCGTCGGTGCCGGCAGCTACGATCACCACGTCCCGGCCGCGGTGTGGGATCTCACCAGCCGGGGCGAGTTCATGACCGCCTACACGCCCTACCAGGCGGAGGCCAGCCAGGGCACGCTTCAGCTCATCTACGAATTCCAGACCATGATGGCCAACCTCACGGCCCTCGACGTGTCCAACGCCTCGGTCTACGACGGCGCCTCGGGACTCGCCGAGGCGGTGCTGATGGCCGTCCGGGGCAACCGCAAGGCGAAGAGCCGCACCGTGCTGATGGCGGGCACCGTGCACCCCCACTACCAGGAGGCCACCCGCAACATCGTCGGCACCCAGGGCGTGGACACCACCACGGTACCGGTGACCGCGGACGGCCGGATCGATCGGGCCGCCCTGGAAGCACACGACCACGCCGTCGCCCTGGTGCTGCAGCAGCCCAACTTCTTCGGCCTGCTCGAGGACGTCGACGCGCTCACCGACTGGGCCCACGAGCGCGGCGCACTGGTGATCGCCGTCGTCAACCCGCTGGCGCTGGCGGTGCTGAAGCCGCCCGGCGAATGGGGCGCCGACGGCGCCGACATCGCCTGCGGCGATGGACAGCCGTTCGGCATCCCCATGTCCTCCGGTGGTCCGAGCTTCGGCTACATATGCTGCCGCAGCGGCCTGGTGCGGCAGATGCCGGGCCGCATCATCGGCCGCACCGTGGACCTGGAAGGCCGGCCGGGCTACGCGCTGACCCTGCAGGCCCGGGAACAGCACATCCGGCGGGGCAAGGCCACCTCGAACATCTGCACCAATCAGGGCCTGCTGGTGACGGCGGCGACCATTCACATGAGCCTGCTGGGCGCCGACGGCATCGACGCGGTGGCGCGGGCCTCGGCCGCCAACACCCGCGCCCTGGTCTCCCGGCTCACGGCCATCGACGGCGTTTCCCAGCGGTTCGGTGACGACTACTTCCACGAAGCGGCGCTGGACCTGCCGCGGCCGGCGGAGGAGGTGGTGCAGGCACTGCTGGAGCACGGCCTGCTGGGGGGGCTGCCGCTGGGCGGCTACTACCCCGACATGGACCGCACGCTGCTGGTCTGCGCCACGGAAAAGCGGACCGAAGCGGAGATCGAGCACTACGCCAGAGCGCTCGAGGAGGTGCTGGGAGCATGAACGACGTCAGCGTAAAGGCCATGGTGACGCCGCCGGCGTCGAAGACCATCTTCGAACTGGGTGCCCCGGGCCGTCGAGCCGGCGCTCAGCAGATCACGGCGCCGCCGGCGGATCAGGCGCTGGCAGGCATTCCCGATACGGCGCGCCGGCGCGCGCCGCCGGCGCTTCCCGAGGTGTCCGAGCTGCAGGTGGTGCGCCACTACACCAACCTGTCCCGCCGCAACTTCTCCATCGACACCCAGTTCTACCCGCTGGGCTCGTGCACCATGAAGTACAACCCCCGCGGCGCCCACAAGGCCGCCATGCTCCCCGGCTTCCTGGCCCGGCATCCGCTGGCGCCGGAGTCCGTGAGCCAGGGCTTCATGTCCTGCCTGTACGACCTGCAGGAAATGCTCAAGGACGCGACCGGCATGCGCGGCGTGTCGCTGACGCCCATGGCGGGAGCCCAGGGCGAGCTCGCCGGCGTGGCGATGATCCGGGCGTATCACGAGGCCCGGGGCGACACCGCCCGAACGGAGATTCTGGTGCCGAATGCGGCCCACGGTACCAACCCCGCCACGGCGGTCATGTGCGGCTACAAGGTCGCGGAAGTGCCGGTGGACAGCTCCGGCGACGTGGACCTCGAAGCGCTCAAGGCCGCGGTGGGTCCCCAGACCGCCGGGCTCATGATGACCAACCCCTCCACCTGCGGCGTGTTCGAGCGGCGGGTCGAGGAGATCGCCCGGGTGGTGCACGATGCCGGCGGGCTGCTGTATTACGACGGTGCGAATCTGAATGCCATTCTCGGCCAGGTGAAACCCGGCGACATGGGCTTCGACGTGCTGCACATGAACCTGCACAAGACCTTCGCCACGCCCCATGGGGGAGGCGGGCCGGGTGCCGGCCCGGTGGGTGTCGGTGAGCGCTTACTGCCGTTCCTGCCCACGCCTGTCGTGGGCAAAGATGGGGACCGGTACCGCTGGCTGACGGCGGAGGATCTGCCCCAGTCCATCGGCCGGCTGTCCGGTTACGCCGGCAACGCCGGCATTCTGCTGCGTGCGCTGGCTTATGCGCTGATGCTGGGCCGCGAAGGCATGACCCGGGTCGGCCAGTACGCCACGCTGAACGCCAACTATCTGGCGCGGCGGCTGGAGAAGGCCGGCTTCGAGCTCGCCTATCCGGAGCGGCGGGCCACCCACGAGTTCATCCTGACGTTCTCCGAGCAGGCCAAACGCCTCGAGGTCAGCGCCATGGATTTCGCCAAGCGCCTGCTGGACTATGGCGTGCACTCGCCGACCACCTATTTCCCTCTGCTCATTCCGGAATGCTTTCTGGTGGAGCCCACGGAAACCGAGACCAAAGCGGAGCTCGACGGCTTCGTCGACGCCCTGGTGGCGATCCAGCGGGAGGCCGAGGAGCAGCCCGACATGGTGCGGGCCGCACCCTACTCGCTGCCGGTGCGGCGGCTGGACGACGTCAAGGCCGCCCGGGAGCTGGATCTGGTCTGGCGTCCGGCCTGACCCGTCGCGTCAGCGTGGGTCGCCCCGCTCGAGTTCGGCGGCGAGCGCCTCCGGCGCCCCGATGGGCAGGGAACAGGAAAAGCCTTCACACCGGTAGGCCGTTGTCTTTCCGGCGGAGTCAGCGCTCACCAACCGGGGCAGATAGGGCGGTACCAGCCGGGGATCGGCAGCGGCCGGAATGGCATAGACCCGGCGCCGGGGACGGTAGCCGTCCCGGGCTGCGGCGAGCCAGGGCGCGAAGCTGCCTGCGGGCCCGCGGATGACGATGAGTTCCGGTGGCCGGGTCACTTCTTCGAGCGCCGTGAGCATGCTGCAGTGGCCGGCGGGATGGGCCTCCATGGCCTTTCTGGCCCAATCGATCGTTCGGTTGGCGGCCTCCAGATAGCGCGCATCGCCCAGCAGGTGGCCGAGGTCCGACAGCGCCCGGGCGGCAACGGCGTTGCCCGGCGGTACGGCGTCGTCCATGGTCGGCTTGGGCCGGCAGATCAGGGTCTCGTGATCGTGGGCGGTGAAGAAGAAACCGCCGGCCTCGGTGTCCTCGAAGCGCGCCAGCAACGCCTCGGCCAGGGTGCGTGCCAGGCGCGCATCCTCGTCGCGCCAGCCGGCGCCGAGCAGCGTCAGGGCCGCCTGCAGCAGAAAGGCGTGATCGTCCAGATAGGCAGGATGCCTGGCTACGCCGTCCTTCCAGGTCGCCATCAGCCGGCCGTCGACGAACAGCCGGTCGCGGAGGAAATCCAGCGCGCTGCGCGCCATGTCCAGCCAGTCCGGCCGGTCGAGCTGCACGGCCGCCTTAGCCAGCCCGTGGATCGCCAGCGCGTTCCAACTGGTCAGAATCTTGTCGTCCAGCGCGGGCGCCTCGCGGGTCGTCCGCGCTGCCAGCATTTTCTCCCGTGCGCTCGACCAGAGCGCCGCGGCCTCGCCGGTGTCCAGCGACAGCCGGGACACCACGCCCGCCCAGGCGTCGTAGCGATGCAGGATCCAGCGCCCTTCGAAATTGGCCGGCTTGTCGAGGCCGTACAGTGTCTCGATCACCAGATACTCGTCTTCGGTCAGCAGGCGTTTCACCTCGTTCCGGCGCCACAGGTAGTAACGGCCCTCCTCGCCTTCCGAGTCCGCGTCCAAGGCGGCGTGGAAGGCGCCTTCGGGGTGGCGCATGTCCCGTTCCAGCCAGTCGACGATGCCGGTCACCGCGAGTTCGAACAGCGGATCCGGACCCAGCGCCAGGGCGTCGGTATAGAGCCCCAGCAGCAGGCCGTTGTCGTAGAGCATCTTTTCGAAGTGGGGCACCATCCAGCGCCGATCGGTGGCGTAGCGGCAGAAGCCCCCGCCCAGGTGGTCGTGAATGCCGCCCCGGGCCATGCGGGTGAGCGTGGTCATCACCATGTCGAGGGCGGCGCGGTCCGGCTGGCCGGCCCGGGCGGTGCCGGCCCAGTGCCGCAGCAGCCGCTCCAGCGTCCCGGGCATGGGAAATTTGGGGGACCGGCCGAAGCCGCCGTCGGCGCTGTCGTACTGGGCCGCCAGGGCATCCCGGGCGGACTGCAGCAGGGCCTCGTCGGCCACGCCCTCGCCCTCGCCGCTGAGGGGCCCGGTGTCGAGGCTGGCGAGCACGTCCGCCACCTTCTCGCCCTGGGCGCTGAGCTCCTCCCGGCGGGACTCGAAGACGTCGACGATGCGCACCAGCAGGTCGCGGAAACCGGGCAGACCGTGGCGCGCCGTCCTGGGAAAGTAGGTGCCGCCGAAGAACGGCACCAGGGTGTCCGGATCCAGGAACATCGTCAGCGGCCAGCCCCCGGGCGCCTGGGTCAGGAGCTGGTGGGAGAGCTGGTAGACCTTGTCCAGGTCCGGACGCTCCTCCCGGTCGACCTTGACGTTGACGAAGTGCCCGTTCATGACGGCGGCGACCTCGGGATCCTCGAAGGATTCGTGGGCCATGACGTGGCACCAGTGGCAGGCGGAATAGCCGATGGACAGCAGGATCGGCTGCTGCCGCCGCCGCGCCAGGGACAGTGCCTCGTCGCTCCAGGGATACCAGTCCACCGGGTTGTCGGCGTGCTGGCGCAGGTACGGGCTGGTCTCGTCGGCGAGTCGATTGCTCATGGCGGCCTTCGGCGTCCCTGGCTGGCTGGACCGGCATGCTCGCACGGAAACCGGTGGGCCTGCACCGGCCCGGCGCGCCGTTGGTATTTTCGCCGCCGTTGAGGTTCAATCCCGCCATTGGCATCTTGTTGGACGAACGACTGTGGTTGATGCAGACGGTTACCGACCGAACGTCGGGATCGTCCTCGCCAACGACCTGGGGCAGGTGCTCTGGGCCCGCCGGGTAGGTGGTCACGACGCCTGGCAGTTTCCCCAGGGGGGCATCAACGAGGACGAATCCCTCGAGGAGGCGCTGTACCGCGAGCTGCACGAGGAAGTGGGCCTGGCGCCGGACAGCGTGCAGATTCTGGCTCGCACCCGGGGCTGGCTCCACTATCGGCTGCCCAAGCGGCTGCGGCGCTACAACTCGACCCCGGGCTTCAAGGGACAGAAGCAGAAATGGTTTCTGCTGCGCATGCTGGCAGAGGACGAGTGCGTGCAGGTGGACACGACGGCCAAGCCGGAGTTCGACTACTGGCGCTGGGTGAGCTACTGGTACCCGGTCAGACAGGTGGTGGATTTCAAGCGCGACGTGTATCGCCGGGCGCTCAAGGAGCTCGCACCGCACCTGTGTTATCGCCGCCCTCCGGCGTCCGGGGCCGGGCACCCCGGCACCGGAGCGTCTGAATGCTGACGACCCTCCGCCGCATCGTCCAGGACGTTGCCGCCGCGAGCTCCTTCCAGGAGGCGCTGCGCATCATCGTGCACGACGTGCGTGAGGCGCTGGGTACCGAGGTCTGCTCGATCTATCTGTTGAGCCCCGAGCGCGACCGCTATCTGTTCGTCGCGACGGAGGGCCTGAACCAGGATGCGGTGGGCAAGCTGTCCCTGTCCCTGGACCAGGGCCTCACCACCCTGGTGGCGGAGCGGGCGGAGCCCATCAACCTGGAGAACGCCAGCCACCATCCGCGCTTCCATTACATCCCCGAGATCGGCGAGGAACCGTTCAACGCCTTTCTCGGCGTGCCGGTGATCCATCACCGCCGGGTGATCGGCGTGCTGGTGGTGCAGCAGCGCCAGGAACGCCGTTTCGACGAGAGCGAGGAGGCGTTCCTGGTGACGCTGTCGGCCCAGCTCGCCACGGTCATGGCCCACGCGGAAGCCACCGGCGAGATCCAGCGGCTGTTCGACGCCCAGACCGGCAAGGTCTCCGAGGCCAGCGACGTCATGTTCCGGGGCGTCGCCGGCGCCCCGGGCATCGCCATCGGCAGCGCCGTGGTGATGCAGCCGCCGGCGAGCCTGGAGGGCGTCCCGGAGCGGGAGGCGGAGGACGTCACCACCGAGCTCATGATCCTCGACCGGGCCATCAACGCGGTGCGCTCGGACATCCGCCGCATCAGCGAAGAGTTCGCCCAGAGCCTGCCCCGGGAGGAGCTGGCGCTGTTCGACGCCTATCTGCACATGCTCGACGACAACGCCCTGGCCGGCGACATGCGCGACCGGGTGCGCCGGGGCATCTGGGCCCAGGGGGCTCTCAAGCAGGTGATCCGCGAGCACGTGCGCCGCTTCGAGGCCATGGAGGACCCCTACCTCCGGGAGCGCGGCGCCGACGTGAAGGACCTGGGCCTGCGGGTGCTCGCCTATCTGCAGGACATCCGGGCCCGCAAGACTCAGTTCCCGCCGGACACGGTGCTGGTGGGGCACGAAGTGACGCCTTCCATGCTGGCCAACATCCCGCCGGAGCACTTGAAGGGGATCGTCTCCGTGCGGGGCTCCGGCAGCTCCCACGTGGCCATCCTCGCCAGGGCCCTGGACATTCCTGCGGTGATGGGTGCCGTGGACCTGCCCATCGCCGACCTCGACGGCCAGCCGATGATCGTGGACGGTTTCTACGGCGAGGTGTTCCTCAACCCTTCCACCCACCTCGAGCAGAGCTACGAGGACCTGATCTCCCAGGAACGGGCATTCGCGGTGGAGCTCGAAGACCTCAAAGAGCTGCCGTCCATCACCCGCGACGGCTGGCGCGTGGAGCTGTGGGTCAACATCGGCCTGACCGGCGACATCTCCCGGTCCCTGGACCGGGGCGCCGAAGGCATCGGGCTGTTCCGCACCGAAGTGCCGTTCATGACCAAGGAGAGCTTCCCCACCGAGGAGGAGCAACGGGTCATCTACCGGGAGCACATGGAAGCCTTCGAGCCGCGGCCCGTGACCATGCGCAGCCTGGACATCGGCGGCGACAAGGCGCTGTCGTACTTTCCCATCTCCGAGGAGAACCCGTTCCTCGGCTGGCGCGGCATCCGCGTGACCCTGGACCATCCCGAGATCTTCATGGTCCAGGCGCGGGCCATGATCAAGGCCAACGCCGGCCTGCGCGGGGAGCTGCGGATCATGCTGCCGATGATCTCCAGCATGTCCGAGGTGGAGGAGGCCAAGGCGCTCATTCACCGGGCCTACATCGAGGTCCTCGAGGAAGGGGTGCAGGTCAAGCAGCCCCTGGTCGGGGTGATGGTGGAGGTGCCGGCGGCGGTCTATCAGGCCCGGGAGCTGGCCCGGCGGGTGGACTTCCTGGCGGTGGGTTCCAACGACCTGACCCAGTACATGCTGGCCGTCGACCGCAACAATCCCCGTGTCGCGGATCTCTATCAGGAGACCCACCCCGCCGTGCTCGGCGCGCTGCTCGAGGTGGCGCGGGCCGCGCACCGGGAGCAGACTTACGTAGGCATCTGCGGCGAGCTGGCCGGCTCGCCGGTGGGCGCGGTGCTGCTGCTCGCCATGGGCTACCACGTGCTGTCGATGAACGCGACCAACCTGCCCAAGGTCAAGTGGGTGATCCGCAACATCAAGCGCAAGGATGCCCGCCGCATGCTCGCCCGGGTGCTGCGCATGACCACCGCCGAGGAAGTGCAGTCCTACATGCGCGCCCAGCTCGTCAAGGCCGGCCTCGGCCGGGTGGTGCCCTCTCATCATCACTGAGCGGCGCCCGGGACCGCTGGCGCTGCCCGCCTGGGCCCTCTACGACTGGGCCAACTCGGCCTTCGCCACCCTCATCCAGACCTTCGTGTTCGCCGCCTACTTCACCCGCCAGGTGGCCGCGGACGAGACCGCCGGCACGGCCCAGTGGGGCTATGCCACGGCGGCTGCCGGGGCGGTGATCGCCCTGGCCGGCCCGGTGCTCGGCGCCATCGCCGATCAGGGCGGGCGGCGCAAGCCCTGGCTGGCGGCCTTCACCGGGCTCGGGGTGGCGGCCACCGCCGCGCTGTGGTTCGTGGCCCCGGACCCCACCGGCGCCGGGGTGGCCGAGGCGCTGGTGCTGGTGGTGCTGGCCACGGTGGGGGTGGAGCTCGCGGTGGTGTTCTACAACGCCATGCTGCCGGAGCTCGCGGACCCGCGGCACGTCGGCCGCTGGTCCGGCTGGGGCTGGGGCCTCGGCTATGCCGGCGGGCTGGCCTGTCTGGTGGTGGCGCTGTTCGGGTTCATCGAGGAACCCGGCTGGTTCGAGCTGCCCCGGGACGAGGCGGCGCACGTGCGGGCGACCTTCGTGCTCACCGCGGCCTGGCTCGCCGTGTTCTCCCTGCCCCTGTTCCTGCTGACGCCGGACCGCCCCGGCGCCGGCAGGCGGCTCGCCAGCGCGGCGCGTGACGGCCTGCGCCAGCTCGTCCGATCGCTGGCGCACATCCGCGACTATGCGGTGATCGCGCGGTTCCTGCTGGCCCGGATGCTGTTCGTCGACGGCCTGGCCACGCTGTTCGCCTTCGGCGGCGTCTACGCCGCCGGCACCTTCGACATGGACGAACGGCAGGTGCTGATGTTCGGCATCGCGCTGAACGCCACCGCGGGCGCCGGGGCCTTCGCCTTCGCCTGGTTCGACGACCGGGTGGGCAGCCGGGCCACCATGCTGGTGTCTCTGGCGGGTCTGATCGTCACCAGCTCCGCGCTGCTGCTGGTGACGGACCCGGCGGTGTTCTGGGGCGTGGGCATGCTGCTCGGGGTGTTCGTGGGGCCGGCCCAGGCCGCCAGCCGGTCCTATCTGGCCCGGGCGGCGCCGGCTCGGCTCCGCACCGAGATGTTCGGGCTGTTCGCCCTGTCCGGCCGGGCGACGGCTTTCCTGGGCCCGCTGCTGGTGGGCTGGGTGACCTGGCTCGCCGCCAGTCAGCGCGTCGGCATGGCCACCATCATCGTGTTCTTCGCCGCGGGGGCGGCGCTGCTGCTCACCGTGCCCGAGCAGCGGGACGGCGCGGGCGCGGCGGGCTGAGCCGCCGTCCGGTCAGGGGACCTTGGACAGACCGCCGTCCATGTTGATGGCGCAGCCGGTGACGTAGGAGCCGGCGTCCGACGCCAGGAACAGGGCCAGGTTCGCCACCTCCTCGGCCTCGCCCATCCGGCCCATGGGCAGCCGCGCGCCGGCCCGGGCGACGAAGGTGTCGAAATCGACGCTGCCGTCCGAGGCCTCGTACTGGCGGCGGATCTGATCGCTCTTGATGAAGCCGATCAGCAGCGCGTTGACCAGCACGTTGTCCGGCGCGCCCTCCCCGGCCAGCACCTTGGTCAGGGCCATGCCGGCGGCGCGGCTCACCGAGGTGGGCGCGGTGTTCGGCCCCGGCGTCTTGGCGTAGACGTTCAGCAGATTGATGACCCGGCCCCAGCGGCGCTCGCGCATGCCCTGCCAGACGGCCCGGGTGAGGCGGATGGCGGCGAACAGCTTGAGGTCGAGATCGGCCTGCCACTCGGCGTCGGTGATGGATTCGAAGGGCTTGGCCGCGGCGTGGCCGGCGTTGTTCACCAGAATGTCCACGGGGCCGAGGTCCGCTTCGATCTGCGCGTGGACGGCTTCGACCCGGGCGGCGTCGGTGACGTCGCAGACATAGCCGCGCACGGCGGCGCCGTCGGGGGCGCCGGCAGCGGCGATGGCGTCGACGGCCTCGCCGAGCGGGCCCTCCCGCCGGGCCAGGACGGCCACCCGGGCGCCGGCGCCGTGGAAGGCCTCGGCCATGGCGCGGCCCAGCCCGAGGCTGCCGCCGGTGATGAGCGCGGTGCGCCCGGTCAGACTGAGATCCATCGGTTGCTCTCCCGTCGTGGTCGGGGCCCGCGGTGTCCGGCGTGCCACCGGGCGCGGGGCTCCGTCAGTTCAGCTCGAATTCGTGGTTCACCCGGGCGCCCGGCTCGCCCCCGGGACCGTAGGCCTGCTCGGCGAACCGCACACGCGTGGCCCTGCCCGGGCGGCGCTCGAACACCACGGCCGTGCTCGCCCGGGTGCCGTAGTCTTGCCCGGCGATGAAGCAGGGCGCCACCCGGCGCTCGAGCTCCAGCGGCCGCCCCCGGCGCGGCAGATCCGCGTCCGGCGGGACGTGCCGGTCGGCGAGCAGTTCCAGCAGGGTATCCGGGTGAGCGCCGCCGGCGACCGCCTGCCGCAGCGCTTCCCGGCCGCGCAGGACCTTCGGCCAGGTGGCGCCGAGCTCGGCGTTGGCCAGGCCGTACACGCCGGGTTCCAGGTCCTGGCTGTGGCCCCGGTTGGAGGTGTAGGCCAGAGTCCGGCCGTCCCACAGCAGCAGGTTGAAGCCGCGATAGCGGCTGCCCTGCAGGTGATGGGCGAAGTGGTGCGCGTCGTCGCGGCCGGCCAGGAAGCGTTCCGGCAGTCGGCCCCGGGACAGCGGCGCCTCCGACGGGCCCTCCTCGGCGAAGTTGGTGACCGTGGCGAACCGGCCGGCGCGGCTCACGCCGAGCCAGGTGCCGCCGGCCGACAGGTCGCGGCCCGCCAGAACGTCCGGCGCGTCGTCCCAGAAATGTGCGCTCTCAGCCGGGCGCGCGTAGAATTCGTCCCGGTTCGCGGCCACCACCAGGGGGTGTGCCGACTGCGGGTCGTAGGCGAACAGCACCAGACACATGGATGGCGGCGGGGTCCTCGGGTTGCTGCGGCAGCGCGGCGGTCCGGCGAGTCTATCAGAGGAGCAAATCGGTGGAGCACCCCCACTATCCGGACATCGATCCGATCATCGTCTCCCTCGGCCCGCTGTCCGTGCGCTGGTACGGCCTGGCCTACCTGGCCGCCTTCGCCCTGTGCTGGTGGCTGGGCAACCGCCGGGCCCGGGAGAGCTGGCGCGGCTGGAACGCCCAGGAGGTGTCCGACGTCGTGTTCTACGGCGCGGTCGGCGCCGTGCTCGGCGGGCGCATCGGCTACACCCTGTTCTACGGGTTCGAACAGCTCGCCCGGGATCCCCTGTTTCTGCTCCGCATCTGGGAAGGCGGCATGTCGTTCCACGGCGGCCTCATCGGCGCGGTGCTGGGCCTGTGGTGGTTCGGCCGTCGCACCGAGCGCTCGTTCCTGCAGGTCGCCGACTTCGTCGCGCCGCTGGTGCCGCTGGGCCTCGGCCTGGGCCGGCTGGGCAACTTCGCCAACACCGAGCTGCCCGGCCGCATGACCGAGTCCGTGTTCGGCCTGGTGTATCCCTGTTCCGCCGAGGCGATCCGCCAGCTGAACCCGCTGTGCGTGGGCGACTGGGAGCCGTTCGCCCGCCACCCCTCGCCGCTCTACCAGGCGTTCGCCGAGGGACTGGTGCTGTTCGCGCTGGTCTGGTGGTTCTCCGCCCGGCCGCGGCCCCTGGGCGCGGTGTCCGGCATGTTCCTGGCCGGCTACGGCGTGCTGCGATTCGTCACCGAGTTCTTCCGCACGCCGGATGCCCATCTCGGCTTCATCGCCCTGGACTGGCTGACCATGGGCCAGCTTCTGTCGATCCCCATGATCATCGTTGGTATTCTGCTGCTGCTGCGCGGCCGTCCGGCCGGCGCAGGCAGCCCATCCAGCGGCGCAGGCTCAGCGTGAAGCAATACCTCGATCTCATGCGGCGCATCCGTGAGGACGGCGTCTTCAAGAACGACCGCACCGGCACCGGCACCTACAGCGTGTTCGGCCACCAGATGCGCTTCGATCTGGCGGCGGGGTTTCCCCTGGTCACCACCAAGAAGATGTTCGTGAAGGGCATCGTTCACGAGCTGCTGTGGTTCCTGCAGGGCAGCACCAACGTGAAATACCTGCAGGATCACGACGTACACATCTGGGACGAGTGGGCGGACGAGCACGGCGAGCTCGGGCCCGTGTACGGCTCCCAGTGGCGCTCGTGGCCGGCCCCCGACGGCGGCACCATCGACCAGATCGCCCGGGTGGTGCACGACATCCGCCACACCCCGGACTCGCGCCGGCTCATCGTCAGCGCCTGGAACGTGGCCGAGGTGGACCACATGGCGCTGCCGCCGTGCCACACCCTGTTCCAGTTCTACGTGGCCGAGGGCCGGCTGTCCTGCCAGCTCTACCAGCGCAGCGCCGACGTGTTCCTGGGCGTGCCCTTCAACATCGCCTCCTACGCGCTGCTCACCATGATGGTGGCCCAGGTCTGCGACCTCGAGCCGGGCGATTTCGTGCACACCTTCGGCGACGCCCATCTGTACGCCAACCACCTCGAGCAGGCCGACCGCCAGCTCGCCCGGGAGCCGCTGCCGCTGCCGACCATGCGGCTCAACCCCGCCGTGAAGGACGTCTTCGGCTTCCGCTACGAGGACTTCACGCTGGAGAACTATCAGTGCCACGCCGGCATCAAGGCGCCCATCGCGGTCTGAGCCCGGGGACGGCGGAGCGGTCATGAAGCTGTCGCTGATCTGGGCGATGACCCGAAACCGCGTGATCGGCCGGGACAACGACCTGCCCTGGTCGCTGCCGGCGGACATGAAGCACTTCATGATGACCACCCGCGGGCATCCGGTGATCATGGGGCGGCGCACCTTCGAATCCATGGACCGCAGGCCGCTGCCGCGCCGGACCAACATCGTGGTGACGCGGACGCCGGGCTACGACGCGCCGGGGGCGGTGGTGGTGGCGAGCCTCGCGGCGGCGCTGGACGTGGCGCGCGCCCAGTGCGCCGAGGACGGGGTCGACGAGGCCTTCGTCACCGGCGGCGCCGGGCTCTACGCCGAGGCTCTGCCGCTGGCGGACCGGCTGTACGTGACCGTCATCGACGCCGACCTCGACGGCGACACGTTCTTCCCCGAGCTGGACTGGCGGCGCTGGCGGGAGGTCGACCGCGAGGCGCATCCCGCCGACGAGCGCCACGCCTATGCCTTCGTCATCTCCACGTACGAGCGCGCGTAGTCGATCCAGCCGCCGTCGCAGTCGAGGTCGCGCCAGCTTTCCGTGGGCAGCGGCCGGTCGGCCGGCGTCGGCACCGCGGCGACGATCGCCGGGATGGCGGTGTCCACCAGCAGCAGTTGCGGAACCGCCACCGCGAGGCTGCGCACGTGCGCCAGCTCCGCAGCGGCGCGTCCGGCGTCGCAGCTCCCCCGGTCGAGGTCGCGCAGCAGCCGGGTGGCCAGCGCCCGCTCGAGGACGGCCATGCGCATGAGTCGCTCGGCGCCCCGCCAGTCGAGCATCTCCAGCAGGTAGACGGTGCCGCAGCTGCGGCAGCTCGCCAGGCCGTCGGTGGGGCCGAGCTGGTCGTCGAGCACCAGGTCCCAGTGCAGGGGCCAGGTGCCGGGGCGGAGATGGGCGCAGGAAGTGGACGTCATGCCTGAGACGCTTGCATGGCCAGTACCGGTTCCCTAGCTTAAGCCGCGACGTCGAACACGGGAACTCTCATGACAGCAGCAGTCGGGCCGCGCCGCATCGGTGTGGTGGTCGCCATCGTGCTGGGCCTCGCCGGCTGCGCGGCCAGCCAGTCCCGCCCGGAACCGGACGGGGCCGCGGACGGCATGCGCCGCATCGGCAATCTGGAGGTCCGGGGCGTGCCGGAGATTCCGGCGGCCCTGACCGAGCGCATGCAGCAGTACCGCAACACCCGGGAGGCGGAGTTCGCCGGCTGGGTCGGCGACGGCGTGCTGATCCGCACGCGGTTCGGCGACACCACCCAGGTGCACCGGGTGAACGCGGCGCTGGGCACCCGCAGCCAGCTCACCTTCTACGCCGAGCCGGTGGCCCAGGCGGTGGTGCCGCCGACCGCGTCGCCGGACGCCTTCGTCTATCTCCGGGACGTCGGCGGCTCCGAGTTCTACCAGCTCTTCCGCTACGACCTGGCGGCGGGCACCTCCACGCTGCTCACCGACGGCCGCTCCCGCTACACCGAGCCGGTCTGGTCCAACGCCGGCGACAAGGTGGCCTACACCACCACCGAGCGCAACGGCCGGGACTGGGACATTCACGTGCAGGACCGCGACGGCAGCACCGTGGCGGCGCTGGAGACGGACGGCGTCGGCTGGTACGTGCAGGACTTCGCGCCGGACGACTCGCGCCTGCTGGTGTCCCGCTACGTGTCCATCAACGAGTCCTACCTCTACGAGCTGTCCCTCGAAGACGGCAGCCTGACCCCGCTGCTCGCGGACGGGGTGACGGCGTCGGTGGGCCAGGCCGCCTACGGCGCCGACGGCGACACCGTGTACTTCACCTCGGACCTGGGCGCCGAGTTCCTGCGCCTGCACCGGCTGTCCCTGGCCGACGGTCGTCTCGAGGTGCTCACCGGTGACATCGCCTGGGACGTGGAAGCCTTCGCCGTCGCCGGCGACGGGGGCCACCTGGCGTTCACCGTCAACGAGGGGGGCTATTCCCGGCTGTACGTCTGGCGGCTGCCGGATCGGGTCCAGGTGGCGCTGCCGGAGATGCCCGCGGGCATCGTCTCGGAGCTGATGTTCCACCCCGACGGCGACCGGCTGGGCTTCTCGCTGTCCCGGCCGATCGCGCCGACGGACGTCTACAGCGTCGACCTCGGCGCGCGCCGCCTGGTGCGCTGGACCGAGAGCGAGACCGGCGGGCTGGACCCGGCGGGCTTCATCGAGCCGGAGCTGATCGCCTATCCGACCTTCGATCAGGTGGACGGCGTGCGGCGGCGCATCCCCGCCTTCGTCTACCGGCCGCGCACCCCCGGCCCCCATCCCGTCTACGTCGCGATCCACGGCGGGCCCGAGTCCCAGTACCGGCCCTACTTCTCGGCGGCGCTGCAGTACTACGCCCGGGAGCTCGGCATGGCGGTGGTGGTGCCCAACGTGCGTGGCTCCGCCGGCTACGGCAAGACCTACCTGAAGCTCGACAACGCGGAGAAGCGCGAGGATTCGGTGCGGGACATCGGCGCCCTGCTCGACTGGATCGCCGGCCAGCCGGGCCTCGACGCGGACCGGGTCGCCGTCAGCGGCGGCTCCTACGGCGGCTACATGGTGCTGGCGTCCCTGGTGCATTACTCGGACCGCATCGCCGCCGGCATCGAGCGGGTCGGCATCAGCAACTTCGTCACGTTCCTGACCAACACCGAGGATTACCGCCGGGATCTGCGCCGCGAAGAGTACGGCGACGAGCGGGATCCGCAGATGCGCGCCCTGCTCGAGCGCATCTCGCCGCTGAACAACGTCGACCGGATCGCGGCGCCGCTGCTCATCACCCAGGGGGCCAACGACCCCCGGGTGCCGGCGAGCGAGAGCGGGCAGATCTACGACGCGCTGGCCGGCCGCGACGTGCCGGTGTGGTACGTGCTGGCCCTGGACGAAGGCCACGGCTTCCGCAAGAAGTCCAACAGCGACTACGCCGCCGCGGCCACCGTGCTGTTCCTCGAACGCTACGTGCTGGGGGATCGCTGAGTGGCGGCGCGTGACGACGGCGCCGTCCGGGTCGGCCTGTGCGTGAATCCGATGTCCGGGCGCGACGTCCGGCGGCTGGCGGCCCGGGCCAGCAACATGACCCACGAGGCCAAGCGCGACATCGTGGCCCGGGTGGCGGCGGGGGCCGCGGCCTGCGGGGCCACCGACCTCTACGTGGTGCGCGAACCCTTCGGCATCGCCGCGGCGGCGCTGGAGCACATGGCGCTCGACGCCCGGGTCCACGTGCTCACCCCGCGCATCCGCAACAGCGCCGAGGACACGGAAGTGGCCACCCGGGCGTTCCTCGACGCCGGCTGCCGCACCCTGGTGTCCCTCGGCGGTGACGGCACCAACCGGGCCGTCGTGCGGGCGCTCGGCAGCGATGCGGCGGACGTGGATCTCATTCCCCTGTCCACCGGCACCAACAACGTCTTCCCGGTGCTGGCCGAGCCCACCATCGCCGGCATGGCCGCCGCGCTGTCCGCGGCCGGCAGGCTGCGGGACGCGCCCGTGCGGCAGCGCTGCAAGGTGATCCACGTCAGCGGCACCGGCCGCTACGGCCTCGCCGTGTCCGACGTCGGGCTGATCGACGCCGTGCTGCTGCGCCGGGACCACGTCGGCAACCTGCTGCCCTTCGACCCGGACCGGCTGGACACGCTGCTGCTGACCCGGGCCGAGCCGGACGCCATCGGCATGTCGCCCATCGGTGGCCTGCTGGCGCCGGTGGACGCCGCCGCGGACGCCGGGCTGCTGGTGCGCATGGGCCCGGGCCGGCGCTTCCAGGCGCCCCTGTCCCCGGGCCTGTTCCGTCCCGTCAGCGTGGCCGCGACCGAACGCCTGCCGCTGGACGTGCCGGTCGCCTTCGAGGGCGAGGGCGTGCTCGCCCTGGACGGCGACCGGGACCACAAGATCCCGGCGGACGGCGCCCTGACGCTCACCCTCCGCCGGGACGGCCCCTGGGTGGTGGACATCGGCGGCGCCATGCGCTGGGCGGTCGCGAACGGTATCATGCCGCCTTCGTTGCCGAGCCAGACCCAGCCATGATCGTGAAGCCCAGAATCCGCGGATTCATCTGCACCACCGCCCACCCCGACGGCTGCGCCGCCCACGTGCGCGAGCAGATCGACTACGTGAAGGGGCGCGGCGCCATCGATGCCGGCGTGAAGAACGTGCTGGTGATCGGCGCCTCCGGCGGCTACGGGCTGGCGTCGCGGATCGTGTCGGCGTTCGGCTGCGGCGCCGCCACCCTGGGGGTCTCCTTCGAGAAGGCGCCCACCGAGTCGAAGACGGCCACCGCCGGCTGGTACAACAACATCGCCTTCGAGGAGGCGGCGGCCGCCGACGGCCTGTACGCCAGGACCCTGGACGGGGACGCCTTCTCCGACGACATGAAGCAGCGCGTGATCGACACGATCCGGGCCGACCTGGGCCAGGTGGACCTGGTGGTCTACAGCCTGGCCTCGCCGGTGCGCCCGGACCCGAAGACCGGCGAGCTGCACCGCTCGGTGATCAAGCCCCTGGGCGATCCGGTGCACATCAAGTCCCTCAACGTCGACAAGGGCGAGGTCCACGAGGTGGACCTCGAGCCGGCCACCGAGGCCGAGACCCGGGCCACCGTGGCCGTCATGGGCGGTCAGGACTGGGAGCTGTGGATGGCGGCGCTCAAGGACGCCGGCGTGCTGGCGTCGGGCTGCCGGACCATGGCCTTCACCTACATCGGCAGCGAGCTGACCTGGCCCATCTACTGGAAGGGCACGCTCGGCAAGGCCAAGGAAGACCTCGACCGGGCCGCCCGGGCCATCCGCGCCTCCCTGGACGAGCTCGGCGGCGATGCCCGGGTGGCGACGCTGAAGGCCATCGTCAGCCAGGCCAGCGCCGCGATCCCGGTGGTGCCGCTGTACGCGTCGCTGCTGTTCCGGGTCATGAAGGAGCAGGGCAATCACGAGGACTGCATCGCCCACATCTACCGGCTGTTCGCCGAGCGCCTGGCCAGCGGCGAGCTGAACCTCGACGACGAAGGCCGGATCCGCCTCGACGAGATCGAGCTGTCGCCGCCGGTACAGGACGAGGTGCGCCGACGCTGGCCGCTGGTCACCACGGAGAACCTCGACGAGCTGGCGGATCTGCCCGGCTTCCGGGCCGACTTCCTGCGGATCTTCGGCTTCGGAATCGACGGCGTGGACTACCAGGCCGATCAGGACCCCACCCTCGGCCGGGCCGTCTGAGGCCCGCGCCCCGCCGCCGCGGCGGGGCGGATTCGCACACGCCCCGGGGCCGGCGCGCCGTAGCCCGGCCGGCCCGGTCCCGGGCACGCTGCCGGTATGCGCACCCGACGCCTGTTTCCCCGCACCCGGCCGTTCCGCTATGCCGGCTTCTGGACCCTGGCGCTGGCCTGCGCGGCCCAGCCGTTCACCCCGGGCGGGCCGGGGCCCTGGCAGACCGGCGTCTGCCTGACGTTCTGCCTGCTGTGGCCGCCGCTGGCGGATCTGCTGCGCCGGGCGGCGGCCGGGGCGCCGCGGCGCGACGACGGCGGTCGCGCCGATCGCACGGGCTACGTGCTGGAGACCGCCGCCGTGCTGGCGGTCCTGGGGTGGAGCGCGCTGCCCGTGCCGGCGCTCGCGGCGGCGGTCCTCTGCCTGCTGGCGGGCGCCCTGGCCCTGGCCGGCCCGGGCCTGCTCGCCTGGTCGGCCGCCGCCGGCGCGGCCGGGTTCTCGGCCGGCGCCGCGCTGGCGCCCGCCCGAACCTGGAGTGCCCCGCCGCCCGGCGACCTGATCGCGCTGCTGCTGATGACCGGGTTCTCGCTGGCGGTGGCCGCCCTCGCCTACCGGCAGACGCGGCGGCTCCATGCCGGCCGGCAGGCGCTGGCCCGGCGCACCGCGGAGCTGGAGCGCCTGACGGCGCGCATGGAGCGCTACCTGCCGCCCAGCCTGACGGCCCGGCTGGTGGCGGCGCCCGAGGCGCCGTGCGCCTGGGAGCGGCGCTGGCTGTCGGTGGCGTTCGTGGATCTGGTGGGGTTCACAGCGCTGGCCGAGCGGCTGGAGGCGGAAGCGCTGGCGACGGTGCTGGACGACTGCCTGGCCGCGCTGGCGCGGGCGGCGGAGCGCTGCGGCGGAGAGGTCTCGAAGCTGCTCGGCGACGGCGTGCTGGTGGTGTTCGACGCGGCGGCGGACGTTCCGGACAGCGCTGCCGGGCGGCGCCAGGGCGCCCTCGGGGCCGTGGCGTTCTGCCGCTCGGCGCCGGCGCTGCTGGGCGACCTGTCCGAAACCTGGTCCCGGCGCGGCGAGCTGGTCGACCTGGCCGTGCGCGGCGGCGTGGCCAGCGGCTACTGTACTCTGGGCGACCGGGGCGGGGCCGGCCGTCTCGACTTCACTCTCGTCGGCTCGCCGGTCAATCTCGCCAGCCGGCTGCAGGGCCGGGCGGACCGGGGCGGGGTGCTGATCGACGCCGCCACCGCCGCGCTGCTGGACGGCGCCGTCCGCCTGGGCCCGGCGCGGGAGATCGACCTGAGGGGGCTCGGCCCCCAGCGTGTGCATGCGGTGGCGGGCGAGCCCGCCGACGGCGGCGGCGCGGCCGGTGTTCCCCGCCGGGCCGATCGAGTTGACCCCGGGTCCCCGTCTGCTATCGTGCCCGCGCCTGCCCGCCACTCCTGACTCGAGGCCGAGATGGACAAGGTTTTCTTGCGCGCCTGCCGCGGCGAGCCAACGCCGCACACGCCGATCTGGCTGAACCGCCAGGCCGGGCGCTACATGCCCGAGTACCATCAGGTGAAGGGCGACACGCCCAGCCTCGAGTTCTTCAAGAACCCGGAGCTTGCCGCCCGGGCCACCCTCGACGCCCAGCGGATCCTCGGCGTCGACGCCGCCATCATGTTCGCGGACCTGCTGCCGATCATGGAGCCCATGGGGCTCGATCTCGACTACCGCCCCGGCGTCGGCCCGGTCTTCGACAACCCGGTCCGCAGCGCGGCGGACGTGGATGCGCTGCGGGTGGCGCCGGCCGAGGAGGCCACGCCCTACATCGCCGACACCGTGCGCAACATCCTCGACGACCTGCCGCGGGACATCGCCCTGATCGGTTTCGCCGGGGCGCCGTTCACCCTGGCGTCCTACGCCATCGAAGGCAAGGGATCGCGCAACTACATCGAGGTCAAGAAGCTCATGTACCAGGCCCCCCAGGTCTGGGACACGCTGATGAGCAAGCTGGTCAATCAGGTCAGCAGCTATCTCTCCCTGCAGATCGACGCCGGCGTCGATGCGGTGCAGATCTTCGACACCTGGGTGGGCTGCCTGTCCGTCGGCGACTTCCGGCGCTACGTGCTGCCCCACCTCAAGGCCCTGATCGACGCGCTGCGGGGCCGGGTGCCGGTGATCTACTTCGGGACCGGCAACGGTCACCTGCTGCAGGCCACGATGGAAGCGGCGCCGGACGTGATGGCGCTGGACTGGCGGGTGCCGCTGGGCGCCACCTGGGAGGCCCTGGGCGTGCGCGCGGTGCAGGGCAACATGGATCCCATCGCCCTGTGCGCCGATCAGGCCACGGTGGCGGATCAGGCCGGGGCGGTGCTCGCCGAGGCCGGCGGCCGGCCGGGCCACGTGTTCAACCTCGGGCACGGCATCGTGCCGGAAACGCCGGTGGACAACGTCAAGTTCCTGGTGGATTTCGTGCATGAGCAGTCCGCCGCCCGCGGCTGACCGCGCCGCCGGACTCTGCCTCTCCGCCGCCTTCTGGCTGCCTCTCGCCGTCTGCACGTGGCTGGCCCTGACGCCGAGCCCGCCGGAGTCGGTGTTCCGGGTCGGTGACGTGATCCTGCACGCCCTCGCCTTCGCCTACCTCACCACCGCCCTGGGCCTCGCGCACCGGCGTCTGCGCTGGTGGGCGCTGGCCGGTTGGATGCTGGCCTACGGCGCGGCCATCGAACTGGCCCAGAGCTTCGAGCCGGCGCGCAGCCCGGAGCTGAAGGATCTGGCGGTGGACGGCCTGGGCATCGCCGCCGGACTGGTCGTGCTGGCCGTGGCCGGCGACTGGGCGCGCCGCACGGCGGCGCGCCTGCTGTCTCTGGTCGTGCGGGGCTGACCCCCGGGCGTCGTCTCAGCGGGCGAACAGCTGGCCGATGTCGGCGAAGGCCTTGAACTCCAGGGCGTTGCCGGCCGGGTCCAGGAAGAACAGGGTCGCCTGCTCGCCGGGCTCGCCGCGGAAGCGCACGTGGGGCTCGATGACGAACCGGACCTCCGCGGCCTGTAGCCGCTCAGCGAGGGATTCCCAGTCCGCCATGCCGAGCACCACGCCGAAGTGGGGCACCGGCACCTGATCGCCGTCCACGGGATTGTGATGCACGCCCTCGCCGGCGCCGGGTGCCAGATGGCACACGAGCTGGTGGCCGTACAGGTCGAAGTCCACCCAGGTGTCGGCGCTGCGTCCCTCCGGACAGCCGAGCAGGCCGCCGTAGAATCCGCGCGCGGCGGCCAGGTCGTCCACCTTGATGGCGAGATGGAAGGGCTGCAGTCGACGGTCGGGCTGATCCTTGCCGGGCATGGCGGGTCGTCTCCGTTGAGTGGGTTGAGTGGGTTGAGTGAGTTGAGTGAGCGGGTCGAGCCGGAACCGGTGGTCCGGAGGGCCGGGCCGGTCGTCGGTCGCTGTCATCGAACGGCCATGTGGATGCGCTTCAATGGACCCGCACTGACGGCTCGACAGGGGTGCCGCGGCGGGCCGGCGAAGGCCATTTCCGGCACGGTATCCTGCACTGAAAGAGGGCATTTTCCTTGGTCGGACCGGGCAAAAAACCCGCTTCCCCTGGCGTTTCGCTTGATCCATACTCGAAGAGCCTTAACCGCGCCCCGAATTGCCCTCCGAGAATCTTTTCGTGTGTCTAGTTCGTGTTTACTAGTTCGTCTGCAAAAGTGCTCGTGTGTAAGTCGGCATCAGCTTTGCTGGGGATCAGTACTGCTGGGCGTCAGCTCTGCTGAAGGAGCCACGGCTTCTGCGTGGCGATGATTGTACGCCGTTTCATGGCCGCGGTACGGCGTCTGGAACTGTTTGAGCGATAGCAATGAAGAAACTGTATGTGGGCAACCTGCCCTGGAGTGTCACCGACAGCGAGCTGGAGTCCTTCTTCTCCGGCCTGGGTGAAGTCATTTCGGCTCGGGTGATCACCGACCGGGACACGGGCCGCTCGCGCGGGTTCGGATTCGTGGAGATGGACGATGCCGGGGCCGGCAAGGCCATCGCCGAGTTGAACGGCAAGGACATGGGCGGTCGCCCCCTGCGCGTCAACGAAGCCAACGAACGACGGCGCTGATCGGCGGCGCGGCCGGCCCGGTTCACCGGCTGCCGGCCGCCCCGCTGCATCGGTGCGGCGACGACGTTCCGGCGGGGGGCTCAGCAACCGCCCGCCGGGCCTGGGGCCGGGCGCGTCCGATCAGGGCGCGTCCGATCTAGTCGCGCCGGACCGAGTCGAACCGACCGGGTGAAGCTGGCGAGGCGGCAGGCCGATCAGGCGAGCCGCTTCGCCATCAGACAGACCCGCTTGCTGCCCCCTTCGGTGTCCTGCTCACCCACGGGGCCGAAGCCCATTCGTTCGTGAAAAGCCAGCGACGTGGGGTTCGGCGGCCGCAGATTCACCTCGCAGGTCAGCAGCGGGCAGCCCGCGGGAATGTGCGCCTCGAGGTCCCGGTACAGGGCCGAGCCCACGCCGCCCCGCCGCGACCGGCTGCTGACGACGATCCGGTCGACGTAGACGAAGGCCGGATAGGTGCGCTTGAACCAGCCGAAATTGAGGCTGTCGTAGTCGGCGCCTTCCCCCAGGGCCAGCAGAAATCCCGCGACCTCGCCGGTGTCGTCCCGGGCCACGCCGAGGTACAGGCTCTGCCGGTGCAGATGCGCGAGCTTCGATTCGGGAATGCTGTTCACCGCCGGAATGGCCGCCTCGTTCAGGGCGAGCAGTGCCGGGTAGTCTGCCGGGGTCGCCGGCAGGATGCTGAGTGCGCTCATCGAGACTCCACGGGTCCGTCAATGGTTGCCCCCTGGCCGATCAGAACCTCGCAGGCCGCGGCCAGTCGGTCCGCCTTCACCAGCAGGTAGTCGGTGTCGAAGCTGGATATCACGAACACCGGAATGCCCGCCTCGGCCAGGGGCGCGGTGAGGCCGGCGACGATGCCGGTGAGGGCGAAGTCGAGGGGGCCGGCCACCCGCAGGGCCGCCCAGCCGTCCTCGCGCCGATCCGACGCCACCGGCAGCCGCTCGCGGCAGCACACCGACAGCTCGTCCTCGGAACGCAGCACCGCGTAGAAAGGCTCTTCGGTGAGCCCGGCCGGCAGCGGCGATCCGCTGGACAGGCGGTGCAGGGTGTAACGGTCGGCGAGTCTCTGCAGGGCAAGCTTCACGATGATTCCGCCCGGCTGCGGGGGCGGCGCATCCTACACCAGTCGCCCGGCACCGGATAGGCCGTCCGCCGCCGGGGCTGCGGGCTGGCGCCGGCCGAAGCGCCGGGCCAGGGCGGCGCCGGTCCACAGCGGATCGCCGGTCACCTCCCGGTCGGCGAACGCCGGGTGGGGGCAGGCGGCGGCCGCCGCCGCATCCTCGAAATCGAGCTCGAAGATCCAGGCAGCGTCGTCGCCGTCGCCGTAGCGGTCGAGGGCGCCCGGGCCGACCCGGTAGCGCTGTTTGTCCACGATCCAGCCGGGCAGCGCCGCCAGCAGGTCGAACTCGGCAGCGGTGAGATACAGATTGGTGATGGACTCGTCGCCGGCGGGCCGGTCGCCGTACTTCTTGCCGAGCTTGTGCACGGTCGCGCCGGTGGACGACACCGCGCACCGCAGCCGCAGGCGGCCCGGCTCGAGGTAGTGGTCGCGGATCCGGGTGGGCGGGCCCGCCACCAGGGCGGCGGCGGTCGACGGCGCGACCAGCCAGCGGCGCTCACGTTCCGGCAGGGCGTACTTCGGCCGGTCGGGGGGAGGTGCTGCGGCGCTGCCCACCCGACGGCCTCCGGGGGATCAGATGCCCATGCGCCCGAGGGCGTGCACGAGCTCGCGGAAGAAGACCTCGGTGTTCGGGTGCGCCGCGGCGAAGTCGGCGGACAGGGCCTCGAGCCGGCCCCGCAGGCTTTCGACCTCGCTCTCGGTGCGCTCCCGGGCGGACAGCACACTGTGGATGTCCGCGTCCACCTCCACCAGCAGCCTGCGCAGGTCCTCGTCGAGGTCCGGGGTGCGTTCCAGCTCCCGGTGCAGCTCGGTCAGGGTGGTCTTGATGTCGTCGCTGCTCATGAACGCGCTCCGGGCTTCAGTTACCGCCCCGCCGATTCTACACGGCTTGCCTGTCCGGCCGCGTCCCCGCCGCCGTGGCGTTTCCGCATCCAGGCCACGGACTCGGCGACCAGCGCTTCGAGCACCCCGGCATCCACGTCGTCCAGACGCTTCAGGTAGAGGCAGGACTTGCCGGTACGGAACCGCCCGAGCCGGTCCAGCAGCGCCTGGTGGGGGTCGAACCCGGACATGACGTACACGGACAGGGCCTGCTTGCGCGGTGACACGCCCGTGAGCATCCAGTCGAGCTCGCGCCCGGACTCGTAGCGCAGGTGACACTGGCCGAAGCCGACGATGCTGCCGCCCCACATGACCGGCGGCTCGCCGGTCACCCGCGCCATGATGTCCATCACGCGCCGGCAGTCGGCGACCCGGTCCGGGTCGTCGACGCCGGCGAGAAAGGCGTAGACGCTGGCGTCGCTGCGGCTGGTCTTCAGTCGGGCCTTGGCCATGCCGATCCTCCGGATTGCCGCCGTCGGCCCCGGCGCCGCCGCTCAGGGGCGGCGGGCGTTGGCCGCCAGGTAGCGGTCGAGCTGGTTGGCGAACGCCTGCACGTCCTTCTTTCCCAGGGCGCTGCTGCGGCTGGTGATCGTGCCCTCGTCCCGGAGCTGGGCCATCAGGTCGCGGCGCGCCAGGTGATCGTGGATGTTCTCGGCGGTGTAGAGGGTGCCGCGGGGGTCGAGCCCGGTGCCCGCCCGGCTGACCACCTCGGCGGCCAGCGGAATGTCGCCGGTGACGACCAGGTCTCCCGGACCGAGCTGCTCGGCGATGGTGCGGTCGGCGACGTCGAAGCCGGCCGGCACCTGGAGCGCGCGCAGATATTTCGACGGCGGCACCCGGACGTGGTGGTTGGCCACCAGCACGGTGTCGATGGCGAGGCGCTCGGCGGCCCGGAACACCACTTCCTTGATGGCGTTGGGACAGGCGTCGGCGTCGACCCAGATCTTCACGGGCGGGCCCGGGGCGTCAGGGCCGGATCTCCACCGGCGTGCCCAGTTCCACCAGCGACCAGATCTCCTCGATCTCGGCGTTGGTGACGGCGATGCAGCCGTCGGTCCAGTCGTCGGCCAGGTGCCGCTCGCCGAGCCAGCCCTGGCCGTTCTTGAGGCCGTGGATCATGATCTGGCCGCCCGGATCCATGCCGGATTCCAGCGCCCGGACCCGATCCGCCTCGTTGGGATAGGAGATCCGCAGCGCCAGGTGGAAGGCGCTGGCGGCATTGCGGTAGTCGATGGTGTAGACGCCTTCCGGCGTGCGCTGGTCGCCTTCGAACTGCTTGGCGCCCTTCGGCGCCGCGCCCAGGGCGACGGAATACGTGCGCAGCGGCTGCTCGCCGTTCAGCAGCACCAGTTTGCGCTCGCTCTTGTCGATGAGCACCCGCTCGACGCGCGGGTCGCCGCCGTACGCGGCCGCGCTGACCACCCAGGTGAGGACGGCGAACAGTGACACGATGACGCGCAAGCGTTTCCTCCCGATGTTCCCGCTGGCGGGCTGCGCCGAATATTGGCCCAGGCCGGCGGCTTCGTTCAACGGCCGCCGTCACGCGCCGGCGCCGCCTCCGGCACGAAGCGGTACTGCCGCTCCGACAGGGCCGGAAAGCGCACCAGCATGGTATAGCCGGTCAGCAGGTCCCGGGGCACGCCGCCGGGCGCCCACAGCTCGATCACCGTCGCCGGCGTCAGCCAGCGGATGGCCGGGTCCCTGCATGTCTCATTGTAGCCGGCGAACGCGTAGCACACCGGCCCCCGGAACGGCATGCGGGAACCGTGATAGTGGAGCCGGAACCGGTAGGGCCTGGCGCTGCCGAGCGTCAGGGTGAAGCGGGCGAGCTGCGCGGCTTCCGCCGCGTCCGGGGCCGCGGGCGCCGAGTCGCCGGGTATCGGCGGGCCGACGGCCGCCGCCGGGGCGACGGCCGGCATGGCGGTCCAGGCCGCGGCAAGGAGCACGGCGGCGGCGCGCCGCCGCCCGGATGCGGCCCGCTCAGCCCGCCGGGCCGCGGCC
>DLCH01000009.1:177838-186678 GCA_002480525.1 Gammaproteobacteria bacterium UBA7803 | reverse complement strand
TCAGCCCGCCGGGCCGCGGCCATCGTCGAAGCTGACGATCACCGCGGCGTTGGCGATGACCATCGGTTCGGCGCCGTCGCCGCCCGGCACGTCCAGCCCGCCCGGGACCGCCGTGACCCGGACGGTGCCGTGAGGCAGCTCGGCGGCGACGGCGGCGGTGTCCACGGCCTCGGGCCGGGCGCCCGCCACGGTCACGTCCACCACCATCTCGTCGGCGTCCCGATCGAGCAGCCGGAAGACGTTGATGCTGGAATGGCGGATGGCGTCGGCCACGGCGCGCCGGGCGGCCTTGGTGTAGTCGCGCCCGCGGACGTCCACGCCCATGCCCATTTCGGCGAAGCAGCGAACCAGCGTCATGGCCGATGGGCCCCGCCGGGTCCCGGCGTCAGATGGACGAGCTGCACGGGCTCCAGCACGTCGACCGTGTGCCACTCGCCGGCCGGAACGATGCAGGCCTGGCCCGGGCCGAGTTCCAGCGGGGACTCGGGCGCGCTGTCGCCGGTGACCCGGACGCGGCCGGCGATGACGTACAGAATCTCGTCACCGTCCGGGTGCATCTCGCCGCCGTGGGGCGCGCTGGCGGCCATGCGGACGATGCCCAGGGTATGCCCGTCGATCCGTTCCGGCGGGCCGGGTCGATGTTCGGCCGGCTCTATCCGCCGGTCCGGATGAATCCGGAACAACTCACGCTCCGGGTCTACGGGTGTGATCTCGGGCATGTCGTGTCGCTCCCGGCCCGGCCGGCGTCCGGCGCCCGCGGTGCGCCGGGTCCGTCCGCGCTCAGTCGAGGTACTTGTCCGTCACCGCCCCTTCGCTGGCCGAGCTGACCACGTGGGCGTATTTCGCCAGCACGCCGCGGGTGGCGTAGGGCGCCGGCGCCTGCCAGCGGGACCGCCGGGCTTCGAGCTCGGCCGGCTCCACGTGCAGGGTGATCTCGCGCTGCTCCGCGTCCACGGTGATGCGGTCGCCGTCCTCGACCAGGGCGATGGGACCGCCCTCGAAGGCCTCCGGCGTCACGTGGCCGATGACGAAGCCGTGGGAGCCGCCGGAGAAGCGTCCGTCGGTGATGAGCGCGACCTCCTGGGACAGCCCGCGGCCGTTGATGGCGCTGGTGGGCGAGAGCATTTCCCGCATGCCCGGTCCGCCCTTGGGCCCTTCGTAGCGCACCACCACCACGTCGCCGGCGACGACCACGCCGTCGAGAATCGCCTGCATCGCCGCCTCCTCGCCGTGGAAGCAGCGGGCGGTGCCGGTGAAGGTGAGCCCTTCGTGACCGGTGATCTTGGCCACCGCGCCTTCCGGGGCGAGATTGCCGTACAGGATCACCAGGTGGGAGTCCTTCTTCACCGGGTCCGTCAGCGGGCGGATGACCTTCTGCTCCGCGGGGTAGGGCGCCACGTCCGCCAGGTTCTCGGCCAGGGTGCGGCCGGTGACGGTCAGGCAGTCGCCGTGCAGCAGACCCTCGTCGAGCAGGGTCTTCATCAGCGGCTGGATGCCGCCGATGGCGATCAGCTCGCTCATGGCGTACTGGCCCGCGGGCCGCATGTCGGCCAGCACGGGGACGCGCTGGCCGATGCGGGTGAAGTCGTCGATGGACAGCGGAATGCCGGCGGCATGGGCGATGGCGAGCAGATGCAGCACCGCGTTGGTCGAGCCTTCCAGGGCGATCACCGTGGTGATGGCGTTCTCGAAGGCCTCCATGCTCAGGATGTCGCTCGGCTTGATGCCCCGCTCGATCAGGCGGTAGACGGCGGCGCCGGCGTTGTAGCTGTCCTCGCGCTTGTTGCCGGACACGGCCTCCTGGGCCGAGCTGTTCGGCAGCGACAGGCCCAGGGCCTCGATGGCGCTGGCCATGGTGTTGGCGGTGTACATGCCGCCGCAGGAGCCGGGGCCGGGGATGGCCGTCTGCTCCACGTCCTTCAGCTCGATGTCCGAGAGGGCGCCGGCGGAGTGCTTGCCGACGGCCTCGAACACGCTGACCACGTCGCGGCGGTCCTTGCCGGGCTGGATGGTGCCGCCGTAGACGAACACGCTCGGCCGGTCGAGCCGCGCCATCGCCATGGCGCAGCCGGGCATGTTCTTGTCGCAGCCGCCGATGGCGACGAAGCCGTCGAAGCCCTGGGCGCCCACCACGGTCTCGATGGAGTCGGCGATCACCTCCCGGGAGACCAACGAGTAGCGCATCCCCGGCGTGCCCATGGAGATGCCGTCGGACACGGTGATGGTGTTGAACACCACGCTCTTGCCGCCGGCCTCGTCGCCGCCCAGCGCCGCGGCCTCGGCAAGCTGGTCGAGGTGCATGTTGCAGGGCGTCACCCGGCTCCACAGCGAGGCGATGCCGATCTGCGGCTTCTTGAAGTCGCCCTCGGTGAAGCCGGTGGGGTAGAGCATGGCCCGGGCGGCGGCCTGCTTGACGCCGTCGACGACCAGGGAGGAATAGCGGCGCTTGTCACTCATCTTCGGATTCCAGGTGCTTGATCATGACTTTGGAGTTGCGCTGATAGTTGTACAGCGCCTGGCGCGGCGCGGGCAGCGCGTCGATGGCGGCGTCCTCGAAGCCGTGCTCGGCGAACCAGTCCCGGGTCTGGGTGGTGAGCACGAACAGGGTGCGGATGCCGGCCGCCCGGGCCGCGGTCTCGGCCGCGGCCAGCAGCCGTTCGCCGATGCCCGGCTTCACGCCCGAGCCGCGGTAGGCCTGATGGACCGCCACGCAGGCCAGTTCCGCCGCGTCCTCCACAGGATACAGCGCGCAGCAGCCCACCACGATGCCGTCCAGCATCGCGACGTGGAAGTTGCCCACCTCCAGCTCGAGGCGGTCCCGGTCCCGGCGTACCAGCACGCCGGCTTCCTCCAGGGGACGGATCACCTCGACGATACCCGCCACGTCCTCGGGACGGGCCGGGCGCACGGCGTCGGCGTGCTGCTCGAGCAGCTCGGTGCCGTGGCCGCGGGCGGTGAACAGCTCCTGCAGCAGCGCGCCGTCCTCGGCGTAGCTCACCAGGTGGCAGCGCGGTACGCCGCCCCGGCAGGCCCGCAGCATGGCGCGGAGCTGATTGGCCACGTAGGGCTCCGGCGCGGTCCGGTCCAGCAGGGTCTCGAGCTCGGCGGGTACCAGCTCCGGCCGGTTGCGGCCGGCTTCGTCCTTCACGTAGCCGTCGGCGTCGAACATGATCAGCTTGTCCGCCGCGAGCGCGATGGCCACCTCGGCGGCCAGCTCGTCGGCGGCGAGGTTGAACACCTGGCCCGACGGCGAGTAGCCGAGCGGCGACAGGATGACCAGCGATCGGGCGTCCAGCAGGCTGCGGATCCGCTCGGCATGCACGCGCCGGACCTGGCCGGTGAACAGGTGGTCCACGCCGTCGAGCACGCCGATGGGGCGGGCCACGGTGAAATTGCCCGTCACGGTGCTGATCTCGGCGTTGCGCAGCGGGCTGGTGGGCAGACCGGTCGAGAACTGGGCCTCCAGCGTCGCCCGAATCCGTCCGTAGACGCCGAGCAGGGTGTCCATGCTGTCCCGGTCGGTGATGCGGCGGGCGCCGTGGAAGCGGCTGTCCGGCAGGGCCTCGTCGATCTGCGGACGGGCGCCGTGGATCAGCACCAGGCGCACGCCCAGCACGTGCAGCAGGGCCAGGTCGTGGACGATGTTGGCCAGGTTGGCGTGGGTGATCGCCTCGCCGCCCAGCAGCACCACGAACGTGCGATTCCGGTGCGCGCTGATGTAGGGCGTCGACGCCCGGAACCATCTGGCGTAGCCGCTGGTGTCCACCTGGATGTTACCCTCCCGGGCAGGTTGCTCGGAGCAAGCCGCGAATTCTACATCAGCCGCGCCGGACCGGCAGATGTGAGACCCCGGTCATAGAACCGGGGGCTGCTTGGTTGCAAAACTCCCCACCATACCGTTAACTGGCAAACGTTGGCTAAATCAGGGACTTACGTGGCCACCCCGCTTTCCTCCACGCCGCAGGATCCGCAGCAGGACGCTGCCGCCGGGCGCGAATCCGACCCGGCTGCCGCGCCGCCGTCGACGTCCGCCGCCGGCGAGCCCGCGGAACCCGTCGGCCCGGAGCCCGTGCAGCCGGATGGCCCCCGGGCCGAAGACACCCGGCCGGACGACCCGGGCGCCCCCAGCGCTGCCGATCCGTCGTCCGCGGGCGCCGCCCAGCCTGCCGGCGACGCGGCCGAGGCGCGGGCGGCGAAGCTCGCCGACCGGCTCGGCACCCACAGCGGCGAGCGGCTGCTCGATCTTCCGGCGGCCCTCGACCAGCTCGTCCACGACGGCTACATCAGCCAGCGCCAGGCCGAGGACGTGCTCATTGCGCCGCGGACCAAGAAGGAGCTCACCCAGCACCCGCTGGAGATCGTCGCCGGCCGTGAGTTCGAGAACCGCAACCGGCCCGGCAGCGCGCTCGACCTCGAGACCCTGACGGACTGGCTCTGCCGCATCTCGGGCCAGCCGTACCTGCGCATCGATCCGCTGAAGATCAACGTCAACGCCGTCACCGAGGTGATGTCGTACGCCTTCGCCCAGCGCCACAACATCCTCGCCGTGGAAGTGACCGACGACGAGGTGGTGGTGGCCTCGGGCCAGCCGTTCATGTACCAGTGGGAGAACATGCTCACCCAGACCCTGCGGGGCCGGCGCATCCGCCGGGTGGTGACCAATCCCGCGGACCTGAACCGCTACATGCTCGAGTTCTACACCATGGCTCGGGCGGTTTCGAAGGCGGGGGAGCAGGGCCTCGAGGTCTCCAACGTCGCCAACTTCGAGCAGATGCTCGAGCTCGGCGCGCTGAAGAGCCCGGAGGCCAACGACGCCCACATCGTCAACATCGTCGACTGGCTGCTGCAGTACGCCTTCGATCAGCGGGCCAGCGACATCCACATCGAGCCGCGGCGCGAGAAGGGGCTGATCCGCTTCCGCATCGACGGCGTGCTGCACCACGTCTACGAGCTGCCGAGCGCGGTCAACGCGGCGGTGACCTCCCGGCTGAAGATCCTCGGCCGCATGGACGTGGCCGAGAAGCGCCGGCCCCAGGACGGCCGGGTGAAGACCAAGAGCCCGGACGGCGAGGAGGTGGAGCTGCGGCTGTCGACCCTGCCCACCGCCTTCGGCGAGAAGATGGTGCTGCGGATCTTCGACCCGGACGTGCTGCTCAGGAGCTTCGGCGAGCTGGGTCTGACGGGCCGGGACTACGACCGCTGGCAGGAGATGGTGCATCAGCCCAACGGCATCGTGCTGGTGACCGGCCCGACGGGCTCGGGCAAGACCACCACCCTGTACTCGACCCTGAAGCAGCTCGCCACCTCCGAGGTCAACGTCTGCACCATCGAGGATCCCATCGAGATGGTGGAGCCGGCGTTCAACCAGATGCAGGTGCAGCACAACATCGACGTCAGCTTCGCCTCCGGCGTGCGCGCGCTGCTGCGCCAGGATCCGGACATCATCATGATCGGCGAGATCCGCGACCTGCAGACCGCCGAGATGGCGATCCAGGCGGCCCTGACCGGCCACCTGGTGATCTCCACCCTGCACACCAACGACGCGCCCACGGCCATCACCCGGCTGCTCGACCTGGGCGTGCCGTCCTACATGATCAAGGCCACCGTGCTGGGCGTGATGGCCCAGCGCCTGGTCCGCACCCTGTGCCCCCACTGCAAGATGGAGGACGACGCGGACCTGGAGGCCTGGGAGCTGCTCACCCATCCCTTCAAGGCCAGGCCGCCGAGCCGCGTCTACTGGCCCAAGGGCTGCCTGGAATGCCGCGACACGGGCTACTACGGCCGGGTCGGCATCTACGAGCTGCTGCCGCTGAGCGACGCGGTGAAGAGCATCGTCACCAGCGACGTCGACATCGCCCAGCTCCGGCGCCAGGGCATGAAGGAGGGCATGCGCACCCTGCGCCTGTCCGGCGCGCAGAAAGTCGGCGCGGGGCTCACCACCATCGCCGAGGTGCTGCGGGTCGCGCCGGTGTCGGACGACGGCAGCCGCTGACGGCCACCCCCTCGTCCGCCTGCTGACACCACCCTGTCAGCAGGCTCCGGTTAAGCTTGCCCGCTCCGTCCGACTCGGGAGATCGGGATGAATGCCACGGGAAAGTGTCTGTGCGGCGCGGTGCGCTTCGAAGCCGAGGGCGTCGACACCCATGCCCACGCCTGCCACTGCGACATGTGCCGGGCCTGGTCCGGCGGGCCGCTGCTGGCCGTGTCGGCGGGCAACGTGCGCTGGTCCGGCGAGAGCGACCTGGCCCGCTACGATTCCTCGGAGTGGGGCGCCCGGGGCTTCTGCCGGCGCTGCGGCTCCAGCCTGTTCTACCATCTGAAGCCGGCGGACCAGTATCTGCTGTGCCTCGGCGCGTTCGACGATCAGTCGCCGTTTGCGCTCGCCGACGAGATCTTCGTCGACCGCAATCCCGGCGGCTACGCGTTCGCCGGCGAGCACCCGCGACAGACGGGCGAGGAGTTTCTCGCCTCCCTGGAATCGGACTGAGGCGTCAGCCGCCCGCGGCCAGCCGGGGCGGATCCTGCCCATCCTGGCTGGGTTCCGGCGGCTCCGGCGGTTCCGCGGCGAACATGCGCGCGAGCTGCTCGGCGGTGACCACCTTGCGGGCGCCCTGGCGGAGCGCCGCCAGCTCGGCGACGCTGAGATGGTGGGAGGCGGCCAGGGCCTCGTCCGAAACCGTCGCCGGCGAGCGGCGGCGCTCGACGTTGCGGAAGCGCAGCCAGGACACCACGGCCCACAGCAGGTAGACCCCGCTGAGCACGCCGGCGCCGGTGCCGTAGGACTTCACCAGGGCGATCAGCTCCGAGGTCTCCAGGCCGTGGATCATCACCTGGTAGACCAGGGTCGCGCCCATGGCCCAGGCCACCAGCGCCAGCAGCGGCACGAACAGGTACAGCCACAGAAACCAGAACAGGAACGTCACCGACAGGTAGCCGTAGCGCTGGGCCCAGGTCTGCAGGTCCTCGCGCTGGATCACCAGCGGCCGCTGGGCGTCCGCCGGCCGGGCGACGAACATGCCGTCGTCGCGCATCATGCCGTGGTCCTCACTCTGCGGGCGCATGGAACTGCTCCCCGCGGTCCGGACTCACCCAGGTCGCCCGGCGCCGCCGGCCGAACAGGGTGCGCGGCACGGCCACCAGCGTGGTCATCACGCTGAGCAGCCAGTACAGCACCGGGTACCAGATGATCCAGTAGTAGAACCGGCCCAGGCCTTTCTCGTAGCGGCTGTCGATGGCGAGGCTCACGGCGAACTGCAGCAGGCACGTCAGGCCGATGAAGGCGCCCCCCCAGCTCGGCAGCCACTCGCGCACGTCCGGCAGCGCCGGAATGTCGACGAGCTGGCCGAGCAGCAGGCTCGCGCCCAGGAACAGCATGGTGTACGACCAGACCACGCTGATGCAGAACTCGGCCAGCACCGGCCACATGTGGCGGCGGCGCCAGCGCATCAGGTCGGCGAAGTGCTCCAGGGTCACCTCGACGCCGCCCTGGGCCCAGCGCAGCCGCTGGCGCCACAGCCCCTTGAGGGTCTCCGGCATCAGGATCCAGCACAGCGCGTTGCTCTCGAAGCGGATCGACCAGTGGTCCATCTGCAGCCGCCAGCTGATGTCGATGTCGTCGGTCAGTTTGTCGAGGTCCCAGAACCCGACCCGCTCCAGCGCCGAGCGGCGGAACGCCGCGACCACGCCGGACACCGTGAACACCCGCCCGTAGATGCGCTGGGCCCGTTTGATCAGGCCGATGATCGAGGAGAACTCGCCGACCTGGATCTTGCCGATCAGGGTGGAGCGTGTCCGCACCCGCGGGTTGCCGGTGACGGCGCCGACCCTGGGTCCGTCGACGAAGTGCCGGGCCAGCCAGTGCACGGCGTGGGCCTCGAGCACGGCGTCGCCGTCGATGCACACCAGGATCTCGTGGCGGGCGGCGAGGGCGCCGACGCGCATGGCTGCCGCCTTGCCCTGGTTGGTGGCCAGGTGGATCGCCCGGATCGCGCCGCGCTCGGCGTAGCGGTCCATGATCGCCGCGGTGTCGTCGGTGCTGCCGTCGTTCACCACGATGACTTCGATCTCCGGGTAGCGCTGGGCGATCAGCGACTCGATGGTCTCGGTCAGGGCGAAGGACTCGTTGTGCGCCGGCACGATGATCGACACGCCGGGATAGTGGTCGAGCGCCGGGGGCTCGGACACGCGCAGGCGGCCGCGGCGCTCCCAGTGGAAGAAGTAGTAGATGCCGCCGACGATCCACAGGTACGCCATGAACAGCGGATAGACGAGGGCGAACTCCTGGAGGATGCGGTAGAACTGGGCCACGGCGCTACTCCAGGACCGCCGGGTGGGTGGCCAGGGAGACCCGGGAACGCAGCATCGACAGGCCCGGATGGCCGGTGACGAAGTCGTCCGGGTACCAGGCGAGGTGCCGGGCGCCGCCGTCCAGCAGCAGGTCCAGCTTGGCCGCGAGCTCGTCGTCGGGAATCGGCCGGCCCGTGTTCCAGTCCCGGGTCTGCAGCTCGAACACCACCCGGGCGAGTCCGTCCGGCCGGGCGCGCACGGCCTCGAGCAGGCGGGTCAGCCAGCGCCGCGGCGCCGGAGCGCCCTCGAGGTGGGGCATGGCCATGAGGGCCGCGTAGTCGTAGTGGTCGATGAACAGGCGCAGGTTCTGGGCGAACCAGGCTTCGCTGGCCGGTTCCAGCACCGGCCGGGCGTACAGGTTCCGGGCCGTGCGCAGCCCCGGCTCGTAGCGCCGCAGCACGTCGGCCAGGGTCTCGGTGACGTCGATGAGGTGGCGGGTCTTGGCGCGTGCGAAGGCGACCTCGTCGGCGACCTCGTCGGCGACCTTGTCGGCG
>DLCH01000009.1:174167-177515 GCA_002480525.1 Gammaproteobacteria bacterium UBA7803 | reverse complement strand
CGCCCGCCAGCGGGTCCGGTCCCACCAGCTCCGGCCAGTGCCGGCGGTAGAACGCCCGGGCGGCCGGGGCCGCGTCCTCCTGGTCGGTGAGGAACGCATCGTCGTGGAACAGCACGCCGCTGAAGTGGGCCGCCCGGCCGAGGTCCTCGTAGATGCCGGTGATGATCTCCAGGGCATCCGGGTCGAACGGCGACAACCGGTGGTATCGCGCCTCGTGGGAGCCGTCGAGGGATTGCACCGCCAGGGCGGCGTTGCGTCCGTCGTCCGGCAGCCGGAAGGCGAGCACGGGCATCCAGGCGAACACCCGCACGCCCGACCGGGTGCGGAGCTGCCAGGCCACCCGGTTGAACAGGTCCGCGCGCAGCGGCAGGTGCCGGTTCGGGAAGTACAGCGCGTCCGCCACGCCGTCACCGTCCGGGTCGGCGAACGCCTGCAGGAACACGTGGTTGATGCCCAGCGCCTTGATCCGGTCCAGCAGCCGGTCGAGGTTGCGGCTCTGCTGCTGGGGATCGGCATCGTAGACGTAGTCGAGGTCGACGTGGGCCGCCCGCAGCGGCGCCGGCGCGTAGAGGCCGCGGACCGTGCGGACGAAATCGTCCAGGTCCATGTCCGCGCCGATCAGCCGGCGGTGCACGTTGCGCTGCAGCGGGGCGTTCGGCAGGTCTTCGAGGGTCATGCCGAACTCGAGGCCGAGCCGGTGCGCCTCGGCGGCGGCGGCGGCCTCGTAGGCGCCGTAGGGCCACACCATGGTGCGCGGCCGGCTGCCGAGGCGGCGCTCCAGCACGGCCACGCTCTCGGCCAGGTCGGCGCGGATGCGCGCGCGGTAGGCGGGCTCCGTTTCGTAGCCGCCGTCGGCGGCCCGATAGGCTCGGGTGACCGCGGCGGGCTGAGCGTTGCCCCAGGGATTGCCGGGAATGCCCCGGTGCAGGTCGTGGCTGTGGGTCGCGATCTCCACCAGGCCCGAATCCCGCGCCTCGCGGATCTGCGCCCAGGTCATGAACCGGTTCCGGGGCACCAGGGCGTCGCCGTAGGGCACCGGCCGGTCCGCCGGCGTCTCGATCCAGCTCGTCACCGGCGCGAGCACCGCGGGAAAGTCGAACAGCTCCAGCAGCGGCAGCACGTGCTCGTGGAAGCTGGCGTAGCCGTCGTCGAAGGTCAGCAGCACCGGCTTGTCGGGCAGCGGCCCGCCGCGGCCGGCGGCGGCCCAGGTGTCCAGGCTGATGGGCGTGTAGCCGTGCGCGTCCAGCCAGGAGAACTGCTGCACCAGCGCGTCCACGGTGATGGTGGTGGCGTCGGTCACGCCGGCCGGGTCGGGCACCACGTCGTGGTAGCACAGCGCCAGCAGACGCCCGCTGGCGGCAGCGGCCGGGGCCGGTGTCAGCAGTGCCGCCAGCAGTGCCGCCAGCAGCAGCGCCGCCGGCAGCAGCGCCGCCTGCCGCAGCGCCGCCTGCCGCAGCGCACCGGCGGTCCGCCATCGGTACGGCAGGGACTTCAGGGTCGCCACGTCACCCCCAGAAACAGCGCGGCGGCATGCTCGCGCTCACCGTCGTAGACCCGGCCGCCGGTGCGCACGCCGTAGCGCAGCGCCGTGCGGGGCCCGAGCTGCCAGTCGTGCTCGGCGAACAGGCTCCAGACCGCGCCGCTGCCGAAGTCCTCCTGCCAGTAGTCGCCGGCCTCGATGCCGACCCGCTGGACCAGGCCGTGGTCGTAGCGCCGGAACACGCGCCACTCGTGGGTGGCGCCCAGCGCCAGCTCCCGGTCCGAGGCCGGGTTGTAGTAGGCGACGCCCGTGGCGCTGTTGCGGCTGGCGTAGCCGCGGGCCGAGAGGTGGACCTTGTGACGCGGCCGGTTGAACACCCGGGTGGTGAAGGCGGCGCTGCCCCACTCGCGGTCGTTGCCGTCGCTCAGGTCCAGCCGGCCGGCGGACACGGCCAGCTCCCGGGACTCGTGCCAGCGGTAGCGCGCGCCGGCCTCGACTGCGTCGCCGTGGACGCCGGCGCGGACGCCGCGCAGGGGCACCTCCCGGCTGTTCAGGTCGCCGCCGAGCGAGAACGACAGGTGATCGTCGAGCCGCCAGTCGACGTCCAGCGCGGCGCCGCTGCGGCGGTCGTCCGCGAGGCCGCGGTAGAGCTCGCCGCGCATCGTCCAGCGGGGCAGGCGGTACTCGACGCCGGCGCCGAGCCGGTGGTCACGCCCGTCGCCCTCGTCGAACCGGCCCCAGCTCACGGTGTCGTGGGCGAAGGCCCGGTAGCGGTGGCGGACGGGGGCGCTGAACCACCAGGCGTCGGTGCGCCAGTCGCGGCTGGAGAAGGCGCCGCCGTCGGAGCGGCCCGCCGCCGCCTCCAGGCTCAGCTCCGGGCTGTCGTGGATCCGCCAGCGCTCCGCCAGCGCCAGGGTGTCGCGGGCGTCGGGTTCGCGCCGGACGGCCTCCCGCACGGTGCTCTCGGCGGCGGCGAACCGCCGTTCGTCCAGGGCCAGGTGTCCGGCCAGAATCTGCGCCCGGTGACTGTCCGGCTCCAGGGTCCGGACCCGGGTCACGTCGCTGGCGGCGGCGGCGTACCAGCCCCGCCAGCGGCGGATCTGGGCCCTGGCGAGGCGCGCGCTGGTATTCGCGGGCGCCACCGACAGCTGGTCGTCGAAGTCGCCGAGGGCGGCGGCGTAGTGGTCCTGGAAAGCCAGCGACAGGGCGCCCAGCTCCCGGCCCATCGCATAGGCCGCGCTGGGCGACCAGACGCCGGGGGCCGGCGAGCGCCAGGCCGGTTCGGCGTCGACCAGGGCCTGGGCCACGCCGCTCGCGCCCTGGTAGTCCTGGAGGTCCGAGCGGGCGTAGAACAGGCCGGCCTGCAGGTCGAGCCGCTCGGGGGCGCGGGCCACGCCGGCCCGGTAGAGGCGCGACGCCTCCTCGGGCTGCTCCAGGTAGGCGTAGGCGTCGGCGGCGGCGGACAGCACGTACAGCGGCAGGGTGTCGACGGGTTCGTCGAGTTCCTCGAAGGCGGCCACGGCCTCGGCCATCCTGCGGTCCGCCGCCAGGGCGGCCACGTGGTCGAAGCGCAGCGCCCGGGCGCGGGGCGTGTCGGCTTCGGCCAGGTCCGGGCGCTGCTGCAGCGCAGCCTGGGCTTCCAGCGCCGCCCGGGCATGGGCGCGCGGGGCGTCCGGCGACGGCAGCGGCGCCCAGCGGACGTGCATGGCCGCCTCGTCCAGGGCCAGGCGGGTGCGGGTGGCGGCGTCCAGCAGGCCGGGCTCGGCGTCGGCGAGGGCCCTGGCCTGGCGCGTGGCGCCGAGGGCCGACGCGGCGATGGCGTAGCGGCGGCGCGCCTCGACGTGGTCCGGCGCATGGCGCAGCGCCCG
>DLCH01000009.1:0-173844 GCA_002480525.1 Gammaproteobacteria bacterium UBA7803 | reverse complement strand
CCCGCCGGTACCAGGCCAGCGCGCGGGTGAAGCGGCGGTCCCGCTCTTCGACGTAGCCGGCGGCATAGGCCAGCTCGGCCGGCTCGCCGGCGCCGCCGTCCGCCAGGGCCGCCAGCGCTGCCCGGGCGTCGTCGAACCGGCCGGCGTCGGCCAGCACCAGCACCCGCGCCAGCGCCGGTTCCGCGGCGTCCGGACGGCGCCGCATGAGCCGTTCGTAGAGCGCCCGGGCCCGTTCCCAGTGCTTCAGGTTGCGCTCCGCCTTGGCGTAGGCCTCCAGCACGTAGTCCGGCAGCGTCTCCGGGTCGACGCCGTCGAGCAGCTCGGCGACCCGGGCGTCGGCGCCTTGCCAGCCGGCCACCACGGCGAGGTCGAAGCGCAGCCGGCTGTCGTCCGGATGGCCTTCCAGCAGGCGCTCCAGGGTGGCCCGCGCCTGGGGCAGAGCGCCGTCCCGGGCCGCCTGCACCGCTGCCTCCCGGGCGCCGTCCAGGTCCGTGCCGGCGGCGGCCGGGAGTGCGCCGGCCAGGGCCAGCAGCAGCACCGCGGCGGCGAGCAGGCGCGGCGGGTGGGGTCGGCGTGGACTGATGGGCGGGTACTGCAAGATCGCGGGGCACTGTCAGGTCAAAGGGGACGGCAGCGTCTGTGACGCGACGCACGTGGCGACTGACGCCTGGTTCCGTTTCAGGGCGGCATCTAAGTCTAGTGCAGGGCGCCGGACAAGCCTGGTTTTGTGAGGGTTTGCCAGTGAATTTTTTCGCTGTCCCAGTGGCTTAGCGGCATTATCGGCGGGCGCGTCGAGGGCCCGGTGGCCGTATACTGGCGGGGTGACGGCACCGATCGACAATCCGCTCCGGACGACCCTGGACGGCCCGCTGGCGGACAAGGCGGATCAGCTCGCCCCCCGGCTGGCCCGGGCGCTCGGCGCCGAGCCGGACGGCGAGACCCGCTTCGTCGCCGCCTTGAGCGATTTTGCCGCCGGCATGATCGCCCAGCACGGCACCTGGGTCGCCGAGGGCCTCGAAGCCGGCCGCTTCCACCAGCCGCCCGGCCGGGCGGAGATCGAGGCCGGACTGGCCGCCGAGCTGGCCGGCGTGGAGGACATGACGGGCCTGCAGGCCGCCCTCCGCCTGGTGCGAAACCGCTTCCAGCTCTGGATCGTGTGGCGCCACCTGACCGGCCGGGCGCCCCTGGAAGACACCACGGGAGTGCTGTCGGACCTGGCCGACGTGCTCATCGACGGCGCCCTGGACACGCTGCACGGCTGGCTCGTCGAGCGCGAGGGCGAGCCCCGGGACGCCGACGGGGCGCCCCAGCGGATGGTGGTGCTCGGGCTCGGCAAGCTCGGCGCCCGTGAGCTGAACCTGTCCTCCGACGTGGACCTGATCTTCGCCTATCCCGAGCCCGGCGCCACCGACCGCGGCCGCACCTGTCAGCAGTTCTTCGTGCGCCTCGGCCAGCAGCTCATCGCCGCCCTGGACACGGTGACCGGCGACGGCTTCGCGTTCCGCGTCGACATGCGGCTGCGGCCGTTCGGCGGCAGCGGCCCGCTGGCGATGCACTTCGCGGCCATGGAGGACTACTACGTCACCCATGGCCGGGACTGGGAGCGCTACGCGATGATCAAGGCGCGGCCCTGCGCCGGCGACCTCGAGGCCGGCGCGGCCCTGCTGGCGGGGCTGCGGCCGTTCGTGTACCGGCGCTATCTGGACTTCGGCGCGCTGGACGCGCTGCGCGACATGAAGGCCCGGCTGATCGCCGAGCGCCACGATCCCGACGACGTCAAGCTCGGGCCCGGCGGCATCCGCGACGTGGAGTTCACCGTGCAGGTCCAGCAGCTCGTCTGGGGCGGCCGCCAGCGGGCGCTGCAGGATGCCCGGCTGCTGACCGTGCTGCCGCGCCTGGCCGAGTTCGGCCACCTGTCCGCGGACGACGTGGACGCGCTGGCCGCCGGCTACCGCTTCCTGCGGGACGCGGAGCACAGCCTGCAGGCGGAGAGCGACCAGCAGACCCAGTCGCTGCCGGCCCAGGGCCTGTCCCGGCTGCGGCTCGCCCGGTCCCTCGGTTTCAGCGACTACGAGGCCTTCGAGGCGGTGCTGGACGACCATCGCGGCCGCGTCGAGGCCGTGTTCGCCGACCTGATCGGGGAAACCGAGCTGCCGGACAGCGAGGGGCTGCAGCTCTGGCTGCATCCGGACGACCGGTCCCGGCTGGCCGGGTTCGGCTTCGAGGACCCGGAGGCGGCGGCGGGTCGCCTGGAGATGCTGATCACCGCGCGGGACCGCTCCGACGTCAGCGGCGAGGCGCGGCAGCGGCTCGACAAGCTGATGCCGCGGCTGCTCGACCAGCTCGGCGCGCTCGACCGGCCCGGCCTCGCGCTCGCCCGGGTGGTGCCGGTGCTGAAGGCGGTGATGCGCCGCTCGGCCTACCTCGCGCTGCTCGACGAGAATCCCGCGGCGCTGGCCCACTTCCTCAACCTGGCGGTGCGCAGCCGCTGGCTCGCCGAGGAGCTGGCGCGCCATCCGGCGTTCTTCGACGCCCTGCTGGAAGCGGGCCACCTGGCGGCGCTGCCGGATCGCGACACCCTGGCCGCCGAGCTGCGCGAGCAGATCGCGCTGGCCGAGCGCCAGGGCCAGGAGCGGGTGCTCGACGCGCTGCGCGAATACAAGGAGCACCACGTCTTCAACGTCGCCCTGGCGGAGGTGCGGGGCACGCTGCCGCTGATGAACGCCAGCGACTATCTGACGTTCCTCGCGGAGGCCGTCCTCGACGAGGCCCTCGACCTGGCGTGGCGGGAGAACGCCGAACGCTTCGCGGACGTCGCACCCACGGACCGGCGGCCGTTCATCATCGTCGGCTACGGCAAGCTCGGCGGCATCGAGCTCGGCCCCGGCTCGGACCTCGATCTGGTGTTCATCCACGACCTGCCGGCCGAAGCCGGCCAGTTCCTGCACCGTCTGGTACGCCGGCTGCTGCACACCATCACCGTGCCGACCTATCTGGGGTCGCTGTACGAGGTGGACATGCGGCTGCGGCCCTCGGGCCGCTCCGGGACCATGGTGTCGAGCCTCGAATCGTTCCGCGACTACCAGCTCAACGAGGCCTGGGTCTGGGAGCACCAGGCGCTGGTTCGGGCGCGCGGCGTGGCCGGCGACCCGGCGCTGATCGAGCGCTTCCAGGCGGTGCGGCGCGAGATCCTGTGCCTGCCCCGGGAACGGTCGGCGCTCCGGGCCGAGGTGCTGAACATGCGGCGGCGCATGGCCGAGCACCATCAGGACGAGACCGGCCTGAAGCGGGGCGCGGGCGGTATCGTGGATATCGAGTTTATGGTGCAATACCTCGTTCTGGCGCATGCCCACGAGCAGCCGGACCTGGCGGTCTACTCGGACAACATGCGCATCCTCGAGACGGCCGAGCGACTCGAGCTGCTGACGCCGGCGGTGGCCGGGGACCTGCGCGAGGCCTACCTCGCCCTGCGGGCGGAATGGCACCGCAGCGTGCTCGATCTTCCCGACACCGACCGCGCGGCGGATGTGCTCGCCCGGCACCGGGATCGCGTGCGTGAGGCGTGGATGAACCTGTTTGGAGAGGACGCGGCAGACCGATGACCGACGACAATTTCGCCGACCGCGACGGCTGGATCTGGCACAACGGCGAGCTGGTGCCCTGGCGCGACGCCCGGGTGCACGTGCTCACCCATACCCTCCACTACGGCGTGGGGGTGTTCGAGGGGGTGCGGGCTTACTCGACGCCGCGGGGGCCGTGCATCTTCCGCCTCGAGGATCACACGCGGCGGCTGTTCGACTCGGCCCACATCCTGGGCCTGAAGATTCCCTACACCCCGGAGGAGGTCAACGCCGCCCAGCGCGAGGTGTTCCGCGCCAACGAGCTGGACGAGGGCTACCTGCGGCCGATGGTCTACCTGGGGTCCGAGGGCATGGGGCTGCGGGCCAAGGGGCTGTCGGTGAACCTGGTGGTGGCCGCCTGGCCGTGGCCGGACTACATGGACGCGGACTCCCGGGAGAAGGGCATCAAGGTGCGTACCTCCTCGTACACCCGCCATCACGTCAACGTGACCATGTGCAAGGCCAAGGCGAACGGCAACTACATCAACTCGATCCTGGCGCTCCACGAAGCCGTGGAGTGCGGCTGCGACGAGGCCCTGCTGCTCGATCCGGAAGGCTACGTCGCCGAGGGCTCCGGCGAGAACGTGTTCCTGGTCCGGAACGGGGTCCTGCATACGCCGGAGCTGACTTCCTGCCTGAACGGCATCACCCGCAACACCATCCTGCACCTGGCGGCCGAGGCCGGCATCGAGGTGCGCGAGCGGCGCATCACCCGCGACGAGGTCTACATCTGCGACGAGGCCTTCTTCACCGGCACGGCGGCCGAAGTGCTGCCGATCCGCGAGCTGGACGGCCGGCGCATCGGCTCCGGCGCCCGCGGTCCGGTGACCGAGCGGCTGCAGTCGGTGTACTTCGACCAGGTGCGGGGCAAGCGCAGCGCGTTCCCCGAGTGGCTCGCGCCGGTCTGACGTGAAGATCCTCCTCGTCGCCCCGGCCTGGGTCGGCGACATGGTGATGGCCGACTGCCTGGTGCAATGCCTGGCGCGCCGGGGCGACACCGACATCGAGGTGCTGGCGCCGCCGGCGACCGCGGCCCTCGGCGAGCGGATGGCCGGCGTGTCGGCGGTGCACCGGCTGGAGGTCGGCCACGGCGAGCTCGGCCTCGGGCGCCGGCGGGCCCTGGGCCGCCGCCTCGCCGCCCGGGGCTTCGATCAGGCCATCGTGCTGCCCAATACCTTCAAGTCCGCTCTGGTGCCCTGGTGGGCGGGTATCCCGCGGCGCACGGGCTGGCACGGCGAGTCGCGCTTCGGCGTGCTGAACGACCGCCGCCGGCTCGACCCGGAGCGCTATCCCCTGATGATCGAGCGGTTCATGGCCCTGGCGGGAGAGCCGGGCGCGCCGCTGCCCGAGCCCTTTCCCGTTCCGGCGCTGAGGGTGGACGCCGACGCCCGCGCGGCGGTCGTCGAGCGGCTCGGCCTGTCGACCGAAGGCGGCGTCCTGGCGTTGTGCCCGGGCGCGGAGTACGGGCCCGCGAAGCGCTGGCCGGCCCATCACTACGCCGCGGTCGCGCGCCGTGCGGCAGAGCAGGGTCGTCAGGTGTGGCTGCTGGGGTCGCCGGGCGAGCGGGAGGTCTGCGAAGGCATCCGCCGGCTGGCGCCGGCGGCCCGCAGCCTGGCCGGCGAGACCAGCCTGCTCGAGGCCGTCGACCTGCTGTCCGCGGCGGACGTGGTGGTCTGCAACGACTCGGGCCTGATGCACGTGGCCGGCGCCGTGGGCACGCGGGTGGTCGCGGTGTTCGGCTCGACCTCGCCCGGGTTCACGCCGCCGCTCGGGCAGGATGCGCGGGTGGCGCAGCTCGACCTGCCCTGCAGTCCGTGCTTTCAGCGCACCTGCCCGCTCGGCCACCTGCGCTGCCTCGAGGAACTCGAGCCGCAGCGCGTGATGGCGTGGCTGTGATGCGGGTGCTGGTGGTGAAGATGAGCTCCCTCGGCGACGTCGTCCACGCGCTGCCCGGCGTCACCGACGCGGCACGGGCCCTCGGCGACCGGGTCCGCTTCGACTGGGTGGTCGAGGAGGCGTTCGCGGCGATTCCGGCGCGGCACCCGGCGGTGGACCAGGTGCTGCCCATCGCCTGGCGGCGCTGGCGCGGCGACCTGCGCCGCCACCGCGCCGAGCTGGCGGCCTTCCTCCGCAGCCTGCGCGCGCAGCGTTACGACCTGGTCGTGGATGCCCAGGGGCTGATCAAGAGCGCGGCGGTGACGGCGCTGGCCCGGGGCACCGTCAAGGCCGGCCTGTCCCGCGCCTCGGCCCGGGAAGGGCTCGCCGCGCTGGCCTACCGGCGCCGGGTGGCCGTGCCCAAGGGCGGGCACGCCGTGGACCGGGTGCGGCGCCTGTTCGCCGGCGCGCTGGATTATCCGGCCCCGGCCGGCGAGCCGGACTTCGGCCTGACCCCGGCGGCCCGGCCGACAGGGCGCTGCGTGCTGCTGCACGGCACCACCTGGCAGAGCAAGCACTGGCCAGAGCGGTTCTGGATCGACCTGGCGCAACGGGCCGGCGACACCCTGGAGGTGGTCGTGCCCTGGGGCAACCAGGCCGAGCGGGAGCGCGCGGAGCGGATCGCCGCCGCGGCGCCCGCCCGGGTGCTGCCCCGCGGCCCCCTGGCGGCGCTGATCGACGAGCTGGCCGGCGCCAGCCTGGTGGTCGGCGTGGACTCGGGGCTCGCCCACCTGGCGGCGGCGCTGGGCGTGCCGACGCTGGTGGTCTACGGACCCACCAGCAGCGCGCTCACCGGCAGCCGGGGCGCGCGCGCCCGCAACCTGCAGGCCGGATTTCCCTGTTCGCCGTGCCTGGCCCGCCAGTGCCGGTACCGGGGTCCGCCCCAGCCGGTGGACGGGATGCCCGTCGAGCCGGCCTGCTTCGCGACGCTGACGCCGGAGCGGGTGTGGCGCGCTGCGGCCGAGCTCGCCCGGTGAGCGGTGCCCAGGACACAGCCGCTGCCGGGAAGACGCCCCGCCTGTTCGCGTTCTGCATCTTCAAGTACTTCCCCTACGGCGGCATCTCCCGGGACCTGATGAAGCTGGTGGACGCCTGCCTGGCGCGGGGCCACCGGGTGCGGGTGTACGCGGGCCGCTGGCAGGGGCCGGCGCCGAGCCGGTTCGAGCTGGTGGAGATGGCCGTGACCGCGCTCACCAACCATCGCCGCTACGAGCGCTTCGCCGCCCGGGTGCTCGAGGACCTGCGGCGCCGGCCGGCGGACCTGGTGGTGGGCATGAACAAGATGCCGGGGCTGGACGTCTACTACGCGGGGGATTCCTGCTACGAGGAGAAGGCGCGCACCCAGCGCGGCGCGCTGTACCGGATGCTGCCCCGCTACCGGCACTTCGCCCGCTTCGAGCGCGCGGTGTTCGATCCCGGCGTCGCCACCGAGATCCTGCCGATCTCGGAGCTCCAGGTGCTGCATTTCCGCAAGCACTACGACACGCCGCCGGAGCGGTTCCACCCGCTGCCGCCGGGCATCGACCCGGACCGCCGGGCGCCGCCGCCGGCGGAGCGCGCGGCCCGGCGCGCGGCGTTCCGGCGCGAGTTCGGCATCGGCGACGACGAGCATCTGCTGCTGTTCCTCGGCTCGGGGTTCATCAAGAAGGGACTCGACCGGGCGCTGCTGGCCCTGCACGCCCTGCCGCCGGCGCTGTACCGCAGGACCCGGCTGTTCGTCGTCGGCCACGACAACGCGGAGCCGTTCCGGCGCATGGCCAAGCGCCTCGGCGTCGACGAGCGGGTGTCGTTCTTCGAGGGGCGCGACGACGTGCCGCGCTTCCTGGTCGGCGCCGACGGACTGGTGCTGCCCGCCTACGACGAGAACGCCGGCATGGTGATCCTCGAGGCGATGATCGCCGGGCTGCCGCCGCTGGTGACGGCGAACTGCGGCTACGCCGGCTACGTGCGGCGGGCCGACGCCGGCCTGGTGAGCGCCGCGCCCTTCGACCAGCAGCGGTTCAACGCGGAGGTCGTGGACCTGCTGACCTCGCCGCGGCGGCCGGAATGGCGGGCCAACGGCATCGCCGTCGGCGAGGACCCGGACATCTACCGCCTGGCCGATGCCGCGGTGGACCGGCTGGAGCGCTTCGCCCGCCGGCGCCGCCGGCTGATCGCCTTCGCCCTGTTCAAGTACTTCCCGTTCGGCGGCCTGCAGCGCGACTTTCTGCGCGTCGCCCGCGCCTGCCTGGGCCGCGGCTACGCCGTGCGGGTGTACACCCTGTCCTGGCAGGGCGAGGTGCCCGAGGGCATCGACGTGGTGGAGGTGCCGGTGGACGCGGTCACCAATCACCGGCGCTATCAGCGCTTCGCGGCCTGGCTGGCCGACGACCTGGCCTGGCGGCCGGCGGCCTGCGTGGTCGGCTTCAACAAGCTGCCCGGGCTCGACGTGTACTACGCGGCGGACCCCTGCTTCGAGGAGAAGGCCCGGGAACTGCGCCGGCCGCTGTACCGGTTCACCCGCCGCTACCGGGTGTTCTCGCGCTTCGAGCGGGCCGTGTTCGACCCGGCGGAGCGCACCCGGGTGCTGCTCATCGCACCGGGCCAGCAGGCCAGCTTCCAGCGCTACTACGGCACGCCGGACGACCGGTTCCGGCTGCTGCCGCCCGGCGTGTCGCCGGATCGCCGGCCCGGCCCCGACGCCGGCGCGCTGCGCGCCGGACTGCGCCGCGAGCACGACGTCGCCGACGACGACCTGCTGGTGCTGTTCGTCGGCTCCGGGTTCATCACCAAGGGGCTCGACCGCGCCCTGCGGGCCGTCGCCGCCCTGCCGCAACCGCTGCGGGCGCGGACCCGCTTCTTCGTCATCGGCCAGGACAATCCGGACCGGTTCCGGGCCCTGGCCCGGGATCTCGGCATCGGCGACGCCGTGACCTTCTTCTCCGGCCGGGACGACGTCGACCGGTTCTTTCTCGGCGCCGACCTGCTGCTCCACCCGGCGGTGATGGAGAGCGGCGGCATCGTGCTGCTCGAAGCCGCCATCGCCGGGCTGCCGGTGCTGGCCACCGCAGTGTGCGGCTTCGCGCCCTACCTGCGCGAGGCGGACGCCGGCGTGCTGATCGACGAGCCGTTCCGCCAGCCGGCCCTCGACGCCGCCCTGGCGTCAATGCTCGCGGATTCCCAGGCGAGGGCGCGCCTGTCCCGGAACGGCCTGGCGTTCGGCGCCCGGGCCGACATCTACGACATGCCCGGCCGGGTGGCGGACGTGGTCGAGGAGCTGATCGGTGAGCGCGCTGTATCTGCGTGACGACATGGCCCGCGCCTGGCGCGGGCAGGACCCGTTCGCCGCCGCCGCGGCGCTCGAGGGCGAAGTGTTCCGTGCGGTGGCGGACCGGCGCACGCTGCGCTTCGCCGTGGCCGGCCGGCGCTATTTCGCCAAGATCCACGAGGGCGCCGGCTGGCGCGAGATCGTCAAGAACCTGGTGACCCTGCGGCTGCCGGTGCTGGGCGCGCGCAACGAGTTCGCAGCCTGCCGCCACCTGGCGGCGCACGGCGTGGCAGCGCCCACCGTGGCGGCCTTCGGCGAGCGCGGCTGGAACCCGGCACGCCGGTTCTCCTTCGTGATCTGCGACGCCCTCGAGGACCGGGTGAGCCTGGAGGACCTGACGGCGGCATGGCTCGAGGCGCCCCCGCCGCCGGTGGCCAAGCGGCGGCTGATCGACGCCGTGGCCCGCTTCGCCCGGGCGATGCACGGCGCCGGCGTCGTGCACCGCGACTTCTACGTCTGTCACCTGCTGCTGGACCGGGCCGCCTGGGCCGACGGCGAGGCACGCCTGGCGGTGATCGACCTGCACCGGGCCCAGATTCGCCGCCGTATCCCTCAGCGCTGGCTGCGCCGCGACCTGGCCGCGCTGCTGTTCTCGGTGCTGGATCTGCCGCTGACCCGGCGCGACTGGCTGCGGTTCCTGCGGGTCTACCGGGACGCGCCGCTGCGGGACGTGCTCGCCGCCGAGACGCCGCTCTGGGGGGCCGTGCGGCGTCGCGCCGAGGCGCTGTACGCCAAGGGCCGGCGCAAGGGGCTGGTGCAGGGCCGCTACCGTCCGGGCGTCGGGCCGTGAACGCTCCGGCGCCCCGGCTGACCGTGACGGAGCTCGCGCGCGCGGGCCGGCATCTGCCGCCGACCTTCGAGCTGGCGCTGGCGGTGACCACGCCCGCGGCCGCCGATCGCCGCCGCGCCGACGGACCGACGTCGGTGCTGCGCTGCGAAGCGGTGCTGCGCCTGCTGCCGGGCCGGCGGCTGGTGGCCCGGGTCCGGGTGGACGGCCGGCTGCGGGCGCTGAAGCTGTTCTTCGGGCCGGGCGCCCGGCGTTATTTCCGGCGGGAGCGGCGCGGCTGCGAAGCCATGCGGGCCGCCGGAGTCGCGACGCCGGCCCTCGCCGGCGCCGTCGCCGATACCGACGGCAGCGCCCGGGGGCTGCTGTTCGACTGGATCGAGGACGCCACGCCGCTGTCGCCGTTCGACCAGGCCGGCCTGGCGTCGGCCGCGGCCGAGCTCGCCCGGCTGCACGCCTCGGGGTGGCGCCACGGCGATCTGCATCTCGACAATTTCCTGGTGGCGCCGGGACCCGGCCGGCCGCAGCTCATCGACGGCGACGGCGTGCGCCGGGACCGCGCCGGCGAGGTGGCGCGGGCGGCGGCGATCGACGACCTGGCGACGTTGTGTGCCCAGCGGCCGCCCCGGGCGGACGACGACCTGGACGGAATCTGGCGGGCCTACGCCGGGGCGCGCGGCTGGGCGGATGCGGACGGCGCCGCACCGGCGGCCGTGCCGGCGGCCGTGCCGGCGGTCCTGTTGGAGCGCCTCGGGCGGCAGCGCCGCGCGCGGCTCGAACGCTATCTGCGCAAGACCCAGCGGGACTGCAGCGAGTTCCGGGTCGAGCGGAGCTGGCGGCATTGCCTGCTGGCCGTTCGCGCCTGCTGGCGTGACGAGCTGGCCGCCCTGCTGCGGGACCCGGAGGCGGCAATGGCCGCCGGGGAGGTGGTCAAGGCCGGCAACAGCGCCACGGTGGTGCGGGTGGCGCTCGGGGCGTCGAGCTGCATCGTCAAGCGCTACAACCTGAAGAACGCCGGCCAGGCCCTGCGGCGCAACCTGCGCGGCATGCCGCGGTTCCGCCGGGCCTGGGCGTTCGGTCAGGGGCTGCACCTGCTGGAGGTGGCGACGGCGCGTCCGCTGGCGCTGCTGGAACGCCGGGCGGGTCCCTGGCGCGGCGTCGCCTATCTGGTCATGGAGGACGTCGGCCGGCACGACCTCGCCGGCGAGATCGCGGCGACGGGCCTCACCGACGAGCGTCTGGACCAGGTGGTGGCGCTGTTCACCGACCTCGGCCGGGCGGGCCTCACCCACGGCGATACCAAGGCGACCAACCTGCTGGTCGACGGCGCGGCGCTGCGGCTGGTGGACCTCGACGCCATGGCCCTCGACGACCGCGGACGGGCCGCGGACCTGGCCCGCTTCCTGGAGAATTTCGAGGCCGGCTCGGCGCCCCGGCGGCGGTTCGCCGAGGCGTTCGCGGCCGCCGGCCTCACCGCATCCGCGGACGGCGCCGCACCGTCCTGAGCCGGGCGTCCGCGGCGCCGGTTTTTTGCCCCCGGCTCGGCCGCTATAGTACGGCGGTTTTCCGCAACGGCTGAATCGACAGGTGATCATTCTCGGGCTATCCGGCGCCCTCGGCCACGACGCGTCCGCCGCCCTGCTCGTCGACGGCGAGGTGGTCGCCGCGGCGGAGGAAGAGCGATTCGTCCGCGACAAGCACGCCAAGAACCGCATGCCCCTGGAGTCCGCCCGGTACTGCCTGCGGGCCGCCGGGGTGGCGCCCGGCCAGGTCGACGTGGTGGCGTTTCCGTACGCGCCCATCAGCCTCGCCTCGCCGGCCCGCTGGCACTATGCCCGCCGCTACTGGTACGCGCCGGACCGGTCCCTCGACGCGCTGCTGAACGGCAACCGGCGGTTCCGCCGCAACCGCCGCAAGGTCCGGGACATGGGCGAGGCCATCGGCATCGACTGGTCGCGGACCCGGTTCCAGCCCGTGGAGCATCATCTGGCCCACGCGTCGAGCGCCTATCACCTGAGCGGCTTCGCCGAGAAGACCGCCATCATGTGCGTGGACGGCAAGGGCGAGTACGCGACGACCTTCTTCGGCTACGGCGAGGGCGGGCGCATCCACCGGCTCAAGGAGTTCTACGATCCGGACTCCCTGGGCGGGGTCTACGGGGCCATCACCGAGTACCTCGGCTTCGAGATGCTCGACGGCGAGTACAAGGTCATGGGCATGGCGCCCTACGGCGACGCCGACCGCTACGACCTGTCCCGGCTGATCCGGGCCCGGGGCCGCGGCTTCGAGGTGGACACCCGCTACGTCAACACCGTGGGGCTGCGGCGTTACAAGGAGAACGGCGTCGGCTTCTACTTCAGCGACAAGCTGATCGACTGGCTGGGGCCGCGGCGCATGGGCGACGTGGCGGACGAGCCCTACATCCACTACGCCGCCGCCATGCAGCGGATGTTCGAGGACTGGTGCCTCAAGCTGATGGAGACCTATCTCGGCGACATTCTCGCGGAGACCGGCAAGCTGGCCTTCGCCGGCGGCGGCGCGCTCAACGTCAAGCTCAACCAGCGCATCGTCGCCCGGGACGACGTCGACGAGCTGTTCGTGCAGCCGGCGTCCGGGGATTCCGGCACCGCCCTGGGCGCGGCCACCTGGGTGGCGGCCCGGGAGGGCGAGCGGCTGTCGCGCATGACTCACGTCTATCTCGGGCCCGCCTACGACGACGACGCCTGCCTGGAGGCGCTCGAATCCTGCAGGGAACCCGTGCGCTGGCGGCGCCTCGAGGACGTTCCCGCGGAGACCTCGGCGCTGCTGGCGGAAGGCCATCCGGTGGCCTGGTTCCAGGGCCGCATGGAGTTCGGCCCGCGGGCGCTGGGCGGGCGCAGCATTCTCGGCTGCCCCAGCGCGCCCGGCATCGCCGACCGGATCAACGAGCAGATCAAGTTCCGCGAGCGCTGGCGGCCGTTCTGCCCGAGCGTGCTGGACCGGGTGGCGCGGGACATCATCCAGACCGACCAGCCGGCGCCGTTCATGACCATCACCTTCGACGTCGCCGAAGCCTGGAAGGCGCGCATTCCGGAAGTGGTCCACGAGGACGGGACGGCGCGCGTCCAGGTGGTGGAGCGGGACGCGCACCCGCGCTACTACGCCCTGCTGGAGCACATGGAACGGCTCACAGGCAACGGCGTGGTGCTGAACACGTCGCTGAACCGCCGCGGCGAGCCCATGGTGTGCTCGCCGGGCGACGCCCTGAACATGTTCTTCGGCTCGGACCTGGAATACCTGGTGCTCGAGGACTATCTGGTGACCAAGGGCGACGATGCCTGATCCGGCACTGCTGCTGCAGGTCTGCCCCAACGACAATCCGCCGTTCGGCGACATCTGCCGGTACTACCAGGCCGCCGCCGCGGCCCTCGGCTGGGAGACCCTGACGGTGATGCTGGAGCCCCGGGCGCCGACCCCGGATCCCGCCTTCCACTATCTCGGCAGGGACCTGTCGCGGCAGCTCGGCGACCGGCTGCGGGGACGGCGGCCGGCGCTGACCCTTTGCCACCGCTACCGGGCCTACCGCGCGGTCAGCGCCAGCGGCCTGGCCCAGGCGCCGCTGGTGGTGGTCGCCCACGAGTACGGTCTGCTGACGCCGCGACGGCGCCGCCTGCGGCTGCGGGCCGACGCGCTGATGCGCCGGCCGGGCCCCCGGTTCGCCGGCGTTTCCCGGGCGGTGAGCGACGAGCTGGCGCACTGGTGCGGCCATGCCGAGCTGCTCCCCAACGGCCTCGATCTGGCGCGCTGTGACGCCGGCCGGCTGACGCCGGACCAGGCCCGGGAGGCGCTGGCCCTGCCGGCGGCCGGCTTCCACATCGGCGTGGTCGGCCGCCTGCATCCGAAGAAGGATCCGCTGCTCGCCGTGGCGGGATTCCGCGCGGCGCTGACGCGGCGCCGGCCCGGCGCGCCGGAGCCCGACGCCGGCATGCGCCTGACCCTGCTCGGCGACGGCCCGCTGAAGCCGCAGGTCGCGGCCGCCGCCGCCGGGCTGCCCGTCGACGTCAAAGGATTCGTCGCGGACGCGGCGCGCTGCATGGCCGCCTTCGATCTGCTGCTGCTGCCGTCCGGCGATCGCGAAGCCTTCGGCATGGTGGCGCTCGAAGCCATGGCGGCCGGGGTGCCGGTACTGTGCGGGCCGGCGCCGGGTCCGCGCTTCGTGCTGGGCGACACCGGCCTGCAGTTCGATCCCCATACCGCCGACGCCCTGGCGGACGCCCTGGTGGCGGCCCGGGCGGCCGCGGCCACGGGTGCGCTGGCCGAGCTGGCCCGGCGGGCGCGGCTGCGGGTGGAGCAGACGTTCTCGGTGGATGCCGGCGCCCGCCGGCTGGCGGCGCTGGCCGCGGGTCAGTCGCCGGTCGAGCGGTAGGGGTCGGGCTCCCCGGGCGGCCGGGTCTTGAAGCGCCGGTGCGCCCACAGATACTGCTCGGGATGCCGGCGCACCGCGGCCTCGATGACGGCGTTGACCCGGGCCGCGTCCGCTGCGTCGTCGCCGGTGGGGAAGTCCTCCAGCGGCGGGTGAAACCGGACCTCCCAGGTACGGCTGGCCAGATCCCGGTGCTGACTGATGAGCAGCACGGGGGAACCGTTGAAGCGCGCGAGGCGGGCGGTGGCGGTGATGGTCGCCGCCTGGCGGCCGAAGAACGGGGCGAACACCGAGTGCCGGCGGCCGTAGTCCTGGTCGGCGGCATACCAGACGACGTGGCCGGCCCGGAGGTTTCTGAGCATCCGCCGGGTGTCCTCCCGCTCGATCACATGATCGAAGTAGTGGCGCCTGCCGTGCACCTGCAGCCACTCCCAGACCGGGTTCTTGTTCTCCCGGTAGATCACGTCCATGGGGGTGAGCGCCGAGACCGGGCCGCTGGCGACGTCGATACAGGAGAAATGGCCGGCGAGCAGGATCACGCCGCGGCCGGCGGCGCGCGCCCGTTCGAGGTGCTCGACGCCGTGAATCTCGAAGCGCGCCGCCAGGGAGCGGCGCGGCGCCAGCCACACCCGCACCATCTCGGCGAGGCTCACGCCGGCGTGGCGGAACGACTCCCGGGCGAGCCGGGCCCGCTCCCGGGGCGGCAGGTCGGGAAAACACAGCGCCAGGTTCACCTCGGTGACGTGGCGGCGGTGCCGGGCCAGCCGGTAGCCGGCCAGGCCGACGCCCTGGCCCAGGCCCAGCAGCCAGGCGAGCGGCAGGCGCGCCACCAGCCAGGCGGCGGCGACCACCAGCCAGGCCCCCCACACGCGGGGGCTGAACGGTCCGGGACGGGGGCGGCGCTTCGACATGGGCGGGATCCGGTCGGCAGCGCGGCATTCTATCAGCACGGGGCCGCCATCAGGCCGGCCACCGGCGACCGGTCGCCGGCCGCGGCCGCGTTACCGCCGCCGCACCGGGTGGTATTCTGACGCGATGAAGCTACCGTCCCTGGAAGGCGTGCACGTGGTCGTGGTCGGCGACGTCATGCTCGACCGCTACTGGATCGGCGATGCCCGCCGGGTGTCCCAGGAAGCCCCCGTCCCGGTGGTCGACGTCGGCCGCACCGAGGACCGCCCCGGCGGCGCCGCCAACGTGGCGCTGAACGTGGCGAGCCTGGGCGCGCGCTGCACCCTGGTGGGCCTGGTCGGCGACGACGAGGCGGCGCGGACGCTGTCCGCCGGCCTCACCGCCGCCGGGGTGGTCTGCGACTTCGTCACCGTGGACGACTGGCCCACGGTGCTGAAGCTGCGGGTCGTCAGCCAGAATCAGCAGCTGCTGCGCGCGGACTTCGAGCGCGCCCTGGCCCGGGATCTGTCCGCCGCCGTGGGCGAGCGCGTGGCGGCGCACCTCGAAGGCGCCAGCGCCCTGGTGCTGCAGGACTACGACAAGGGCGCGCTGTCGGACCCGGGGCCCCTGGTGACCCTGGCGCGGGAGGCCGGCGTGCCGGTGGTGGTCGATCCCAAGCACAAGCCCCTCGGCCGCTACGCCGGCGCCGACCTGGTGAAACCCAACGTCCACGAGTTCGAGGCAGCGGTGGGGCCCTGGGAGGACGACGACGGTCTGGTCCGGCTCGGCCAGGCCCTGTGCCGCGAGCACGGCTTCGGCGCGCTGGTGGTGACCCGCGGCGGGCGCGGCATGACCGTGGTGGCCGCGGACGGCGCCCACCAGCACATTCCCGCCAGGCCCGTGGACGTCTACGACGTGACCGGCGCCGGCGACACCGCGGCGGCGGCGCTGGCGGTGACCGCCTCCCTCGGCTGGGACCCGGTGGCCTGCGCCCAGGTGGCCAACGTGGCCAGCGGCATCGCCGTCGGCAAGTCCGGCACCGCCGCCGTGACCGGGCCCGAGCTCGCGCTGGCGCTGGCGGCGAGCCCGCGGGCCGACCGCGGGGTGCTGAGCCGGGCCCAGCTCGCCGACGCGGTGGCCCAGGCGCGGGCCCGGGGCGAGCGCATCGTGTTCACCAACGGCTGTTTCGACATTCTCCACGCCGGCCACGTGGCCTATCTGGAGGAGGCCCGGGCGCTGGGGGACCGGCTGGTGGTGGCGGTCAACGACGATGCCTCGGTGCGGCGCCTGAAGGGCGCCGGCAGGCCGGTGAATCCCCTGGCGGGGCGGCTGCGGGTGCTGTCGGCGCTGTCCGCGGTGGACTGGGTGGTGGGCTTCGACGAGGACACGCCGGAGCCGCTGCTGGAAGCGCTGCGCCCGGAGGTGCTGGTCAAGGGCGGCGACTACGCGCCGGACGAAGTGGTCGGCGCCGAGCTCGTGCGGGCCTATGGCGGCGACGTCCGGGTGCTGGGCCTGGTGGCGGACCTGTCCACCACCGCCATCGTGCAGCGCATCCGTACCGACGGCGGCGCACTACACTAGTCAGGCGTCAGCGCCCGGGCGTTGGCGCGCAGGTGCGCCGGGTCCACCGTACCGACGATCACGCTGGAGACACCGGGCTGGGCGGCCGCGAAGGTCAGGCTGTCGGGGCCGGCGTGGCCGCTGGCCAGGGCCTTCTTGATCAGCACGCCGCAGCCCTGCCGGCCGGCCTCGGCGATCAGGTCGAGCTCGTCGCGGTAGCCGCGGTTCAGGGTCGCCATGATCACGTCGCAGCCGAGCTCGACGGCCCGGCGTCCGCCCTCCGGCGTCTTGTGGGACATGCCCACCGCCCGGATCATCCCGCGGGCCTGCAGGTCCCGCAGCGCCGGCAGCGCCTCGCCGTCCAGGATCGCCAGGTCGTCGCCGTCCGAGTGGATCAGCACCACGTCCAGGTAGTCCGTGCCCAGGCGTGCCAGCGACCGGCGCACGCTCAGGTCCACGTGTTCGGCGGAGAAATCGAAGCGGGAACGCTCGCCGTCGAACTCCTCGCCCACCTTGGTGCAGAGCACCCAGTCCTCGCGCCGCCCGCCCAGCAGCGAACCGAGCCGGGCCTCGCTGTTGCCGTAGGCGGGCGCGGTGTCGATCAGGTTGATGCCGAGCCCGGCCGCGGTGTCGAGCAGGCGCCGGGCGGCGGCATCGTCGGGAATGTCGAAGGGGCGGGGATACTTCACGCCGGTGGCCCGGCCGAGCTTGACGGTGCCGAGGCCGAGCACGGACACCTCGATGCCGGTGCGCCCGAGCGGCCGCCGCGGCATCACGGCCGGCTCCAGGGCACCCGGCCCAGGCCGGCGCGGGGCAGCTCGAGGCGCGGCGCCGGCCCCGGCCGCGGCGGATCCAGCAGGGCGAGCACCTTGTCGCCCAGATCGGGCACCAGGCTCAGCTTCGTCGGCCAGGCCACCACGGTGGGCCCCACGGCGGCCGCGAAGGCCTCGTCGGGGCGGCGGCCGCCGGTCTGCTCCGGCTCCGCCCGGTCCACCCGCAGGGTCGAGATCCCGGCCCGCTCCCAGGATATCCACGGCAGGCAGGCGGCGAGCTCCCGCCTGGCGTGGTCCGCCAGCTCCGCGTCGCTCATCGCCACGCCGTCACCGGCGATCTGACCGCCCAGGTACCACAGCCAGCCGTCGCCGTCCCGATGGCTGGTGATGGTCATGCGCGGCTCGGGGCGGCGGATGCCGGTCAGGCAGTGGGCGTACAGCGGGTGCGGGTAGTCGTGTCGCACCAGCACCTGATGCAGCGGCCGGAGCTGCATCCGCGGCGAGGCGATGCCGAGGTGGTCGAGCAGCGCTCCGGTGCCGGCGCCCGCGGTCAGGATCAGCCGGCGGGCCCGCAGCCGGGCGCCGGGCAGCCGCAGCTCGCAGCCGCCGTCGGCGGGCGTCACCTCCCCGGGCAGCAGCCGGTGCCGGTAGACCCGGTCGGCCACCGGGCGCAGCAGGGCGGCGAGCAGGTCCGGGGTGTCGAGGACGAAGTCGTTCAGCTCGTAGACCACGCCGCGGAACGCCGGGTCGGCGAAGGCCGCCGGGTACTCCGGGGGTTCCAGCCGCCTGATCCGGCCGCGCAGGGTGCGGCTGGCGAAGAACGAGGTGAGCCGGCCGAGGGCGGTGGAGGTGGCGAACATGTAGTAGCGGTCGGACAGCGGCTCGAGCCCGCCGAGGTCGACGTCGCCGCCGCCGGCCAGGCAGCGGCGCCACCGCTCGGGCATGCCGGCGATGGCTTCCGAGGCGCCGGTGAGGTTGCCGGACAGGGCGTACTTGAGGCCGCCGTGGATCATGCCCTGGCTCGCCAGGGTCTGGCTGCCGCCGATGCCGTCCGCCTCCAGCACCACGGTCCGGTAGCCGCGGGCGTGCAGCAGGTTCGCCAGCCACAGCCCGGCGATGCCGCCGCCGACGATGGCCGCGTCCACGTCGACGGCCGCCGTCGGATCGCGGCCGCCGGCTGGGGCCTGGTCTGGAGCTGCGGTCATGGTGCGGCGAGCTTAGGCGCGGCGGTGGCCGCCGGCAAGCTTGACGGCCCGAGCGGGCGCGCCGCAGTCTTGGCCGATGTGGCGCTTCCTCTATCAGGCCCTGCTGCTGGCCGCCTGGCCGTGGGTGCACGTCCGGCTGCGCTGGCGCGCCCGCCGCGAGCCGGAGTACCGCGAGCGCATCGGCGAGCGGTTCGGCCGCCTGCCGGCGTCGGTGCGTGCCGGGCCGGTCTGGTTCCATACCGTGAGCGCGGGGGAAACCATCGCCGCCGCGCCGCTGATTGGCGCGCTGGGTGACCGGTTCCCCGGCACCGCCTGGCTCGTCACCACCATGACGCCCACGGGCTCCGCCCAGGTGCGCGCCCGGCTCGGCGACCGGGTGGACCATTGCTATGCGCCCTACGACTTTCCCTGGGCGGTGCGGCGCTTCTTCGAGCGGGTCCGGCCCCGGCTGCTGGTGCTCATGGAGACCGAGCTGTGGCCCAACCTGATCGCCGAGGCCGCGCGCCGCGACGTGCCGGTGCTGCTGGTCAACGCGCGCCTGTCCGAGCGTTCAGCCCGGGGCTACGGCAGGCTCGGCGGGCTGGTGCGGGCGATGCTCGGCCGCATCCGCGTCATCGCCTGCCAGTATCCCGATCACGCCCGGCGTTTCGTGGCGCTGGGCGCCGCGCCGGAACGGGTCCGGGTGCTCGGCAGCGTCAAGTTCGACGTCGCGCTGCCCGCCGACCACGGCGAGCGGGTGGCCGCGCTGGCGCAACGCTGGGGGCTCGCCGGCAGCCCCGTGTGGATCGCCGCCAGCACCCACCCGGGCGAGGAGTCGCTGGTGCTGGCGGCCCACGAGCGCATCCGCGCCGCCCTGCCCGGCACGCGGCTGGTGCTGGTGCCGAGGCATCCCGCCCGGGCCGACGAGGTGGCAGCACTGTGCCGGCAGCACGGGCTCGGCGTGGCCCGGCAGAGCGCGCCGGCCGCCGGCGACGCCGGCGCGGACGTGCTGCTCGGCGACGTCATGGGGGAGCTGCTCTATCTGTACGGGCTGGCCGCCGCGGCCTTCGTCGGCGGCAGCCTGGTGCCGACCGGCGGGCACAATCCCATCGAGCCGGCGGTCTGCGGGGTGCCGGTCGCCATGGGGCCCCACGTGTTCAACTTCCCCGACGTGGTCGAGCTGTTCCGGGACGCCGACGGCCTGGCCGGGGTGACGTCGGCGGCCGAGCTGGCCGACCGGGTCGCCGGGTGGCTCCGGAACCCGGATGCGGCGCGGGCGGCGGGGCAACGTGCCGCCGGGGTGGTGGCGCGGCATCGCGGCGCCTCGGCGCGCCTGGAAACCCTGCTCGCCGGCGAGATCGAGGCGGTCTCGACCATTGGCAGGGAGGCGCCGGGCGGTTAATTTTTGCCGGGCGCGAGTCCCGAAATCCGGGTATGGTGTCGCGCGAGCCGAAGTACGAGCAACGAGGAACCATGTCGATGTCGATGACGGGAACGCGAGTTGCCGCCGGCCTCCTGCTGGCGGGCCTGGTCGGCTGGGCGCCCGGCGCCCTGGCGGCGTCCGCAGAGTCCGGGGACGGCGGTTTTCCCGACAGTACCCTGGCCGGCGTCTACGAGCTGGCGCTGGAGAACGATCTGACCCTCGCCCAGGCCCGTGCCCAGTACCGGGCCGGCATGGAGGAACGCAAGCTGGCCCGCGCCGCGCTGCTGCCCCAGATCCAGGGCGGCTACGGCTACACCGAATCCGATACCGAGTCCTCCAGCGTGTTCGTGGTGGGCGACCTCGAGATCGACAACGTCTCCCAGCAGGACGTCGAGACCGACAGCTGGACCGCGTCGCTGCGCCAGCCGCTGTTCGACATGCCCGCCTGGTTCCGCTTCAAGCAGGGCGTCGAGCTGTCCAGGCAGGCGGAGGCCACGTTCACCGTCGCCCAGCAGCAGCTCATCCTGCGGTCCGTCAGGGCCTACTTCGAGGTGCTGCGCGCGGCCACCAACCTGAAGGCCTCCCGGGCTCAGGAGTCGGCGCTGAAGGCTCAGCTCGAGCAGGTGCAGCAGCGCTTCGAGGTGGGCATGGTGGCCATCACCGACGTCCACGAGGCCCAGGCCGGCTACGACCTGGCGGTCGCCCAGCGCATCTCCGACGAAGGTCAGCTCGGCATCGCCCGGGAGCTGCTGTCGGTGCTCACCGGCCGGTCCCATGGCGAGCTGTGGATCCTCGACGAGGAGTTTCCGGTGGTGAATCCGGATCCGTCCGGCAGCGACGAGTGGGTGCGGTTCGCCCAGGAGAACAATTTCGACATCAAGGTGGCGGAGCACGCCCGGGACGCCGCCCAGCGGGGCGCGCGGGCCGCGGCCAGCGAGCACCTGCCCAGCGTCGACCTGTCGCTGTCCTACACGGACTCGAGCTCGGACATCAATCGTGAAGATCTCATCGCCGGCACCGAGACCGACTTCCCGAGCGACGAGGAGCGCGGCGTGGTGGCGCTCAACCTCACCGTGCCGATCTTCACCGGCGGGCTGACCTCCGCCAGCCGGCGCCAGGCGGCCGCACGCTACGACGGCCAGATCGCCAACTTCCAGGGCACGGTGCGCACCGTCACCCAGGAGACCCGGGCGTCCCACATCCAGGTGCTGTCGGACGTGGCCCGCACCAAGGCCCGGGCCCAGGCGGTGACGTCCACCCAGTCGGCGCTGGAAGCCGCCGAGGTGGGCTACAGCGTCGGCACCCGCAACGTGGTCGACGTGCTGCGGGCCCAGCAGGAGTACTTCTCCGCGGTGCGGGACTACGAGAACAGCATCATCGACTACGTCATCGACCTCGCCGGGCTCAAGCGGCTGGCCGGCACCCTGGCGCCGGAAGACGTCTACGAGCTCAACCGCTGGCTGGTGAAGCCGCCGGATCCGACGCTGTCCGGCAACGACGGCGGCAACTGACGCCGAACCGGGCGGAATCGTGGACGGGCGCACAGCGGGGCGTAGACCCCGGTCCGGCGCCGCCGTGACGCTGCCGATGCGGGTGTGTACAGTAGGTCGGTCGGATGCCGACGAGCCGGCAGGCCCCGCACGGGCCGCGGTCCGTCGCCGGATCCCCCGGCGCATCCCAACCCAGGATCGAATCCAGGAGTCATGCTGAAGAAGCGCTACCGCATCGATCTGCCGGCGCACATGGCCGAGTGCGATGCCAACTATCTGCGGCTGATGAAGCTGTTTCCGCATCTGCGGGAGCGCGACGTCAGCGCGTTCGGCATCGAGCTCGCCGGCCGGGCGTACCAGGTGCGCCTGGAAGTGTTGGAGCGCGGCCCCTACACGTCGCTGGTGCAGCTCGAGCAGCTTCCCCGGATCGCCTGGAACGCGCGGCCGCGCATCACCGTGCGCCTGTATCATGACGCGCGCAGCGCCGAAGTCGTCGAGTGTCACGGCGCCCGCCATTTCCGCGCCGTCTACGACTATCCCAACGAGAACATGCACCAGCCCGACGAGAAGGCCCAGGTGAATCGCTTTCTCACCGAGTTCCTGTCCATGTGCCTGCGCCACGGCGTCGCGCTGCCGGAGTCGGTCCCCGCGGAATGACGGCGCCGGCGCGGCTGCTGCACGTCACCGACTGTCATCTGCTGCCGGAGCCGGGCGCGCGGCTGCTCGGCGTGGACACCGCCGAGACGCTCGCGGCGGTGCTGGCCCAGGCGCTCGACGAGTGCCGTCCCGACGCGATCCTCGCCACCGGCGATCTCGCCCACGAGGGCACGCCGGCGACCTATCGCCGGTTTCTCGAGCTGGTGAGAGCCGGGTTCGACGGGCCGCTGCTGTGTCTGCCGGGCAATCACGACGCCGGCGGGCCGTTCGCCGAGGTGCTCGGCCGGGAGCAGGCGCTCACCCTGAGCGACTGGCAGGTGCTCGGCTTCGACACCCACGAGGACGACCGACCCGGGGCCCGCCTCGGCGACGCTGCCCGGCGCCGGCTGGTCGAGCGCCTCGAGACGGCCAGCGGCCGGCACGTGCTGCTCGCCTGCCACCATCCGCCGCTGCCGGTGGGCTGCCCCTGGCTCGACAAAGACTGCATTCCGGACGGGCGCGACCTGTTAGACTCCTGCGCGGCGGCCGGGCGCCTGCGCGCTCTGGTCTGTGGCCACGTGCACCAGGTGCTGGAGGCGGGCCACGGGCCGGTCGAGGTCCTGGCGACGCCGTCGACGTGCTTCCAGTTCGAGCCGGGCTCCACGCGTTTCAGCATCGACCGGTCTGCCGCCAGCGGCATGCCGGGCTACCGCTGGCTGACGCTGTCCCCGGACGGGCGGGTGCACGGCGAGGTCCGGCGCCTGCGCGGCGCGCCGCTCAACATCGATCTGTCCGAGGTTTCCTGAGATCCCGCATGTCCGAAGCGAAGTACTCCGCCGAGTCCCTGCAGGTGCTGTCCGGCCTCGAGCCGGTGCGGCGCCGGCCCGGGATGTACACCGACACCACGCGCCCCAACCACCTGGTTCAGGAGGTGGTGGACAACAGCGTCGACGAGGCGCTGGCCGGCTACTGCCGGGAAATCGAGGTGACCCTGCACGAGGACGGGTCCATCGAAGTCACCGACGACGGCCGCGGCATGCCGGTGGACGTGCATCCGAGGTTCAAGGTGACGGGGGTCGAGCTGATCCTCACCCGGCTCCATGCCGGCGGCAAGTTCGACAAGGGCACCTACAACTTCTCCGGCGGCCTGCACGGCGTGGGCGTGTCGGTGGTGAACGCCCTGTCGGACTGGCTCGAGGTGGAGATCAAGCGCGACGGCAACGTCTACCGCCAGCGCTACGAGCGGGGCAAGCCCACCACCAAGCTCGAGGTGGTGGACACCGTCGGCAAGCGCAACACCGGTACCCGGGTGCACTTCCTGCCGGAGGCGGGCTACTTCGACTCGCCGAAGGTCACGGTGTCGCGGCTCAAGCACCTGCTGCGCGCGAAGGCGGTGCTCTGCCCCGGGCTGCGAGTCGGCCTCACGGTCGAGGCGGACCCGGAGGAAAGCGCCTCGTGGCATTACGAGGAGGGCCTCAAGGGCTACCTGGAGACGGCCCTCGGTGATGCCGAGACGGTGCCTTCGGCGCCGTTCATGCACAGCGCCGAAGGCAACGAGGAGGCCGTCGACTGGGCCGTCTACTGGGTTGTGGACGGCGGCGAGACGGTGGCCGAGTCCTACGTGAACCTGATTCCCACGCCCCAGGGCGGCACCCACGTCAACGGCCTGCGCAGCGGCCTGACGGAGGCCATCAAGGAGTTCTGCGAGTTCCGCGACCTGCTGCCCCGGGGCGTGAAGCTCACCGGTGACGACCTGTGGGAGCAGTGCGCCTACGTGCTGTCGGCGAAGCTCGCCGACCCCCAGTTCTCCGGCCAGACCAAGGAGAAGCTGTCGTCGCGCCAGTCGGCGGTGTTCGTCGGCGGGGTGGCGAAGGACGCCTTCAGCCTGTGGCTCAACGAGCACCCCCAGGACGGCGAGCGTCTCGCGGAGCTGGTGATCGCCAACGCCCAGCGCCGGGTCCAGGCGAGCAAGAAGGTGGCCCGCAAGAAGGTCACGGCCGGCCCCGCGCTGCCCGGCAAACTGGCGGACTGCTCGGGCCAGGACGCGGACCGGGCGGAGCTGTTCCTGGTGGAGGGCGACTCCGCCGGCGGCTCGGCCAAGCAGGCCCGGGACCGTGAGTTCCAGGCGGTGATGCCGCTGCGCGGCAAGATTCTCAACACCTGGGACGTGGCCCCGGGCGAGGTGCTCGCATCCCAGGAGGTCCACGACATCTCGGTGGCCATCGGCGTCGATCCGGGCTCCGACGACCTGGCCGGGCTGCGCTACGACAAGGTCTGCATCCTGGCGGACGCGGACTCCGACGGCGCCCACATCGCCACGCTGCTGTGCGCCCTGTTCGTGCGTCACTTCCGCCCGCTGGTGGCGGCGGGCCACGTGTTCATCGCCATGCCGCCGCTGTACCGGATCGACGTGGGCAAGGAGGTCTACTACGCCCTGGACGAGTCCGAGAAGGAAGGCGTGCTCGACCGCATCGCCGCGGAGAAGAAGCGCGGCGCGGTGCAGGTCCAACGCTTCAAGGGGCTCGGCGAGATGAACCCGCTGCAGCTCCGCGAGACCACCATGGACCCGGATACCCGGCGGCTCGTGCAGCTCACCATCGAGGACGCCCCCGGCACCGACGAAATCATGGACATGCTGTTGAACCGCAAACGCGCTTCGGACAGGCGGACGTGGTTGGAATCCAAGGGTGATCAGGCGACGCTGGTGGAGTGAGGATCGTAGGGTATGCGTGGCCGCCGATAATTGCTTTGCTGCGCGCGGGCCGTGTTGTCGTCGGACGGGCTCCTTTGTAGCTGGGAGCCTCAAAGCTCCGCAAAGCAATTATCGGCGGCCACGCTCCCGGCGTTCTGCCATTCCGCCGGGCGGGCGGGCACCTTGGGTGCAAAGCCGTGTGGGCAGTCTCCAGCGCGTTTGCTCGATGACGGGGTGGGCTTTGCTTCAGCCGTTGTAGGAGCGATCCGCGCGGCGGCCGCTCCAGATCGCGATCGCGTCCGATCATCGCGATCTGGAGCGGCCGCTGCGCGGATCGCGATCTGGAGATCGCTCCTACAGGGTTCATGAGGCAACATGCGGACTCTCCGGGACGCACGGATTTCGAAGGACGCAGGCGGACGGGGTCGGAGAAAGGTTTCCGGAGCTTTGAGGCTCCCGACTACAGCCGAACCCGTCCGGCGACGATTAGGCCCGCGCGCAGGAAACCTTTCTCCGGCCCCGGCCATACGTTCAGCACGCTAATCAGTACCAACGACCCAGACAGCCAAAACACATGCCGACAACCGAAAACCAGGACTTCGAAACCCTCCCCCTGAAGCAGTACACGGAGAAGGCGTACCTCGACTACTCGATGTACGTGATCAACGACCGTGCCCTGCCTCACATCGCCGACGGCCTGAAGCCGGTGCAGCGGCGCATCATCTACGCCATGGGGGAGCTGAATCTCAACGCCGCGGCGAAGTACATGAAGTCGGCCCGCACGGTGGGCGACGTGCTCGGCAAGTACCACCCCCACGGCGACTCCGCCTGCTACGAGTCCATGGTGCTGATGGCCCAGCCGTTCTCGTTCCGCTACCCGCTGGTGGACGGCCAGGGCAACTGGGGCGCGCCGGACGACCCGAAGTCGTTCGCCGCCATGCGCTACACCGAGGCGCGGCTGTCCCGTTACGCCGAGCTGCTGCTGGCCGAGATCCGTCAGGGCACCGTCGACTACGCGCCCAACTTCGACGGCACCATGAACGAGCCGAAGCTGCTGCCGGCACGGGTGCCGTTCGTGCTGCTGAACGGCAGCTCGGGTATCGCCGTCGGCATGGCGACGGACATTCCGCCCCACAACTTCAACGAGGTGGTCAGCGCCTGCGTGCACCTGCTGGACAATCCCAAGGCGGACGTGCGGGACCTGATGACCCACGTGCGCGGCCCCGACTTTCCCTCCGAGGCGATCATCATCACGCCCGAGGCGGAGATCCGCGAGATCTACGAGACCGGCCGCGGCGCCATCAAGGCGCGGGCCGTGTGGCGGCGGGAGGGCGGCGAAATCGTCATCACGGCGCTGCCCCATCAGGCCTCGCCCGCCAAGATCCTCGAGCAGATCGCCCAGCAGATGCAGGCCAAGAAGCTGCCCATGGTGGCGGACCTGCGCGACGAGTCCGATCACGAGAATCCGACGCGACTGGTGCTGGTGCCGCGCTCCAACCGGGTGGACACGGACCGGCTGATGTCGCACCTGTTCGCGACCACGGATCTGGAGAAGAGCTACCGGGTGAACCTGAACCTGATCGGCCTCGACCAGCGGCCGCGGGTGAAGAACCTGAAGGGCATTCTGGCCGAGTGGCTGGAGTACCGGCAGCAGACCGTGACCCGGCGGCTCGAGTTCCGGCTCGAGAAGATCAACGAGCGCCTGCACATCCTCGAGGGGCTGCTCGTCGCCTATCTCAACCTCGACGAGGTGATCCGCATCATCCGCGAGGAGGACGAGCCCAAGGCCGCGCTGATGAAGGCCTTCAAGCTGACCGACGTCCAGGCCACCGCCATTCTCGATCTGCGGCTGCGCCAGCTCGCCAAGCTCGAGGAGATGAAGCTGCGGGGCGAGAAGGACGAGCTGGAGGCGGAGCGTGCCGACATCGAGAAGATCCTCGGCTCGAAAGCCCGTCTGAAGACGCTGATCAAGAAGGAGCTGCTGGCCGACGCCGAGGCCTTTGGCGACCAGCGCCGCTCGCCCCTGGAGGCCGCCACCGAAACCGCCGCGGCCTTCAGCGAGGAGGAGATGATCAGCAACGAGCCCATCACCGTGGTGCTGTCGGAGAAGGGCTGGGTGCGGTCCGCCAAGGGACACGAGGTGAACCCGGGCGACCTCAGCTATCGCAGCGGCGACCGGCTGGGACAGGCGGCCCGCGGCCGCACCAGCGAGACGCTGGCGTTCCTCGACTCCACCGGGCGCAGCTATTCGGTGGCCGCCCACTCGCTGCCGAGCGCCCGCAGCCAGGGCGAACCGCTCACCGGCAGGCTCAAACCGCCGGCGGGCGCGCGCTTCGTCGGCCTGGCCTTCGGTCCGCCCGACGCCAAGGTGCTGGTGGCGGGAGACGCCGGCTACGGCTTCGTCTGCAGCCTCGGCGACATGGTCAGCAAGAACAAGTCCGGCAAGGGGCTGCTGTCGGTGGGCAAGGGCGAGGCGCTGCAGCCGGTCAGGCTGCCGGCGGGCGACGATCTGCTGGTGGTGGCGGCCACCAGCCAGGGCCGGATGCTGGCGTTTCCGGTGGCGGAGCTGCCGGAGCTGGCCCGGGGCAAGGGCAACAAGATCATCAACGTACCCGCGGCGGCGTTCAAGGCGGGCGAGGAAGCGGTGGTGGCGGTGCAGGTGCTCGGGCCTTCCGACGAGCTGCTGGTGCTGGCCGGGCAGCGCCATCTGCGGCTCAAGCGCTCGGACCTCGACAACTACGTCGGCGAGCGCGCCCGGCGGGGCCGCAAGCTCCCCAGAGGCTTTCAGAAGGTCGACGGGCTGGAGGTGGCTTCCCGCTGAGCCTGAAGCTGCTCGGACTGCCGGAACACCAGCTCGGAGAAGGGCGACTCCAGCTCGGTGACCAGCCGGCAGTTGGGGCCGCTGGTGGCGAGCTCGTCGAGCAGCGGATTGACCAGCGGGCGGCTGCGCAGCCGCGCCGTGTTGTCGAGCAGGGCCACCAGCGACGCCGACGCCGCGACGGTGCCGTCCCGGGCGAGCGCCGACAGCAGGGACGCGTCCGCCACCGCGTCGTGGTCCAGGGCCAGCGTCTCCTCGGCGGGCTGCTCGACGACGTGCAGGCCGAGCCGGTAGCGCCCGAACGGTCCTTCCTCCTGCAGCAGGCGCAGCAGCAGGAACGCGGCGCAGAGGATCTGAAACGGCCGGTCCGGGTCGTCGGTGTGGTCCAGGTCCAGCAGCACGCCGATGCCGGGCAGGTGGACCACCTGGCCCTGATAGACCTCCGCCACCGACTCCGCGAGCTCCAGGCACAGCGACAGCTCGAACTCGCGCTGGTCGGCGGGCAGGGTGAGCTGGTTGTAGAGGTTGACCGCCACCAGGTAGTGGCGGATGTCCCCGGCCGGCGGCGGCGGCGCGGCGTCCTCCGCTCCGCTGTCGTCGTCGACGGGGTCCGGGGCGGGCCGCAGGCGCCCGTCCCGCGCCGCCCGGGCGAACGCGAACCCGGCGCCGATGGCGAACGGCAGCAGCAGCCCGGCCAGCGCCAGCAGCGGGTAGCGCCAGCCCGACACCGCCTGGAACGCGGCGGGGTCGACGGAAATCCGCACGTATCCCACCAGCGTGTCGTCCAGGGTGACGGGCTGGCTGAAACGCACGCCGTCGAGCTCGCCGGTGGACGCCAGCAGCGTGTTGTCGGGGCCGTAGCTGGCGACGCCGGTCACCGTGTCGAGCTCGGCCAGGCGATTGCCGATGACGCCGAGATGCAGGCGGTCCTGGCGCGTCAGCGGCTCCACCGCCAGCTCGGCGAGGGCCTGGGCGGTGGCGTTGCCGAACCGCTCCAGCCGGGTCTCCTCCAGGCTGGTCAGGCGCACCACCGCCAGCACCGCGAGCAGCGTGGCGGCCACGGACACGGCGGCGACCAGCAGCTCGGCGCGGGACGGTTTGACGAGGTTCGAGGTAGGCGGTAGGTTCACGCGGTCCATGCACTCCGGCAGTGGTCCCCGCCCTTCCGCGAGGTGGTCATGTGAGGTTCGCCGCGCACGGTGCGCTGGCTCCGGGCAGAAGGCAATAGGTGAGTAACAAGGCGGTTCACTTGGCCAGCGAAATCGTACTGGTAAACGTGTCCGGAGAGGATCAGCCCGGGCTGATGGCGATGTTGACATCCACGCTGGCGCGTTATCAAGTGCGGGTGCTCGACGTCGGCCAGGCGGTGATCCACGACGAGCTCAACGTCGGCCTGCTGGTGCAGGTCATCGACCGCAACGACACCGCCGACGTCATGAAGGATCTGCAGTTCGAGACCCGGGACTTCGGCATCACCGTCCGCTTCACGCCGATCAGCGAGGCCGACTACCAGGACTGGGTGGCCAGCCAGGGCAAGCGCCGCTACATCGTCACCCTGCTGGCGGCCGGCTTCACCGGCGAGCAGCTCGCCGAGGTCACCGGCACGGTGCATCGCTTCGGGCTCAACATCGACTCCATCCGGCGCCTGTCCGGCCGGGTGCCCCTGGAGCGCAGCGACGGCCATACCCGCACCAGCATCGAGATGAGCCTGCGCGGCGAGGTCGCCGACCCGGGCGCCCTGAAAGGCGCGCTGCTGGCGGCGGCGGACCGCCTGGATTTCGACTTCAGCGTCCAGGAGGACACCGTGTACCGGCGCAACCGCCGGCTGGTGGCCTTCGACATGGACTCCACCCTGATCGACGCCGAGGTCATCGACGAGCTGGCGCGCCTGCACGGCGTGTTCGACCAGGTGGCGGCGATCACCGAGCGGGCCATGCGCGGTGAGCTGCAGTTCCAGGACAGCTTCCGCGCCCGGGCGGCGCTGCTGAAGGGGCTGCCCGAGACCGCGCTGCGGGAGGTCGCGGACGCGGTGAAGCTGAACGACGGCGCGCACCGGCTGATCCGGGCGCTGAAGATGTTCGGCTACAAGACGGCCATTCTGTCCGGTGGCTTCCAGTACGTGGGCGATCACCTGCGCGACACCCTCGGCATCGACTACGTCCATGCCAACCGGCTGGTGGTCCGTGACGGCCTGATGACCGGCGAGGTCGACGGCCCCATCGTCGACGCGGCGCGCAAGGCGGAGCTGCTGCTGGAGATCGCCCGCCGCGAAGGCATCTCACGCCAGCAGACCATCGCCATCGGCGATGGCGCCAACGATCTTCCCATGCTGTCGGCGGCCGGCCTGGGCATCGCCTACCATGCCAAGCCCGTGGTGAAGGAGAGCGCGAGCCACGCCATCTCCAACTTCGGCCTGGACAGCGTGCTGTATCTGCTCGGGTTCTCGGACCGCGACATCGAGACCGTGCTGGCCGAGTAGCGGCGGCGCGTGGGAGATGCCAGTGCGCTGGAAGGGCGCCCGGCGAGCCAGCCCTTCGGGACCGTAAATCGTTCGGCGCACTGGAACACACCGACATCAACGGCGGCAGTCTTAGGTCCCGAAGGGCTGGCTCGCCGGGCGTCCCACCCACCCCGATGACACCATCGGGCCTGGAAGATCCCTCCAGCAGGCAGCCGCCGGAGGGCAGCGAGCCGATCAGTCGTCGGTGCTGAAGTCGAAGTCCATCTCGGTGGACGGCTCCTGCAGGTAGTGGCCCTGAATGTAGTTGGCCCCCGCCTGCCACAGGGCCGACAGCACGCCGGCGCTCTCCACCATCGGAATGATGGTCAGCTTGCCCTTGCCCTGGAGGTCGCGAATCATGCCGGTGATCTCGTCCTTGAGATCCGGGTCGTCCATGAGCCGCTCGATGTGCGAGCCGTCGAGCTTCACGAAGTCCACGGGGATGTGATCGAGCATCTCCATCGGGTTGTCCCGCAGGCCGAAGCGCGACAGGGACGCGCGGCAGTGCATGCCCTTGAGCCCCTCGACGAACTCCCGGGTCTGCCGCACCAGGTCCGAGGCGTCCTGCTCGGTGATCTGGAAGATCACCGCGTCGCTCGGCAGCCGCGCGGCCTTTATGGCCACGGACAGCCACTGCAGGAACTCCGGGTCGGCGATGCTGTTGGCGGTCAGGTTGATGGTCAGCCGGGTGTTGTGGCCCTTCGCCCGGTGGGTCGACAGCATCTTGATGGACTGCAGGATCACCCAGCGGTCGATCTTGGCGGCGACACCGTGCTCGATGGCGGTCCGCAGGAACTCGCCGGGCGAGATCTTCTTGCCGTCCCGGTCCATCATCCGCAGGAACACCTCGTAGTGCTCCTCGGAGTCGCCGCGCAGGCTGATGATGGGCTGGAACAGCAGCAGGAAGCGCTGATTGTCGATGGCCTCGTTGATCTGGGCCAGGATCTGGCCGGCCTCGCTGTCGGGCTCCTCGCGCGCGACCTCCTTGGTCAGCAGCTCGACCCGGTTGCCGCCTTCTTCGGCCGCGCGCAGGGCCGCAGCGAACGCCGTGTTCAGCGCCGCCTCGATGGGGTCGCCGCCGGACTCGCCGAGCTCCTCGTCGAGTTCCGTGCCGCCGATGGACAGGGTCGCCCGCACGGTCTTGCCGTGCACCTCGGTCATCATCCCTTCGACGGTCTTGCGCAGGGACTCGGTGCGGTCGAGCACGGCGTTGCGGTCGCCGTCGGTGACCGCGAAGGCGAACTGATGGGCGGACAGCCGGGCGCAGGGGCGCGAGTCGAGCGCCTGCTGGAGCGCGCGCTGGACGCTCGCCGACAGCTCCTCGCTGCCGCGCAGGCCGAGCTCGCCCTGCAGCCGCGCGAACCCGTCGATCTGCGCCACCAGCACCGCCCGGTGCGCGTTGACGCTGTCGAGCATGCCGCGGGCGGCCGCCAGGAACGTGCCCACGCCGGAGGCCGTGGCGTCGACCGCGGCGCCGTTCGGCGCCGGCGCGCCGGCCGCCGCGTCACCGTTGGCGGCGTGGCCGTTGGCCTCGGCCGCGCCGTTCGCGGCGTCGGACTCCGCCGGCGGCGCCGGCCGGGCCGGGGCGGTGCGCACGATCACCTGCATGCACGGCTCGCCTTCGTACTCGGCGGGGGCCAGGGTCATGTTGCCGAGAATCTCCGCGCCGTCGGTGGCGCGGCCGGCGAAGTCCAGGGTGCACTCCTCGCCGTCGTTGCGGAACCGCTTCAGCACCTGCTTCAGATCCTCTGCCGACGAGTCCGCCAGCAGGTCCATCAGCGGCAGGCCGAGCAGGTCGTCCGCGTCCTCGAAGCCGAACAGCTTCAGGTAGCCGGGATTGGCGTGGATGTGCATGCCTTCGTGCACGTAGGCGATGGCGGCCTGGGAGCTCTGCAGCAGCAGCTGGCAGCGCTGCTCGGCCTCCTTGAGGGCCCGGTGCAGCTCGCTGAGTTTCTGGCCCTGGCAGACGTGGGCGAGCTCCCGCTTGAACACCAGCACCAGCTCGTCGGGGTCCGCGCGGGACACCACGTCGGCCGCGCCGAGCCGCATGCCCTGGGACGTGCTGAAGCCCTGCTCGGCGGCGTTCACCAGGATGATGGGCACGTGGGGCGCCCGGGTCCTGAGCTGCGGGAGAATCTGCTCGAGATGGGGCAGCTCGGCGTTGCAGAGCATCAGGTCGGCGCTGTCCAGCGCCTCGCCGGCGGTGGGCAGGTCGATGAGCCGCATGCGGGTGGGAATGCCCGCATCCCGGAGCATGGAGTCGAATTCGTGGGCTGAATTCTCCGAGGATTCGGCGATCAGCAGGCGCACGGGCGCATGTTGGGAGTGCTCGGCGGACATATCCTTCTCAAGACTCGCGTATCCCTACTGCCGGGCGCGGGTGTCCTGTGCGCTCGGCCTCGTCTTACAGGTCGCTCATCTTCAGGGTGACCTGGGCGTTTTCCAAGTAACCAGACAGCATTCTGTAGGTGAACTGGTTCACGCTTTCGGTCTTGAGCACGCACTTGGTCAACTGTGCGGTGCTTCTCACGCCCTGCTTGTAGAGATGGATCTTCTGGCCCGCCTGGAACGGCAGGCGCGGGGTGATGAGGGTGGCCGGCTGATCGATGGGGGCCAGCTCCGGCAGCATCAGCGCCCGGGCGTAGCTGGTGGGGCCGCCCACCTTCTGGATCACGCGCACGGCCACGGGCACCGCCCGCGGCGCCAGCAGCTCGATCCCCATGGCCGTGCCGTCCTGGTTCTGGCGAATCCAGCGGATCACCGCGACGCACCAGCGGTTGTCCGACGCCTCGCGCATGGCCAGGATCTCGCCGGTCTGGAGCTGGGGCGGCAGCGGGTCGTTCCAGCGGATCTGATAGCCGCCGGGGCTGGTGTCGATGGCGGTGGTGTCGAAGATCTGGTGGCTGGAGCGCTCGCCGTCGGTGTCGCCGGCGGGCTGGGCCGCGCGCCCGCGGGCCTTCGCCTGCTCGCGGGCGCGGCGCAGCACCCCGTCCGGATCGGCGACGTTGGGGTTCTCGGGAATCCGGCCGCCGACGTCGAAGGCGTCGTCCCAGACGTCCTTGGTGCCGTGGGGGCGGTGGCGCTCGCGGGTCTCCGGGTCGAGCAGGAAGGGGTTCAGCTCCTGCTTGACGAGGTTGTCCGGGTCGTCCAGCAGGTCCTGGAACTCGAGCCCGCCGGACAGGAAGTAGTGGGCGGACCGGAGCCCCACGCACACCTTGATGGTCCCGGAGGTGTCGGTGCGGCGATGGGACCGGGGCCGCATCTCGCCCCAGGCCTCGGCGAGATGGTGGAGCTGCGGCTCGGAGGTGCCTTCGGGAACGCGGATCTCGGCGGGCAGGTCGCGCAGATAGGATTCGATCTGATAGACCAGCACGTCGGTGCGGATCCCCCGCGGTTCCACCGCCTCGTGCATCAGGCGCTTGTAGACCGGGCCCTGGTCGGACTCCAGGTCCACGGCGAACAGCGCCGAGGTCGCGTCCGGCTCGAGCGTGACGAACCGGCACCAGTCCTCCAGGCAGTTGAAGACCTCGGCGAGCTGCCGGTAGCGCATCTGGTTGGGCTTGCAGCAGGCCAGCAGCAGCGACCGCAGATAGGCGCTGGTCGGCGTCGTCACCGGCCGCTCGTGGTTCTCGGCGTCCTCCACCCGGGTCTCGGCGACCTCCAGGCGTTCGGCCAGCAGATAGAGCTGGTTGAGCTCGAACCACAGCCGGTCCGCCGGCTCGACGTAGAACTGCAGCGTGCGCAGCAGGGTGCGCGACAGGTCCGACAGGGCCCGGTGAATGGCCTGGGGCAGCAGGTCCCGGTCGAGGCCGCGCGCGCCGGCGCTGCGCGCCGCCAGACCCGCCACCACCACGCTCTTGTAGCCGGAGCACAGGTTGGTCTGCAGGCGCTGGGCGAGCCGCGCGATGGCGTCGCCGTGGGCGTGGGAAGTGGCGGCGTTGCGATCCAGCCGCGCGCACAGGTAGTGGAGGATCGGCCGGATCTGCTCGAGCAGCGCCATGCGCGCCTCGGCGGTGACGTCGAGCCGGGCGATCTCCCAGGTCGCCTGGCGGACCTGGGCGGCGGTATCCGTCGTGTTGGCCATCGGCAGGGCGATGACCCATTCGGCCAGCGCGCCCGGATCCGTGTCGCAGAAGGACAGCCGGTCGAGCTCCGCGGCCGGGACGGTGATTCGCGTTGTCGGGAAGTCGCTCATCGGCTCAAGCTGGCGCCGGGGTGAATCCGGCCGGGACGGGAGTATAGAGAAATCGCCGCCGGCTGGCAGCGCCGTCGTCCGCCGGAACGCCCGGCGACGCCGGTGCCGCCGCCGTTCGCGCGCGGCTGCGTCCGCTGTCGAAGGGCGTTATCATGCGCGCCGTTTTTCATCAGGCGTACCCACGGTCATGGCCAGCTATTCGACCAACGAGTTCAAGTCCGGCATGAAGGTCCTGCTGGACGGCGATCCCTGCTCGATTCTCGAGAACGAGTTCGTCAAGCCGGGCAAGGGACAGGCGTTCAACCGGGTCAGGTTCCGCAACCTGATCAACGGCCGGGTCTGGGAGCGCACCTTCAAGTCCGGGGAATCCCTGGAGGCGGCGGACGTGCTCGAGCTCGACATGGAGTACCTGTACACCGACGGCGAGTTCTGGCACTTCATGAAGACCGACGGCAGCTACGAGCAGACCGCCGCGCCCGAGTCCGCCGTCGCCGACGCGAAGGACTGGCTCAAGGAGCAGGAGGTCTATCAGGTCACCCTGTGGAACGACGTGCCCATCAACGTCAGCCCGCCGAACTTCCTGGACCTCGAGGTGGTCGAGACCGATCCTGGCCTGAAAGGCGACACCGCCCAGGGCGGCAGCAAGCCCGCCACCCTGTCCACCGGCGCGGTCATCAAGGTGCCCCTGTTCATCGAGACCGGCGAGCGGCTGCGCGTCGACACGCGGTCCGGGGAGTACGTCAGCCGCGCCAAGGGCTGAGGGCGGCGCCGTCGTGTCCTGGCGGCCCGCCTGCACGGTCGAGGCGCTGCGGGAGAGGGCGGCGCTGCTCCGGGACATCCGCGCGTTCTTCGACGAGCGCGGCGTGCTCGAGGCCCAGACGCCGATCCTGGCGGCGGCCACCGTCACCGAGCCCGCCGTGGCGTCCATCCCCGTCCCCGGCTACGGCTACCTGCAGACATCTCCGGAATATCTTCTCAAGCGCCTGCTGGCGGCGGGCGCGCCGTCCCTCTACCAGCTCGGCCCGGTGTTCCGCGCCGGCGAGCGCGGCCGCCACCACAATCCCGAGTTCGTGATGCTGGAGTGGTACCGGCTCGGCTACACCGACGGCACCCTGATGGACGAGGTGGCGGACCTGGTGGCCCTGGCGCTCGGGCCTGGCGAGGTGACGCGGGTGCGCTACGCGGACGTGGTCGCCCGGGGCGCCAGGGCCGCGGCGGATGCCGGCGCCGTCGGGCTGTCCCCCCGGGAGCTGGAGGATCTCGCCTGCGCCGCCGGCATCGAGTCCCTCGGCGCCGGCCGGTTCTTCATCACCGACTATCCGGCCGAGCAGGCGGCGCTCGCCAGGCTGCGTGAGGGCGACCCGCGGGTCGCGGCGCGCTTCGAGCTGGTGGTGGACGGCGTGGAGCTGGCCAACGGCTACTGGGAGCTCGGCGACGCCGACGCGCTGGCGGACCGCTTCGAACGGGACCTGGCGGTGCGCCGCGAACGCGGGCTGCCGCTGCCGCCCGTCGATCAGCGCCTGCTGGATGCCCACCGGTCGGGGCTGCCGGACTGCGCCGGCGTCGCGCTGGGTTTCGACCGTCTGCTGATGCTGCGCCTCGGCGCCGGGAGCCTGGCGGAGGTGATGCCGTTCCCGGCGGACCGGGCCTGACGGGGTCTCAGTCGAGGAAGGTGCCCAGCCGCTGCCCGACCCGGACCCGCTGGCCCGTGGCCACGTGGGGTTCCCAGCGCCCCCGGCCCGGCGGCAGGCAGACGATGACCGTCGAGCCGAGCAGGAACCGGCCGATCTCGGCGCCCCGCTCGAGCCGCTGCGACCAGTGGTCGCGCACCTCCCGCCGGTAGGGCGACGCCGGGCCGCCCCAGACCGTTTCGATGCTGGCGACGATCATCGCCCCCACCAGCACCACCAGCATGGGACCGTGGTCGGTGTCGAACCGGCACACCAGCCGTTCGTTGCGGCAGAACAGATCCGTCACCGCGGCCTCGGTGCGGGCGTTCACCGAGAACAGGGCGCCGGGGATGGCCGTGGTCGCCGTCAGCGTGCCCGCCGCCGGCAGGTGCACCCGGTGGTAGTCACGGGGCGCGAGATAGATGGTCGCGAAGCGCCCGCCGTAGAAGTCGGCGGCGTCCCGCGGGCCGACCAGCGCGTCCAGGCTGTAGCGGGTGCCCTTGGCCTGCAGCAGCAGATCGCCGTCGATGGCGCCGGCCTGGCTGATCGTGCCGTCCGCCGGCGACAGCACCGCGTCCGGATCCGGGTCGAGCGGCCGCGCGCCGTCGCGCAGCGCGCGGGTGAAGAAGTCGTTGAAGCTGGCGTACCCGTCGGGTCCGGCAGCGGCCTCGGACAGATCGACCCCGTACACCCGGGTGAAGGTTCGGATCAGCAGCCGCCGCAGCCACGGCGTGCGGGCCCGGGCGATCCGGCCGGCCAGGCGTGACAGGCCGTGCTGGGGCAGCAGCCGCTGCAGCAGGGCGAACAGCGCGTCCATCGGGCCGGTCACGGTGCCCGGCCGGTGCGGCCGTCGGCGGGTTCGCCCGGCGCGTCGCCGGTGACCACCGGCGTGTCGTCCCGGTTGCCCCACTCGCCCCAGGAGCCGTGGAACGCGCGGATGTCGCGGAACCCCAGCAGCCGACCCACCAGGTAGGACAGGCCGGACCGGTGGTGGCTCTGGCAGTGGGTGATCACCGGCAGCCGGCCGTCGATGCCGTGGGCGGCCAGCAGCTCGGGCAGGCCCTCGGTCAGGCGCAGTCCGCGGGTCGGGTCCTTCAGGCGCATCCAGTCGAGATGCCGGGCGGTCGGCACGTGGCCGGCGCGCCGGGAGCCCGAGCGCTCGCCCCGGTACTCCTCCGCCGAGCGGACGTCCCAGATGATCCGGCCGGGATCGTCGATGGCGGCCAGCACGTCGTCGACCTCGGCCACGGGCGCGTCCGGCGCGATGGCAACGGCCACCTGGCTCGCCGGCGGCGCCGCGGCGGGCCCGGCCTCCAGGGGCAGGCCCGCCTCGTGCCAGGCGATCAGGCCGCCGTTCAGGTAGCTCCAGCGGTGATGGCCGATCACGTCCAGGGTCCAGACGAACCGGCCGGCCCAGCCGCCGCCCTCGTCGTCGTAGACCACGTAGTAGCAGTCCGGCGTATGGCCGAGACTGCCGAACAGCGCGTTCAGGCGGCCGGCATCGGGCAGCCGCCCCGCCGCGGGCGGGCGGCCGTCCAGCAGGGCGCGGGGCTCTACCAGCAGGGCGCCGGGCAGGTGGGCCTGCTCGAAGGCCGCCGCCTCGGCGACGTGAATCAGGCGCAGCGGGCCGGCCGGCGCGGCAGGCTGCTCCGCGAGCAGGGCGGCCAGCGTCTCGGCTTCGACGAGCGGCGGGGGGAATCGGCTCAAACCGGTCTCCAGATTGGCGGGGCAGGGTATGTTAGCGGACCCGGCGGGTCTCGCGTATCGTGCCGGATCCCGCTGGCCGCCGCGTGCGCGCCGGGGATAATGGCGCGGGACCGCGCGGCGCGGACCGCGACCCGAGACTCTGGACGACGGAGGCAGCGTGACAGCCCACCTGGTGTGGATGGACATGGAAATGACCGGGCTCGACCCGGAGAAGGAGCGGATCATCGAGATCGCCACCATCGTGACCGACGGCGACCTCAACGTGGTCGCCGAAGGCCCGGTGCTGGCGGTGCGTCAGAGCGAAACCCTGCTGGCCGCCATGGACGACTGGAATCAGCGGCACCATGCCGCGTCCGGCCTGCTCGACCGGGTGCGCGGGGAAGGCGTGTCGGAGCGGGAGGCCGAGGCGGCCACGCTGGCGTTTCTCGAGCAGCACGTCGAGAAGAAGCGCTCGCCGCTGTGCGGCAACACCATCTGGCAGGACCGCCGCTTCCTGGCGCGCTACATGCCGACTCTGGAGGACTACCTCCACTACCGCATGGTGGACGTCAGCAGCATCAAGGAGCTGGTGCGGCGCTGGCGGCCGGACCTCATGGCCGGCTTCGTGAAGAAGAACGAGCACACCGCGCTGGCGGACATCCGCGAGTCCATCGACGAGCTGCGTTACTACCGGGAGCACTTCCTGCGCTGGCAGCGGCCCGAGGGGGCGGGGGACGACATGACCGGGGACGGGGACGACGCATGATCACGATACTCGGCATTCCCGGCAGTCTGCGCCGTGGCTCCACCAACCGGGCGCTGCTGGAATCGGCCGGCGAGCTGATGCCCGAGGGCGCGCGGCTCGAGGTCGCCGGGCTCGATGGAATTCCCCTCTACGACGGCGACCTGGAGGCGGCGGAAGGCATCCCGCCGGCGGTCGCCGCGCTCAAGGACCGGATCGCCGCCGCCGACGGCGTGGTCATCGCCACGCCGGAGTACAACGGCTCCATGCCCGGCGTGCTGAAGAACGCCGTCGACTGGTGCTCCCGGCCGCCGGAGGATCAGGCCCGGGTGCTGCGCGACCGTCCGGTCGCCATGCTCGGCGCCACCCCCGGCCGGCTCGGCACCATCCTGGCCCAGGACGCCTGGCTCGGCGTGGTGCGGACCCTGCGCATGCGCCCCTGGTACCAGGGCAGGCTGATGGTGTCCGGGGTCCACGAACTGCTCGACGACCAGGGCCGCCTGACCGATGCCAGGACCCGGGAGCAGCTCCGGGAGTTCATGGCCGGCTTCGTGGCGTTCGTGCGCGGCTGACCATCGTCGGCCGCGCTCAGCCGGCTGCGCCGAGCCGCTCCAGGGCCCAGTCGACGTGCTCGCGCAGCAGCGGCGAGGCGTCCTGCCGGCGCCGGCGCAGGGCGTCGATCACCGCCGCGTCCGGCGGGCCGTTGCCCAGCGCCACGGCCAGGTTGCGCTGCCACTGCTGGTAGCTCGCCCGGCGGATCGCCGAGCCTTCGGTGTACGTCAGGAACTCCGCCTCGGACCACTCGAACAGGGTCAGCAGCTCGGCCTGGTCGAGGTCGTGGCGGGGCGTGAAGTCGCCCTCCCTGCTGATCGAGGCGTAGCGGTTCCAGGGACAGAACAGCTGGCAGTCGTCGCAGCCGAATACCCGGTTGCCCATGAGCGGGCGCAGGTCCTCGGGGATGCTGCCCCGGTGCTCGATGGTCAGATAGGAGATGCAGCGGCGGGCGTCGAGTTCCCGCGGGCCGACGATGGCGTCGGTGGGGCAGACGGTCATGCAGGCCCGGCAGCTTCCGCACAGGTCCTCGGTGGCGGGCTCGTCCACGGGCAGGGGCAGGGTGGTGTAGACCTCGCCGAGGAAGAACCAGGAGCCGGCGTGGCGGTTGAGCACCAGGGTGTGCTTGCCGATCCAGCCGAGGCCGGCCTTCTCGGCCAGGGCCTTCTCCAGCACCGGCGCCGAATCGGTGAACGCCCGGTGGCCGCCGTGGGTGCGGGCGGCCTCGTCGATGCGGCGCGCCAGGCGCGCCAGGCGGCGGCGCACCACCTTGTGATAGTCACGGCCGGTGGCGTAGCGGGACACGTAGCCGCGCCGCGGATCCTCGAGTATGCGCAGCGGCTCGGCGCCGTCGGGCAGGTAGTCCAGGCGGGCGCTGATGACGCGGCAGGTGCCGGGCTCCAGGGCCGCCGGATCGAGGCGCTCGTCGAGATGGCGCGCCATGTAGCCCATGGTGCCGTGGCGGCCGCGCTCCAGCCAGGCGCGCACCTTGTCCCGGTAGGCGGACAGGTCCGTGTCGGTGATGCCGACCTGCTGGAAGCCGAGCTCGTGGCCCCAGGACTTGATGTCTGCTGCCAGGGCGGTGAGATCCAATGGGAACCGTTCCAAGTGCCATCGCTCGGTGCCAGTATACGGGCCATGGCAACCCCCGAGCCCACCGCTCCCGAACTCTACGGCGCAGCAGACTGCCGGGCGCTGGACCGTGCCGCCATCGACGAGTTCGGCACGCCCGGTTTCGAGCTGATGCAGCGGGCCGGGCGCGCGGCGTTCCGGGTGCTGCTGGACCGCTGGCCCGGTGTGCGCCGGCTGACGGTCTGCTGCGGCAGAGGCAACAACGCCGGCGACGGCTACCTGGTGGCGGGACTGGCCCGGGAGATCGGACTCGAGGTGACCCTCTGGCAGCTCGGCGACCCGGGCGCGCTCGCGGGCGACGCCGGCCTCGCCCGGGACTTCGCCGCGGCGCGGGGCGTGGTGCCGATGGCCGGGCCGCCGCCGGCGGTGGACGGCGACGTGGTCGTCGACGCCCTGCTCGGCACCGGCATCCGCGGCGAGCTGAAGGCGCCCTTCGACGAGATGGTCCGGTGCATCAATGCCAGCGGCCGGCCGGTGCTGGCCATCGACCTGCCCACCGGCGTGGACGCGGATACCGGGGCGGCCACCCGGGACGCGGTGAAGGCGGCGGTCACCGTCACCTTCATCGGCCGCAAGCTCGGTCTGTACACCGGCCCCGGCGCGTCCCTGGCGGGCCGGGTGGTGTTCGACGACCTCGGCGTGCCGGCCGGCGTCTACCGCCGCGTGCGCGGCTGTCCCTGGCTGCGCTACGGCACCCTGCCGGCGGACTGCCGGCTCGGCCCGCGGGACGCCAACGCCTACAAGCACGCCCTCGGCCACGTGGTGGTGGTGGGCGGCGATCATGCCATGGGCGGGGCGCCGCTGATGGCGGCCGAGGCGGCGCTGCGCGCCGGCGCCGGCATGGTCAGCGTGGTCACCCGGCCCGGGCATCGCCCGGCCATCCTGGCCCGCCGCCCCGAGGTGATGGTGGTGGACGGCGACGACTCCGGCGCCTGCCGGGCCGTGCTCGACAAGGCCCGGGTGCTGGTCGTGGGCCCCGGCCTCGGCGGCGACGACTGGGGACGGGCGCTGCTCGAGGCATCCCTGGCCCGCTCCGTGCCGACCGTGCTCGACGCCGACGGTCTCAACCTGTTCGCCGCCCACGGGCTCGAGGCGACCGGTCCGCTGATCGTCACGCCCCACGTCGCGGAAGCGGCCCGGCTGCTGGGCTGGGAGGTCGCGGCGGTCCAGCAGGACCGGCCCGGCGCGGTCCGGGCCCTGGCGCAGCGGGTCCGGGGGGTGGCGGTGCTCAAGGGCGCGGGCACGCTGATCGGCGCCTGGCGGGATGCCGAGCCGGTGCTGCTGGGCGTGTGCGCCGAAGGCAACCCGGGCATGGCGTCCGCGGGCATGGGCGACGTGCTGAGCGGCGTGCTCGGCGGTCTGCTGGGGCAGGGGCTCGACCCGCAGCGCGCGGCGCTGGCGGGCACCTGCCTGCACGGCGCCGCCGGTGACGCGGCGGCGGCGAGGCTGGGACAGCGCAGCCTGCTCGCCTCGGATCTGACCGACGCGCTGGTGGAGATCCTCGCCCGGGAGGAGCGCGGCTGGGCATGACCGCGACGCGGGAATCACGGTACCTGGCGGACGAGGCGGCGACCCTGGCCTGCGGCGAGGCGCTGGCCCGGCGGCTGCGCCCCGGCATGCTGGTGTTCCTGCGCGGCGATCTCGGCGCGGGCAAGACCACCCTGGTCCGGGGCCTGCTGCGCGGCCTGGGCCACACGGGCTCGGTGAAGAGCCCGACCTACACCCTGCTGGAACCTTACGATCTTCCTAGCTATCTGGTGTATCATTTTGATTTCTACCGGATCGCGGACAGTCAGGAGCTGGAATTCATCGGCATCGACGAGCTGCTGGACAGCCCGGCGATCAAGCTGGTCGAGTGGCCGGAACGGGTGGAGGACCGCCTGCCGGCCGCGGACATGGAAGTGCGCCTGCACGTGGAAGGTGAGGGCCGACGCCTTGACATCGAATTTCCAAGCTAGGCCGGTGGGCGGGCTGGCGTCCGGCGCCGGCTGGCTGATCGCGCTGGTGCTGCTGCTGGCGGCGGCCCAGGCATCGGCGGCGACGCGCATCGAAGGCGTCCGCATGCACGAGGCCCCGGACTACACCCGGGTGGTGTTCGACACCTCCGGCCCCGTCGATTTCGAGCTGTTCACCCTCGAGAATCCCCATCGCGTGGTCATCGACCTGAAGCACGCCGAGGCGGCGCGGGACCTCGGCGCGGGCCTCGCGCGGGGCGACGGCGCCCGGGTCACCGCGGTGCGGACGGCGCCCCGGGGCGCCGAATACCGGGTGGTGCTGGACGTGACCGGCAAGGTCAAGCCCGAGAGCTTCCGGCTCGATCCGGTGCCGCCCTACGGGCACCGGCTGGTGGTCGACCTGTACGGCACCGGGCCGGGCCGGCGTACCCCGGCGGTGCCGCTGTCGGACCACCGGCGGGACGTGATCGTCGCCATCGATCCTGGCCACGGCGGCGAGGATCCGGGCGCCATCGGCCCGGCCCGCATCCAGGAGAAGGACGTGGTGCTGAGCATCGCCCGCCGCCTGGCGCGGAAGGTGGACGCCATGCCCGGCTTCCGGGCGGTGCTGGTGCGCGACGGCGACTACTACGTGGCGCTGCGCGACCGCGTCGCCTTCGCCCGGGATCAGCGGGCCGACCTGTTCGTGTCCGTGCACGCCGACGCCTTCAAAATGCCCAGCGTGTCCGGCGCGTCCGTCTACACCCTGTCCGACCGCGGCGCGACCAGCGAAGCCGCCCGCTGGCTAGCCGAGAAGGAGAACCGTTCCGACCTCATCGGCGGGGTCGGCGACGTGTCCCTGGGCGACAAGGACGACGTGCTCGCCTCGGTGCTGCTCGACCTGTCCATGGACGCCAACCGCTCGGCGAGCTTCGAGGCCGGCGCCCGGGTGCTCGGCCAGCTCGGCACCGTCGCCAAGCTGCACAAGCGGCGGGTGGAGCAGGCCGGCTTCGTGGTGCTCAAGGCGCCGGACGTGCCTTCCATCCTGGTGGAGACCGGCTACATCTCGAACCCGGCCGAGGCGCGCCGGCTGGACACCGCCGACTATCAGGAGCGGCTCGCCACGGCGCTGGCCAGCGGCATCCGCAACTACATGCAGAGCTACGCGCCGCCGGGCACCCTGCTGGCCTGGCAGCGTGAGCAGGGCGACCGCAAGTACACCATCGAGACCGGCGACACGCTCTCGGAGATCGCCGCCCGGTTCGGACTCAGCACCCGCCGGCTGCGGGAAGCCAACGGCCTGTCCGGTGACGTCATCCGGGTCGGCCAGACCCTGGTCATTCCGGCGGGCTGATGGCCGGGCGCATTCACGAACTCGGCAGTCTGGTGGCGAACCAGATCGCCGCCGGCGAGGTGGTCGAGCGCCCTGCGTCCCTGGTCAAGGAGCTGGTCGAGAACAGCCTCGACGCGGGCGCCCGGCACGTCCGCATCACCACGGAGCAGGGCGGCGTGAAGCGCGTGGTGGTGCGCGACGACGGCGGCGGCATCCATCCCGACGACCTGCGTCTGGCCCTCGCGCCCCATGCCACCAGCAAGATCACCACCGCCGACGATCTGCTCGGCGTCGCCAGCCTCGGGTTCCGGGGCGAAGCTCTGGCCAGCATGGCGTCGGTGGCGCGGGTGCGGATCACCTCCCGCCCGCCGGACGCGGACATGGCTCACGCCATCGAAGTGGAAGGGGGTGCCGAGCGTGGCTTCGGCCCCGCCGCCCACCCGCCCGGCACCACGGTGGAAGTGGCCGATCTGTTCTTCAACACGCCGGTGCGGCGCAAATTCCTGAAGACCGAGCGCACCGAGCAGGGCCACATCGATCAGGTGGTCCGGCGGGTGGCGCTCGGCCACTTCGACGTCGGCTTCGAGCTCGTTCAGGGCGGCGGCCGCGGCGCCCTGAGCCTGGCGCCCGGGCGGCCGGAGGAACGGCTCGGCCGGGTGCTGTCCGCCGAGTTCGTCAGCCGGTCCGTGGCGGTGGACGAGCGGCGCGGCGAGATGCGCCTGCACGGCTGGGTCGGTCTGCCGACCCACAGCCGCAGCCAGGCGGACCAGCAGTACTTCTTCGTCAACGGCCGGGTGGTGCGGGACAAGCTGGTGGCCCACGCGATCCGCCAGGCCTACCGGGACGTGCTGTTCCACGGCCGCCACCCGGTGTTCGTGCTGTATCTCGACCTGCCGCCCGGCGGGGTGGACGTGAACGTGCATCCGACCAAGCACGAGGTGCGCTTCCGCGACGCCCGCGCGGTCCACGACTTCATTTTCGGCAGCCTGAACCGCGCCCTGCGGGAGGTGCGGCCGGACACCGCCGCTCCGCCGGTGGTGAGCGAGCCCGGCCTGGCCCGGCCGCCGGCCGGCTCGTCGCAGCCCGGCGGCGCGCCCAGCCAGGGCAGGCTGACCTGGGCCGCGGAGGCAGAACGGCATACGCCCGGCAGCTTCGTCGAAGCGCTGGCGGCCCGGGAGGCGGGGCCGGAGGCCGGCACCGGGGCCGTGCCCGGCGCGGCGGCGCCGGCCGGTGAGCTGCCGCCCCTCGGCTATGCCCTGGGGCAGCTTCACGGCGTCTACATCCTGGCGCAGAACGCCGACGGGCTTGTGGTCGTCGACATGCACGCCGCCCACGAGCGGGTCACCTACGAACGCCTCAAGCAGCAGCGCGCCGACGCCGGCGTGCCGCGGCAGCGCCTGCTGGTGCCCCTGGTGCTCGACGTCTCCGAGGCGGAAGCGGATCTGGTCGAGCAGGTGGCGGAGCCGCTGGCCGGGTTCGGCCTGGTGCTGGACCGCAGCGGCATCGCCTCGGTCACCGTCCGCGAGGTGCCGGCCCTGCTGGCCCGCGGCGACGTCGAGCTGCTGGCCCGGGACGTGCTCGCCGACTGTCAGGCGCTCGGCGGCAGCGACCGGCTGGCCGAGATGCAGGAGCGGCTGCTCGCGACTATGGCCTGCCACGGCTCGGTGCGCGCCAACCGGGCGCTGACGCTGACCGAGATGAACGCGCTGCTGCGGGACATGGAGCGCACCGACAACGCCGGCCAGTGCAACCACGGCCGGCCGACCTACCTGGTCCGGTCCATGGCGGACCTGGACGCGCTGTTCCTGCGTGGCCAGTGATCCGGCCGGACCCGGCGCGCCCGTCGTACTCGTCGTCACCGGACCCACGGCGGCCGGCAAGACCGACGTCGCCCTGACCCTGGCCGAGCGCCGCCGGGACACCGCCAGCCCGGTGTCCCTGGTCAGCATGGACTCCGCCATGGTCTACCGGGGCATGGACATCGGCACCGCCAAGCCATCCGCCGACGTCCTGGCGCGGTATCCCCACGCCCTGGTGGACGTCCGCGACCCGGCCGAGCCCTACTCGGCGGCGGATTTCGTCGCCGACGCCGACGCGGCGGTGCGCGAGGCCCTGGCCGCCGGCCGGCTGCCCGTGCTGGTCGGAGGCACCATGCTCTACCTGCGCGCCTTCCGGGAGGGGCTGGCGGACCTGCCGCCGGCGGACCCGGCGGTGCGGGCGGAGATCGCCGAGGAAGCCGGACGGCTCGGCTGGGATCACGTGTACCGGGTGCTCGAGAGGGTCGACCCGGGAGCCGCGGCGGGCATCCATCCGGGCAATCGGGTGCGGGTCGAGCGCGCGCTGGAGGTGTACCGGACGACCGGCCGGCCGCTGTCCGCCTGGTGGGCCGCCCAGCGGGACACCGGCGCCGCCCGCCGGCTGGGCGTGCGGCTGGTGGAGGTGGCGGTGATCCCCGACGACCGGGAATCCCTGCGCGCCCCCATCGAGGAGCGCTTCTCGAGGATGCTCGACGCGGGTCTGGTCGACGAGGTCGCGGCGCTGCGCGCGCGGGGCGACCTGTCGCCGGCGCTGCCCAGCATGCGCGCGGTCGGTTACCGCCAGGTCTGGTCCTATCTGGAGGGGGACGGCGACCTCGACGCGCTGCGGGCGCGCGGCGCGGCGGCCACCCGCTCCCTGGCAAAACGACAATATACCTGGCTGAACCGCTGGTCCCACGTTCATCGCCTGGCGCCGGGGCCGGCCGGGGAACTGGCGTCGCGGATCGAGCACCTGCTTGAATTCTCCTGAGGCGAGGCCCATATTCGAGGGCACAAGAATCGTCGGCGCGCGATTGTGCGCCGCGCAACAAATTGCGGCCGGGGTTGTCGAAGCAAGTCGTCGAAACCTGCGGGCCATTCGTGCCAGGCCCCGGTGGCGCTGCAGCAGGAGACCGTGATGTCAAAAGGGCATTCGCTACAAGACCCTTATCTGAATACCCTGAGAAAGGAGCGGATTCCGGTTTCGATCTACCTGGTCAACGGCATCAAGCTGCAGGGGCAGATCGAATCCTTCGATCAGTTCGTCGTGCTTCTGCGCAATTCCGTCAGCCAGATGGTCTACAAACACGCGATATCGACGGTCGTGCCGTCGCGCAACGTCAAGCTGCACCAGAGCAGCGCCCCGGAGGATGCCTCCGGCAAATGACGGCGATGCTGCTCCTCGACGCCCGGCAGGGGCGCGGGCAGCGTCGCTGAGGAGCCAGATTGTTTTTCGAACGCCCTGATGCAGGCCGCCGCGCGGTCCTGCTGCACGTCACCTTCAAGCAGAAACGCGGCCAGGCCGGCCATGCCGACGGCGTGGACAGCGCGGCGGAGTGCGCCGAGCTGGCCCGCACCGCCGGCATCGACGTGGTCGCCCGTCTCGGCGCGACCCGAGATGCGCCCCACCCGCGCTGGTTCGTCGGCGAGGGCAAGCTGGAGGAGCTTGGCGCCGCCCTGGCGGGCGGCGACGCGGACCTGCTGCTGGTCAATCACGACCTGTCGCCCGGTCAGCAGCGCAACCTGGAAAAGCGGCTCGGCTGCCGGGTGATGACCCGCACCGAGCTGATCCTGCACATCTTCGCCGACCGCGCGCGCACCTACGAAGGCAAGCTGCAGGTCGAGCTCGCCCAGCTCAACCACGCCCAGTCGCGCCTGGTGCGCGGCTGGACCCACCTGGACCGGCAGAAGGGCGGTATCGGCCTGCGCGGCGCCGGCGAAACCCAGCTCGAGCTGGACCAGCGCATGATCTCCCAGCGCATCAAGGGGCTGGAGAAGAAGCTCGGCACGGTGGCGCGCCGCCGCGGCCAGGGCCGGCGCCGGCGCCAGCGGGGGCACGTCCGCACGGTGTCCCTGGTGGGCTACACCAACGCCGGCAAGTCGACCCTGTTCAACGCCCTCACCACGTCCGAGGTCATGGCGGAGGACAAGCTGTTCGCGACCCTGGACCCGACCATGCGCCGGCTGGCGGTGCCCGGGGTCGGTGACGTGGTGCTCGGCGACACCGTGGGCTTCATCAGCCAGCTTCCCCACTCCCTGGTGGAGGCGTTCAAGGCGACCCTCGAGGAGGTGGCCAACGCCGATCTGCTGCTGCACGTGGTCGACGCCAGCGCCGAGGACCGCGAGGAGCGGGTCGCCCAGGTGGAAGCCGTGCTCGAGGAGATCGGCGCGGACGACATTCCGACCGTCATGGTGCTGAACAAGATCGACGCGCTGCCGGCCGACGCGCCGGTGCCGACGGTGCCCGGACACGGCGGCGGCGCGGCCGCGGTGCCCGTCAGCGCGGTCACCGGCGCCGGCCTCGGCCGGCTGATCGACGTGATCGGCGAGCGTCTGGGCGTGGCGGCGCCGGCCGAAGTGCTGCTGCGGCCGGAGCAGGGCCGCACCCGCGCCTGGCTGTACCGGGTCGGCGCCGTGCTCGACGAGGAGCTCCGGGAGGACGGCAGCATGGCGATCACCGTGCAGGCCGACGCCGACCTGCTGGCGCGGCTCGAGCGCGACGGTTCCCGCGTGCAGCGCCGGGCCCCGGTGCGCAGCCCCGCCCCGGAGGCGCCGCCGGCGGCGCCAACGTTTGTTGCACCCCCGCAGGGCCAACCCTAAACTTTCCCGTCTGGCTCGAGTCAGACCCGCAAACCTCGATTTCCCCGTGAGTAGTCTGAGAACCCGGAGTTGCTGACGGCGGACGTTGTGAGTTTGGAACGTTGTAAGTTGATGGAGCGCGAGTAGATGGCGTGGAACGAGCCCGGAGGCGGCAAAGACCCATGGGGCAACCGTGGCGACCAGGGGCCGCCCGACCTCGACGAGGCCTTCAAGAAGCTCCAGGCCCAGCTGTCCGGGATCTTCGGCGGCGGCTCGGGCGGCGGCGGTGGTGCCGGCGGCCTGAACCTGCGCATGTTCGGCTTCATCCTGGTGGGCCTGGCCGTGGTCTACGGCTTCCTGGGCCTCTACCAGGTGGACCAGGGCGAGCGAGGCGTGGTGTTCCGCTTCGGCGCCGTGCAGGAGAACGTGGTCATGCCGGGCCTGCACTGGAACCCGCCGCTGATCGACGTGGTGGAGAAGGTCAACGTCACCCGGGTGAACTCCCACAGCCACCAGGCGCTGATGCTCACCGAGGACGAGAACATCGTCGACGTGGCGCTGACCGTGCAGTACGTGGTGTCGGATCCGATCGCCTATCTGGTGAACGTGCGCGCGCCGCGCTCGAGTCTCACCCAGGCCACCGAGAGCGCCCTGCGCCACGTGGTCGGCAGCTCGGTCATGGACGACGTCATCACCGCCGGCCGGGAGGCGATCGCCGTGGAGGTTCAGGAGCGCCTGCAGGCCTACCTGGCGAACTACGGCACCGGCATCCGGCTGGACAAGGTCAACATCGACCGCTCCGCGCCGCCGAACCAGGTGGCCGACGCCTTCAACGACGTGCAGAAGGCCAAGGAGGACGAGCAGCGCTTCATCAACGAGGCCAACGCCTACGCCGAGAGCGTCATTCCCGAGGCCCGTGGTGAAGCCCAGCAGATCATCGAGCAGGCCAACGCCTACCGGGACCGGGTAGTCGCCCGGGCCGAAGGTGAGGCCGACCGCTTCAACAAGCTGCTCGCCGAGTACCAGCGCGCCACCGAGGTGACCCGGGACCGGCTCTACATCGACGCCATGGAAACCGTGCTCGGCAACACCACCAAGGTCATGGTGGCGGTCGAAGGCGGCAACAACATCATGTACCTGCCGCTGGACCGGCTGGTGCAGCAGGGCGGCAGCACCGCCGGCGTGTCCCAGGACAACATCCGCAACATCGCCGACTCCATCGTCCGCGAACTCAACGACCGCATCTCCAGCGGCCGCGTTCGCGACACCCGGTAACCGGGTCGAGGCATCTCGAGAGGACCGACATGAATCTGCGCAATCTCATCGTCATCGTCATCGCCGTGGTGATCGTGTCACTGGCCATGGACAGCGTGTACACCGTGCACGAGACCGAGCGGGCGATCCTGCTGCGGTTCGGCGCCGTCAGCGAAGCCGACGTGGAGCCGGGCATCCACTTCAAGATGCCCATCGCCGAACAGATCAACAAAGCCGACGGCCGGGTGCTGACCCTGGACTCCACGGCGGAGACCTATTTCACGCTGGAGAAGAAGCCGCTGATCGTCGACTCCTTCGCCAAGTGGCGGATCAACAACGTGCTGCGCTACTACGAGGCGACCCGCTTCGACGAGCGCATCGGCGAGCGGATTCTGCAGGAGCGGATCAACGAGGGCCTGCGCAACGAGATCAGCCGCCGCGACATGCACGAGGTGGTGTCCGGCGAGCGCGACGAGCTGATGGACAACCTCACCGCCGAGCTGAACCGGGTGATGGCCCAGGCCGCCGGCATCGAGGTGATCGACGTGCGCGTCAAGCGCATCGACCTGCCCACCGAGGTGTCCACCGCGGTGTACGACCGCATGAACTCCGAGCGGCAGATCGAAGCCCGCCAGTACCGGGCCACCGGCCGCGAGCTGGCCCTGGGCATCCGCGCCGACGCGGAGCGCCAGACCGTGGTGATCGAGGCCCAGGCCTACCGCCAGGCCGAGCAGATCCGCGGTGACGGCGACGCCCAGTCGGCGGCCATCTATGCCGACGCCTTCAACAAGGACCCGGATTTCTATCAGTTCTATCGCAGCATCAACGCCTATACCAACGTCTTCAAGGACAAGAGCGATTTCCTGGTGCTGGATCCGAACAGCGAGTTCTTCAAGTACCTGGAGCGGGACCCCTCGTAGCCAGTCTGCGCTGATTCCGGCCGTAGCGAGCAATCGAGCGAGCAATCGAGCGAGCAATGTGGAGAGACGTGGGCGTAGCCTTGTGCCTGGTGCTGGTCATCGAGGGGATCGTGCCCTTCCTGTACCCGCGCCGCTGGCGGGCGATGGCGATGACGCTGGCCCACGTGGACGACCGCACCATGCGGCTGGCCGGTTTCGGCAGCATGATGCTCGGCACGCTGCTGCTCTACCTGGTCCGCTGAGCCCGTGACGCCGCGCGCTGCCATCCGTCGCTGGCGCCTGCCCGAAGGTGTCGACGAGCTGTTGCCGCCGGCCGCGCGTCAGCTCGAGCTGATGCGCCGGCGGGTACTGGACGTGTTCCACGCCTGGGGTTTCGAGTACGTCGAGCCGCCGGTCATCGAGTACCTGGATTCGCTGCTGGTGGGCAGCGGCACGGATCTCGATCTGCAGACCCTCAAGGCCGTGGATCAGCGCACCGGCCGCCTGCTCGGCGTGCGCGCGGACATGACCTCTCAGGCGGCGCGCATCGACGCCCACAGCCTGCCGGGGGACGGCGTCCAGCGGCTGTGCTACGCGGGTCCGGTGGTGCACGCCAACCCGGCGGCGGCGCTGGACACCCGGGTGCCCTACAAGGCCGGGGCGGAGATCTTCGGCGCGGCCTCGGCGGCAGCCGACGCCGAGGTGGTGGCCCTGATGCTCGAGGTGCTGCGCCAGGGTGGCGTGGAGCGGCCCGTGCTGGTGCTCGGCCACATGGGCATCTTTCAGGCCCTCACCGCGTCCATGAGTCTGTCGGTGGAGATGGAGCAGGCGCTGTTCTCCGCGGTGCAGTCGAAGTCCGAGACCGACGTGCGCGAGCTGCTCTGCGACCGGCCCGGCGCGGAGCTGGTGGCCAGTCTGCCGGCGCTGATGGGACGCCGTGACGTGCTCGACGAGGCACGCCGGACCCTGGCCGGCGCGCCGGCGGAGGCCGGCCGCGCCATCGACGCGCTGGAGGCGCTCGCCGACATGGTGGTGGCCCGGGTGCCCGGCGTCACCCTGCGCTTCGACATTGCCGAGCTGGCCGGCTACGGCTACCACAACGGCCCCGTGTTCTCGGCGTTCCAGGCCGAACGGGGCAGCGCGCTCGCCCGGGGCGGGCGCTACGACGGCATCGGCGCGGCCTTCGGCCGGGCCCGCCCGGCCACCGGCTTCGACGTCAGCCTGAAGGCGCTGCTGGCGGCCGAGGCGTCGGCGTCCGCGGGCGCCGTCTGGGTACCCTGGGTCGCCGGCGACGGTGACCGGCGCCGTGACCTGCAGGCCACGCTGGCCGGATTGCGGGCGGCCGGGGACGTGGTGATCTGCGCGCTGTCGGCGGACGAAGCGCCCCCGGCGCGCTGCGACCGGATGATTTCCGAGACCGGGGACGGCTGGACGGTCCAGCCGCTGCCGGCGAATTCACAGGAAGATTGAACATGGGGCGCAACGTCGTCGTGATCGGCACCCAGTGGGGTGACGAAGGAAAAGGCAAGGTGGTGGACCTGCTCACCGAGCAGGTTGCCGCCGTGGTGCGCTTCCAGGGGGGGCACAACGCCGGCCACACCCTGGTGATCGACGGCGAGAAGACCATCCTGCACCTGATTCCCTCGGGCATCCTGCGCCGGGACGTGCGCTGCTTCATCGGCAACGGTGTGGTGCTCGAGCCGGGTGAGCTGCTCAAGGAGGTCGCCGGCCTGGAGGCCCGCGGCGTGCCCGTGCGCGAGCGCCTGCGGATCAGCCCGGCGTGTCCGCTGATCCTGCCCTACCACGTCAAGCTCGACCTGGCCCGGGAGGAAGCCCGGGGCGCCCAGAAGATCGGCACCACCGGCCGGGGCATCGGCCCGGCCTATGAAGACAAGGCCGCGCGGCGCGGCGTGCGGCTGGGCGACCTGTTCTACTGGCAGGGCTTCGCGGCCAAGCTGGCCGAGGTCATGGAGTACCACAACTTCATGCTCACCAGTTACTACAAGACCGACCCGGTGGACTTCGACGAGACCCTGGAGCAGTGCCGGGAGGTGGCCAAGCAGATCGAGCCCATGGTGGCCGACATCGTGCCGCTGCTGCACGAGCTGCGGGAAGCCGGCGAGCACATCCTGTTCGAAGGCGCCCAGGGGGCGCTGCTCGACGTCGACCTGGGCACCTACCCGTTCGTCACCTCGTCCAACACCACCGCCGGCGGCACCGCCGTCGGCAGCGGCTTCGGCCCCCGCTACCTCGACTACGTGCTCGGCATCACCAAGGCGTATTCGACCCGGGTGGGCTCGGGCCCGTTTCCCACGGAGCTGTTCGACGACACCGGCCGGCGGCTCGCCGAGCGGGGCAACGAGTTCGGCTCCACCACCGGGCGGCCGCGCCGCTGCGGCTGGTTCGACGCCGTGGCGCTGCGCCAGGCGGTGCAGATCAACAGCATCTCGGGGCTGTGCATCACCAAGCTGGACGTGCTCGACGGGCTCGAGACGCTGCGCCTGTGCGTCGACTACCAGACCGCCGAGGGCACGCCGGGCACGGCGCGCTTCGCCAGCGAGTACTACGCCGACATCAAGCCGGTCTACGAGGAGCTGCCGGGCTGGGACACCTCGACGCTGGGCATCCGCAGCTACGACGATCTGCCGGAGAACGCCAAGCTCTACCTCAAGCGGATCGAGGACGCGGTGGGCGTGAGCATCGACATCATCTCCACCGGCCCGGACCGGGGCGAGACCATCGTGCTCAAGGATCCGTTCAACCCCTGATCGCGGAGGGCGACCATGGCCGTCGACGCCAAGCTGCTGGAAATCCTGGTCTGTCCCGTGAGCAAGGCCTCCCTGTTCTACCGCAAGGAGGTCGACGAGCTGTGGTGCCGGGCCAGCGGTCTCGCCTATCCGATCCGGGACGGCATACCGGTGATGCTCGAGGAGGAAGCCCGCCAGCTCACCGACGAGGAGCGCGCCTCCCTCAAGGACTGACGCCCGCTTGGCCGGACCGATACCGCGGCGGGGCCGGGATGGCGCCGCGTCGTTACCATTGGTTACAATCGCCGGTCACCCTCCGCCCAGGTGGTGCGCGACCCATCATGAACCGACCGGAAATACTGCCTGTGAGCGAGCTGCCCGACGTGGCCCGGCTCGGCCTCGACAGTCCTCTCGAGACGCTCGACTGGGTCGGCATGAGCGGCATCCATCAGCCGCTGGTGATCCGCGACGGCGCCGCCAACCGCGCCGTGCAGAGCCGCGTGCAGATCTACGTGGATCTGGCGGACGAGCTGGCGAAGGGCATCCACATGTCGCGCCTCTACCTGATACTCGACGAGCACGCCGAGAGCCGGGCGCTGTCCGCCGCCGGGCTCAAGCTGATGCTCGCGAGCCTGCTCGAATCCCACCGGGATCTCAGCACCCAGGCGTTCGTGCAGTTCGACTTCGACTACTTCCTGCGCCGCAAGGCGCTGGTCACCGACAACTCGGGCTGGAACAGCTACCCGGTCACCATCCGCGGCACGCTGCAGAACGGCGCGATCGTGCTCGAGCTCGAGCTGGCGGTGCAGTACTCCTCCACCTGCCCCTGCTCGGCGGCGCTGGCCCGGCAGCTCATCCAGGATCAGTTCGAGGCGGACTTCGGCGCCGACGGCCGGGTGGACGCCGCCGCCGTGCGGGCCTGGCTGGGCACCGAGCAGGGCATCGTCGCCACGCCCCACAGCCAGCGGAGCACCGCGCGGGTGCTGGTGCGGCTGGCGGAGGGCCTGGAGACGTTCCCCATCACCGATCTGGTGGACGACATCGAGGGCGCCCTCAAGACCCCGGTGCAGACCGCGGTGAAGCGCGAGGACGAGCAGGAATTCGCCCGCCTCAACGGCCAGAACCTGATGTTCATCGAGGACGCCGGCCGCAAGCTCAAGACCAGCCTCGCCATGGACCCGCGGCTGGCGGATTTCTGGGTGCGCATCGAGCATCACGAGAGCCTCCACGCCCACGACGCCGTCGGCGTGTTCACCAAAGGCGTCGACGGCGGTTACCCCGCCCGCCCCTGAGTCGTTCCGGCGCCTGCGCGCCAACCCGGGCGCCGCGCGCTACACTCTCTCCGGAGCCGCCGCATCGGCGGCGCGACGCCTGTCAGATCGAGGGGAACCAGGATGAGCCACGACGTGGTGATCTCCGGCGCCGGGCTGTGGAAGCCCGAGCACGTCATCAGCAACGCCGAGCTCGTCGAGAGCTACAACGCCTGGGCCGAGCGCTTCAACGCCGAGCATGCCGCCGCCATCGAGGCCGGCGAGGTCGAGGCGAAGCCGGCGTCGAGCGTGGAGTTCATCGAGATGGCATCCGGCATCCGCCAGCGCTACGCCTACGTGAAGGACGGCATCCTGGACGTGACGCGCATGCGGCCGCGGATCCCCCGCCGCGCCGAGGACGCGCTGTCCCATCAGGCGGAGATCGCGCTGAACGCGGCGCGGCCCGCGCTGGCCGCCGCCGGCCGGCTCGACGGCGACGGCCGGGCGGTGGGCGTCGACATGGTGATCGTCTCCTGCGCGTACACCGAGCGCTCCTATCCGGCCATCGCCATCGAGGTGCAGCACGCGCTCGGCATCGAGGGTTTCGGCTTCGACATGCTGGTGGCCTGCTCCGCGGCCACCTTCGCCCTGCAGCGCGCGGTGGATGCGATCCAGGCGGGCTCCGCCCAGGCCGTACTGGTGATCAACCCCGAGCTGACCTCGCCCCAGGTGAACTACACGGACCGCGACAGCCACTTCATCTTCGGTGACGTCAGCACCGCGGTGGTGCTGGAGCGGGCGGAGGACGCCCGTGGCGAGCACCGTTACCAGGTGCTCGGCAGCCGCGCCCGGACCCTGTATTCCAACAACATCCGCTCCAACTTCGGCTACGTGGCCCATGCCGAGGACGTGGACCCGTTCGGTCCGGCGAACCTGTTCCACCAGAACGGCCGGCGGGTCTTCAAGGAGGTGTGCCCGATGGCGGCCGAGCACCTCGAGCAGCAGATCGCCGCCGTCGGGCTCGACACCGGCGACGTCGCGCGCTGGTGGCTGCATCAGGCCAATCTGAACATGAATCAGCTCATCGTCCGCCGACTGCTCGGACGGGACGCCGACCCGGCCGAGGCGCCCATCGTGCTCGACGAGTTCGCCAACACCGCGTCGGCGGGCTCGATCATCGCGTTCTGCCTGCACCACGAGGACCTGGCGCCGGGTGACCATGGCGTCATCTGCAGCTTCGGCGCCGGCTACTCCATCGGCAGCCTGGTGGTGCGCAAGCTCTAGGGTTGCGCCGCCCGGCGCGGCCGCCTCAGCCGCAGCGGTAGCCGTGGGCGTCGAGGCCTTCCTCGAGGTAGTCCGCCACCAGCGGCGTAGCCATGAGGTACTCGGCGCTGCGGCCGTTGTAGGCATCCCGCGCCTGGGCCAGGGCGTCGTCCCACTCCTCGATGGAGAAATCCCCACGGCCCAGCCACATCAGGGCCACCAGGCAGATCTGCTGGTCCGGTTCCAGGTCGCGGATCGTGGTCACGACCTCCTGATAGGAGAAGTCGTCGAGGTGGTCCGCCAGCACCTGGCGCGCCCAGTCGTCCGAGGGGCTGGTCGGCGCCTCCGGAATGCTGACCTGCTCCTTGGCGTGGAACTCCCGGGCCCGGTCGATGATGGAACAAACGGTGTCCGGATTCAGATCGATCATGCTGGCTCTCCGACTGACCTGCCGCGTGTGGGGCGGACCGCGGTGGGGGCCTGACGGCGGCGGGGCAGGCCACGGTGCACGCCGCCCATCGGCAGTGTACGGCCTCTGCGGCCCGGCTTCATCGGCGGCCGCGCGAGACGCTGTTCCCGGAGCGTCGAGTATGGTCTCATGAGCCGCTATGCGAAGCAGTGAGCGCAGACGCCGTGGCGCGCCCATGGCCCTTCCCGCGGAACTGGTCCTGGACCGGTTTCTGCGCGTTCGCGACGAGCTCCGCGAGCGGGTGCGCGACAGCAGGGAGCGGCGCGAGCGCGATGGCGGCCGGCCCGGCCGTCTCAGGTCCCGGCTGCTCGACGGCGGCATGCTCTGGGCGGCCTGGCTGCGGGCGCCGCGCCGGGTCGGCGCTGTGCTGCCGAGCAGCGTGCCGCTGGCCGCGGCGATGGCGGCCCAGGTGCCGGCGGGTCCGGGCCTGATCGTCGAGCTCGGCGGCGGCACCGGCAGCATCACCGAGGGCCTGCTGGTGGCGGGCATTCCGGCCGCCGGCCTGGTGGTGGTCGAACGCGACCCGCTGCTGGCGCGCCGCCTGCGCCAGCGCTTTCCCGACGTTCAGGTGGTGTGCGGCGACGCCTGCCGGCTGCCCGAGCTGCTGGCCGCCCAGGGCATTGCCGGGCCGGTCAAGGCGGTGGTTTCCAGCCTGCCGATGCTGGCGATGACGCCGGCCCAGCGGGCGCGGCTGATGCGCGGCGTCGGCCGGGTGCTCGAGCCCGGCGGCACCATGGTTCAGTACACCTACGGCATCCGCTGCCCGGTGCCGGCACGAACCCTGGCGCGCGCCCGGGTGCATGCTCAGCGGGCGGCCCGGGTGTGGCGCAACGTGCCGCCGGCCTTCGTCTGGCGGTTCGAATCCGGCACGGCCTTCGCTCCGCGGCTGGAGGGAACGGCCGCTCCGTGATCCTCACCCTGCTGTCCCTGGTGGTCGGGCTGGTGCTGCTGATCGCCTCGGCGGAGCGGTTCATTTACGGGGCGGCGGCGCTGGCCCGCAACCTGCGGGTGTCGGCCCTGGTGGTGGGCGTGGTGATCGTCGGCTTCGGCACGTCCGCCCCGGAGATGCTGGTCTCCTCCCTGGCGGCATGGCAGGGCAATCCCGGTCTCGCCATCGGCAACGCCATCGGCTCCAACATCACCAACATTGCACTCATTCTCGGCATCGCGGCGATCATCCGGCCGCTGACGGTGAACTCCACGGTGCTGCACCGGGAGCTGCCGATCCTGCTCGCGGCCGTGGTGATCGGCTGGCTGCTGCTGTCCAACGGCCGCATCGACCGGGTCGACGGGCTGCTGCTGCTGCTGGCCTTCGCCGCCATCATCTACTGGATGCTGTCCGTGGTGCGTCAGGGCCGGGCGGCCGGCATCGACCCGCTGGCCGCGGCGCCGGAACAGCGTGGCGGCGTGTCCAACCTGCGGGCCATCGCGTGGCTGGCGGTGGGTCTCGTGGTGCTGCTCGCCAGCTCGCGCCTGCTGGTCTGGGCGGCGGTGGACCTCGCGGAGCTGTTCGGCGTCAGCGACCTGGTGATCGGCCTGACCGTGGTGGCCGTCGGCACCAGCCTCCCGGAACTGGCCGCCTCCATCACCGCGGCCATCAAGCGCGAGGACGATCTCGCGGTCGGCAACGTGGTCGGTTCCAACACCTTCAACACCCTGGCGGTGCTGGGCATTCCCGGCGTGATCGCGCCGGGGCCGTTCGATCCGGTGGTGCTGTCCCGGGACGTGCCGGTCATGGTGGTCCTCACTCTGGCGCTGTTCGCCATGTGCTACGGATTCGGCAGCAACGGACGGGTCAACCGCTGGGAGGGCAGCCTGCTGGTGGCGGCGTTCTGCGGCTATCAGTGGCTGCTGTTCGGCGGCGGCTGAGCGGGAGCGATTCGGGGGTGGACGCCGGGCTATATTTCGATAATACTCGAAATATTGAATTATCAGGTTTCCGCCGATGTCCGCACCTGCCGCCGCCAGCTCGCCCGGAAATACCGATCTGATGGACCAGGCGGCCGCCGTGGCCGCGCTCTCTGCCCTGGCCCAGGACACCCGCCTGTCCGTGTTCCGGCTGCTGGTCCAGGCGGGTGAGGGCGGTGTTTCCGCAGGCGGCATCGCCGAGCGGCTGGACGTCAGGCAGAACACCCTGTCCACCCATCTCGGCATCCTGGTCGCGGCGGGCCTGGTCACCAAGCGCCGGGACGGCCGGACCATCTATTACGCCGCGGCCTATCCGGGCATGCGCGCGCTGCTCACCTATCTGCTCGAGGACTGCTGCGGCGGCCGGCCGGAGCTGTGCTCGACGCCGCTGTCATCCTGTTGAATGCCGAGGAGCAATGATCATGAACCGACTGCATGTGAACCTGGGCGTGACCGATCTGGACGCGTCGATCCACTTCTACTCCGGGCTGTTCGGCGCGCCGCCGACGCTGCGCAAGCCCGACTACGCGCGCTGGGTGCTGGAGGACCCGCGGGTGAACTTCGCCGTCAGCCTGCGCAGCGCCCCGGGTGTCGACCATCTGGGCATCCAGGCGGACAGCGAGGAGGCACTGGCCCGACTGCGTGAGCGCGTCGCCGCCCTGGAGGCCGGTGTGCTCGACGAGACCGGCGTCACCTGCTGCTATGCGCGATCGGACAAGACCTGGGCCCGGGATCCGGGCGGACTCGCCTGGGAGACGTTCCTGACCCACGGCGACGCGGAAACGTACGGCGGGCCGGCCGGACAGCCAGATCCGGCCGCGCCCACGGCGGATCCGGAAGCGTCGCCCTGCTGCGCCGGGTCCGGCGACATCCGCCAGCGGTGCTGCTGAGCCCGTGGCCGGCCCCTGTCACCTGCTGTTCCTGTGCACGGGCAATTCCGCCCGCAGCATTCTCGCCGAAGCCATCGCCAATCATCTGAGCGGCGGCAGGCTGCGCGGTTTCAGCGCCGGCTCCCGGCCCCGCGGCGCGGTCGCCCCGGAAGCCGTCGAGGTGCTGACTCGGGCCGGCGTGCCGACCGACGGGCTGCGGTCGAAGGGGTTCGACGCCTTCGCGGGCGTGGACGCCCCGCGGATCGACCTGGTGGTCACCGTCTGCGACGCCGCCGGCCGTGAGCCCTGCCCGGTGTGGCCGGGCGCGCCGGCGACCGTGGCCTGGAGTCTCCCGGACCCGGCGGCGGCGTTGGCGGCGGACCGCCGAGGGGCCTTCGAAGCGACCTTCGACGCGCTGCGCCGGCGCATCGAGGCGCTGGCAGCCGAGGCGCCGGCGGTGGGAGTCGCCGGCCTCGCCGACGCCGCAGCGCGCATTCACGCCCGGTGCGGGCTGGTGCGCACGGGGGCGGAACCGTGAGCCCCCCGGCCCAGCCCGGCATGGCCCTGTTCGAGCGGTGGCTGTCCCTGTGGATCGCCCTCGCCATCGCCGCCGGCGTCGCGCTGGGGTCCCTGCTTCCCGCCGGCGTCGCGCTGCTGGCCGGCTTCGAGGTGGCCTCGGTCAATCTGCTGGTCGCGCTGCTCGTCTGGGCCATGGTCTACCCGATGATGGTCAACGTGGACCCGCGCAGCCTCGGCCACGTCGGCGACCGGCCCAAGGGCATGGCGATCACGCTGGTCGTGAACTGGCTGATCAAGCCGTTCTCCATGGCAGCGCTCGGGGTGCTGTTCTTCGAGGTGGTGTTCGCGGACTGGCTGGCGCCGGCGGACGCCCAGCAGTATCTGGCGGGGCTGATCCTGCTCGGCGCGGCGCCGTGCACCGCCATGGTGTTCGTCTGGTCCCACCTGACCCGTGGCGACGCGACCTACACCCTGGTCCAGGTGACCGTGAACGATCTCGTCATGGTGGTGGCGTTCGCCCCCATCGTCGCGCTGCTGCTCGGCGTGACGGACATCGAGGTGCCCTGGTCGACGCTGGTGCTGTCGGTGGTGCTCTACGTCGTGGTTCCGCTGTCTGCGGGCCTGGCGACCCGCGCCGCGCTGATGCGCCGCGCCCGGCGTGCCGGCCGCGCGCCCGCCGCGGAGGTGGAGCGATTCACCGCCGCCGTGAAGCCCGCGTCCATCGTCGGGCTGCTGGCGACGGTGGTGCTGCTGTTCGCCTTCCAGGGCGAGGTGATCCTCGAGCAGCCCGAGGTCATCGCGCTGATCAGCGTGCCGCTGCTGATTCAGTCCTACGGCATCTTTCTGCTGGCCTTCGGGGCGGCGTGGCTGTGGCGGGTGCCGTATCCGGTGGCGGCGCCGTGCGCGCTGATCGGCACGTCCAACTTCTTCGAGCTGGCCGTGGCGGTGGCCATCAGCCTGTTCGGCCTCGACTCCGGGGCCGCCCTCGCCACGGTGGTGGGGGTGCTGGTGGAAGTGCCGGTGATGCTGTCGCTGGTGGCCCTGGCGAACCGCTGGCGGGGCGCCTTTCCCCCGGCCTGAGCCGTCCCGCCGCGCTAGCCGCCGGCCAGGGCGGCGTCGAGCACGCCCGACCGTCCTCCCAGCGCCCGCTCGACCAGGGTCCGCAGCCGCTGGCGGCTGACCCGGCCGCCGAGCAGATCGGCCGCCACGGCGTCGAGGCTGCTGCCGGCGGCGGCGAGCTCGTTGTCCAGGTCGCGGAACAGCAGCACCGCCCGGGCCGTGTCGGCGCCGGTGGAGGGGTCCGCGAGCCGGCCACTGTCCCGCTCGGCCCAGTCCCGCAGCATGCCGAAGGCGCGCTCGAAGCGGGGGCCGGAAATCGCCCCGGAGCGCAGCAGCACCACCAGGCTGTAGTACTCGGCGATGCCCTCGACGATCCAGTCGTCGCCCCGGGCCGGCGGCTCCTCCGTGGCCACGTGCATCAGCTCGTGCAGAAACGTGCTGGTGGCGTTGCCGCTGATCAGCGGCCGGTCGGGATGCACGTACAGGGAGCCGGGCCCGGACAGTCCGCCGCGCCACATGTCCCGGGAACCGCCGACCACCAGCAGCCGGTCGGGAAAGCTCGGCGCGATCCGCACCAGCTCGGGCAGGGTCCAGCGCAGGAAGGCCAGGGCGTCCATGCGGCGGAAGTCCTGATCCTTCGGGCCGGCGATGGCGATGCGCCGGTCGCCGACGCGGGTGCGACGGATGCCGAGGTCGCCGGCGGCGAGCCAGCCGAGCGGCCGGTCGAGCCGCCGGCCGCGGGTCTCGACGGACACGCCGTCGCCGTCCACCGGCCCGTAGCGGGTCTCGAAGCTCCAGCCCGGTGGCCCGTGCAGCACCAGCCGGGTGCGGGCATGGGCGCCGCGTCTCGCCCGGGAGCGGGCGGGCGGAAACAGGTCGTCGAGGCGCACGATGGCCCAGTCCGGCGTCAGCCGGGCGTCCCACGCGCCGCCGCGCTTGTGGTCCACCACCACGCGATAGCGCAGGGTGCCGCCTTCCCGCGGCACCTTCCAGACGACCCGATCGCCCTGCCGGGTCACCGAGCCGTCGCCGTCGAAGGCCGAATACGTCTCCGGCGGGGCGTTGAGGTCCAGCAGGGTGAGCCCGGGGCCCTCCTGGGTCACGACGATCTCGGCGCGGGCGTGGCCCTGGTCGGGCAGGAACTCGGCCTGGTACAGCAGCGCGTAGTCCCGGGCCAGCGCCCCGGCGGAGCAGGTCGACAGGGCGAGCAGCAGCAGGCAGCGGATCGGACGCACGGCGTCTCCCGTTCGATGTTCCCAGGGCGCCAGTGTAACGGCGCCGGGGCTTCGTAGCCCGTGCGGCGCCCGTCAGCCCCCGAACCGCCGCTGCAGCCAGTAGTCGATGCTGGTGTGCCGGCCGCCGCCGGTGAACAGCAGCGACACCAGCATGACCAGGTAGGTCACGGCGAACTCGATGCCGTTGTTGAGAATCGTGATGCTGCCGCGGGCGGTGAGCCAGCCGTAGTTGCCGTGCTCCCGCAGGATGTCGATGGCCCGGGCCTTGCGCTCGCACGCCTCCAGCACCCGGTCGTTGGCCAGCCAGCTCGAGCAGTCGGCGATGGCCAGCCAGCCGTTCGGCCAGTGCACCGCGAAGATGGCCACCAGCATGGTGACGATCAGCGGAATGGCGAACCAGCGGGTGGCCAGGCCGAGCAGCAGCGCGGCGCCGCCGATCAGCTCGGTGCCCGCGGCCAGCGCCGTCATCAGGTAGGGCAGCGGCAGCCCCAGCCCCCAGTCCGGATTGCCCATCCAGGCGGCGGTGTCCTCGAAGGCGGCGAATTTGGTCCAGCCCGCCTGAATCATCACCGGCGCCAGATAGAGTCTCAGCAGCAGGGGGCCGAGCCCGTCCGCCGCCGTCAGCGCCGTGGTGAATCGTTCCTGCAGCCGCTGGAATCCGCTTATCGAGAACATGAAGAACCCCCGTTCGGTGCTGGCGGTGCGCCGTCGACCGACTTGTCTGTTGTTGATTGGCTTGTCAGTCCGGGTCGCGGACTCCAGCCATAGACCGCCCGGGAGGCGGAGGGGTTCGGCGGGCAGGAAGATTGTCCGACGCCAGTGGGCCGCTAGCGGCGGGTCAGCCGGCCTGGGGGAGCCTCAGCGCCAGATAGCCGGCGTCGACGTCGAGAAGGATCGAGCCGCCCATCAGGGCGACCAGCCGGTAGGCGTTGTCGAGGGTCACGGCCAGGTCTCCGGCCGGCTCGGCGGCCTGCGCCGCCGGCGCTTCGGCGTCGGCGCGCCGCACCTCCACCACCGCAGCGCGATCGCCGTCGCGGTGCGCCTCCACCACGAGATGTGGCCGGGCCGCCCGTGACGGAAGCCCGAGGGAGAGCTGCCGGCACAGCGCGGTGAGGACCACGCCGAGGTAGCCCGAGTCGCAGTGCGCGCGGACGTTGTCGCCGGTGCTCGGGTCGATGTCCACGTCCAGGCCGGCGCAGGCGGCCTCCAGGTGGTCACGGGCGAGTGGCGCGACCTCGACGGGCTCCGGTTCGAGGGTGATCAGGTCGCGCTGCAGCGCGGAGTACAGACGCAGCGCGTCCGCCTGGGCCAGCAGGTCCAGCGCGGCGTCGTGACCGAGCTCCACGAAGGGGGCTTCCGCCGGCGCGAGACCGGGCGAATTCTCCAGCAGCTCGAACACGCCGAGAATCACCGACAGCGGCGAGCGCATTTCGTGGTTGGCCCGCGTCAGCATCGCCAGGTCGCGGCTCCCTTCGTGGCGGGGAGCGCGGGCGGGCGGCCGGCCGGCGGTGGGTTCGTCCTGGATCATGGCGGCGTTCGGGTCTGCATCGAGGCCATTCTATGCCGGGTGACCGGCGCTCCCGCGGGGCGGCAGGTGGCCCGATGCCATTCCGTGACGGTGTTCACGTTTCCGTTGCCCCGCCGTCCGGACGGGCCTCAGAGCCTGGCCTGGCTCGGTGGCGCGTCCGCGGCCGCCACCGAGGCGCCGGGGATCGACACGGTGAAGGTGCTGCCGCTGCCGGGTTCGCTGTCCACGTGGATGCGTCCCCCGAGCTGCTCGCAGAAGCGCTTGCACAGGGCGAGCCCCAGCCCCGACCCGCCGAAGGCGCGCGACGTCGAGCTGTCGGCCTGCACGAACGGCTCGAACACGCGCTCCAGATCGGCGGCGGCGATGCCGGCGCCGGTGTCGCGGACGCTCAGCGTCACGCCGCCGGGCCCGGCGACGATCTGCAGGGTGACCTCGCCGTCCCGGGTGAATTTGGCCGAGTTGCCGAGCAGATTGAGCAGGATGGTCCGCACCATCGACGCGTCCGACACGCAGGGACCCTGCTGATCGGCGGTCACGCTCAACCGGTTGCCGTTGGCTGCGATCTTGGGGTCGATGACCGTCCGCACCTCGGCCACCAGGCGGTCGACGTCGATCGAGTCGTAGCTCGGCGCACGCTGGCCGCTCTCGCTGCGGGCCAGCTCGAGCACCTCGTTGATCAGGGTCAGCAGGCGCCGGCCGGCGCCGACGATGCGTCCCAGGTCCTCGGCTTCCTGGGCGCGGCCCGCCTCCCGGGCGAGATCCTCGAGCATCTCCGCGTAGCCGAGGATCACGTTCAGGGGCGTGCGCAGCTCGTGACCCATGTTCGACAGGAACTGGTCCTTGGCCTGGTTCGCCGCCTCGGCCCGGTGCTTCTCCTTGAGCACTGCGGTGAGGTCCTCGCCCACCGCCGTGACGATGTCGCCGCTGCCCGGGTCCTGACGGACGCCGACCCGCCAGCGGACCCAGGTGTCGCCATGTCGGCTGTCGAAGGACAGCGGCGTTTCGTTCTCGCCGGACAGCCAGGACTCGATGCGGGCCTGGATGTCCGGCGTGATCCACGGCCGGTCCGACAGGCTGACGTAGTGCCGTCCGATCAGGTCGTCCCGCTCCCGCTTCAGCAGCGTCAGGGCCGTGTCGTTGGCCAGGCACACGCACCCGTCCTGGTCGATCTCCAGGATCGCCGCGCCGGCCAGCTTGAGGTAGTGCTCGACCCGCGCCGTTTCGGCTTCGAGATCGCGGCGGGCGGCCGCCTCCTCGCTCAGGTCCTCCAGCACGCCGACGAGGTGCGAGACCGTGCCGCCTTCGTCGGACAGCGGCACGGTGGTGCCGCGCAGGGTGCGGGGGCCGCGGGTGGTGGGGATGTCGAAGCGGTTCACCAGCCGTGGCAGCTTGCCGGCGACCAGGTCCCGCTCCGCCGCCTCGAAGCGTGCGGCGGTGGCGTGATCGAGCACCGGCAGCTCGTGGTTGCCATGGCCGAGGAACAGCCGCTTGGGCAGGCCGGTCAGGCGTTCCATCGCCTGATTGACCTTGAGGAACTCCAGGGTCTCGGCGTCCTTGATGAACACGGCCACCGGCATCAGCTCGAGGGTCCGGTCGAGGAAGCGCCGGCTGTGCTCCAGCTCCTGCTCCATGCGGCGGCGCTGGGTCACGTCCCGGGCGGTGATGCAGAAGAAGCTGCGGCCGTCCTGCTCGATTCGTGTGACCGACAGCTCGATCGGAATCCGCCGCCCGTCCCGGCCGCGGACCTCGTGCAGCACCGGGTCCGCCCCGCCGGGGCTCTGCTGGTCCGCCAGGGCGGCGAGTCGGCCGAGCAGGTCGGCGCGGCGGTCGGCCTCTGGCAGCAGGTCCTCCAGGGGCGTTTCGCACAGGGCGCCGGGCTCGAACCCGAGGATGCGGTGGGCGGCGAGGTTGGCGCGCATGATGACGCCGCTGGTCTCGATGATCAGCACCCCTTCGATCATGTGGTCGACGATGGCGGACAGCCGCTGTTCCGTCTCCATGACGGACAGGTAGGCCTGGGTGAGGGCGGAGTTGCGATGCTCGACCCGTCCCTTGAGGTCGGAGATCGCCCGGCCGAGCTCGCCGAGCTCGTCGGCACGGCTGCGCAGATCGGCGGTGTCCCGGGGGTCGGCGTCCGTGGTCAGCGCCAGCCGGGCCAGCCGGTCGAGGGCCAGTCGCAGGGACCGGATCGGCGCCGCGGTGCCGGCCGCCGCGCCGGCCGCGGCCACCAGGCCGATCAGCCAGGCCGGCGCCGGCAGGCCGAGCAGCGCGGCCGCGGCACCGGCCACGGCGGCGCCGGCGAGGGCACCGGCGCCGGCGGCTGCGGCACCCTGAATGGCGACGCTCACCGGACCGTCCCGGCCGGCGTGGACCGGCGCAGGTAGTCGTCCAGCGGGCAGGGTCTGCCGAGGTGGTATCCCTGAAGGTAGTCGACGCCGATGTTGCGCAGTTCCACCACGGTCTGCTCGTTCTCGACGAATTCGGCGACGGTTTCCATGCCCATGACGTGGGCGATCTGGTTGATGGCGGTGACGATGCCGCGATCGAGGGCCGAGGCGTCGATGTGGCGCACGAACTGACCGTCGACCTTGAGGCAGTCCACCGGCAGGGAGCGCAGGTAGCCGAAGGAGCTGACCCCGGACCCGAAGTCGTCCAGCGCGAAGGACACGCCGAGATCCTTCAGCGCGTGGATGAACTCCATCGCGTGGTCGAGATGCACCACCGCCGCGGTCTCGGTGATCTCGAAGCAGACCATCGACGCGGCGACGCCGCCCTCCCGCACCCGGGCGATGGCGTAGTCGCGGAACTTGCGGCTGCCCAGGGAGTGGCCGGACAGATTGATGCTGATGCGCTCGGCGTTGGCGCGGACGCTGTCGGGCAGGCCCGCGAGATAGGACAGGGTGTGGTCCAGCACCCAGCGGTCGAGCTCCGTGGCCAGCCCGTGCTTCTCGATGGCCGGCAGGAACATGCCCGGGCTGACGATCTTGCCGTCGTCGAGCATGCGTACCAGCACCTCGAAACGGCTCGCCGGGCCGGGCTCGGCGGCGCACGCGACGATGGGCTGGGCGTACAGCACCAGCGCGTCCTCGCGCAGCGCCTGCTTGAGCTTCATCGCCCAGCGCATGTTGGCCCGTACGTCGTCGAGCTGCTCGTCGCCGGCGTGGAAGGTCCGGATGTGGTTGCTGCCCTCGGTGCGGGCCAGTTTGCAGGCGTGCTCGGCGCCGTGAATCAGCGACAGCACGCTGGTGTGCTCGGGCTTGACCGGCGACAGGCCGATGCTGATGGAGACCGTCAGCATCTCGCCGCCGACCTGTAGCGTGTGGTCGGTGACCCGGTGGAGCAGCCGTTCGGCCACGTTGCGGGCGTCGTCGAGCCCGGTGCTGTGGAACAGGATGGCGAACTTGTCCCCGCGCAGGCGGCCGATGGTGGCGCCGGTTCCGACCTCGTCGCGCAGCAGGTCGGCCACCGAGCGCAGCAGCGCGTCGCCGGTGGCCGGGCCGTAGGTGTGGTTGATGGCCTGCATCTCCTCGACGGCGCACACGCACAGCACGTGCTCGTCGGCGCTGGAGCGGGCCTGGGCGAGGGACCGCGACACCGCCGCCTCGAAGGCGCGGATGTTCTCCAGGCCGGTGAGCGGGTCGAGCCGCTGGCGGTCGCTCAGGCTCTGCAGGTGGGCTTCGAGCTCCGAGGTGCGCAGGCGCAGGTCGCCGGTGCTGCGGGCGCGCTTCAGGTGGGCGCGGATGCGGGCTTCGAGGACCCGGAAGTCGAACGGCTTGGTGACGTAGTCGCAGGCGCCGAGCTCGATGGCCCGGGCGATCTCCTCGGGCGCGTCCCGGGCGGTCAGCATGATCACCGGCGGCGTGGCGTCGCCGAGGCGCTGCTGCATGGCCGCCAGCACCTCGTAGCCGTTCATGACCGGCATCATCACGTCCAGCAGCACCAGCGACACCGGCTGCCGGGACAGCAGGGCCAGGGCCGCCTCGCCGCTGGTCGCGGACACCACCTCGAAGCCGCGCAGCTCCAGCCGGCGGCTGACGATGTGGCAGTTGTCGGCGACGTCGTCGACGACCAGGATCGGCTGGTCGACGTCGATGGCCTCGGCCGCCGCCGTGCTGGCGCCGACCCCGCTCATCGCCGATGGGCCCGGCCGAACCGGGATCGGCCGCGTTTGCCGCTTTGCTCGCTCATGGATCGCAGACTCGATTCCCCATGCCAGGACCGACCGCGGCCCCGGCGGGACTCCGCGAGTGGGGCAGGACGCCAGGCGTCGAACGGGATCGGCCGTTATCGTCTGAGTATAGGAAAGGCTGCGGAAAGGCACCGTCCGGCATGAGACACGGCGCACGTTCCGGCTGCGCGGCAGTGCGCGGCGGCGTCCTGGGCGTGTCCGCCAGGGCGGCGGGTCGACGCCGCGCCCGCCGGCGCATCGGTTGTATCTGCCGCAGGCTCGGTTAGCATGCCCGCAGCCCTCCCACGAGGGTCGGCAGACCGTCGCTCCAGCGGCGGGCCGGTCGGTACGGGTGGCGTCGGGATTTTCCCGCCGGGATCAGCGGGAAGTTGGTGCCGAGGAGAGGACTTGAACCTCCACGGGGTTTCCCCCACTAGCACCTGAAGCTAGCGTGTCTACCAATTTCACCACCTCGGCATGAAGCGGGGTCGCGCAATTTACTGACAGCCGTGGGTGTTGTCAATTCTGGATGGTGGCGATGGATAGCGGCAGAAAGCGGAACGAATCCCAGGGCGCCGGCGCGGGCCGCGTCGGCAGCGCCCGGGAGCTGCTCGACCTGCTGGCCAGGGAGGACGCGCCGGTGGGCTGGCGCGAGTTGATCGCCCTGACCGAGAGCTTTCAGGGGCACGCCCGGTCGCGGCTGCGCAAGCTGGTCAAGGGCATGCTGCGCAACGGTGACCTGGTGCAGGACCATCAGGGGCACTATCACCCGGCGGCCGCCGACGACAGCACCGGGGTGCTGGAGGGCCGGGGGCGCAATCTCACCTTCGCCGGCGTGCCGGTGGAGCGGGGCCGGGGGTTCCGGCTGCGGCCCGGCGACCGGGTGCAGGCGACGGTCAGCGGCGACACGGCCCGGGTGCTGGAGGTGGTCGAGTACTCGCCGCTGCCCGTGGTCGGCGAGCTGCGGCTGCGGGGGCGCCACCCCTACGTCGAGTCCGTGTCGCCGGAGTACCGGGGGCGGGTCGGGCTCGACGAGCCGCCGGCGGTCGGCGAGGACGGCAACACGGTGGCCGTGCAGATCACCGGCGAGGACCGCTACGGGCTCACCGGCGTCGTCACCCGGGTGATCTCGGCGCGTCACGGCGCCGCCCACGCGGCGGAGACGCTGCTGGAGAGCCACCGGGTGCCCAGGGAGTGGCCCGAGGGCGTCGAGCGCGCCGCGGAGAAGCTGCCTGGCCAGGTGCAGCCCGGCCGGCACCGGGACCGCGTGTCGCTGATCGACGTGCCGCTGGTCACCATCGACGGCGAGACGGCCAAGGACTTCGACGACGCGGTGTTCGCCGAGCGGGTGCGCGGCGGCTGGCGGCTGGTGGTGGCGATCGCCGACGTCGCCCACTACGTGAAACCGGACAGCCCGCTGGACCGCTGCGCCTGGGAGCGGGGCAACTCGGTGTACCTGCCCGACCGGGTGGTGCCGATGCTGCCGGAGGCCCTGTCCAACGGCCTGTGCTCGCTGCGCCCCCACGAGCCGCGGCTGACCCTGGTGTGCGACATGAAGGTCACCGAACGGGGCAACGTCACCCGGTTCGAGTTCTACGAGGCGGTGATCCGCTCCTGGCAGCGCCTCACCTACAACCGGGTTCAGGAGTTCCTGGACGCCGGCGCCCTGGACGTGGAGTCCGAGGTGCAGACCTCGCTGAAGCACCTCGAAGCCGTCTACCACGCCCTGCGGGAGGCCCGTGAGGCCCGGGGGGCGCTCGACTTCGACAGCCACGAGGCGGTGCTGGAGCTGCGTGACGGCCACGTCGCGGCCATCCACCCGGTCACCCGCAAGGACGCCCACCGGCTGATCGAGGAGGCCATGATCGCGGCCAACGTCTGTGCCGCGCGGTTTCTCGAGAGCGTGGAGCGGCCGGCGCTGTACCGGGTCCACGAGCCGCCCGATGCGGACAAGACCGAGCAGCTCCGTCAGGCCCTGGCGTTCGCCGGCGTGCGCCTGGCCCGGGGCGACATGACGCCGAAGTTGGTGCACGACGCGCTCACCCAGCTCGGCGACCGGCCGGACCGCTGGATCTTCGAGATGCTGGCGCTGCGGTCGATGAACCAGGCGGTCTACGCGCCGGAGAACAAGGGCCATTACGGCCTGGCCCTGGAGCGTTACATGCACTTCACCTCGCCGATCCGCCGCTACGCGGATCTGGTGGTGCACCGGGCCATCAAGGCGGCCCTCCACGACGGCGACCCCGGCTTCGGCATGGACTGGCTGGCGACCACCGGAGAGCACATCTCGGCCACCGAGCGGCGCGCCGAGGCGGTGGCCTGGGGCGTGGACGGCTGGCTCAAGTGCGAGTACGTCGGCGAGCGGATCGGCGACGAGTTCGACGGCGTGGTCATGGGCGTCACCGATTTCGGCCTGTTCGTCGAGCTGACCGGCTTCTACGTGCAGGGCCTGGTGCACATCTCGGAGCTGGGCCAGGACTACTTCCGCTACAACCAGAGCAGCATGACCCTGGTGGGCGAGAAGTCCGGCCGCCGCTTCGGCCTCGGTGACGCCCTGCGGGTCCGGCTGGTGGACGTCCAGCCCGCCGTCGGCAAGGTCGATCTGCTGCTGGTGCAGGGCGGCAAGCGCCGTGGCCGGCAGGCGCCCGAGGCGGCACCGGCGCCGGCGCCCTCCGGCGAACGCGTGCCCCGGCGCCGCAAGCGCCGGTGAGCCAGGTCTTCGGCATTCACGCGGTGGCCGCGCTGCTGGACGAGGACCCGGCGCGGGTGCGCTCCCTCCACGTGCAGCGCGGCCGCCGGGACGCCCGGGTGGCGGCGCTGGTGACCCGGGCCCGGGAGCAGGGCATCCGCGTCGAGACCGTCGAGCGGGCCTGGCTCGACCGGCGCAGCGAAGGCAGCCACCAGGGCATTCTGGCGGTCTGCCACGCACTGGCGCCGCTCACCGAGCAGGCGTTCGAGGCGCGCTTCGAAGACCTCACGCCGCCCTATCTGCTGCTGGTGCTGGATGGCGTCACCGATCCCCGCAACCTCGGAGCCTGCCTGCGCAGCGCCAGCGCCGCGGGCGTCCAGGCGGTGCTGCTGCCGCGGCGGCGCAGCGCCCCGCTCAGCGACGTGGCGCTGAAGACGGCCGCCGGCGGCGCCGAGGGGCTGCTGATCGTCGAGGTGGCCAACCTGGTCCGGCGTCTGGAGTGGCTCAAGGCCCGCGGAGTCTGGGTGGTGGGGGCCGCCGGCGACGCCGGCGTGCCGTGGCACGGCGCCGACCTCGAGTCGAGCTGCGCCATCGTGCTGGGCAGCGAGGGGGCCGGCATGCGGGACCTGACCCGCCGGTCCTGCGACGTGCTGGTGTCGATCCCCATGCAGGGCCGGGTGTCGAGCCTGAACGTGTCGGTGGCGGCCGGCGTGCTGCTGTTCGAGGCGGTGCGTCAGCGCGGCTTGGCCGGGGGCGCGCCGGGGTAGGCCCGCCGGCCGGGGAACCGCGGCCTTGCTTCCGGCGCCCGGCGGCCATAAAATCCGCGGCCCTCGATCGTCGTCCCCCCGCGGGACGCCGTCGGGCACACAACCCCCTTGCCTCACGTCCACGCATGGCGGAGGCGGCTACACCGAAAGGAGGCGTCCAATGCGACACTACGAGGTCGTGTTCCTCGTGCACCCTGATCAGAGCGATCAGGTTCCCGGCATGATCGAACGCTACGAGCAGCTCATCGAGCGCGGCAACGGCCGTGTCCACCGCAAGGAGGACTGGGGCCGGCGTCAGCTCAGCTTTCCGATCGCCAAGATCCACAAGGCCCACTACGTGATGATGAACATCGAAGTGGACGCCGAGACCCGGGCGGAGCTGGAGAGCGCGTTCCGTTTCAACGACGCGGTGATCCGCAATCTGATCATCTCCAAGAAGTCCGCGCCGGAGGGCCACTCGAAGATCTACGAGGAAGAGCTCAAGGATCAGGAGAAGGACCGCGAGCGCGAGCAGCGTCGTGAGCAGGAGCAGCGCCGCGACCAGGAGCGCAAGGACACCAAATCCGAGGAGGAGGCATCCGAATGAGCAGACGATTCGGCCGCAGAAAGTTCGCCCGCCTCGACGTGCCGGGCGCCGAGATCGATTACAAGAACCTGGATCTCCTGAAGCAGTACATCGGCGAGACCGGCAAGATCGTGCCGAGCCGCATCACCGGGACGACCGCGCGTCAGCAGCGGCGCCTGGCTCAGGAAATCAAGCGCGCGCGCTACCTGGCGCTGCTGCCGTACACCGACGCGCACCGCTGAGGTAAGGAGCCGCCATGAACGTCATTCTGCTGGAACGCATCGGCAATCTCGGCGATCTGGGCGACGAGGTGGTGGTGAAGCCCGGCTTCGCCCGTAACTTCCTCATCCCCCAGGGCAAGGCCGTGCGCGCCACCGACGCCAACCGCGCCGAGTTCGAACAGCGCCGCGCCGAGCTCGAGGCCCAGGCCGCCGAAGTGATGGCCGAAGCCAGCAAGCGGGGCGAGCAGCTCGAAGGCATGGCCATCACCATCGTGGTGAAGGCCGGCGACGAGGGCAAGCTGTACGGTTCCGTGGGCACCCAGGACATCGCCGACGCGGTCACCGCCAAGGGCGTGGAGATCGAGAAGAGCGAGGTCAAGCTGCCCGAGGGCACCATCCGCGAGCTGGGCGAGTACGAGATCGACATCCAGCTCCATTCGGACGTGATGATCACGATCCAACTCTCGGTGGTTCCCGAGTAAGGGACCATTCACACCGGGTTGGTGGCGGGCGACTAGCCTGCCGCCAACCCAGTGTTTTCATTGCTATTTCCCGGGCTGCGCCAATTTCCCCTTGATTTGCGGGGGCGATGCTCTCAGGCTTTTCGCAGTTCAGCGCCACCAGCGGTTCCACCATGTCCGAGCAGTTCTTCGAACCCGACGACGGCCTCGAACCGCCGCTGGCCGAGCCTGCGCCGGTGACCGTGCCCGAGGCCCGCGGCAGCAGCCGGTCCGGTGGCAGCTACGGCTCGCCCAAGGCGCCCCCGCACTCCCTGGAGGCCGAGCAGTCCGTGCTCGGCGGGCTGATGCTGGCCAACGACGCCTGGTTCAACGTCGCCGAGATCATCGGCGCCCAGGATTTCTACCGTCCGGGCCATCAGATCATCTACGAGGCGATGGCGGATCTGGCGGCGGACGATCAGCCGCTGGATGCGGTCACCGTGTCCGAGCGGCTGGTGTCCAAGGGGCTGCTGGAGAAGTGCGGCGGCCTGCCCTATCTCGGCGAGCTGGCCGAGAGCACGCCCGGCGCCAGCAATCTCATGGCCTACGCGCGCATCGTCCGCGAGCACTCCACCATGCGCGCGCTGATCGGCGCCGCCCAGCGCATCGCCGACTCGGCCTTCACCCCCGAAGGGCGTCGCAGCGACGAGCTGGTCGACATGGCCGAGCAGGAGGTGTTCCGCATCTCCGAGGGGCGGCTCAAGGAGGGCGGGCCCCAGAAGGTGCCGGGGCTGCTGTCCGCCGCCGTCAGCAAGATCGAGACGCTCTACGCATCGCGCAATCCCATCACCGGCGTGCCGACGGGGTTCAATGACCTCGACCGCAAGACCGCCGGGCTGCAACCGTCGGATCTGATCATCGTCGCCGGCCGTCCGTCGATGGGCAAGACGTCGTTCGCCCTGAACCTGGTGGAACACGCGGTGATGGAGAGCGAGGGCGCGGTGCTGTTCTTCAGCCTGGAAATGCCCGCCGAGCAGCTCGTCATCCGGCTGCTGTCCTCGCTGGGCCGCATCGACCAGTCGCGCATGCGCACCGGCGAGATGCACGAGGACGACTGGCCGCGCTTCACCAGCGCGGTCAGCCAGCTCAAGGACAAGGAGTTCTACATCGACGACACGCCGGCGATCACGCCCAACGAGCTGCGCAACCGGGCGCGGCGGGTGGCGCGGGAGTCGGGCAAGCTGGCCATGATCGTCGTCGACTACCTGCAGCTCATGCGCGGCTCCGGCAACCCCGAGAACCGCACCAACGAGATCTCGGAAATCTCCCGCTCGCTGAAGGCGATCGCCAAGGAGATGAAGTGCCCGCTGGTCGCCCTGTCGCAGCTCAACCGCAGCCTCGAGCAGCGCACCGACAAGCGACCGGTGATGGCGGACCTGCGGGAATCCGGCGCCATCGAGCAGGATGCGGACGTCATCCTGTTCGTCTACCGGGACGAGGTGTACCACCCGGAATCGGCGGACAAGGGCACCGCGGAGATCATCATCGGCAAGCAGCGCAACGGCCCCATCGGCTCCGTGCGGCTCGCCTTCATCGGCAATCTCACCAAGTTCGAGAACCTGGCCGAGGACCGCTTCGACCACATGCCGCCGTCGTTCGGCTGACGGCGTTGGCCAAGTCGCGCAACAAGACGGCCTACGTTTGCGGCGAGTGCGGCGCCGAGCACATGAAGTGGCAGGGCCAGTGCTCGGCCTGCGAGGCCTGGAATTCCCTGTCCCGCGTCACCATCGGTCCGGTCAAGGAACCCGGCCTCGGCTTCGCGGGCGCGCGCAGCGAGGTGAAGCGGCTCTCCGAGGTCGAGCCGGAGGAGGCGGCCCGGCTGCCCACCGGTTTCTCCGAGCTGGACCGGGTGCTCGGCGGCGGTCTGGTGGCCGGCTCCGTGGTGCTGATCGGCGGCGATCCCGGCGCGGGCAAGAGCACCCTGCTGCTGCAGGTGTGCACCCAGCTCGCGGCCGGCTCCGAGGTGCTCTACGTCACCGGCGAGGAGTCCCTGCACCAGCTCGCGCTGCGGGCCGAGCGGCTCGGCCTGCCGGCGGACCGGCTGGCGGTGGCCTCGGAGACCCGCGGCGAGGCGATCGCGCGGCTGCTCGAGGACATGAAGCCGGCGGTGCTGGTGCTCGACTCCATCCAGGTGATGCAGCTCGAGAGCATCGACTCCACCCCGGGCAGCGTCTCCCAGGTGCGCGAGACCGCCGCGTTCTTCACCCGCCTGGCCAAGCAGACCGGCACCGTGGTGATTCTGGTGGGCCACGTCACCAAGGAAGGCAGCCTCGCCGGCCCCAAGGTGCTGGAGCACATGATCGACTGCTTCATGATGCTCGACAGCCCGGCCGGCAGCCGCTACCGGACGCTGCGCGGCATCAAGAACCGCTTCGGCGAGGTCAACGAGCTCGGCGTGTTCGCCATGACCGAGCAGGGCATGCGCGAGGTGGCCAACCCCTCCGCCATCTTCCTGCAGCGTGGCGACGTCTCCTCCCCCGGCAGCGTGGTGACCGTCACCTGGGAAGGCACCCGCCCGCTGCTGGTGGAGCTGCAGGCGCTGGTGGACGGCGTGCAGGGCGGCTATCCGAAGCGGGTGGCCGTGGGGCTGGAGGCCCAGCGGCTGGCCATGCACCTGGCGGTGCTGCACCGCCATTGCGGCATCACCCTGGCCGACCAGGACGTGTTCGCCAACGTCGTCGGCGGCGTCCGCATCGCCGAGACCGGCGCGGATCTCGCGGCGCTGCTGGCGGTGCTGTCGTCGTTCCGCAACCGCGAGCTGCCCCGGGACCTGATCGCCTTCGGCGAGCTCGGCCTGACCGGCGAGGTACGCCCGGTGGCCAACGGCCAACAGCGCCTGTCCGAGGCCCGCAAGCACGGTTTCCGCCAGGCCATCGTGCCGTTCGCCAACCGCCCGAAGGATGCCGTGCCCGGCATGACGGTGCATGGCGTCAAGAGCCTGTCGGGGGCCCTGGAAGTCCTCGACACGCTCTGACGGGCGACACCAAAGCTTCACCGACTCATCACCGAAGCGTCATCCGCCTCTGGTGTCATCCCGCGCCTGTCGCCGGCGGCCTGCTGCCGCCGCGGCTGCACCATGAGCGTCAATTGATCGGGGGATACCAGAATGAACGATGCGCGCATCTGCCTGCGGCAGCCTGCGGCCATTGCCTTGCTGCTCGCGGCACCACACGTCACGGCCGGAGAGCCGGTCCAGAGCGACGGCGTGGTGGAGGAGGTCGTGGTCATCGGTGAGAGTCGCACCTATGCCAACAACATGGTGACGGATTCGATGCTGAACCAGCAGACGCCGGTCACCAGCGTGCTGTCCGTCATCGACAACCTGCCGGGCGTGTCGATCCAGGAGGGCGACACCTACGGCTTCGACGACTGGTCCACGACGGTGTCCATCCGCGGATTCCAGGTGAGCCTGGACGAACAGCAGATCGGCATGACCATCGACGGGCTGCCGAACGGCAACTCCAACTACGGCGGCGGCGCCAAGGCGAACCGCTACGTCGATTCCGAGAACCTGGCGGGCGTGGCGGTCTCCCAGGGCACGGCAGACATCGCGTCGCGCTCGAATGAAGCGCTGGGCGGCACGCTGGACTTCATGACCGACGCCCCGGAACGCGAGTCGGGCTTCCGGATCTCCGGCACGTTCGGTGAGTTCGACGCCGAGAAGTACTACGTGCGCTACGACACCGGTTCGCTGTTCGGATCGGAAACCTATGCCTGGGTATCCGCCTCGCATCAGACCGCCACGGACTGGGTGAACGGCGCCGCGGAGCAGGAGCGCGACCATCTGGCGCTGAAACTGACCTCCCGGCTCGGGCAGGCGGACCTCACCGGATATCTGTCCTACGACGACACCCACGAGGACAACTACCAGCGTCTGTTCTCGGCGGCGGAGTTCGAGGCGAACCCGGAGTGGGATCGCCTGACGGACGAGTGGTCGGGCATTCCCTACATCGATCAGCTCTACCGCCGCGGCTGGTCCACGCTGAGGGAAAACCTGTTCGGCTATCTCAAGCTCGACGTCGAGGCGACACCGGGACTCTCTCTGTCCGGCGCCGTCTATTTCCACGACAACACCGGGCGCGGGGACTGGGTGCCGCCCTATCTGGTGAACGTGACCGACGATGCCGGCGGCCCCGAGAGCGAGTTCACCGGCGCTCCCCGGGTCGATGGCGGCAGCCTGCTCGGCCTCATCACCTTCGTCGACGGCAGCGGGCGGGCGCTGGCGCCGCTCGACGGCTGCACGTCGTCCATCACGTTCCCGTACGGCGGTGCCGGCGCGGAGTTCGATCCCGCCTGTTTCGCCCCGGGCGCGATACCGGTGCAGTCGTACCGTCATACCCACTACGCCAAGGAGCGGACCGGGGTGACGGCGGACTTCGCCTGGGACGCCGAGGTCGGTGGTGCGGCCAATACCCTGCGCGGCGGTGTGTGGTACGAGGACTACGAGCGGGACGAGTACCGGTCCTGGCACCGGATCACCGACACCCGGGTGGGCTTCGAGTACGAGGACGAGTCCTACTGGCGCCAGTACGACCGTCGCTATCCGGTGGAGACCATGAAATGGTACCTGGAGGATTCCGTCGTGGTCGGGCCGGTCACGGCGACCCTCGGCATCAAGCAATTCCTGGTGGACGTTGAGCGGGAAGACCTGTTCGGCGAGACGCCGGATGCGACGGTCGATTCGGATTCCGACGTCCTGCTGTCCGGCGGCGTTATCGTCGACACGCCCGTCGACGGTCTGGAGCTGTTCGCCGGCTACGCCGAGAACTTCGCGGCCATTCGCGACGAGGTGCTGGAGCGCCCCGCATCCGACCTCGAGGGCATCGAGCCCGAAACGGCGGAGAACTTCGACATCGGGCTGCGCTACGCGGGCGCCCGCTTCACGCTCGCGGCGACCTACTACGACATCCGGTTCGAGGACCGGATCATCTTCCTGTCGCCGGAGACCGCTGCCGGCCCCGACTACATCATCGGAACCAACGGCACCTACTTCAATGCCGGCGGCATCGAGTCGGACGGCGTGGAGCTGTCCGGAACCTTCGACGTCGACGACGCGTGGACCGTGTACGCGGCGTACACGCACAACGATTCCAGCTATCTCGGGACCGGTGATCCGGTGGTGGACGCGGCGCAGGGGATCACCCCCGGCAATCCCGTCGTCGGCGTTCCGGACAACATGTTCGTGGTGACCGTCGACTGGGCGAGTGGGCCGTTCAACGTCGGCCTGTCCACCAAGTACACGGACGAACGTCCCGTCTCTCTCGACGGCACGTTCGTCGCCGACGACTACTGGCTGACGGACGCCTATGTGTACGTGGCCGGGGAGCGTCTCGGAGAAGCGTTCCGCGGCACCTCGCTCCGCTTCGTGGTCAACAACCTGCTGGACGAAGACTACCTCGGCGGCATCGCCGGCGGCGGCGCCTGGATCGGCGCGCCGCGCACCGTGGCGCTGACGGCCGAGGCGCGCTTCTGATGCCGGTGCGGCTCGACCGGCGGGAGCTGCTGTCCGGCCTCGCCGTGGCCCCTCTGCTGGGGCGGTCGGGGCCGGCTCGGGCGGCGCCTTCGGGCGCCTTCGCCCATGGGGTAGCGAGCGGCGATCCGGCTGCCGACAGCGTGGTCCTGTGGACCAGGGTGTCCGTTCCGGTCCTCCGGGTCGACGTCCGCTGGGAGGTGGCGGACCGGGAGGACTTCTCCCGGCCCGTCGCCGCCGGCACCCTGGTCACGGGTCCCGACCGGGACCACACCGTGAAGGTGGTGGTCGCCGGCCTGGAGCCCGGCCGGCGCTACTGTTACCGGTTTCACGCGGCCGGCGAGACCTCTCCGACCGGCTGGACGCGCACGCTGCCGCGGGGGAGGCTCGAGTCCCTGGGCATCGCTCTGGCGTCGTGCTCGAACCACCCGTTCGGGTTCTTCAACGCCTACGCGGCGATCGCCGAAGACCCCGAAGTAGCGTTCGTTCTGCATCTCGGCGACTACATCTACGAATACGGGCCCGACGGCTACGGCGGCCGCGTCGGCGCCGGGATCGGCAGAGTCCCGTCGCCGCCTCACGAGATCGTCAGTCTGGCCGACTACCGCCGGCGCCATGCCCAGTACAAGGCCGATGCCGGCTCCCGCGCGATGCACGCCGCTCACCCGCTGATCGCCATCTGGGACGATCACGAGAGCGCCAACAACCCCTGGATGGGTGGCGCGGAGAACCATCAGCCGGACACCGAAGGCGACTGGCACGACCGGCGGGCGGCGTCGCTGCAGGCCTACTACGAATGGATGCCCATTCGGGAACCTGGGCCGGGCGGATCCCCGGCCGCGTACTGGCGCCACTTCGAGTTCGGCGACCTGGCGTCCCTGGTGACGCTGGAGACCCGGCACACCGGCCGCAGCCGGCAGATAGAGTACGACGACCATCCTGCGGCGCTGACCTCGGCCGCGGCTGCCGCGGCGTTCCGCCGAGAGGTACTCGGTGCGCCCGACCGGGCGATGCTCGCGCCCGAGCTGGAGACTTTCGTCGCGGCCAGCCTGGCGGACAGCGTCCGCGCCGGGCGCCCGTGGCGGCTGCTCGGTAACCAGATTCCCATGGCGCGGGTGCACGTGCCGCCCCTGGACGGCGAGCTGCCCGGCTGGTCGGCCGACGCTTCGGACCCGACGAGCGACCATCGGGCCCGGCTGGCGGCGCTGGGCAGGTTCGACCTGCCGATCTATCTCGACACCTGGGATGGTTACCCCGCAGCCCGGGAGCGCCTGTATGCGCGCTGCCGGGAGGTGGGCGCGACCGATCTGCTCGTGCTCACCGGCGACAGCCACAGCTTCTGGACCAACGCGCTCCGCGACGGGGCAGGTCGGCCGATGGGCCTGGAGATCGGTACCGCCGGCATCACGTCGCCCGGCGACTTCGAAGCCTTCGGGCCCGAAGGCGCCGCCCGCATGGACGAGCTGCTCATGCGCCACAACGACGAAGTGCTGTGGACCGACAACCGGCATCAGGGCTACGTCCGTCTGGTACTCGGGCGGGCGGCAGCCCGGGTCGACGTCGTGGCTGTGGACCGGATCGACGTGCCCCGCTACCGTACGCGCCTGCTGCATCGCGAGCAGATCGTCCGTCGCGACGAAGTGCTCGAATTCACCGGATGACTCGGAGGTCGCCGTGAGCGCATGGTCCCTGGGCTACAACCTGAGCCTCGCCGGCTCGATGGTCACCACCATGATGCGGGCCGGCCTCGGCACCGCGGCGGTGGAGGCCGAGGCCCGTCCCGAGTGGCTGTTCGAGCTTTACGAGTTCGAGGGCTGCCCGTATTGCCGCATCGTCCGGGAAGCCCTGACGGAGCTGGATCTCGACGCCACCATCTACCCCTGCCCGAAAGGCGGTGAGCGGTTCCGTCCCCGGGTGGTCGAGCGGGGCGGCAAGGCCCAGTTCCCCTACTTCGTGGACCCGAGCACCGGGGCGTCCATGTACGAGTCGGGTGACATCGTCGCCTATCTGTACGAGACCTATGGCAAGCGCCGTCCGCCGTTCTACTGGCAGTGGATGGAGCTGCAGCAGCTCGGCTCGGGGCTGGCCGGCGCGGCGCGGCTCGGCGCCGGGGTGCGGGCGCGGCCGTCCCGGGCGCCGGAGCGGCCGCTGGAGCTGTACAGCTTCGAGGCGAGCCCGTTCGCCCGGCCGGTGCGGGAGCTGCTGTGCGAGTTGGAGCTGCCCTACGTGCTGCGGTCCTGCGGCCGTCGCACGGCGGCGGACTGGCTGCCGCCGCCGGCACGGCGGTCGCTGTACCCGGACTACCGTCCCGAAGGGGTCAACCGCCGGGCGCTGCTGGCCCGGGCGGGGCAGGTGACGATTCCCTATCTGGTGGACCCGAACACCGGCGTGGAGATGGGCGAGTCCGCCGACATCCTCGACTATCTGGCGGCCACCTACGGCGCCTGACCGGCGGCGTCAGTCGCCCCGGCGCGGCGGCGTCGTGCCGGCGGAAGTGCCGGAGAACATGGCCCGCAGGCTGTCGGCGAATTCCAGCGCCCGCTCCCGGAAGCTGCGCCGCACCTTGACGTCGCCGCCGCCGAAGATGATCAGGCCCTCGATCACCAGCCGGGGGCCGTTCGTGCGCGCGACGCTCGGAGCCTTGTTGGTGAAGCCGCCGAAGATGCTGAATGCCTTGACCGTGGTGCTCACGCCCTCGGGCACGTAGATGTTCACGCCGCCGAACAGGCAGAACAGGCGGATGCGGGTGACGGGGCCGGTGAACCGGGCATCGCTCAGGTCGATGTCGGTGCCGCCGAACACGTCCACGATGCGCAGCTCGCGGGGGACCTCCCAGGCGCCGCCCCGGTCGCTGCCGCTGAACACGTCGATGATCCACTCGACCTCGTCGTCGTCCTCGTCGGGGTCGCGCGGGTGGCCGGCGGATTCGAACTCCGCCTTCTTGCGTTCGACGTAGGCCGCGTCCACCTCCAGGTCGAGGTCGGCGGTGAGCGCGATCAGCGCCTCGTGGTCGGTGGCTTCGAAGGCTTCGTCGAGCCGGCGTTGAAAGGCCTCCAGGGACAGGTGCCCGTGGCCGTAGTTCATGATGAGCTGGTCGACGGCATCGGTGCGCAGCGACTCCAGCGGCCGGTCCTGTGGCGTCACGGGCATGGCATTTCCATCGGTCGGTCCTCGGTCAGTAGAACGCGGGCGTGCGCTGACGGCAACAGCCGGCCAATCGGCCGCATGCCCGACGCCTGGTCACCGACTGGTTAGCAACGCACGTGCCATTCCGCCGAAGGGTCCGGGGACCGCGCCTGCCGGGCCGCCGGCCGTCCCCGCCCGCGGCCCGGAATTGGCGTATCTGGCCAAACAGTGGCGGGTCGACCCAGCGGACCCCGGCCGCGCCGGGCCGTAGAATGGCCACCCTCGACGCCCTGGAGGGAGCGCACCATGTCCGATGATCCTGGCCGCCGCCTGTACAACCCCCCGGCGTTCCGGGAGGACGATCCCGAAACCCTCTACCGCCTGATCGAGGCGATGCCGCTCGCCACGCTGATCACCGCGTCCGAGGAGGGGCCGCTCGCCAGCCATCTGCCGCTGCTGGCGGCCCGGGGCGCGGATGGCCGGGCGACGCTGCGCGGACACCTGGCCGCCGCCAATCCCCAGGTCGAGACCCTGGACGGCCAGCCGGCACTGGCGGTGTTCCACGGACCGGCCTACTACGTGACCCCGGCCTGGTATGCGTCCAAGCGGGAGCACGGCCGGGTGGTGCCGACCTGGAACTACGTGGTGGTGCACGTTCGCGGCCGGGTGTCGGTGTATCGGGATGCGGCGCGTCTGCGCGCGCTGGTCGACGACCTCACGGCGCAGATGGAGCGCCACCGGGACCAGCCCTGGGCCGTGACCGACGCGCCGGCATCCTTCGTCGACCGCATGGTCGGCCAGATCGTCGGCGTCGACCTCGAGGTGACGTCCATCGAGGGCAAGCTCAAGCTCGGTCAGAACCGGCCCGCCGCGGACCGGGCTTCCCTCGCCGCCGGGCTGGCGGCGGAACTGCCGGACGTCGCCGGGCGGCTGGCCGGGCTGCCGGGGATGCCCGCCGACTGACCGCAGCGGCCGCCCGCAAACCCATGTTAATTATTTTTGACATGGGCGGCATGCCGCTATAGGCTGCGCGCCGTTGATGTCAAAAATAATTAACTTCGGGTCCGGGCGCCGCCGACGGCGCCGGCCCGGGGGCACGAGGAGGCCGCAATGGCATTCAGGGAAATCTCCGCCTGGATCATGGTGCTGGCGCTGCTGCTCGGCGGCGCCTTCTACGCGCGCGCGGTGGCGGAGCTGTCCGCCGGGCTCGGCGAGCTGGCGCCGCCGGCCCTGCCGCTGGTGGTGGTGTACACCATCCTCCTGGTGGCGGTGGCCGTGGTCGGACACATAGCGGCGTCGGTCGTCGCCTACCGCGATGCGGGCGCACCGGCGGACGAGCGGGACCGGCGCATCGCCACCCGGGCGTCCCATCTGTCGAGCTACGTGCTCGGCGTCGGCGTGGTGACGTCGCTGGGGGTGTATCTGCTGAGCCCCCGGGGCGACCTGCTGTTCTACCTGGTGTTCGCCAGCCTCATGCTGAGCAACCTGGCCGAGTACGCGCTGCAGATCCTGTTCTACCGGCGCGCGGTCTGATGGGGCGGCCGTCGCCTCTCGGCAACCGCGTGCGGGAGCTGCGGGAGGAGCGCGGCATGACCCAGGCCGAGCTCGGGGAGGCCATCGGCGTCACCCGCCAGACCGTCGCCGCCATCGAGCAGAACCGCTATTCGCCGTCCCTGGAGAGCGCCTTCCGCATCGCCCGGCTGTTCGAGCGCGGGGTCGAGGACGTCTTCTACTGGTCCGGGTCCTGAGGCGGCGGGACGTCGACGCAGGCTTCGATCTCCATCAGCAGCTCTTCCCGGCAGATGTCCGCCTGCACCGCCTGCACGGTGTCCGCCGGCCGCAGCAGCCCGTCGCGCAGCAGGCTCTCCACCCGCGGCCAGTCCGACGGATGGCGCAGGTAGACGCGGAACGAACGCCGGCCGGGGGTGGTTTCATCGAGGCCCGGCAGCCCGGCGGCCTGCGCGACCAGGCCGACGTTCTCCAGCACTACCCGGCACTGGGCCTCGACGTCGCCGGCGTGGAGCGACTCGCTGTCACGGATGGCCCCGGTGCCGGAGACGTACAGGCGCTGGCCGGCCGGCCCGGCGACGACGGTTCCCCGGGCGAAGCTCGGCGGGCGCGGGCCGTAGCGGTCCGGATAACGGTAGGCCGGCGTCTGTGCCGGGTTCTCGAGGTGGCGGGGCCGCGCCCGGCCGGCCACGAACACCACCATCAGGCGGTCGCCGGGCGTGCCCACGCCGGTCGCGGCGGGCAGGCGCCGGTCGACCGCCTCGCCGAAGGCTTCGTCCAGCGCGGCGCCGCGTCCGAGGCAGAACGCGTGGTAGTTCTCCAGAGCGTCGCCGCGTCCGTTGATGTGCGGCAGGAAATTCCAGGCGCGGTGCAGGTGCTGCGCGCCGGCGGCGGCCAGGATGGCCCGGTAGACGTCCCTGGCGGCGGCCTCGAATCTGCCCGAGCCCACCCGTCGCACAGCGGCGCCCCACAGCAGCTCTCCCTGGCGCCACAGGGTCACGCCGTCCCGGCAGGGTGTGGGCGTGACGCCGGACGCCACGGACGTCTGCGCCGGCCCGCCGAGCACGACGTTGGGCAGATCGATGGCGGCGCCGGCCGAATCGACGCCGGCCGTGTCCGCTGCGAAGCGGAACGTCAGGTCCATGCTGGGTTCACCGTCTCGGAAGACCGGCATCATCGCCGACGGCTGCGCCGATTCCTAGTGCAGTGCGCCGGCGGCCGCCGTGTCGCGCATCGGCCCGGTGCGGGTGGCCCCAGGCCGTGTCTACAAGTCCTTACGTTTGCCGTGGAAATTTTGTTGCCCTGCAACGAGCAGTTCTCTAGTCTTGCCGGTACAGCTAGGGGTGGCGGTATTGCGCCTTGAAAAAGGACGCAAACCCGACGTTCCTCCGCTTCCGCACCCGCGGCGCTTCGGGATCCGTCCCGGCACCGCCGGACGGACGGAAACCACGCCGGCAACGATAGATAACAACCATCGTCGCTCCCTGGCATCACAAAAAACTGGTTCTCAGGGGTACACATGCAAATCCTATCCAGCAGGGCGTGCCTGCGGCTGGCTATTGCCGGCGCGGCCACGCTGTACGGCACCGCGTACGCGCAGGAAGAGGGCTCGATCGAGGAGCAGGTGGTACCGGGGCAGACCGAATCTCCCGAGGCGTACGAACAGGCGCCCATCGAGCAGATCGTGGTCACCGGCTCCCGGATCCGTCGCGACGAGTTCACCTCCAGCGCACCCATTCAGATCATCACCACCGACAAGTCGGCCCTGGCGGGTCTGATCAACTCGGCGGAAATTCTGCAGAACTCGGCGGTCGCGACCGGCCAGCAGATCGATGATTCGTTCTCCGGCTTCGTCACCGACGGCGGTCCTGGCGCGTTCGAGATTTCCCTGCGGGGTCTCGGCGGCCAGCGCTCGCTGGTGCTGGTCAACGGCAAGCGCTGGGCGCCCTCCGGCGTGCGCGGCGCCACCAACTCGGTGGACCTGTCGGCCATCCCGAACCGGCTGATCAACCGCTACGAGATCCTCAAGGACGGTGCGTCGTCCATCTACGGGGCCGACGCGGTGGCCGGCGTGGTGAACGCCATCACCCGGACCGCCATCGACGGCGCCAGCATCGACGTCACCTACCGCCAGCCGGAGTTCGGCGACGGTGAAGAGGTCATACTGGACGGCATCTGGGGCAAGACCGGCGACAACTGGAGTTTCTCCGCGGGGCTGAGCTTCACGAGCCAGAGCGAAATCGTGATGTCGGACCAGAACTACTCCCGCTGTGACACCCGTCCGCGTCTCACCGACCAGGACGGCGGCGGCCTGCTGGACAACATCGATCCGGAAACCGGCGAACAGCTCTGCTTCGGCTTCATCTACGGCATCGGCAACGGTCCCTTCGGCTTCACCCGCTACGAGCCGACCCTGGGCCCGGGCGCGGATCCGAGCAACCCGAACTGGGACCCGACCATCCAGGGCGTATTCGGCATTCCGTACTTCACGACGGTGCCGGAAACCGCGCTGGACAACTCCGGTGCCTTCTATCGGGACAACGAGAGCTGGGACATCTCCCAGATGAACACCGAGACCGACCTGTTCTCGTTCAGCTCTCTGGGCAGCTACGACTTCTCGTTCGGTGACCTCGGCGCGACGGCCTACTACGAGTTCTTCTACAACCGTCGCGAAACCCGGGCGAACGGCGGCTACCGTCAGTTCTTCCCGCTGGTGCCGGCAACCAATCCGACCAACCCGTTCGGCACCAGCGGCCCGCTGGCAGGGTTCGGCGGCTTCTTCGGCCAGCCCGTGCTGCCTTCCTACGGCCTGCTCGACCCGAATACGGATGTCGAGATCGATCGCTACAACCTGTTCGTGGGCATGGAGGGCAACCTGTCCGCCACCTGGACCTACGACGTCTACCTGGGCTACGGCGACTCCCGGGGTACCTACTCCAGCGACTCGCTGCTGCAGAACGAGGTGGATGCGTCTCTCGACTCCGTGATCGTCGACGGTGAGCTGGTCTGTGCCGACCTGGCCAACAACCCCGGCTGCGTGGCCGCGGACCTGTTCACCGAAGACGCGCTGCTGCGCGGCGTGCTGCCCGACGACGTGCTCGACTACATCACCAAGGAAATCGAAGGCACCACCGACTACGACGCCTTCCAGGTGGCCGGTTACGCCACCGGCCAGCTCTTCGAGCTGCCTGCCGGCGCGGTCATGGGGGTGATCGGCTTCGAGTACCGGGAAGAGTCCATCGACGACAAGCCGGACCCCGAGTCCCAGGCCGGCAACCTCTGGGGGCTGACCGCCGCCGGTCGTACCAAGGGTACGGACAAGGTCCGGGAAGTCTTCGCCGAGGTGGAGCTGCCCCTGCTGGCCGATCTGCCGGGCATCGAGGAGCTGATGTTCAACGGCTCGGCCCGCTACACGGATTACGACAGCTTCGGCGACGACGACACCTACCGTCTGGCGCTGAACTGGCAGGTCATTCCGGCGCTGCGGCTCCGCGGTACCCTGGGCACCTCGTTCCGGGCACCCGACCTCTACGAGCAGTTCCTGGCCGACCAGACCGGCTTCGCCGACGGCCTGCTCGACCCCTGCATCAACTACGACGAGAACTTCGATCCGGGTGACGTGGTGTACGACAACTGTGCCTCGCAGGTGTCGCCGGACTACGCCGACGCCGGCGTGCCGGGCATCACCACGGTGACCGGCGGCGCGGACTCGCTGCTGGCGGAGACCTCCGATGCGTGGACCTACGGCTTCGTCTGGCAGCCGGGCGAGCTCGGTTTCTCCTTCGCCATGACCTGGTGGGACATCACCATCGAGAACACCGTCCAGAGCCTGAACGCGGCTTCCGTGCTGGGCGCCTGCTACACCTCCGTGAACTTCACCAGCCCCCTGTGTCAGCGGGTCGGCGAGCGTGACGCAGACGGTTTCATCACCGAGATCGACGCGTCCTTCGTGAACGTGGGTGAGTTCAACACCTCCGGTACGGACATCGACTTCGCCTACGAGCGCTCCTTCAACAGCTTCGATCTGTCCCTCGACACGACCGTGACCTACACGGACGAGTCCAACGCGGAACTGCTCGGAGAGCTGGAGAACTACGAGAAGAAGTGGGGCTTCCCCGAGTGGCGGGGTGACCTCGACGTGACCGTTGACTGGAAGAACTGGCAGTTCAACTGGCGGATCGACTGGATCGGCAAGCAGTCGGAGGATCCGGTGTTCGATCCGGGCACCACCAACGTCGACCGCGACTCGTCGATTCCGCACGAGTTCTACCACACCCTGTCCGCACGCTGGACCCAGGGCCCGTGGGAAGTGCTCGGCGTGATCCGCAACCTGTCCGACGAAGATCCGCCGATCGTCCCGGACGGCAGCGGCACGCTGTCCGCCACCCGGGTGTTCAACACCCTGCCGGGCGTCGGCTACCCGCTGTTCGGCCGCACCTACACGCTCTCCATCGGACGTGAGTTCTGATCGGATCGCGATGACGGTGTAACGACAGGACCCCGGTCGGCGACAGCCGGCCGGGGTCTTCGTCTTTCCGGTGGCGGTGCTGCCGTCGTCGGGAGGCTTCTAGGGAACGCATTCGAGTGAAGCCATGAACATGACCAAACGACTATTCGCCTTTGCAGTCGCCGCGCTCGCGGCGGTGACCGCGATGTCGGCCGCCCAGGCGGCGAAGATTCCCATGAACGCCTGGATTCACGATCCCGTGATCGACCAGGTGCAGCTCAACTTCAGCGGCACCAAGATGGCCGCCATCACGTTGAGCGACGTCAACGAAGCCCCGGACGTGACCGTCTGGGACGTCCGGGACCTGTCCAAGCCGCCGAAGCGGTTCCGTCCCGACAACAGCAAGGTGATCGGCATCGGCTGGCTGAACGACGACACCCTGTTCGTCGTGGGCCGGCAGAAGTTCGATTACCGGATCGGCGCCAAACCGACCTTCTGGTTCCGCGACATCGCCTACGTCGTGGACGACCAGGGCAAGCGGTTCCGCGAGCTGATGGGCCACCGGGACGACGTTCAGTCGGCCAATCTGGTGAGCCTGCTGACCAACCAGCCCGACAAGGTGCTGATCACCATCACCACGCTGGATCGCACCCAGGAGTTCCTGGAGCTGAACCTCGACTCGCTGATCACCAACCGCGTGTTCCGCGGCGACGACCGCAGCGGCTTCGAGACCGACAACCTCGGCAACGTGGTGATCCGCCAGCAGATCAAGGGCAGCGGCGACGACACCCGCCTGGTCACCTCGCTCAGGAGCCCGGGCAACAGCGCCTGGGAGGAGCACTTCGAGGTGTTCGCCAGGGAGCGCGAGGGCGTCGGCCTGAACGGCGTCACCATCGCCGCCGACGGCACGGTCTACGTGGTGGACAACACCGGCCGTGACAAGAGCGTCATCCGCCGCTACGACCTGGACAGCCGGCGCCTCAGCGAGCCGGTGTTCGCCAACGAGGACTACAACGTCCTGGGCCTGGCCACCACGCGCTTCAAGACGCCGGGCCAGTCGGACGTGGTCGGCTACGTGGTCGGCGGCCCCAGCGTCGAGGTCGTCTACACCGACCCGATGTGGGCCCAGCTCCAGCAGCAGCTCGACGCCGCGCTGCCCGACGACCAGACCCACGACATCGTCTCCTACAACCGGGATCTCAGCCTGATCGTGGTGGAGTCGAGCGGCCCCCGCGAGCCCGGCTCGTTCGGCCTGCTGGTCGGCGGCCGCCAGTACGTGCCCCTCGGCCGGTCGTTCCCGAATCTGGACCCGGCCGAGCTGGCGCCCATGGAGTTCGTCCAGTATCAGGCCCGGGACGGCCTGACCATCCCGGCGTTCCTGACGCGGCCGATCAGCGGCGAGGCGCCGTACCCCACGGTGATCATGCCCCACGGCGGACCGTGGGCCCGGGACTTCCTGGGCTGGGATCTGTGGGCCCAGTTCCTCGCCAACCGCGGCTACGCCGTGCTGCAGCCCCAGTACCGCGGCTCCGAGGGCTGGGGCCAGAAGCTGTGGCGCGCCGGCGACCGCGAGTGGGGCCAGAAGATGCAGGACGACAAGGACGACGGCGCCCGCTGGCTGGTGGAGCAGGGCATCGCCGCCGAGGACCGCATCGCCATCTACGGCTACTCCTACGGCGGCTACGCCGCCATGGCGGCGACGGTGAGGCCGAACAGCCCCTATCAGTGCGCCATCGCCGGGGCGGGCCTGTCGGAGCTCGACACCTTCGACAAGATCACCTTCGAGAACCCGTTCAACCGCGAGTTCCAGAACCCCACCATCGGCGGTCTGTCACCGTTGTACGTGGTGGAGCAGGCGAACATTCCGATCTTCATCTTCCATGGCGATCGGGACCAGCGGGTGCCGGTGGACCAGTCGCGCAAGTTCAACCGGGCGCTGGAGCGCCGGGAGAAGAACACGGAGTATCTGGAGATTCCCGATCTCTGGCACAGCCTGCCCTGGTTCCCCCAGCACCACCTGGCGGTGCTCTCCTCCCTGGAGCGCTATCTCGCCGAGGACTGCGGCCCGGGCGGCCTGTGACGACCGGAGGGCCTTCCTCGCCGGAAGGCCCAGCTCGTTCTTCCGTAGGAGGGCCCTCCCGGGCCCGATCCCCGTCTCCCGCGAGCATGCTCCCGCAGGAGGGCCCTCCCGGGCCCGATCCCCGTCTTCCGCAAGCATGCTTCCGTAGGAGGGCCCTCCCGGGCCCGATCACCGTCTCCCCCCAGGGAGACGGTGCGCTCTCTCACCGCACCACCGGCTTGTACTTGATCCGCTTTGGCCCGGTGTCCACACCGGCCTCGGAAAGCCGCTTCTTGTGGTCGGTCTCGTAGTCGCTGAAGTTGCCGGCGAACCACTCCACGTGGGAATCCCCCTCGAAGGCGAGGATGTGGGTGGCCACCCGGTCGAGGAACCAGCGGTCGTGGGAGATCACCAGCACCGTGCCGGGGAAGTTCAGCAGCGCCTCCTCCAGCGCCCGCAGGGTCTCCACGTCCAGGTCGTTGGTGGGCTCGTCGAGCAGCAGCACGTTGGCGCCGCGGCGCAGCAGCTTGGCGAGATGGACCCGGTTGCGCTCGCCGCCGGACAGGTCGCCGACGAACTTCTGCTGGTCCGCGCCCTTGAAGTTGAAGCGCGACACGTAGCCCCGGGACTGAATCTCGTACTTGCCGATGCGGATCACGTCCTGGCCGTCGGAGATCTCCTCCCAGACGGTCTTCTTGCCGTCCAGGGAGTCCCGGCTCTGGTCCACGTAGGCCAGGTCAACGGTGTCGCCGATCTCGATCTCGCCGTCGTCCGGCTGCTCCTGGCCGGTGACCATGCGGAAGAAGGTGCTCTTGCCGGCGCCGTTGCCGCCGATGATGCCGACGATGGCGCCCCGCGGAATGCTGCAGTCCAGGTCGTCGATCAGCAGCCGGTCACCGAAGCCCTTGGAGACATGGTGCGCGTCGATGACCTTCTCACCGAGGCGCTCGCCCGGCGGAATGTACAGTTCGGCGGTCTCGTTGCGGTTCTGGAACTCCTTCGACTGCAGTTCCTCGAAACGCTGCAGGCGCGCCTTGCTCTTGGCCTGGCGCCCCTTGGGATTGGTCCGCACCCACTCCAGCTCCGACTTGATCGCCCGCTGGCGGGCCTTCTCCTGGGAAGCCTCCTGCTCGAGCCGCTTCTCCTTCTGTTCCAGCCACGAGCTGTAGTTGCCCTCGAAGGGAATGCCGCGGCCCCGGTCGAGCTCGAGAATCCAGCCGGCGACGTTGTCGAGGAAGTAGCGGTCGTGGGTGACGGCCACCACGGTGCCGGGAAATTCCGCCAGGAACCGCTCCAGCCAGGCGACGCTCTCGGCGTCGAGGTGGTTGGTCGGCTCGTCGAGCAGCAGCATGTCGGGGTTGGACAGCAGCAGCGCGCACAGCGCCACCCGGCGCCGCTCACCGCCGGACAGCTTGGCCACCGGTGCGTCCCAGGGCGGCAGCCGCAGGGCGTCGGCGGCGATCTCGAGCTGGCGGTCCACGTCCCAGCCGTCCACGGCGTCGATCTTGGTCTGCAGCTCGCCCTGCTGCTCCAGCAGCGCCGTCATCTCGTCGTCGCTCATGGGCTCGGCGAACTTCTCGGAGATGGCGTTGAACTCGGCCAGCAGCGCCATGGTCTCGCCGAGCCCCTGCTCGACGTTGCCGCGCACGTCCAGGTCGTCGTCGAGGCGGGGCTCCTGGGGCAGGTAGCCGATGCGGATGCCCTTCTGGGGCCGCGCCTCGCCGTCGAACTCCCGGTCCTCACCGGCCATGATCCGCAGCAGCGAGGACTTGCCCGAGCCGTTCAGGCCCAGCACGCCGATCTTGGCGCCGGGGAAGAAGGACAGGTTGATGTTCTCGAGAATCGTGCGCTTGGGCGGGACGACCTTGGTGACGCCCTGCATGGTGAATACGTACTGAGCCACGGGGACTGGAACCTCGCGAAGTGCCTGGATTCGGGAGGGCGCACGCTACAGCGCATCCCGGGGGCGATCAAGCCGCCGGGCGCCGGATCAGGCGCCGGGCGGGAGGAGCGACAGCTCCGGATAGTAGCCCCGGTGTCCCAGCAGCCGGGCGGCCGGGGCCACCGTGGCGTACAGCGCGGCCTTGCCCAGGCGCGGCATCGGCAGATGGGTGTCGCAGTGATCGCCCGCCACCGACAGCTCGAGCAGCATCCCCGGACCGTCGCCGTACACCTCCATGAAGCTGTGGACCTGGACCAGGCAGGCGGCGCACTACACTAGCACCCGCTGGCTGAAGCCTTCCACCCGGCTCGCCAGCACGTCGCCGACCCTCGGGAAGATGTCGGGGTCCGGCGGCGGGAGCGGCAGCACCACCCGGTGCAGCAGGGTGCCCATCGCGAGGTACAGCGCCAGCCCGGCGGCGCCCCCGGCGGCGGCGCGCAGAATCCGGGAGCCGAGGGATCTGAACGGTGACGGGGCGCCGGCAGGTTCGAGCGTCATGAGCGGGCGGACCGAAGCAGGACGGGAAATCAAATCCCAACGTCGGCGAAGTTGACAATACCGTGGCGCCGCGCGGGCATCGCCGGCGCCGGCCGGGGACGTGTCGGGAAAGCCAGGCATTGACACGGGCCCGGCGCGTTTCTAGTCTCTGCGGCGTCGCGACTGGCGTGATGAGGTGGAATCGACCACCGGGGAGCGACACGAGCCGCCGGCCGAACGCCTGGGCGTCTGGGTGGGAGCGACCAGCTACGCGCTGAGGAGGCCCCATGACGTCAGCCCCGCACCGGCCAGGCGCCCGACCCGCATCCGCGGCCGGGTCCGACCTGCGAATCATTCATTCCGCCCATGAGCCAGCCCGATGGGGAGCCCCCCGGGTCTGGGCTACAATAGCGCGCTTTTCTGTCACTCCACCCAGCTATCACGGACGTGCCGATGTTTGACCGTAACCAACGTATTGCCGGCTTCGACGACGAGGTGGCCGCCGCCATCGAGAACGAGAACCGGCGTCAGGAAGAGCACATCGAGCTCATCGCCTCGGAGAACTACACCAGTCCCCGGGTGATGGAAGCCCAGGGCAGCCTGCTGACCAACAAGTACGCCGAGGGCTATCCGGGCAAGCGCTACTACGGCGGCTGCGAGTACGTCGACGAGGTGGAGGTGCTGGCCATCGAGCGGGTCAAGGCCCTGTTCGGCGCCCATTACGCCAACGTCCAGCCCCACTCCGGGTCCCAGGCCAACGCCGCGGCCTACCTGGCCCTGCTGTCGCCAGGCGACACCATCCTGGGCATGAGCCTGGATGCCGGCGGTCACCTGACCCACGGCGCCAAGCCGAATTTCTCCGGCAAGACCTATCACGCCGTGCAGTACGGCCTGAACGCCGAGACCGGGGAGGTGGATTACGACGAGATCGCGACCCTCGCCCGGGAGCACAAGCCGAAGCTGATCATCGGCGGCTTCTCCGCCTACTCCCGCACCCTGGACTGGGCGAAGTACCGGGAGATCGCCGACGAGGTGGGCGCCTACCTGCTGGTGGACATGGCCCACGTGGCGGGCCTGGTGGCCGCCGGCGTATACCCGAGCCCGGTGCCCTACGCCGACGTCACCACCTCGACCACCCACAAGACGCTGCGCGGCCCCCGGGGCGGCATCATCCTGGCGAAGGAGAACGCCGAGATCGAGAAGAAGCTGAACTCGGCCATGTTCCCCGGCACCCAGGGCGGGCCGCTGATGCACGTCATCGCCGCCAAAGCCGTGTGCTTCAAGGAAGCGGCCAGCGACGAGTTCAAGGCCTACCAGCGCCAGGTGGTGGCCAACGCCCGGGCCATGGCCGAAGGCTTTCAGAAGCGCGGCTACAAGGTGGTCTCCGGCGGCACCGACAACCACCTGTTCCTGCTCGACCTGATCGACAAGGACATCACCGGCAAGGATGCCGACGCCGCCCTCGGCCGGGCCAACATCACCGTCAACAAAAACGCCGTGCCCAACGACCCGCGCTCGCCGTTCGTCACCTCCGGGCTGCGTATCGGCTCGCCGGCGGTGACCACCCGCGGCTTCAGGGAAGCGGAGTGCGAGACCCTCACGGGCTGGATGTGCGACGTGCTCGACGACATCGGCAACGACAACATGATCGAGACCGTGCGCCGCCGGGTGCTCGACCTGTGCGCGAAGTTCCCCGTTTACGGGGCGCGGGCCGCCTGACGGGCCGCGGCGGTGCACTGCCCGTTCTGCAGCGCGGACGACACCAAGGTGATCGACTCGCGGCTGGTGGCGGACGGCGATTCCGTCCGCCGCCGCCGTGAGTGCCAGGCCTGCGGCGAACGCTTCACCACCTTCGAGACCGCCGAGCTGGTGATGCCCCGGGTGGTCAAGCGCGACGGCACCCGGGAGCCCTTCGACGAGGACAAGCTGCGGCGCGGCCTCACCCGGGCGCTGGAGAAGCGCCCGGTGTCCATCGAGCAGATCGAGAGCGCCATCAACCGCATCATGCACAGCCTGCGCTCCACCGGCGAGCGGGAGCTGCCGTCCCTGACCATCGGCGAGGAAGTGATGAAGGAGCTGCGCCGCATCGACGGCGTGGCCTACGTGCGGTTCGCCTCCGTATACCGGGATTTCCAGGACGTCTCCGAGTTCGAGCAGGCCATCCGCAGCCTCACGGACCAGCCTCAGAACGGCAGCGAGACTCCGTGAACGCCTGTCCCTCCGTAGGAGCGGCCTCCCGGCCGCGATCGTCCCCCGCTCCTGACGTGGGAGCGCTCTCCAGAGCGCGATTCCCCGGCGGGCCGCCATCCGGCCGATCGCCCTCAGGAGCGCGCGCCCACAGGGGGGGAACCCCCGCGCGGCCGTTCCGCCATGGCTGAAGCCTCCGACCTCATGTTCCTGCGCGCGGCGGTGGAGCTGGCGGAGCAGGGGCTCTACTCCACCACGCCGAACCCCCGGGTCGGCTGTCTGATCGTGCGCGACGGCGTGGTCGTCGGCCGCGGCGCGCACCTGCGGGCCGGCGAGCCCCATGCGGAAGTGCACGCCCTCGCCGACGCGGGTGACGCGTCCGGCGCCACCGTCTACGTCAGCCTCGAGCCCTGCGCCCACACCGGCCGGACCCCGCCCTGCGTCGACGCGCTGATCGCGGCGAACGTGCGCCGCGTGGTCGCCGCCATGGGCGATCCCGACCCCCGGGTGTCCGGTGAAGGTTTCGCCCGGCTGCGCGCCGCCGGGATACGCGCCGAGCTGAAGCCGCTGCCGGAGGCGGAGGCGCTGAACGAAGGATTCAGCAAGCGGGTGCGCGAGGGCCGGCCGTTCGTGCGGCTCAAGGTGGCGCAGTCGCTGGACGGCCGCACGGCCATGGCCTCCGGCGAGAGCCGCTGGATCACCGGCGAGGCCGCCCGGGCCGACGTGCAGTACTGGCGGGCCCGGAGCTGCGCCGTGCTCACCGGCAGCGGCACGGTGCTGGCCGACGATCCCCAGCTCACCGTCCGTGACCGTCAATTCGCCGTCGGCGGCGTCATCCGCCAGCCGCTGCGGGTAGTGGCGGACACCGGCCGGCGGGTGCCCGCCGACGCTGCGCTGTTCGCCGCCGACGGCCCCGTGCTGCTGGTGCATGGCGCCGCCGTGCCGCCGCAGCCGGCGGCGCCGCGGGAGGGCGTGGAGAGCCTGGCGTGCGGCGACGCCAGCGTCGACCTGCCGGCGCTGCTCGACCACCTCGGCGGACGCGGCTGCAACGAGCTGCTGGTGGAGGCCGGTCCGCGCCTGATCGGTGCCTTCGTGGCCGGGGGGCTCTGGGACGAGCTGGTCCTCTACGTGGCGCCGAAGCTGCTCGGCAGCGACGCCCGCCCCATGGCGGCGCTGCCGCTCGCCACCATGGCCGAGGCGGTTCACGGTACAATCGTCGATTCCACGACCGTCGGCGGGGATCTGCGCCTGCGTCTGCGGCCGGCGCCGCCGGCATAGTTGCCAACGCTTCGACTTCGAGAACGTCTTCATGAGTCACACCCCGACCACACCCGGCCCCGGCATGGGGGATGGGACATGAGCAGCAGCGGGCACTGGGGCCGCCGCCGCGCCCGCAAGGTGGCGATGCAGGCCGTCTATCAGTGGCAGATGACCGGCACCGACATCGGCCCGCTGGAGCAGGAGTACCGGGCCGCCGGCGCGCTGAAGAAGGCGGACGACGTGTTCTTCGCCGAGCTGCTGCGCGGCGTGCTGCTGCGCGTCGGCGACATCGACGAGTTGCTCGCGCCGGTGCTGGACCGGGCCGTCGACGAGCTCGACCGGGTGGAGCTGGCGCTGCTGCGGCTGGGCGCCTACGAGCTCAAGGAGCGCATCGACGTGCCCTACCGGGTGGTCATCGACGAGTACGTCGAGCTGGCCAAGCAGTACGGCGCCGAGGACAGCTACAAGTACGTCAACGGCGTGCTCGACAAGCTGTCCCTGTCCCTGCGGACCCTGGAACGTCCGCCCGGGTGAACGAGTTCGAGCTCATCGACGAGATCGTCCACGCCCTCGGCCGCGCCGCCGCGGGCACCTGGGTCCGGCTCGGTCCCGGTGACGACAGCGCGGTGACCGCGGTGCCGCCGGGCGCCGAGCTGGTGTCGAGCATCGACGCGCTGGTGGCGGACGTGCATTTCCCCGGCGCCGCCGATCCCGAGCTCATCGGCTACCGCGCCATGATGGTGAGCGCCTCCGATCTGGCCGCCATGGGCGCGGGCCCCGGCTTCGCCCTGGTGGCGCTGTCCCTGGAACGGGACGACGCGGCCTGGCTGCGCGGCCTCGGCCGGGGGATGGGGGAAGCCTGCATCGAGCTGGGCCTGCCGCTGGTGGGCGGCAACCTCGCCCGCGGCCCGGTGACCATCGCCGTCAGCGTCCATGGCTTCGCGCCGGCCGGCACGGCCCTGCGCCGCAGCGGCGCCCGCCCCGGCGACGGCGTCTTCGTGACGGGCAGCCTCGGCCTGGCCGCCGCCGCGGTGGCGCGTGGCGGTCTGGACGCGGCGCGCCCCGGCGACCTCGATCCGCTCGCGGCGGGCTACTTCCGGCCCCGGGCCCGCCTCGAGGCGGGACAGCGCCTGCGCGGTGTCGCCACCAGCCTGATCGACCTGTCCGACGGCCTGCTGCAGGACCTCGGCCACGTCTGCACCGCCAGCGGCGTGGGCGCCGAGCTGGTCGGCGCGGCCATTCCGGTGGCCGACGGCGTGCGCCGCGAGCACGTGCTGGGCGGCAGCGACGACTACGAGCTGTGCTTCACCGCGCCGGCGGAGCCCCCGGCTCTCGGCATCCCGGTCACCCGCATCGGCACGATCGTCGCCGAGCCCGGCGTGCGCCTGGACGGGGCGCCGGCCAGCGGCGGCTACCAGCACTTCGGCCGCGGATGACCTCCCGGGACCAGCCGGCGCGCCTGGCGCCGCGACAGTGGCGGGACCCGGGCGTGCTGGTCGCCAGCGGTCTCGGCAGCGGGTTCATCAGGCCCGCGCCCGGCACCTGGGGCAGCCTGGCCGCGGTGGTGCTGTGGTGGGTGCTGCTGTCGGAGCTGCCCTGGCCGGTTCAGGCGGCGGTGGTGGCGGTGACCTTCGTGGTCGGTGTCGCCCTGGCGGGCTACCTCGCCCGGCGCTACGGCGTGCACGACGACCCGGCCATCGTCATCGACGAGTTCGCCGGCCAGTGGCTGGCGCTGCTGGCCGTGCCGCCGGAACCCCTGGCGGTGGCCTGCGCGTTCGGCCTGTTCCGGCTGCTGGACATCCGCAAGCCCGGGCCGGTGGGCTGGGCCGACCGGCGGCCGGGCGGCCTCGGGGTCATGCTCGACGACCTGCTTGCGGGTGGTCTCGCCGCGGCTGTGCTGCACTTGGCATTCCTGGCCATCGGCTGGTCCGGCGGCGCCGCCGCGACTTAGACTTTCCTCATGTGTTCGCGTTTGTCTCTGCTGGTCGCGCTGCTGCTCGGCCCGGCGTCGGCCGTCGCGCTGCCGCCGGTGGAGGTGCTGGCCCTGTTCAAGGACCGGGCGGTGGTGCGTGCCGCCGGCAGCGAGCACATGCTGCGGGAAGGGGAGACCTCGCCGGACGGCGTGACCCTGCTCGAGGCCGACGCCCGGGGCGCCCGGGTCCGTTACCGGGGTGAGGTCTACGACCTCGACCTGTCCCGCCAGGTGGCCGGCCGGTTCACCGCCGCGGAGCGGCAGCGGGTGTCGATCTCGCCGGATTCCCTGGGCCAGTACCGGGTGCGCGGCGCCATCAACGGCACCTTCGTGAACTTCCTGGTCGACACCGGCGCGTCGGTGGTGGCGCTGAGCCAGCGTCATGCCGGCAGCCTGGGCATCGATCTCGCGCGGGCCGAGCGCGGCGTGGTGCAGACGGCCCAGGGCACCGTGGGATCGGCCTTCGTCACCCTCGACGAGGTCGTGGTCGGCGGCATCACCGCCTACAACGTCCAGGCCGCAGTGATCGAGGGCAACTACCCGGTGGAGATCCTGCTCGGCATGTCGTTCCTGCGGAAGGTGGGCATGGAGGAGCAGAACGGGGTGCTGACCCTGGTGCAGAAGCACTGACGCCCACCTCGCCCCCGTAGGAGCGGCCTCCCGGCCGCGATGCGGGCCAACATAGATCGAACACGAACGCGCTCCGAATGTGCCGCCGAGGCGTGCGGAGGTGCCACGCGCGGTCGCGGCCGGGAGGCCGCTCCTACGGGGGGGGGTGGATTGGGCCGGTCGCGATCTGGAGATCGCTCCTACAGCAGGTTGAGCTAGAACTCCCGCTCGACGCTGCGCCGCGCCAGCTCCTCCAGCATGCCGCCCGCCAGGCCGGCGCGCTTGAGGAACTTCAGTGCGTCGTCGAGCAGGTGCACGGCCCGGTCCCGGGAGGCGTCCACGCCGAGCAGCTTCGGATAGGTGCTCTTGTCCGCGGCCACGTCGGAACCGGCGGGCTTGCCGAGCACGTCGGAGTTGGCGGTGACGTCCAGCACGTCGTCGATGATCTGGAACGCCTGGCCCACCCGGCCCGCGAACTCGCCGAGCAGCACGAAGCGCTCGTCGCTCAGGTCCGGCTTGCCCACCAGCGCGCCGATCTGCACGGCGACCCGGATCAGCGCGCCGGTCTTGGCGGCGTGCAGGGCTTCCAGCTCGTCGAGCTCGAGGCGCTGGGCCTCGGCCGCCAGGTCGAAGCTCTGGCCGCCCACCATGCCCTGCCAGCCCACCGCGTCGGCCAGCAGGGTGATGGTCCGCAGGCGCGTCGGCGCCGGCACGTTGGGCGCCTCGGCGAGCATACGGAACGCCAGGGCCTGCAGGGCGTCGCCGGCGAGGATGGCGTTGGCCTCGCCGAACTTCACGTGATTGCTCGGCAGGCCGTGGCGCAGCTCGTCGTCGTCCATGGCCGGCAGATCGTCGTGGATCAGGGAGTAGGCGTGGACGAACTCCACGGCGCAGGCGGGCGCGAGGGCGTCCTCCACGTGGCCGCCGACGGCGGCGCAGGCGGCGCAGACCAGCATGGGCCGCAGCCGCTTGCCGCCGGACAGGGTGGCGTAGCGCATGGCGTCCACCAGCTCCTCGGCGATGGGCGACTGGGCCGGCAGGTAGTGGTCCAGCGCGTCCTCGATGGTGGCCTTCAGCTCCCGAAGGTCAGTCGTCATCGAAGTCTTCGGGGTCGAGGGGCTCGAGCTCGTCGTTTTGCGAAAGTTTCTTGATCTTCAGCTCGGCATCCCGCAAAGCAGATTGACAGTGACGGGTCAGCTTCACGCCGCGCTCGAAGGCGGTGAGGGAGGCTTCCAGAGTCATGTCACCGGCTTCCATCTGGTCGACCAGGGTCTCCAGCTCGGCCAGCGCGGTTTCGAAGTCGAGATCGGCCAGCTCGTCGGCGGCGGCGTCTTTGGCGGGGGTCTTCTTGGGCATCGACGCAAATTACCCGGCGCCCCGGGACCGCGCAAGGGCGGCCGTCGCGCCCCCGCGCTTCCCGCCTCATGGCCCGCGAAATCGTGACTAGACTTCAGGGGATAGAAATCCCGTGATCGAGGAGCTCATGGATCTCGCTACCCTCGTTGGCCTGCTGGGTGCGTTCGCCGTGGTGATCGGCGCCATGCTGCTGGGCGGCGCCCCGGAGATGTTCATCAACATCCCGTCACTGCTGATCGTGCTGGTCGGCACGCTGTTCGTGGTGCTGATGAAGTTCAGCCTCGGGCAGTTCTTCGGCGCCGTTAAAGTGGCGGTGAAGGCGTTCAGCTTCAAGCTGGCGAAGCCCGAAGACATCATCGAAGAGGTGGTGGAGCTGGCGGACGCGGCCCGCAAGGGCGGCCTGCTGTCGCTGGAAGGCAAGGAGGTCTCCAGCAACTTCCTGTCCAAGGGCATCCAGCTCCTGGTGGACGGCCACGACGCCGAGGTGGTGCGCAACCTGCTGCGCAAGGACCTGCACCAGACCCTGCAGCGCCACGAATGGGGTTCCAAGATCTTCGCCGCCATGGGCGACGTCGGCCCGGCCATGGGCATGATCGGCACCCTGGTCGGCCTGGTGGCCATGCTCGCCAACATGGACGATCCCAAGTCCATCGGCCCGGCCATGGCCGTCGCCCTGCTGACGACGCTCTACGGCGCCATGTTCGCCAACATGTTCGCCCTGCCCATCGCCGACAAGCTCACCCTGCGCCGGGAGGAGGAAGGCCGGGTGAAGTCCATGATCATCGACGCGCTGCTGGCCATCCAGGGCGGGCAGAACCCGCGCGTCATCGACTCCATGCTGAAGACCTACCTGCCGGAATCGAAGCGCGACGAGGACGAGTGAGTTGAGCGACGACGCCGCAGATCTGGAAGGCGGAGGCGGCGACAACAAGCCGGGGACCGCCGGGTGGGTGATGACCTTCGCCGACCTGATGTCCCTGCTGATGTGCTTCTTCGTGCTGCTGCTGTCCTTCTCCGAGATGGACGTGCTGAAGTTCAAGCGCCTGGCCGGGTCCATGCGCACGGCGTTCGGCGTGCAGGCGGAGTTCCGGGCCGAGGACGTGCCCAAGGGCACCAGCATCATCGCCCAGGAGTTCTCGCCGGGTAAGCCGGAGCCGACCCCCCTGAACGAGATCTGGCAGAAGACCACGGACCAGTCGCGCAGCAGCCTGGAGGTGGCCTGTCAGGATCTGGGATCCTCCAACTCCGGCGAGTCCGGCGACGCCCAGAAGCAGGTGGTGGTCGACAAGGTCCGGGACCTGGTGGGCGAGACCGAGGAGGATGCCATCGACCTGGCCACGGCCCTGTCCAAGGAGATCGCCGCCGGCGTGCTGGAGGTGGAGACCAAGGGGCGCAAGATCATCGTCCGGGTGAAGGAGCACGGCACCTTCGAGTCCGGCCGCGCCGACCTGTCGCCCAATTTCCGCCCGGTGCTGCGCATCATCCAGGACGTCCTCGAGGAGACCGAGGGCCGCATCATGGTCGAAGGCCACACCGACGACGTGCCCATTTCCAACGCCCGCTTCCGGTCCAACTGGGCGCTGTCCAGCGCCCGGGCGGTGAGCGTGGCCCACGGCCTGTTCGGCGACGGCGGGCTCGCCCAGAGCCGCTTCACGGTCACGGGCCATTCCGACACCAAGCCCCTGGTGTCGAACGAGACCGAAGCGGGCCGCGCCCGCAACCGGCGGGTGGAGATCGTCATTCACCAGGGCCTGTCCGAGGACGTGAAGCAGGAGCTGGAAGTTCTGCGCTCGGAGAACCCGGCAGCCTACAACGCGGTCCGGCAGGAGCTGATCGAGCGCTTCGAGCTGTCCCCCGACGAAATCTTCTGATCCCGTCCCTTCGGGGAGGGAATTCGTCAGAATTCGTTTTAAAATCCCGCCGATCCAACGGGAGGCGAGATTTTCAGGTCCATGAGCCGTAATCCCTTCAGCGTCTCGACGGAGGCGTCACACACGATCCTGAAAACCGTGCTGCCGCTCATGAGCCGCCACGGCGTTCCGACGATCCCCGAGAACTACATGGTCTGGTACGAGTTCGCGCAGGCCACCAACCCGGATCTGGTCGCCGACGTCGACGGGCGGATTCAGCAGGGAGTGGGCTTCCCGCCGGCGTTCTGCCAGCAGCTCCACGAGAAGTACTTCGTCGAGCCGATCCGCGAGGAGGTGCGGGAGATCCAGTCGGCCATGCGCGAGGCGATGGGCGCGGTGCTGGTCCAGCTCAAGGACCTCGACGACGACCTCGGCGAATTCGGCGCCATGCTGGACGACACGGGCGCTTCGCTGGTGCGCGACCCCACCCGGGAGGAGCTGACGACGCTGGTGGCCCGACTGGTGGAGCAGACCCGGGCGACCCGGGAACGCAGCGCCCGGGCGGAGGCTTCCCTGCAGACCATGGCCCAGCAGATGGAGGACCTGCGCCTGCAGGTGAACCTGCTGTCACGGGACGCGATGACCGACGGGCTGACCGAGGTCGCCAACCGCCGCGCCTTCGATCACGGGCTGCAGCGGCTCACCGCGGAGGCCGCCGACGGCGGCACGGCGCTGTGCCTGCTGCTGGTGGACCTCGATCACTTCAAGCAGCTCAACGACACCCACGGCCACGTGGTGGGAGACAGCGTGCTGCGGTTCGTGGCCCAGGAAATCGACCAGTGCGTCAAAGGCCGCGATCTGCTGTGCCGCTACGGCGGCGAGGAGTTCGCGGTGCTGCTGCCGGCCACGGCCTACGAAGGCGCGATGATGCTGGCGGAGAGCATCCGCGCCATCGTCGAGGCGCAGGTTGTGCCGCTGCAGGACGGGCAGATGCTGGAATCGCTGACCCTGTCCATCGGCGTGGCGGAGTACCAGGCTGGAGAGGAACCGGCGGCCTTCGTCGACCGCGCGGACCGCTGCATGTACCAGGGCAAGTCGGAGGGGCGCAACCGCGTGGTCGGAGAACGCGACCTGAGGACGGCAGAGGGCGCCTGACGCGCCGGCTTCAGCCGGCCTTGCGGGAGCGGGCCTGGGCCATCCGCCAGGCGGCGGTGGCGGGGTCGAGGACGATGACGCCGTCGGCCTCGAGCCGGGACAGGGCGCCGCGCACTTCCCAGGTGCCCATGGGCTGGTTCTGCTCCCGCAGCCGGCCGACCACGTCGCCCGGCCGGAACGGCTCCCGGCCTTCCTTCACGAGCTCTTCCACCACGCTGCGCACAAGGTCTGTCAGTCGCTGATCCAGGCTCAAGGCATACCCCTCGTCGAAGCCGTTTTTAGAATGCGTTTTCGAGGGAGACTTGTACCGGAAAACCGTCATTCCCGCCAGGGTTTGCCGGACTCGAACGCCCGCAGATGGGTGGTCAGCTCCTCGGTGAGCTCGGCGTCGCCGCCCTGCTCGGCGGCGAGTTCGAGCGCCTCCCGCTGGGTGGCGACGGCCCGGTCGAACTTGCCGGTCTCGGCGTAGGCGGCGGCGAGGGTGTCGAGATAGCCCGGGTTGCGGTTCCGGCTCACCGCCTGCATGGCCAGCGTCAGCGCCTGCTGGCCGTTGCGGACGGCCTCGAACTCGCTGGTGGAGAGCAGCCAGGCATAGTCGTTCAGGGCCTGGGCACTGTCCTGGGCCGCGGCCCGGGCGAACCATTCGCCGGCTTCCCGGGCGCCGTCTAGGTCGTCCCGGGCGAGCGCCAGATAGGCCATGCGGAGCTGCGCGTCGAGCACGCCGGCGCGGGCGGCCCTGGCGTACCAGTCGAGGGCGGCGGCCCGATCCTCGGCCACGGCCGTGCCGGAATCGTAGAGATAGGCGAGCCCCATGTAGCCGGACGGGTGACCCTGCTCGGCGGCCTGCTGGAACAGCGCCAGCGCCCGGGCCGGGTCCTCCGCCACGCCGTCGCCGGTGAGATAGGCGTGGGCGAGCTTCGCCTGGGCGACGGCGCTGCCGGCGTCGGCCGCTTCGGCGAAATACGCCCGGGCCGCCTCGAGGTCGGGCTCGCCGCCCTCGCCGTTCTCGGCCATGAAACCGAGGTAGGCGAGCGCGTCGCTGGATCCCGCCTCCCGCGCCTTCTCGTACCACTGCCTCGCCAGGTCCGGCTGCGCCGGGTCCGCCAGCGGCGCCCGGTAGCTCTGGGCGAGGTAGAGCATGGCCGGCGCCAGGCCGGCATCGGCGGCCTTGCCGAGCCAGGTCCGGGCGGCCTCGACGTCGCGATTCACGCCGGTACCCGTCAGGTACGCGGCACCGAGGCGCAGGCTCGCGGGCGGGTGGTCGGACCGGGCCGCCTGCTCCAGAAACGCGGCGCCCAGCGTCGGGTTGCGCGGCACCCCGAGCCCTTCGAGGTGCAGATGCGCCACGGCGGACAGCACCACCGGATTCCCCGGGTAGAACTCCAGCGCCCGGTTGTAGTCCTTCATGGCGGACACGTACATGCCCTGGTCGTAGTAGCTGTAGCCGCGCAGGTAGTAGGCCCGGGACCGCTCGCCGGGGGTCAGCCGGAAGTCGATCAGCGCCGGCTCCAGATAGGTGCGCGCCAGCTCGTAGCGGCCCGACTCGATCAGCTCCCCGGCCCGCTCGACGAAGGCCCGGGAATCGAGGGTGAGGGCGGCGGCCGGGGTTGAAACGGCCCAGATCAGCCCCACATAGAGTGTCAGAAGCGTGAATGTCTTCATGAATGTCGCAACGGAACCACCTGAGTGGATCGGGTGTCAGTGTAGACTGTGAGACCACGCGAGGCAGCCGGGATTCAGTAGCTCCGGCCGCGTGTTAGACTCGAAGTTTCCACGGGGGCGATCTGGCTTCGACGTGGGTAACAAAACCTGAGGTGCATGCCGAGAGGGTAGTGACTCTCGTAAAACAATCGCTGCAACTTCTTATAGTTGCCAACGACGAAAACTACGCACTAGCGGCCTAAAACCCCGCTTACGTCAATGATCCGTGCCTGTGCGGTGAAATTGACGGCAAGGTTCACAGGATCGCGCGGCGGCCTCGCCCGGGGCCAAAGCGTTAAAACCAATCGGGCTCGCCGACCGCACCCTGACCGTCGGGTCGCGAGAGGCTAAATCAATAGACGGAGCCTAAGCATGTAGAGCCGAGGGTGGCGTGCCAACGGACGCGGGTTCAACTCCCGCCGCCTCCACCATTAGAGAGTTTTCAAGCCCGTGAAAACTCAAGGAAAAGCGCCCTCAGTGGCGCTTTTTTCTTATCTAAATCAAGTAAATACGTTTAGCAAAAGCATCTCTCGGGGTACCTCGCTATATCCCGCCTTCACGCCCTTTCCGGGGGTATATTTGGGGGTATAAAATACCCCCAGCCAGAAAATACCCCCAGATGCTGACGATCCAGGAAATCAAGAACGCGAAGGTCGGCGACAAGCCGCGGAAGCTCTACGACCGTGACGGGCTGTACCTGTTCATCACCCCGACCGGCGGCAAGCTCTGGCGCGGCAAGTACCGCGTCAACGGCCGGGAGAAGACCCTCAGCCTCGGGCCGTACCCCAAGGTCGGCCTGGCGGAGGCGCGCGAGAAGTGGCAGGACGCCCGCAAGCTCGACGACCCTTCCGCGGCCAAGCAGGCGGAGAAGCAGGCCTCCGATTCAACGACGCCCACCTTTCTTGCCGTCGCCAAGGAGTGGCACGCCCGGCAGACGCCCGGATGGACCAAGAAACACGCCTCCCAGGTCTGGCGTTCGCTCGAGATCGACATCCTGCCGACGCTGGGCCCCCGCCCGGTCGACGAGATCCAGCCGCGGGAGATCATGGCCCTGATCGAGGGCATCGAGGACCGTGGCGCCGGCGAGATCGCGACCCGCGTTCTTCAGCGCGTGCGGGCGGTCTTCTCCCGCGCCGTCGCCCTCGGCTACCGCGAGGTCAATCCGGCCGGCGAACTCCACAATCACCTGAAGCCGCGCAAGAAGGGTCAACAGACCGCCCTTGCTGCCGAGGAGCTGCCGACCTTCCTGCATGCTCTCGAGACCTATCAGGGTGACGCAGCAACCCGGCTGGGATTGCGGCTCCTGATCCTGACCCTGGCGCGCACCAGCGAGGTCCGCGAAGCGAGGTGGACGGAGTTCGACCGTGAAGAAGGCCTTTGGACGGTCCCGGGCGAACGGATGAAGAACCGGCGTGAGCACCGCGTGCCACTGTCACAGCAGGCGCTCGCCACGCTCGAGGAATTGCACAAGGTCTCGGGTCACTCACAGTGGTTGATGCCCGGCCGCCTCGAGGACAAACCTGCGAGCCAGAACACCATGATCTTCGCCGTGTACCGGATGGGCTTCCATAAGCGCACCACCGTCCACGGGTTCCGAGCCCTCGCCTCGACGATCCTCAACGAGGCCATCACGGAGGTCGACGGTAAGAAACACCGCATGTGGTCCGTCGACGCCGTCGAACGCGCGCTGGCCCATACCGAGCAGAACAAAGTCAAAGGCGCCTACGACCGCGGCGACCGATTTGAGGAGCGGACGCGCCTGATGCAGTGGTGGGCCGACTATCTCGACGCAGTCACGAAGGCGCCGAATAAGAAGCGGTGACCCCCGTTCCGGCTCGAAATCATCGGAACATCATGAGCAAAGTCAGGACCTTAATAACCACGACGCAGGTCGAATTGATTTTTAGCGGCGATACAGGATGCTCCCCGCAACAATCGTATCCGTCGATATCACGTTACGACGGGAGACGATTGATGAAACGACTAATCACCGACAAGCAACTGAAGGAGAAGCTTGGCGGCTGCTCGAACATGATGATCTGGCGGCTGCGCAGGGATGGAAAGCTGCCGAAGCCTAAGAAACTTGGAAACCGGAATGTCACGCTCGAAGAAGAGGCGGACAAAGCTATTGCCTCGCTAGTAGGCCTGTGAGGAGCATTGACTGCTGAATTCGATGGTGACCCAACGGTTACAACTTGCCGTACTGATATCGGTCCTTGATGTTGGTGTTTAGATACGCCCCTTTTGAATCCGCCCGCATAAGGTCCTGAAACACCCATTCATCAACGTGGTAGTAGACATAGGTTTCACCGGACTTGAGAAAGCGCACGTGCAGTTCCTGGCTATCCGAGTCGTAGCCAACAGCCTCAATGTTTGAGGAATCGACGTAGTGCATTTCAGGCATCGGCAACCTCCTCGCCTTCACCTTCAACGGTTCCAACGTCCGCAGACGTGGACTGGGCTCGCCAGTTCGCTAGCGCTTGCGCGTAAAGCGCCCCGTCCGGACGTTCCGCCACCTGCCACGCGTCGGGAAGCTTCGGATTGTCACCCACCGGCTTATGCCTGGCCTTGCGCACGCGCACCCGAGACGGGATTGGCATAACCTCACCGAGAAATATTCCTTCGCCCGTTCTCAACGACGGCAATTGCTCGACAAGCCCGCCAAGATCATCGGGAACGGCCGCGCTGACCTTGCTTCGGTCCGACAAATTAGTCAGCCTCATGGCGATCAAGGACCCGCACTGGCTCAGTACAGCACTGTCAATCTCTGAGGGGCGTTGAGAGACTAGCATCAGTCCGGTTCCGTACTTACGGCCCTCTTTCGCAATCATCGATAGAGTTCGATGCGCCGAAGAATCCTTCCCTTCGGGCACAAAGCGATGTGCTTCATCAAGAACCACGAGCAGCGGTTGTTGACGCCCACCGATTGGGAGATCTTGTGCCCAGAAAAGAATGTCGTAGACCACTCGAAGCATAGTCCCGACAATCGTCGGCAAGACCTCCGATGGAAGACCCGAAACATCAAAAATCGTTATGGGTCTGTCATGACCCACCCACTCTCGAACTAAATCATCCAGGTCATGATCGATTTCGCCCTCCAAATTCGGCTCCAAGCCGCCTCCGGGGGAAAAGAGGAAGGAGTAACGCGCGTCCTTCAGCCGACTACGCATCAATTCCAGGTGCCGTTCGACGTTACGCTTTCTCTGATTCTTATATGGCGCTTCGTTGTAAGGGCTCGCGGAAGGATAGCGATCAGACCGCAATTCGCACGCGTCTCCGACTGCTTCGGGTTCGTAAGCTTGATCAGCAGTTTGCTGATTTCCAGTCGTTCGAAACGTCATTCGCTCGAATTGATCAAGCTCGTACCAAAGCCTCTTTATGCTGAACGGCACAGGAGAATCAGCAGTCAGTGTTTCCGGCGGTGGAGGCGTCGTGAGCCGCTCTGCCGCAGCAGCCTTCATGTCAAGCACTAGATCCCGAATAGTCGCTTCGTGATTCGGCTGAAGACCGCCGAGCGTGAGCAGCTGCAATTCAGAAAATGGCAAGGCCCAGAACGGCACTCGCAATGGTCTCTCACCGATTTGCTCATTCGGCCTGATGCGGAATACTCTTGCCCTATCTCCTAGTGCGGATGCGTACTCTCCGTGCGGATCAACAACAATTGCGCGGGCGTTCGGCAGACTTCCATCGGAAACAGTTTCCATGAGGACGGTCACGAGGTTAGATTTGCCGGCTCCGGTGGAGCCGACGACCGCGCTATGCCGACTCACAAGCCCGGCTACACTGATGTCTGCCGATATCCCCGATGCGGCGGCTATTTGTCCTATAGAAATCGTACCTTTCCTCGCCTTAGCCCATCCGTAGATAACTTGCAGGTCATCATTGGTGACCAGATGTACTTCGTCACCAACCGTTGGGTACTGCCCGACGCCTCGTTCGAACTCGCTACCCAATCCTTCGCCGAAGAGTACGATGGTCATCCAACGAAACCCGGACAGACGAGATTGCCCGTCAGTTTCCAGGATCGTCCCCAGGACCTCGTCAGCGCTCCCATGCGGAGCAGCATCAGCACCAATCTGAGTACAGACGGCGTATAGATTGGCGTATCCAAGCGGAACGCGGAAGAATCCGCCAATCTGTCCGACCCGATAAGACTCGCCGCCAATCATGACCAGTGTCGAAGGCATATCCTCCCGCAGGCGCACCCGAACTACAGCTCCTGTCACTGATGCAACCTGCCCAATAAATGTTGGGTCTGTGAGAGGCATGGTCTCCTATCCGCCCGTCATAGCTTCAAGAAAATCGCAAAATGACGCGAAATCGCCGATCTTCATCAAGCCCGCCTTGGCATTCTGGCCTTCAGGGTCTTGTGCCACGTCATCCGGTCCTCCGGGCTTCAACTCAAAGGCGACGTCCATGAATGCAGGGCTTTCAACCGGAGCCCAAGCTGCCCGTCGTCCGCCGATAATTCCGGTCTCCGGTCCGATTACTATCATGTTTGTTCGCTGATAGGCGCGCCTGCTCAACTCACTTTCATGCGGTGGCTCTTCGAACTGCAGTGCGTAAACATGCGTTCGAGGTCTATTTTCCAAGGCACCAAAGATCAGATTGTTAATGTGCTCATCTCCAAAGCTAAATCCCGCCACGATAAGTAAGGCGTCGTCCTGCTCTAGAAAGCGGGACAACCGATCTGTAAACGCGGAATAGGGCTGCTGCCGCGATTCATCGTACTTTTCAAACGATGGGTAAATCATCTCACCAGCTGAATTCGGTTCTCCCCTGACCACACGAATGCGCCCGTCCAATTCAAAGCGCTGCCATGTCACCGAGCCATGCATTTTCCAAAGCCGCACCCAATTCGCCCCAGGCGCCGATTCTTGTCTGCGCAGACTATCGGCATTGAAGAACGGCTTATAGCTTCCGACAAATCCATCGAAGACAGGGATTCGCTCGGCTTCCAGCGCATGCTCCACTAGCACATCGTAGTTGACCGTGAAAATCTCGACGGGATTTCGGCGCGATGTCCTGACCAACCAACGCGCAAATTTTCGGTGCGCGTGGCCGCTTGGAATCCTTCCCAGATCCGGCGTTACCACCCTGGCGATGGTTTTTCTAACGGACTCTTCCAGCCTCGCTATCTTCTCCTTGTTGAGACCGGACAACGTGTCGGTGTTGCCGACTGCGTTGAGCATAATCCGCAATCGCGACAGAATGTTTTCGACGTTTGGGTCTTGGCCATGTTCTTCGCAATGAGTCTCGACTGATTTCCACGCCGCCCCATACTCTTCGCCGAGCATTCCCCCCTCTTCCCGGCAAATGGTCGTCAGAGCGGCAACCGCGGGAATGATCGGCTGAAATTTGGTCCCATCCTCTTGAGCGGCAATTCGCACAGAACACGATGTGCCAGCGCCAAAGAAGAATGCGATTGGTTTGTCGTGTCGCGCCAGATGGTCTCGCAGATCCGCGAGGGTCTTTTGAGCGTCGTGCGTCTGCTGAATATTTGTCATCCAAGCCTCTCCGGCTTAACGCGCAGATCGTCGAGCGCATCGCGCAGCACACGAGTCGCACGGCAGTCATCTTCGTTGTAGTCCAAGATCCGTTGCCGAACTTCCGGATCGCCTGTCCCGACCCACTTGTGAAACCATTCGATAGAGGCGGCCCCTGAAGGGTGCGAATCCCGCCACATAAATCCCAAGTAATTTGCGAGCGTCTTGATCGAGTAGTCGCGAGTCGGCCATTCTGTCAACTTAAGCACAACATCAAAATAGAGGTCCACGGCGTGTGCGGGAGCGAATAACTCTTCTAGTTCGGCGACGGTGCAAATATCCGGATACTTAACTTGAAGCTTCCTGTAAATCGTTCGTTCGTACTTCGAGTAGTAGTAAATCACACAGGGTTGGCTATCCCGCATGTACCGCCACGCTCGAGCGAAAGCCATTTTCTCCGCTTCTGCACTTGGCTCCTCAGCAAAGAATGGGACGAACTTTTCTGAATTGCTGTCACCACCGCGCCGTTCGACGAATCCATGTAGGTAACAAATGTCGCGCATGGGATCGACTTCGATATCAAAAAACAATTCCAAGTCTTCAGACGGTAGCGACATAGGCTCCTTCAAGTAGGGAACGCCCTTTTCTCCAGCAGCAATCAATGTTGCTCGGGCGTGGAGCTTCTTCAGAGTAGCCGGACCGATTCCAGGAAATACCGTCTTGTTGCCAGCGATGAATTCCCCAGGGTCTGAGCTCGCCAATTCCCGAATCGTTCGCACACGAGGGATCATGGCATCACGTTTTGAACGGCCCAACTCGGGGATGAGCGTCAAATCGTTGGAATCAGTCAGACGCGAGACGCAAGCCGTATACCAATGACAGAGTTTGCAGACGCCGCTATAGGCCGGAAGCGTCTCGGTTCTTCTTGTAACGATTTCCTGCGCATGGGCCAGCGTGTCTTCGTAGACCTGCCAGAGAGTGCGCGAGCTTCGCCCGTCCTCGGGACTCGTAAAGTCGTATATGACTTCATCGCCATTGATATCCCAGATGAAACCGCGTCTTCCGGCTGAAAGCCCTTTGCGTTCCAGGATATCGGTGTAGAGACCAAGCTGAACCGCATAATGCTTCTTGGGCCTCGACAGATCGTCTGATCCTTCGAGACCAGCGCCAGACTTGATGTCCCCAGCGACATACCCACCGCCCTCTTTGCGAAGAAGATCAGGATCGCCGAGTAGACCATCGGCCTCCATGCGCCCGCTGTATATCAGGACGTCGCCGCGCCGCATGGCCTCCAATGTGGATTGAGTCTTCTCGAGGCCCTGGTATTTTGAGAGATCGGTGAACGGTATCTCCAGCCCTTCCATTACCTCCTTTTCATAGAGCGATCCCTTTTCCCAAAGAAGCTCCACGAACGCATTCGGTTCGTCATGCTCTGAAGCATCCCCGAAGACGTCCATTGTCACCCGGTGTGGGCAGGAAACGAGGTCATAGAGCATCGAGGCTGTGATCGGGACAGTCATGCTGTGCGTCCGATCCGGCGAATCCCTGAGTGGCCGCCCACCGATGTTGGGGCAAAACCCAGCAAGTCAGGCTCGGTACCCGTGATCGTCGCGCGCGCTCGATTCGGATGCGCCTTGCCCTCAATGTCGCGGGCTCCCCACGCCTGAACAATCACGGGAGTCCTCGCCAAGTGCTACGGGCTGTCTCGAGTCTTTTCATTTCAATAGGTTAGCTGATAAACCCTTCCAGACTAAGGCCAGACCCAAAGTTGAGCTACCGAGTAGGAAGCCAAACGCACCCTGATCGCATTCCGCAGTACAATACAGTATATTGCAGTACATTTGCAGGGGGTCTGTAAGGGGAATGGGCACCACCAAGACAGCCACGCTGACCTTTCGGATAGATCCAGGTCTAAAAGACGCATTGCGCGCCGCAGCTCAGCAGGAGCATCGCTCCATCGCCAACATGGTCGAGGTGTTGATCCGCGATTACTGCGAGCAGCACGGCATTGCCGTCGCTAGCCCCGAGGACATTGAGGACAAAAGCGGGGATCACTCAGCATGATCAAGACGATTAAGCAGGCTTGCAGCTTCAACCCCGTCATCCAGGACTACCGGATGAGCCAGGGCATAGAGAACCTGGCGGATCTGATCAAGGACGAAGGGGATGGTCGCGAATTCTTCTCGCGCAACTATGTCACTCATGGCATGGACCAGCTGTTTCGTGAGGGCATGCTGCGGCTGTCCGGCAAATCCGACCAGGCGGTGTTTGAACTCACCCAAGCGATGGGTGGCGGTAAGACGCACATGATGGTTGCCTTGGGGCTGCTAGCTCGTCATCCGCATTTGCGGCCAGAGGTGCTCGCGCCAGAACTCAACTCGCGCATCGACTTCGCCAACGCCCGGATCGCGGCATTCAATGGCCGCAACAACCCCGACAACTACATCTGGGGCGAGATCGCCAACCAGCTCGGACAGGAAGAAGCCATCAGGCCCTACTGGGTCAATGGTCCGAAGGCGGTGGATCAGACCCAGTGGAAGTCCATCATCGGCGACCAGCCTACGTTGATACTCTTGGATGAGCTTCCGCCCTATCTCGATAACGCGAGTACGCAGGTCTTCGGTCAAGGCACTTTGGCCAACATGGTCGTCTACAGTCTCGGCGCGCTGATGAGCGCCGCGCTGGAGCTGCCGAACTGCTGCATTGTCGTCGCGAACCTCTCGGGTAGCTACAAAGCGCAAACCAAAGCGCTTGGAGACGCTATCTCTAACTTGCAGCAAGAAACGCGCCGCCAGGCCATGACGATTACGCCGGTGCAGCTCGCCGGCAACGAGATCTACGAGATTCTCAAGAAGCGACTGATCAATGAACTTCCTGACGAGCGCGTGATTACCGAAATCGCGGAAGAGTATGCACAGCAGGTCAAGAAGGCGGAGGACGGTGGCTACATAGTCGCAGCAAGTCTGGAGCAAATTACCGAACAGGTGCGTGAGACCTACCCCTTCCATCCTTCGTTCAAACATCTGGTTGCACTGTTCAAGGAAAACGAAGGATTCCGCCAAACGCGCGGATTGATGCAATTCACGGCCCGGCTTCTGAAGAGCGTTTCCCAGCGGGAAAGCGACGACGTCTTCTTGATCGGCACGCAGCATCTCGACCTGAACGATGATCAGGTCAAGGACGAAATCGAGCGGATTGCACCCAAGCTCATGCCCGCGGTCACGCGAGACATCGCTGACAATGGAAATGCGATCGCTGAGTCGATCGATGACGAATTGGATAGCGATGCCGCCAAGCAGGTCATGACTTTGCTTCTGGCGTCGTCACTCTCCCGCGCTGTTGGTGGCCGCATTGGTCTCACAGATAGCGAGATCATCGAGTATCTGGCTGCCCCCAATCGGAAATCTGACGAGTTCCTTGAGGCGATCCAGCGCCTGCGCGAGCAGGCCTGGTATTTGCACCGCGAGGAACAGCGCCTTTTCGTCAAGGAGACCGAAAATCTTTCCCGGCAAATTGAGCGCAACGCTAAGGAAGTACCGCAGCCCAAGATCGACCAGGCGCTGATCAACCGCCTGACGGGCATTCTCCAACCAGAGCGCCGCAATGCTTATCAGGATGTGCAGGTGCTGCCCAAGCTCGATGAACTCAAACTCAGCGGCCCGCGTGTGCTCATTGTCATCAAGCCCGATAATAAGGTGCCGCCAAGCGAGCTGCAGAATTTCTTCGACTACCAGCAGGAAAAGAACAACCTTCTGGTCCTTACCGGTCAGGACAGCCACCTCGCCGACGCTGTCGAAGACCGGCTACGCGAGCTCTACGCCATCGAGCAGATCCACAAGCGCCTCAAGCCAGGTGACACTCTGTATGAAGAGGCTCGAGATCGGATGGAAGAGGCAGAGGACCGCTTCGGCAAGGCGTTATCTGCGGCATACAACCGTGTTTACTTCCCAAGTGTGGACGAGCTGGACAACCGCGAGTTCTTGGCGCCTGTCACCATCGACAACGGTCTGAAGCTCGGCAAGGGCGATCAATCCGCAGAAACTCAGGTCGAGGCTCTGCTGGGCAGCCCGCGCGCCAACTACAAGCTGGCAATGGATCTGCAGGATGACTTCTCCCAGTACTTTGCAATGGCGGAAGCCGATCTCTGGCCATCCGGTAAGGACAACCGACGTACTCCCTGGAAGGATGTCGTCAGCCGCGCGAAGAGCAACCCGGCGTGGCCCTGGATGCCCGGGAATGGCGGCATGGATACGCTCAAGGCAGAGGCGCTCAAGCAGGGCCGTTGGCGACTGGGTGAGGACGGGTACATCGAGAAAGGCCCGTTCCCGAAGGAGAAGACGACCGTCAACGTTTCTCTGGTCGGCACCCACCCCGAATCCGGTGAAGCCATCCTCAGCCTTACGCCACGTCACGCCGGAGAGAGCCCGGTCGTCTACTACGCCACCAAGCCTGAGAGGCTCGAGTCCTCGAGCCAGGTCGACGATCTCGACAACTTCACCACCGCGGAAGGGACGCTGTATTTCTTGGTGAAGGACACGACTGGTCAATACGAAAGCGGTGCCCCGGTTCGCTGGCTGGCGGAACTCAAGATCCGGCATCAGGTGGAGCCGGCGGCAGACAAACGCAAAATCACGTTACAGTGCACACCGAAGGCCGAACTCTTCTATACGTTGGACGGCTCAAATCCGAAGGACGGCACGGCTTACGAGAGCTCCTTTGAGATTGGATCCCAGGCGACGCGCCTTCTGGTCTACGCTCGTTCGGGCGAAGCCAACAAGACGGCCGACTTCCAAATCCCGGCCAGCAGCGACAAGACGGTGCAAATCGTCGACACCAAGCCGGCCAGGCTTCAGGCCAAGCGGGTAGCGCTGGACACCACCGACCGCGTGTACGGCGTGATTAACCGCTTCCGCGACCAGCCTGGTACGCGCTTCAAGGGTGTGCGTATCGAGATCGGCGAAGGCGAGAACACGGTCACCGTTCGTTTCCAGGAGAGAGAGGTCACTGCCGCGATGATCGAAGGCGTGGTCAACAGCCTTCGTCAGGTACTGCAAGAGGATCAAGCGCCAGTGGCCATTACGATTGCCGACGGCATCCAGTTCGACACGGGTTTCGAGGCCAAAGAGTTCGCGAAGATCGTAGGGATCGAGCTACGCCCTGGCGACGTGGTCCAGGAACAGTAGACGTATGGCAAAAGCGCAAGCGGCACGCAAGACAGCATCGGGGAAAACGAAGGAATGTGGCACCCGGACTTCGACTCGTCCGACCCTGGGCTTTGGGGTGCCCGCCACGAGCGATCCGCACCATTTCAAAGTCATCATCCCCCGGTCCAATACCGGGCGCGTGCAGATCAGTGAATATCTTGGCTTGCAGGCGACTAGCGATGAGACGGCCGTCATCGATCGGGTCCTCCTCGACAGAGTGCGGTGGACCGCGATCCGCGGGGAAGCCCAGCGTGCTTTCAACGTCCGCTTGAAAGCCCACGACCTGAATATCTCTTCATGGAAGGTCGGCGAAAACCCCGTGGATCGGCTGCTTGGAAAAGAGCTCTGCGTGCTGGCCTGGGCTGTAGAGCACATGGAAATGGAGAAGATCCCGGTCGCAGTACGAAACTGGCTTGCACTGCGCCCGGAGGAACGGTGGTGGTTATTTGGCATGACAGCCATGAGCACGGGTGGCATCAACGATGGCGACAAAGGTTGGCGACTAGCGTTGCGTCACGCGCTGGGTGACATCGCGCAAAGTGAGCTGCTGCAGCCCAAGGCGCGGCGTCAGCGCGCTGGTGATGACACCGACCGACCGATGCTGGACTTATTTGGGAACGAATGAGAAATGAGTGAAGCGAACAGAACAACAGCGACCCTGGTTCCGCTCAAACTCAAAGATGCGCCGGCACTGATTGAATCGGCTTTCCCATCTCAGAAAGTGTCGTTTGAGGCACAGCAAGAGCGAACTTCGGTGCAAAGCCAGACACTTACGGGCTTGGGTTCGTACTGGAAAGGTCGTAAGCCGCTGATTCTGGTGCGTGCCATCGTACTGGCTAGCCTGCTGCCGCCGACCAATGATGCGGAAGCAGATCTCGCACTTTTTGAAAAAATCATGGCCTTCGACGACGAGGGCTTGGCGCGCCGTGCGCTGATCGGCAACGCCCTATCACCTGCTGAGATTGCCGCGCGCATCCAGCTTGAAGATCCGTGGAACTACTTTAAGGCCACGCTGAAGCGGGGTGATATCACAGGTGGAGACGTTCGCTGGATGCGCTTTCCGCTTGACGCGGATGAAGAAGGCATCTCTCTGCGCTGGCAGCGCAGCCTGAGTGACGATGAGAAGCTGGTGGTCTACCGCAAGTTGCTGACCACCTGTGCCAGCTACGAGGAAAAGGCCAGTCTCGGCAAGCGACCGGAAGAGTTGAATCAGGAATGGCTGTATGCCCCAGTTTGGGCAGAGGTAAATCGCCATTACGCCCATTTGGGCGTGAACGTGAAATCTATTTCAGAGCTGGTGGAGCAACTGGGCATCCTGCGCTACGGCCATCGACCGCGCGTGGGCGATACCTTCTCGGGTGGCGGTTCCATTCCTTTCGAGGCAGCGCGTATCGGATGCGACGCCTACGCCTCCGACCTAAACCCCATAGCCTGCATGTTGACCTGGGGCAGTGCAGAAATCATCGGCGCGCCCAGCAAGCGGCGCGAGGAAATTTCGCAGGCCCAATCCACCTTGGCGAAGGCAGTCAACCAGCGCATCACCGAGCTGTGTATCGAGCACGATGCAGATGGGAATCGTGCCAAGGCGTACCTCTGGTGCCTCGAGGCGCGTTGCCCAGAAACCGGCTGGATGGTGCCCTTATCCTCTACCTGGACGGTGTCCAAGACGCGCAGCGCCATTGCTCGCTTGAAGCCCGACCCCAAGAATAAGCGCTTCGAAATCGAAATCATCTCGGGCGCATCCAAGGCAGAGATGAGCGCCGCCGAGACGGGCACGGTACAAGACGGCGACATGGTTTATACATTGGACGGCAAAACCTACCGCACGCCCATCAAGACACTGCGTGGCGACTTTAGGCAGGCCGATGGAGTGACGGGCAACCGCCTACGCCGCTGGGAAAAGTCCGACTTCAAGCCTCGCCCGGACGACATCTTTCAGGAGCGCCTGTACGCAATCCAGTGGATCAGCCAGGAAACGCTGGATGCGGGCCGTCAGGACACCTGGTTTGCCGCCCCCACCGCCGCCGATCTTGAGCGTGAGAAGCGGGTGGAGCAGCTTGTCACTGAAAGCCTAAGCCGCTGGCAGGAGCAAGGCCTAGTGCCGGACATGGCCATCGAGCCGGGCGACAAGACCGACGAGCCCATTCGGACGCGTGGCTGGACGCACTGGCACCACCTGTTCAGCCCTCGTCAGATTCTCGTAGCCGCCTTGGTGCATGAGCAAATCCAGAGGATGCCTGCCGAAATCCAACCCGCACTGTGTCTATCGCTGGCCAAGATGCTGGATTGGTCGAGCAAGCTGTGCCGTTATGGCACCGGGGCCGCGCGCGAGTCGATTACGCAGACTTTCTACAACCAAGCCTACAACACCAACTACTTCTACGGCGTTCGATCATTCGTCACCGGGCAGAACTATCTGTTCCTCACCGATTCAGCGAGCAGCATCGTGGGTGGCCTGACCGTCAATAACAAGGACGCCTCCACGCTACAACACGACGCCGAATTCTGGATCACCGACCCACCGTATGCCGATGCGGTGAGCTACCACGAGATTGCAGAGTTCTTCATCGCCTGGCTGCGCAAAAGCCCGCCTCACCCCTTCGATGACTGGGTGTGGGATTCACGCCGCGCGCTTGCGATTAAGGGTTCCGGTGACGACTTTCGTCGGAGCATGGTAGATGCCTACAGCGCGATGACTGACCATATGCCTGATAACGGCATGCAGTCCGTAATGTTTACCCATCAGGACACGAGTGTCTGGTCGGACATGGTCGGCATCTTCTGGGCGGCAGGTCTTCAAGTGGTAGCCGCTTGGTACATCGCTACGGAAACCACGTCTGAGCTCAAGAAAGGCGGTTATGTCCAGGGCACGGTGATCTTGATGCTTAGGAAGCGCCCAGCGGGCGAACGCGCGGGTTTCAAGCAACGGATTTTGCCAGCAGTGCGCGCGGAGGTGCAGCGTCAAATTGAATCTATGATGAACCTCAATGACGAGGTGAAAAACAAGCTGGGTGAACCCGTATTCAACGACTCCGACTTGCAGATGGCCGGGTACGCGGCGGCGCTGAAGGTGCTGACGTCTTATACCAGCATTGGTGATGAAGACGTGACTACCTTTGCGCTGCGCCCGCGGCAGCGCGGCGAGATCACCGTCGTCGATGAAATCGTACAGCAAGCAGCCGAGGCCGCGAACAGCGTGCTGGTGCCCGAAGGTCTAGGCGCGGATACCTGGGCCAGGCTCAGCGGCATTCAACGCTTCTACCTGCGCATGATGGATATGGAGACGACAGGCGCCGCCAAGCTCGACAACTATCAGAACTTCGCTAAGGCTTTCCGGGTTGAGGACTACACGCGATTGATGGGTAATATGGCGGCGAACAAGGCTCGCCTAAAGCATGTCGCCGATTTCACGTCGCGCGATCTGACAGAGAGCACGGAGATCGGCGCCACGTGGTTGGGTCGCGTCATTATCGGCTTGCAGCAGCTGCTCGCAGAAACCGAACCACAAACGGTGATTAGCCAACTGCAGGCTGAGATGCCCGATTTCATAGAAATTCGCCCCCTCATTATCGATATGCTCGCCTTCATCGAGCGCAAGGCCCCGGAACCTGAGGTACGTCATGTTGCTGAGGTACTCGGCGCCCGCCTACGCAACTTGCGTGCACTGGGTCAATGAACGGTGGCGTAATTGCACCTAAGCGAGCTCACTGACCAATGAGCATTCGGCGCTTCTCCTCACGCACTCACCGGCTGGACAGCAGCTTCCTGCTACAGCATCTGCAGGGCGCACGAAGCTACAAGCGCATCGCTGGTTACTTCACTAGCTCACTGTTCGAGGTTGCCAACGAGCTGCTGGAGTCCATTCCCGAGGTGAAGATCGTCTGCAACGTGGACATCCACCCGGACGACCTCAAGGTGGCTCAACTGCGCGAGTCAAAGATGGTCGGCCGCTGGAATGACAGGGCGCTCGAGGCAGAGGCCCTGCTCAACCGGGACCGTTATCGCCGGCTGGATGCGTTTCTCGCCAAGCATGGACAGGCAGTTCGAGTGGCACCGGATAGCATCTGTGGCTTCCTGCATGGCAAGGCGGGCGTTATCGAGCTCGCTGATGGCCGCAAGCTCGGTTTCATCGGATCCATGAACGAGACCAGTAGCGGCTGGCAACGGCATTACGAAATTCTCTGGGAAGACGATTCTCCTGAGGGAGTGGCTTGGATCGAGAAGGAGTTCGAGTTCCTGTGGAACGCAGCCCGCCCCTTACCAGATGCCGTGATTCGGGAAGTCCGCCGGCGTGGATACCGCCGGGAGGTGCTATTCGACGAGATTGGCGAGGACGAGGACCTGGCGCCCGCGGCGCTGATCGAATCTCCTCTCTACCGGGAAGGCCTCTCACTCCAACCCTGGCAGCAAGGCTTCATCACAGAATGTCTTCGCCACTACCATAACCATGGCATTGTGCGCCTGCTGCTGGCCGACGAGGTCGGGCTCGGCAAGACCCTTTCGCTCGCGACCGCTGCGCTGGCTTTGTGCTTACTCAGCGACAAGGAGCGTCAGTCCCGCAAGCCGATCGTGATCTTCGCGCCTGCCACGCTGTGTGAACAGTGGCAAACGGAATTGATTGACAAGCTAGGCATCCCCTGCGCCCGTTGGGAGACCCAGCGCAAGGTTTGGCTAGATGTCGATGAGCGCACCATCTCCCCTGCTGGTCGCGAGCAGATTGCCAAATGTCCCTTACGGATTGGCATTGTGTCGACCGGCCTGATGATGCGTGACTCCCAGGAGAAGCAACACCTTCTGGGCTTGCGTTACGGCCTTCTAATTCTCGACGAAGCTCACAAGGCGCGCACCCGCCAGGGATTTGGCAGAGATGCAGGTACGCCGAACGAGTTGCTGGCTTTCATGCGCGAGATGGCCGCGCGAGCCGATCATGTTCTGCTTGGCACTGCCACCCCTATTCAGACCCGTGCCGAGGATCTTTGGGACCTGATGGGCATCCTTCATCAGGGCAAAGGTCACTTCGTGCTGGGCAACGATTTCGCCAAATGGCATCGGCCACAGGAGGCCCTACCCGTCCTGTCCGGTGACCAGGCAGTCACAGAACCCAGCTTCGCCTGGGAGCTGTTGCGTTCGCCATTGCCTTTGGTCGATGCCAGCCAAGAGCCGCGAGCGCGAAGGCTCTACAGCGCCATTCGGCAAGACTTAGGATTGACCAACGGTGAGTGGCAAACGAACAAGCCGTTCACCGAGCTGTCGGACGACACGCGCGAGATCCTCGACGATGAACTCAACCGCGAGATCAGTGGAGCGACCTTCTTTCAGAGGGAGAACCCATTTGTACGTCATATCGTCCTGCGCAAACGCACCAGCCTAGAGAATGCCGGGCTTCTAACAAAGGTCGGCGTGGATGTTCATCCTGAACGGAACCTGGCGCGCGAGCTCCAGTCCTTCAACGCCCTGTTCGAAGCCGCGGCACTGCGAACCAGCGAGCATTTCAGAGAGGCTTACCGCGAGGCCCGACTTTTTGGCAAGGCACTAGCCAAACGTGGCAAAGGCGGTGGCTTCATGAAGAACCTGATGGAGCAACGTATCTGCTCGAGCATTCAGGCCGGATTGAACACAGCTCGGATGCTGTTAGCGGGACGCACCGTGCACGAAGAAGAAGATGATCAGGAAATCGATCTGAGCGTTGAATCCGACGAGGAAAGCGAAGTGCTTACGCGACTGATCGCGCGGCTGGAGCGCATCGATCAGGATCCGAAGCTCAACGCCGTCCTCCACTACCTTGAACGTGAAAAATGGCTCGACTACGGGATTATCATCTTCAGCCAGTATTACGACACCGCAAAGTGGGTAGCGGATGCACTCGCGGCTCGCTATCCGGATGAAGCAATCGGCCTCTATGCTGGCGCAGGGCGTAGCCGGCTCTATCAGGGCGGCGACAGCGTACATAGCGAACGTGAGACGTTAAAGAAAATGGTGGCTGAGCACGGTATTCGCATCATGGTCGCCACCGACGCCGCATGTGAGGGATTAAATCTGCAGACTTTGGGTGCTTTGATCAATATCGACCTACCGTGGAATCCTACGAAACTCGAACAACGCATTGGTCGTATCAAGCGCTTTGGTCAGGTCCGCGAAAAGGTGGATATGCTCAACCTGGTCAACGAGCAAACTGTAGATGAAAAGGTTTACGAGCGTCTTTCCGAGCGCATGCGTGATCGTTACAACCTGTTCGGCTCGCTTCCAGACACTATCAAGGATGAGTGGATCGATGACATCGAAACCTTGGGTGACAAACTGGACGAGTACATTAACGCGCAGAAAGAGGCCACGGGTTTCGACCTGCGTTATACCACTACGATGGAACCGACAGAAAAGGATTGGCGGGACTGTTCCGAGGTGCTCTCGCGCAGGGATTTCGCGGAATTGATGAGCGCAAGTTGGGGCGCGTAGTGGTCAGGTATGGCGAATACCTGCGTACCGAACTATTGTTTCTCAGATAGCCTCTGACAGACGAAACCGAAACGTCTCCGAGCGGCTAGGCCAGGGTTTCAACAAATGACAACTCAATCAGCCAACCAAGTTTTCAGGACTGCATTGCGTACGCTTTACCGCATGGTCGGCGTTGGCTTGCGCCTTATCGGCAGCATCGCAGGATTCCTGGCAGCGAGCGCCCAGACAGCTCCTGCCAAGGATGAGCTCAACAGCTCAATCCGCGGTGGGGTTCTGAACTATCGGACCGGCAAGCTGGACGACGGCACTGATCCGTACGGCTGGTACGAGCGAGATTAGCGGCGGGCGGCTGCGCCCTTTGTAACAATTCCCTTGCCGATCGCACCTCCCTGGCGACCAGCGTCCATGGCGGGAGCTCTGAGAGGGCTAGTGGCCGCATCGATAGAACGGCCTACTTTCACTCCGGCCCACGCCATCATCCCACTCCACAGCAGCGGCAGCCCCAAATAGAGGCTGGTCGTGATCATATTGAGCAGCATGCGCTTGGCGTCATGCTCGCCTGGATTGGCGAAGATCTGCAGGAAAACGTTTACGTCCGGATACATGGACTGGATCAGGTTCTGGTCCACCCACATGGCCAGGTACCAGAGCACGCTCCAGAACTTGATCGTGAAGATCGCCATCGCGCCGACGACCATCATCGAGAGCGAGTAGCGGGACAGAACGACGATCATCGGCAACAACGCATAGATGCCCAGCAGCATCAGCGCCTGAACCATGGGAAGCGCTTGCAGCACGGCGGTCATGGTCACGGAGAAAAGCGCTGAGGCGGTGATCACTCCGCCGGTGGCTAGTCCACCTTTGACGATGTTCTCGGCGGTGGCGAGCCAACCAGTGCTGGCCGTGTTCCCGGCGACCAGCTCGTTGCTCGACCAGGATGGCGGGGCGTTGTTGAGCACCGTGCGGACCACGGCGTCTTCCTGCTGCTCGCTCGCCAGGATCGGCGCCACGGCCACGACGAGCCCGGAGAATCCGGCCGACGTGGCATCCGCTTCGTCGATCAGTTTCTCGCGCAGACCCACGGTGCCGTCTTCCCACCATTCCTTGCAGGTCGGTTTGCCCCAGGTTGGCGGCGAGGCGGGGTCGTACTCGGTGTCGCGTGCCGCGTTGTACGCCCACCCGGGGATCTGTTTCGTCGGGCGCAGGCTGTCGTAGAAGCCGGCCGTATCGCGATAGACGTGCGAGCCCATCCAGTCCGGATCATCGTCACCGTAGGTTGTCAGGATTCCGGCGACGGCTGCGGTCGCGGGTCGCTCCGCTTGGTACTTGGATCGCGCGGGCACGTAGCACTCGCTAAAGAAATCGCTCGCCTCCTGACGCAAACGCGGATCGGCGATGGTGGCGAGCCGCGCCTGTTGTTCGTAGGTGCGCAGGTCGCTCGCGGCGGGCAGGCCTTCGACCACGGCATGGTTGAATCCGGAGCTCATGGCCAACACGGCGTACCACCAGACCGGGATGTTCACGGTGGCGGGCGAGCCGTTGAAACCAGCCGCCCCGTAAGTACTCTGCGGTGCCGCCACGGTGGCAGTCGCCGGCATCGGGTCAGCGAGCGAAGGCTGAGGGTCGTAACTCAAGGTCCCAGCGTTCAACGGCGTAAGTGCTGCCGGCTGACCGGCCAGCACTACGACGAGCAACGCCAGGAATAGCTCGATCTCCATGCACCGCAGCGAGAGTCCGGTCACCGTGCCGAATTGACCTCCCTCGGCGGGATCACGCCAGTTGTCGATCAGGATGCCGAGGAACGGCAGGTAGACAATGCCGGTACCGACCAGCACATCCCACAGCACGCCGTAGAACGCCCAGCCGAATAGCGTCGTGAAGAGCTCGAGGTAGCTGTCGACGCTCATGCAAGGAGCCCCGAAATCGCGCCCAGGAAGCGACCGATCGGGTTCTGCCCGAGCACGAGCTCGATGACGACCAGCCAGCCGATGACCCGCCAGCGCAGTGCCATCCAGCGTGCATGGGTACGGTCGTCGTTACCGTTGGCTCCGGCCCAGAATGCCGGCAACCAAGGCCAAGCCAGTGCCAGCAGGCCAATCAGCGCTGAACGGATCGCGCTCGCGAACGGCTTGGCCGCAGCGACCCGCTCAGAGACGGTGGAGAGCGAGTTCAGCTCCACTGCCTGCCAGAGCACCAGGCCGACGGCAATCACGCCGCCGACTGCGACCACCGACAGCGTGAGAAACCAACGGCGGCGCATCTGTGCCCCGCTACTGAACGCGGCCATTGCTGAGCGGCCGGGGATCGATGGGTTCGCCTTGCGGAACATTCAGCGATGCCTGGCGGCGTGCCGCCGCACGTTCGAGCAGTACCGTCACGGTGTCGGAGACCACTTCGCGGCGCACGCGTGTCTCGAACAGGAGGCTCTCGATCTCCTTGTCGAGCTCGGCGATCGCCGTGTCCGCGTGCTGGCGCGCAACCTCGGTGGCATACACCTCCGGCACCTGGCGGCCCGACAACAGCAGCCGCCGGGCATACAGGGCCTTCTCCACGGTGCGCGCAGTGCTGATCTCGGAGACCAGCCGGCCGATGATGAGCCCCTGCTCGGTGGCCGGCATTTCGCGGATGGCCTCGACGACCTGGCGGGTGACCGCGACGCCAGGGGCGGTGACGAGCTCGAGGTTCGCGAGCGTCGGCGGCGTCGCGCCGCTGACCAGGTTCGCGAGCTCGGTCGTCACCGTCGCCGACTCGCTGTAGAGCTTGGGCAAGAGCCCGGTGCCCGGAATGCTGTCTTTGCGGCAGGTGTCGCAGGTGGTAACGATGTTCTCGCCGACCACGTCGACCACCCAGTTTCTTGCCGCTGCCGGTGTCGGCCAGACCTCGGAGAGCCGAGTGGCCGATGCCGCAGGCACGGGGGCGGTCGAAGTGATCGGCCGGTTCATGTTGATGTTGTAGCCCGCCTGAACGATGTCTCCGGTGAAGCGGAGCACCGGCTGCCCGGCGCCGCCGGCCTGGCCGCCGATCCACGGCACGCCGTTGTCGCCGTTCGAGGTCTCCACCGATTCCTTCGCGGTCACGGCGTCGTTCCCGCCGATCCCCATCTGCACCTTCCAGTCGTTGCCCTTGGAGAGCGTGATGAGATCCGCGTACGGGTTCTTGCCCTGGGCGATCTCGGCCTCCATCTGCTCGCAGCTCTTGGTCGCGAGCTGCATGGTCTCCTCCGCCTTTAGCAGCGCGTTCTGGAACAGGTCGTAGAGGCCCGGGTTGGCGCGCTGCAGGATCAGCGCCGGCAGCGCGGCGATGGCTGACGATGCGGCGGCCGTCATGGCGTTCATCATGTCGTCGACGCCAGATTTGATGTCGTTCAGGGTGTTGGTGACTGCGAGTACCGGGTCGAACTTGCCGCAGCTGTAGCCGAGCCCGAGCTGAGCGGAACCGCCGAGGGTCACCGATACCACCGACGGGTTGGCAGGAGCCGAAACCGGTTCGGCTCCGCCGATCTCGTAGTACCAGAGGCTGTCCTCAGTCGGGCCTTCGGCGGCGTGCGCCCCGGGCACAGCCAAAGCGGCGCCGAGAATCGTCAGTAATGCGAGCCGGGAGGTCCCTTCGTGCAGGTATCTCATGGCGGGTACGAGATCCAGTTGATGTCGAACAGAAACCACTGCCCGCGGCGGCTGCAGCACTGGTAGGGTCGCCAGAGGTTCCAGACATAGTCACCGGCCGCGTCGACCCGGCCGCCGCCCCAGCCGGAGAGACCCACCAGGTCGTTGGTACCGAACACGTTGCAGCTCGCCTCCGGGCGCGGAGCCAGCATCTGCCAGGTGCCGGTGCGGGCATCCTTCTCGACCAGCGGGCCCGGCGGCCAGACGCGTTGGCTGCCAGAGCTCGGCCCGGTAAGCGGTACATAGACATGTGGCTGACCGGTACGGGTCACGATGTCGCCGGCCCGCTGAGCGGTGACCGCGGCGGCCTTGGGTTCCTCCGCCTGCGTGGTCCAGCCGGTGCGAGGATGCACGCTGCCCCAGGTCTGCAGTGGAAAGGTGCCGACCTCGCGCAGGCCCGGCACCCAGCTGGCCGCATAGAAGATCTCCGGGATCTCCTGCCGCCAGGAGAGGGCGTCGAGCCCGGACTGGAAGTACGGGAAGAAGGACGTCGTCTGGGATTCGCAGACGAGGCCGACGCCGGCGACGAGGCCAGACAATGTACTCAGCGGGTGGCCGATAGCATCGCTCTCGCGGAACACGAGATTGCGGTGATCCTTCCGGTCACCGGTCCCCTCGGTGCGATTACCCGCGCTATCGATCGGGACCGGCAGGAGCGCGCCCAGCAGACCGGTTGCAGCAGCGCGCTGGGCGAGACCGAGCGTTGCGCGGATCTCCGCCCACGGATTGCCACCGAGCTCGTTGTAGACACTGACGACCAGGTCCGGGTTGTAGTGCCCGACCTTGAGTGAGGTGCGGACACGACAGCCGGTCCAGGAGCAACGCAGCCAGAAGCACACGCCTACCGGCATCCAGCGCATGCAGGCGAAGGTCGCCGCCGTGGTCTGCGCGATGATGCCGGGTGTCGTGACCGTTGCTGCTCGGCTCGCGGCGGATGCCAGGAGCAGCAATGTCAAGCCGAGAACAGGGAGGCGCTGCGGCCTCATCGGATCTGCTCCCGTTGCCAAGCTTCGTAACGGTCGAGCGCCTCGACCAGGTCCGTGACGCCGTAGACGACGGCGCGTCCGTCGAACACGATGGCGGGATAGCGATCGACGCCGTGCTGCACCGCCTTGGCAAGCCCGAACGCCGCGTCTTTCGCCGGCGCCATACGGGCGTCGTCGAGCCGCTGGATCCGACGGAGCGCTGCCGCCTTCGCGGTATCCGGGTCAGCAGGGAGGCCTTCAGACAGCTCCGATTCGAAGCGCTCGAGGCCGTCAACGGCGTAGCTCGTGATGGTCGCGGTTCGCAGTCGCTCGTGCTCGGCACCAACGACCGGCTGCTCGCTTGTGGTGAAGACCTCGATGACCAGGGCGTCGCCCGCCCGCACGGGCGCGCTAAACACCAGGGGCCCAAAGAGTGTCAGTCCAACCAGGGCGTGGGATAAAGAAAGCATGTCTCTGTCTCGAAGCGCGGGACGATGCTTGCTATCGTCCTCCCGGGCAGAGAACCGAGGAAGCGAAAAACGGCACAGGCAACGGCGCCGTTTTCTTCGCTTAAGGTCGGAAGCTTCGCTTAATGCGCAGACACAGGCCACGACGAGCAGAGGTTTCACCCGTCATGAACATGCAGGTGTGAACAACTTGGTGGTTTCCCAGGAGAATTCACATCTGATGCTCAGACCAATCGCTGGCAAACCGGTTCTTTGCTTGACGAGCCATCGGATCACTACCATGCGTCGTCGTCACTGGTTGCACGAGCTACTCGACCGGTACCTTTTGGCAAAGTAAGCTCCGTATGAGTCCGCCCTACGACACATTCTCAGACTCCTCGAAGGCAATAGAGGTGGTGTGTCGATCGTGGAGGTAACGAACGCACAAGTCGCCGACATTCATACTAATTTTGAGCAGGATCGGCCGCCCGTCGAGTAGCGGTTTGGAATGATGAAGATCTACTTCTCCGACTTTTTTGATGTCGATCCTGTGCTGCTGGACGCACATGGCGCGTTCAACGTGTCGCTGATCAATGACCTCCCGGTCTTCATCGACCCATTCCTGCTGTTCAATAGCGAGAAGCCCGAGTATCGCGCGCTGCACGACGAGATCATCAGGTACATCCGTTTTCTTCGAGACGTGTCGAACAGTGGCCGGGTGAACGTCGGCCTCCTCAACAGTTGGTATCGTTTCCCGGAGGTCAAGCAGAACTGGCTCGGCTACAGCAAGGTTGGAAACAAGGGGTCGGGGCTCGGCCCCGCGTTCGCAGCTGCGCTGAACGAGAACCTGAACTCCCTATTCAACGACTTTGGCAACGAGCAGATCACGAAGGGAAGCCACCTTGAGAAGCTGTGTCTTATCAAGGATAAGGTTGGCAAAGACAACATCAGTGACTTCACGACCAACCTTGTGAAGGGATTTCTTTGTCGCTACACGCAGGAGTTCGCTCAAGCCCATATTGACCACGCGCGGCTCAAGCGGGTGCCTGTGAGGCACATCGCATTCAATTACGAGACGCGGAACTGGACGACAGAGCACTTCACGCTTCCATTCATCGACGGCGACTACGTGCTGCTCACTCCGAAAGAGATCCTCACCAAAGACGATGCGTGGATCAACAAGCACGATCTGATCGGAGATTTCGAAGAAATAGCGAGCAGTGTTCCGAACGAGGAGCTTCGGGCGCAGATCAACGACTACTTCCAGCGTATGCTCCCCGACGATGCGAACAGGAAGGAGACAGACGCAGCGGTCATCTCCACCGTCAGGCGGTTCCCCGCGCTGATCGACTATTACATACGATTCAAAGAAGAGCACGGGGACGACGCTAAAGCACTCAGCGAGGAGCGCGTACAGGAGACCGAGCGGGTCTTCATCGATCAAGTCGGGCAGCTCTCTCGTCAGCTCGCTACGCTGACGCAGTTCTACAGTCAGCCCGGCGACTCTTATCAGGACGCCTATGACCGCGTCATGTTCCTCAAACAGGTGATTGAGGATAACGACGGCTACCGGATTTTCTACATCGATGGCAAGCCCGTGAAACGCGAGGCGGACCTACAAGTCATGTTCAAGCTCACCTGGTACGCGAGTGACTTCTCCGTGGATCGCGAGGTCAACAACGGGCGGGGTCCCGTGGACTACAAGATCTCCCGCGGCTCGAAGGACAGCACGCTGGTCGAATTCAAGCTCGCCAGCAACTCGAAGCTAAAGAGAAACCTCGAGAACCAGGTCGAGGTGTACAAGGCGGCGAACAGGACCGAGAAGGCGATCAAGGTAATCATGTGCTTCTCCGAATCGGAGATCTCGAAGGTCTCACGCATTCTTAATGATCTCAGCCTAACGGGCGACCCGAACGTAGTCGTTATTGACGCCGACGCAGGGAACAAGACCTCCGCTTCGAATGTAGGATAGAAACACGTACCCTCTAAATGTCGCGCGGAGGCATTGCGTGCTCCATCCGTCCGGGCCAAAGCGGATGTGGAAGTCCCTAGCGACAACGCATCTCCCTTGTTGGCGCGATCGAATTCCGCCGAAGCCTTTTCCCCAATCTGATCGTCTGCCCCGACCGCACGTATTCGGCCCGAGTCAGGACATAGACCGAATCTCACTCTAGAGTCGGCCAGGAACAACGAATGAAATGGGTCAGCCACCGCGTCGAGCCGCGATCCGCTCGGCCACGACATGCACCGCCTCGAGTTCGGTGCAGCCACGCTCGCGCATGATCGCTGCGCGCTCGGCCTTCTCGTGCTTCTCGGTCATGGCCAGGGCCAGCGACAGGGGTGGCGGCACGCTGCGGAACAGGGCCTCGAGGTTGTCCGCCAGGACAACCCCTTCGACGTACTTACCGGGCTCCTTCCGGGCCGACAGCAGCAGGCTGCGCTGCTCCTCGTTCAAATCCTTGAATCTCGCGATCTGCTCAACCTCTTCCTTGGGCATGACCAGGCAGAGCCACCACTCCATCATGTTGAGCATCTTGCGGCTGGCGTCGGGAAAATCCTCGAGGTTCTGCGTCGCGATCCAAAACCAGGCGCCGAGCTTGCGCCACATCTTCGTGATCTTGACGACGTAGCGCGCTAGCAGCGGATTGGTCGTGATGATGTGCCCCTCGTCGGTGACGACGAGTGTCGGTCGCGAGTCGCTCTGGTGGCGCTCGACCAGGTCGTTGATGTGACTCATCATCGAGATGTAGGCGACGGTCAGCTGATCCTCGTAGCCTTCGCGAGCGAGCATGCCCATCTCGAGGATGGTGACGTCCGCGGCCGGCCAGGGCTTGCCGGACCGGTCGAAGAACTCTCCTGCGAGCCCCGAACAGAAGAGCGCCATGCCGTCACCCATCTCCAGCGCCCGGTTGCGCCGGTGCTCCGGCAGGCCCGTATCGCGACCGATGCTGGTCAGCGCCGCGACGACATCCCGGGTCAATACCTGGTCGCGGCCTTGCTCGGCCACGGACTCTGCGGCGAGCAGGATGGCATTCCGGATCAAGAGGCGATCCGCCCGGGTCATGCGCGCGTCCTCGCGCTCGTCGCCGCCGGTGATCATGATCCGTGCGGCGATCTCCATCTCGCCGAGGATGTCGCGCCCCGGGCCATCGCCTTCTTCCTCGTCGTCGTCCTCGTTCTCTTCGAGCGCTTCCGTATCGGTCACGAGCTTCACGCGCCGATCCTTGTCCAGAAGCCGCAACGCATCGGCGAACGGCGGCAGGCTCACATCGGCACCTGGGTTGAGCGTCACTTGGTTGACGTCGAGCCCGTGGCTGGCGAAGTGCTGCCCGAGCAGCGAGAACGAACCGCCGGCCTCGATGATGAAGATGCGCGGACGGTGAATCGCGGCCATCTGCTGCAGCAGGTATACCAGCAGCGCGGATTTGCCGGCGCCGGTCGGGCCGAGGATCAGCATGTGCGCGTTCTTCTTGCGATCCGCCCGGTGCAAGGGGTCGAAAACCAGGGGTTCGGCACCCCGGTTGAAGAACACGAGCCCGGGATTGCCGGTGCCGCGCGAGCGGCCATAGATCGGCAACAGGTTTGCGATGTGCCTGGAGAAGACCAGGCGAGACCGGCGGCTGACCCGATCCAGTCGGGCGTCGTAGGCCATCGGTAAGTTGCGCAGGTAGCTGTCGAGTGCCAGCAGATCCGCCTCGCGCGCAATCGGCTGCAGACCGTTGGGCAGTAGCAAAGCGTTCAGCTGGTTGACGTTCGTCCGCAGGTCCGCGAGATCCTCGCCGCGGACGTAAAACGCCAGTTGCAGGGGATAGAGCTTGTTGCCGGTCGCCATCTCACGCTCCACCGCGCCGGCGTCCTCACGCGTCAATTCGGCTTCCGCCGAATCGCCCACGGCGGCGCGCTTGACCAGCCCGATGTGGTTGCGCACCAGATCCTGGGGCTTCACCGTGATGGTCATCGCCATCACAGTGTGCTCGGGCAACCGGTCGAACAGGGAGAACACATGATCCCCGGATGGACGTTCTGCCGTCATGTGGCCGATGTCGGGCGCCCGCCGGAGCCTCTGCACCGTAACGAGGGTGTGCGGCAGCCCATCGAACCACCAGGTGGCTGATGCGTTGTCGGACTTGGGCGCCGAGAGCGTCAGCACCTCCCCAAGGTCCGCACCGAACGGCAGGTCCTCATCGCCCGGATACGGTGACGCGGCGAGAAGCCTCTCTGCATCGCCTTCAGCGCAATCCGGCCGCGGGTTGAACCAGGGCAGTAGCCAGCGGTAGAGGTCCTCCCCCGAGCCGCGGCGGCAGCGGATCCCGGCCGCGGCGAGCGCCGCCGTCCATTTCGTGGCGACGTCGTTGAGCTCGGCCTCGACCTCGACCGCACTCGGCACCCGGCCGCGTGGGTTCATGCGCCGATAGAGCGCCGCCCGAACGCGCCGCACCTGGCCACGCCAGGCAGTGCCGGTCAGCGCCGAGTCCTCGAACAGGCCATCTGGCCGGCTGATGCGAGCGCAATGGGCCTTTAGCAATTCGAGGTAGTGCCGGGTGTACACGCTCTCGTTGGCTCCCGGGGGCACGTAGGCCTCGACCTGGCGCAGCAGGTCCGACAGGCTCGGCTCGTCCTGCACGTAGAGCTGGAGGATCCAGGGCGCGTCGTCGAGCTCAGGGATGGCTTCGGTGATCGCGGTCTGGATCGCGTCGCGCAGCTCCGCCATGAAGCCCGGCGTCCGCGCCTCGGTACCTGCCGGCGTCAGCTCGAACAACGCGCCGACACTGACCCCGTCCTCGAGCAAGAAGCAGCGGCTGGCCGGCAGGTACTCCACCCAGGGTAGGAAATCGGAGAACGACGGCGGCCGGGCGTACAAGGCCTTCACATCGGCCGTCGTGAGTGGGCGTGGCTCGGTCGAGGGTTCCGTTGAAGCCAGGCGGAGCGCGGTCAGGGAGAACCCGGCCATACTCAGCGCTGCCCGCTCGGGACTTCCCCCGGCAGTGCGTACTCGACCCGCTCGTAGAGCGTGAAGGTCGTGGCATAGCCAGGGACCGGGACCCGCTCGGGCCCCGCGAGGTGCGGGAACACGTACATCACCAAGGTCGGGTTGGGCAGCCGAGGGAAGATCGTCTCGAGCTCGGTGTGCGCGGTGCGCGAGTAGCCGGCCAGGTCGACGTCGTCGTCACCCAGCGGACGCGTGCCCAGCTCCCGGCGCACGGCCAGTGGGTCGTCGGCGCCTATCCCCTCGAAGTGCGCGTCGTAGATCGCCTTCATCGACGGGCCGTCCTGCGGCAACACCGACTCCTTGGTACTGGCGCAACCGCCGAGCGCGAGGCTAATCCAGGCGATGGTGACGATCGAGCGCAGTCGCGAGTGCATGATTCAGTTTCCTGCCTTGGGGATCGAGGTCGATGGCGAGCTCGCGATCGACATGGATGGCTACCGCAGTACCGGCCGGCACGAACACCGCATCGAAGCTCTGGGACTGACGTTCGAGCAGCCACTTGGCCACTTCCTCGCTGCCGCCGGACACGGTCTTGCCGAGCACATAGGTACCGACATCGCCGGTTACGCTGTCGGTCACGCTGCCGAGGTTGCTGACCACCGAGGTCGTCTCGGCGGCGGCTGCCGCGTCCGCTGCTGCCTGGATGGCTTGCACGCCGATCCGCTGGGTCAGAAACGACGCGGCATTGGTCTTGCGATCTCCGCTGATGCACGGGATGCCCTGGGCGTCCGAGATCCAGCCCAGCGGCTCGTCGCGTCCGCCTTGCCCGCTCGCCTGCGCGCTGCGGTCGTCGCTCGAGATCGTGCGGATGGTGCCGTCGTCGAACACGAATGTGACGGACTCCAGCCGACCGGTGACGCAGGACAACGTCCAATCGCCGACCGCGGTGCCGCTCCACACCATGCCTTGCACGCCGGGGACCGTCAGGCCGTTGGCGGCCAAGTTTTCGCTGCCTGTGATCACCTTGAACGGCATCGGGTCGCGCACCTGGCCCTGGATCGGGATCCGGCCGACGAGTGCGGTCATCGCCGTCGAGCCGATGAGTGTGGCGTTGCGGGGGACCGTATAGGCGGGTCGACTCTTGAGCGCGTCCACCTCTTCTCGCGCGTTGGTCACGACCTGCCCGGTGCGAGTGCGGGCACTGTCGAGATACCCGCCCGCGGTCTGTCCGGCTCGGTCCAACAATCCGGTCTCTGACGCAGCCACGGCCGGCGCGTCGAGCGGCTCTACCCAGACCAGACCCATAGCCGGCGCTTGCGTATTGACACCCTCGAGACCGAGCCCCACCGGAATGTCGCTACCGCTGCCTGGCTGCACCCGGGCCACCGACTCCGCCAGCCGGTCGACCCGGTCGGTCAGAGAGGCGAGCACGCCGGAGTCGATCCGGCCCTGGTTCTCCGCGTCGCGCTCGCGGGACAGCAGCTCCCGGCGCAGCCGCGTGGCGACGTTCTCCTCGATCTGGGTGCGGTTTGCGACGAGGGTCTGATTCTCCCTGGCGAGGGTCGCATTCTCCCGGCGCAGCGCCTCGACCTCCGCGGTCATCGCAGCGACGTTGGCCGTGAGGGTCTTGATGGTGTCGGCCGGTGTGTCGGCATCCGGGGCCGGCGCTGTCGGCACGTTGTCCAGCACCACGCCGCTGTCCTCCTCCTGCGAGCAGGACTTCAGCGTCACGAACGCCAGCATCAGCACGACGGCGCCGCCTAGAATCGGCAACAGGCGATTGGAGGTTGCGGCAGGCATATTCGGCTACCGCAGCGAGGCCGCGAACGGCCGGTCCGAGATCAGGTACACCACCGTGCGATCGGCCTCGCTGCCGGCCTCGTGCAGCCGGTTGTGTTGGAAGGCCGCCGTGAGCCAGCGACCGCGCAGGGTCCGCGGGTCCAGGGTCTGCGGCCGCTCCGTCTTGTTGGTGAGCTTGGCCGCGGTGAGATACAGATCGCCGGCGCGCCAGGAGACAAGTGGCACAGCCTCGACGGCGTCACCGCGTACCAGCGCCACCGGCTCCCGCTTGACGGGTACACGGACGACGCCAGGAAGCTCCTGGAGCAACCGTGCCGGGGCGTACATCTGTTGGGCGGCGAAGCGCGTCAGAGTGACGTAACCGTATTGCGGTGGACCTGAGGCTGCCGTCGGCTCTGAACCGTTCGCACGTACCTCGTCCGGCAGATAGATCTCAATGGGGCTACTTCCGCCGCCATCGGCGACTGCGGATAGGTCGAGCAAGTAGATCTGGCCATTGTCCATCCCACGCACAATGACGCGGGTCGCGGCGAACGGCTGACTTGCCAGCAGGTAGAGCGTGCCGTCGATGCTCTGTACGCGCAGCGCCCCTTGGAGCTGTGGTGGCACGCCGACCTTGACCGCACCCGGAAAATGGACGAGCCGCTCGACACCGACTGCGAGCTCGACGGCAATGGGCGTCTTGCGCCAAGCGATGCGTTCCGGCGTATCGGGCGCCGCGTTCACGCCCACAGCGTGCAGCAGAAGGATTACCGCGAGCATGGCGGTCATCCACCAGCGCCACTCGGTCGTTTCGTCGCCAAACTCGCTACGCGCCACCATCGGTACCTCCATCGTCGTCGAGCTCGGCATCGGTCAGCCGCCGCGGCCCCTCGGCGCCGAACCCGTCGAGGGCCAGCCCCCAGGGATTGGTCTCGAGGTCGACGGCGTAGCGCACTACGCGCAGCGGGTACCGGATGGCCGTGCGCTTGACGGTCATGCCCTTCACCGATTCCAGGAGATCGAGGTCCAGCCAAACAATCCAGGCATCCTCGTTCAGGAGGTCGACGCGTCGTTCCTCGTAACCATGGCCCGGGATCTCCTGGACACCGCGGACCCGGTAGGCGAGCTCGCCCTGGCGGCCCTTTTGCTCGAGCTCGGCGATCAGATCGGCGCGATATCGGGGCGTGAGGTAAGGCGAGACCCGGAAGATGGCCCGCCCATAGTCCGTGGCGCCGTCTTCCGGCCAACGGTTGAGCTGCTGGAAGATGTAGAAGGCGAAGGCATAGACGTTGGGTGGCGATACCTCGTCCACGGCCAGCGTCGCTCCGGAGCGCAGGTCCGGCGGGATGTGTACGGTGAGGCGCTCGGGAGCGCGGCTCCAGCCGAACCAGAGCGCGGCGATGACGAGCACCTGGATGGCGATCACCGCCCAGAGCGAGCGCAGGTGCGCGCGGACGTTATCGATCTCGTACCGGTAACGTCGCATGCGCCGTCCTGCCGATATCCCATGCGCCGCTTCGACGAACGAAGGACGAGCGTCGTAACCCGTGGTCGTCGAGCCAGAGCACGATCCGCTGCTGGTAGTAGCCGTCCGGGCGGTTCCTCTTCAGCCGCTGGAACAGACTCGCCATGAGCAGCACAGTCGCGAGGATTCCGACGCCCGCGATGCCGAAGCCCATCGTGACCGCACCCGCGAGCCCCGCCAGGATCAGGCTGATGGGCAACCACACGAGTGCGGCCACGCCTACGATGACACCAAGTTCGCTCGACGAGCAGCCCTTGAAGATCGCGGGTTCGGCATTCAACCGATCGGCGAGTATGTCCTGACGGTCCGCCATGCCGGATCAGATGACGCCGGCCGCTTCGGTGAGCAGATAGCTCGCGAAGATCAGCACCACCGCACCGACGATGCCGAGCACGCCGACCTCGGCCCACTCCGCCTTGCCCTGGCGCGCCTCGTTGAACTTGGCGAACGCCAGATAGGCGACCCAGAGGAAGCCCAGCACCGCGATCGCCAGACCCAGCACCAGACCGCCATCCTTGATGTAACCCTGGATCAAGGCGATCCAGTCGCCAGCCGCCGGCGCCGTACTCGGCGCGACAGGGGTTGGCAGTGCCGCCCACACCGGCGGGTTGGCGGCGAGACCGAGGAGACCCAGCAGGGCCACCGTCCTCTTCTTCACTTGTGCGAACATCATCATTTCTCCGAAGTTGCGGGGCGGACCCCTGATCACCACATCCCGGGCTTCGCACCCGGACCGATACGGTTCCGGTCACCCCGTCACCGCAGATAGAAACCGAGCACCAGCAGCACGATGCTGGCCCGCAGCGCCGCCCACACGAGGTCGAACAGCGCGACCTGACCGTCCTGCCAGGCCCGGAACGTCCCGACGGTCACCCACATCACCCAGACGAAAACCAGGACCAGCACCACGCTCGCGATACTCGTGAGCAGCGTTCCGGCGGTGACGCCCGACCCGGCCTGGAACGCGGCGTTCTGTGCAGGCGTCATCGCTGGGCGTCACTGCCGGTAGTCGGCCCACAGCGGCGGCACCTTCCGCGGCTCGTTGCGGGGCGCGTCGATGTGTTCCTGGATGCCGGCGCGGATCCGCTCGAGGTCCTGGCGGAGCCAGTCGTAGCGGAAGCGGATGCGGGCGTCGGGGGTGGTCTGGGATTCAGCCGTCGCGATGACGGGCTCGAGGGCTTCGATCTCGTGGATCAACCGGGCGAGCGCTTCGCGCTCGGCGTCGGGGTCGGCCAGGGCTTGCGACGCGCAGAGCAGCAGGCCCGCTACGACGATCACCGCTCGCCAGGATGCATGCATGTATTCGTGGGATTGGCCGTGCATGGCGCGCATGCTCCGGCACCAAGGGAGATGAGGCTATGCGAAACCCCGTCAACTCACTGCTCGGTTTCTTGGCCCGCACGTCTGCAGGGCCGAAGGCTATCCTTCAGGATGGCTGAGACCGGGGTTCAGTCGTCCGCGTCCGGGTGCTCGCCACCGCCCATCCAGTCGCCAGTCGCGAGCCAGATCTCATAGAAGAACAACCACAACGACGCCCATAGCAGAACGGAGTCCACAAGCCACAGTCGCCGAGACCATTCACCCTTCCCGGGTCGCCACAGGCAGAGCTGGGCGCGTTTCACGGAATACAGGTGGGGTGGCGGTTCACCGTTCCGCTCGCTAAGCAGAGGTGACTCCACGAAAACCTTCGGCGAAACCTTCGTCGATCTGTAGGCTTCGATCCGAATCCGGTATCGGTCGCTGACTGGAGTCGGTTGAAGGCAGCCCACCCAGATCAACCGCCGTCCGCCCTGGTCGATCCGGAAAGTAGAATCCGGCTGGGCTTGCTTCAGGCGGACCCCCTGTTGTGCGAGCGTCGGACGCCGAGGGGGTGGACGCATAGATCAGGAATCCCGGCCGAAGAACGTTTGCCGCGGAATCGGGCGCGCTTGAGTAGATGTGACGCCCAGGGCGCCGGTCGCGGCGAGGCCCCTGAGCCCGGTAGTTCGCTGATCCTGAATACGCGCCCCGTACCGTCGAACCGCCTCCGAACCCGCACGCTCTCCGACGAGGGGAGCGAGAGCCTTCACGGCCTCTGGCAGGCTTGTGCGCGAAAGTCGATCCAAATCGCGGCTGGCCGCCTGCAGCCACTCGAAGAACCGTTGCTTCTTTCTCGGCTCTTCGCACCACTTGTCCGCAAAATTCTCGAGCGGATTGACCGGGTTTCTGACGACGGCCTCGCCCGCAGCATCGGTCTCGATGAACGAGGGCATGCGAAGGATCAGGTAGTGAAGCGTGTCGAAGACCGAATCCTGGCCTACATACGCATTCGCGGCGAGGGTAGTGATGATGATTGATATGGGTGCATCTTTATCATCGCCGAGACTCAGGTCCCGGTGACGTTTGAGGATCTGCACGGCAAGCTGAAGCGGCGTCTTCGTCGAGGTCTGCGGCGACGGCGGCGGTGCTTCAACATCGGCCCGAATACCCTTGCTCGCTGCAATCGAAAGCCGGGAGCGCTCAGCAAACCAGGCTGCGTAGCCTTTCGGATCAGTTTCCTTCCACGCCGCGAGCTCCTTGTCCGGGACTAGCAACGCGGTACCGTGAACGAAACGCGGGTCGGGCCGACCTGGCAAAATGTCCATATGGAACTCGCCGGCATATACGATTCGCCAACAACGGTTCTTTTCCTCCAGGCGTTCACGATACAGCGCGTTTTCCTGCAATCGCTGACCGATGGCGCGCTTGAGTGCCGCTGGACTCATCCCGGCACCGATCTGTAGCTGACAAACGAGGTCTAGATCGAACTCGTCCCTGCCCACGGGCTTGGTCGCCGTCCCGATGGCGATCGATCCTTGCGGGTATATCAGCGGATCGGCCGGCGCCAGGAGCGTTCCCGGCTTGTTCAACCACGTTCCGACGGCCTGGTACTTCTGAACCGCGTCGTCGTATTGTGTCGGCGTCAGATCGAGTGCCTCTGCACCGTAGGTCAAAAGCTCGTCAAGCTGAGCGCGCGTTGATAAGTCCATGTCGCTTGCCTCGAATCGGGTTGAACGGGATGAAGGGTTCTGCAACGTGATCGAGAAAACCCCGCTCATGCAGATCGGAAACCGTCCGCCGGAATTCCGCACGCGCCAAGCCGCGCAGATCCTCAGACAAACGGTCGAGGCGGTAGGCGTTCGCTGACACCAGAGGATCGATCTCGAAGTAACGCTCCGGTCCAAGAATGTGGCGAACGCCCCCGCTGGCGGCCTGGGACTGGCCGCGCATCATCAAGTTCACGAACAGTGAAACCTGTTTGGGCCCTAGCCCACCGGGGTCGCTCGGGTAGTCGTTAGGCGACGCAACTTCCGTGGTCGTACCTATCCGTACCGTGGCGATCCGATGCTGCGGCACTGCCAGGTAGCCCAGTGCTTCATTCACTGCGATCTGCACTGGGTTGTTCGCCCATACCCCGCCGTCGATGAGACGCAGCCCACGTTCCAGCTCGAACGGTGGCAGGTACGTGGGGGCGGCACCGGTCGCCCGGGCGACGACCGCCATTCGTTCATTGCAGTCGATGAGAAGCCGCGGATGGTGGGCTGTCTTGAAGATGTAGATGCCGCGCTCCGCGTGGTACGCGGGAATGACCAAACGGGTGGAGCTTTCGCCGAGCAGGCGCGCGCCGAAGTACTCGTCGAGCACGGATTCGAGCGGCTCGGGCCGGTAACGACTTCCGAATGCCTGGCGGGCGCGGCCGACGGCCTCGAATACCTCCGCCGGAAAGATTGCTGGCCCATGTTGGCGGTAGAACTCGACAATCTGCGCCGCCGGGAACCCCGCGCCTAGCGCGAGGGCGATAATGCCCCCCGTACTCGTCCCCGCAATCAAGTCGAATGACGAAGTAATGGGACGACCGACGTGCTGCTCCCATTCCGCGAGGAAGCAGGCCGAAAACAGGCCCTTGAGTCCTCCTCCGTCGAGGGAGAGGATCTGGAACCGTTCCGCTGGAGCTGGGGTCGAGGACTCTTGCACTTGGCGACTACGACATGAGAGACTTGTCGAGTCCATAATACCGAGACTTGCCGTTATCGACAAGTCCTGAATTGCTATCTCGACATGTCAGACGATCAAGTTGCTACGAATCCGTTCCCGGCCCGGTTGCGCGAGACCAGAAACCTGCGAGGCCTCGACCAGGTTGAGCTGGGTGAACTAGCCAGCATCCCGGCAACGTCGATCTCCCACTTCGAATCGGGGAAGCGGAAGCCCAGCCTTGACAACCTCCGCAAGCTGGCCGACGCCCTCCAAGTCAGCATCGACTACCTGCTTGGACGAACCGACAATCTGTCCGCGCACCTGGGTGCGGCCGCGTATCGCCATGAAGATCAGATGAGCCGGGAGGACCTGGATCTGATGGAGACGATCCGCCAACACCTGGCGAGTCGAACTAAATCGGAGTCGTAGTGGCGGATTTGGCTCGGCGTACGGCCGGAAAGGCAGCTGAGCGATTCCTGCAAGAACAGGGGATCACCTCGCTCCCGATTGACCCCAGGGCGATCGCCGAGGCAATCGGGATAGCTGTCATCGAAAAGCCGGATACGTCGGCAGGTGTGTCCGGTGCTCTAATCAAGGTCGACAACCAGTTCGTCATCGCCTTTGCGACCCACATCCGAAGCGAGGGCTTTCGGCGCTTCAGCATTGGCCATGAGCTCGGCCATTACCTGCTGGAGGGTCACGCCGAGGCACTGTTGCCGGTAGGGCAGGAGATGCACCAATCACAGGCTGGATACCGTTCGGACGACAAGTACGAACGGGAAGCCGACCATTTCTCCGCACGGTTGCTCATGCCGAATCCAATGTTCGCTCAGGCCATGCGCTCAGCCGGCGAAGGGCTCGACGCAATCATGTCTCTGGCGTCGCTTTGCGAAACATCATTGCTGGCGACAGCCAACCGATACATCGAAGAGACAGACCTACCGATGGCGATGGTCGTGTCATCAGGTCAACGCATCGAGTATGCGTTCCTATCGGACGAACTCAAGGAGTTCCGCGGCATCACCTGGCCCAAGAAGGGCAGCGCCGTCCCAGCCGTCCCGACGGCAACGTTCAATCGTGTCGATGCAAATGTTCGTAATGCCCAGCGCGAAAATAACGAATCCGATCTGCGAGACTGGTTCGGCGGTAACAGATCCGTTCCACTGACCGAAGAGATCGTTGGCCTCGGCGACTACGGGCGAACTCTAACTGTCCTATCGACCGATACGTTCGCTGACGACGACGATGAGGACGTAGATCTCGAAGAACGCTGGACTCCACGATTCTAGGTGCCTATTCCTGGCCGAGGAGCTCACCTTCCTCGTTCAAGACGTACGTCGCTACGGCAAAGTGAAATCTCGGACCCGCGTGATCGTGAACGATCTTCAGGTTTCCACCGCACTCATGTCGGAAATCATGAGCCACATCGTCGGCTGAATCGAACGATAGCGGGGCCGTTCTGTCCGACCAGCACTTCAAGCATCTTGCTCTCGCTTTCCTGCCCTTCGCGATTTCGAGCAAGCCGGCCAACTCGGCGACATCTTCGTCCAGACGTTCAATCGAGTATTTCAGTCGTCTACGCTCTGAACGATGCCGGAGACCTGCCAGCAGACCACTATCCAATTCTAGCAGTCGGCCTCTCTGCTCACGCCTTTCGCGTTCCTTGGAAACAAGATCCTCCCGCAGATTTTCTTCATCGATCTTCTCAATGTCGCTGTAGCCCGAGCAGTCGAAGCACCAGCCTTTCGAGCGGCCCGTCTCAATCGTCTTGCCGTTCGCCATCTGATATCGAATGCGGACCGGCCGATAGACCTCCCGCGTTTCATAGTCGCAGCCCGTGCAAAACACTCTTGCAGAATCAATCGACATGGCCCGCCTCGACGGCTTTTCTTGGGATGAGCGCTAGCTAATCTAATTCTTACAGATACTTCTTGAACGTGCTCGCCGTGACCGCCACGCTCAGCGCGAACAACGTCGCGAAGGGCAGCACGACGAAGCTCGGGTGCAGACTGAATGGCAGGGCCAGATAGATCACCCACGTGAGAACGAGTAGTGGCAGGGCCGACCGCTTGGCCCAGTGGTAGACGAAAGAACTCTCGCGTCCCCCGCCCCACCGCCGCAGATCTCGCTTCACCAGGCCGTCCACGATGGCGACCAGGGTGAACATCACAAACACCGGCATGGCGAGCGCCAGAACTGCCAGCCGGACCGAGAAGACCTGGGTCACTTGCATCGCGGCAAGCACGTACTCTGCGACCGGCTGAAACGCGGCATACAACCGTGACCGCAGGCCGGACTCACCGGGCGCCGGGGCCCGCCCGATCCACTCGATGAAGTCGGTTATGCGGGTGAACTCGAACAGGACATAGTAGGTCCGATCGGCGAAAGTCTTGGTGAACTGAGCAGGATCCGAGCTGACAAGGCTCCGCCCGAAGTCGGCCTGCAGAAACCCGATTTCGGCGGCCAGCATGTCGCGGCTGTGATCGAGCCCTTGCTCCGGCCACCAGAAGGCCATGCCCACCCACTCGGTGAGTATCGAGAAAACGAGCGAGAGTAAGAGCCACTTGACCCCCTGGGCGAGGGTCGTGAGAAACCGGGAGATGAGTCCTTGCCGAACGTCCCGCCGCCGTGGATCGGCAGTCGCTTCAGCCACCATCCCCGGTCTCCGGAGTCACCAACGCGTCGGTATCGGCGATGGCGTGCCACCAGGTCTCCCGCGTGCGATACCAGTGGTCGTTGGTGATATAGGTGCGCTCCATCTCGTTAGCGATAGCGGCGATATCTGCCGGCATCGCCGGGTCGCCGCTGTCGTCGGGCAGCGGCATGCGCACCTTCCAAAGCCGTCCACCCTCGAGCAGGGCGAAGGCCTGGCCCTTCGGCAACCGCACGAGCTCCGCCGGCGTCAGCATCGGCACCTCGGAGACGCTGATGCGGTCCTCGTTGCGGGACTGGAAATCGATGCCCGACATGGGATCGGATGAGTCGTTGACCCCCGAGACGTTCATGAGCGTGAACACCTCGACGCGCGGCAGCTGGTCGGTGAGCATCTCGGCGGTAGCGAGCTCCTTTACGCGCAGCATGATCATGGTGTTGAAATTGCCAGCCACCTGGCCGGCCTTGGCACGGCTACCGATCTTGGCCTCCACGTCGGACCAGGTCTGGGTGTAGGCCGTCACCTGGAAGCCTGCGCCACCGGCCTTGTTCAAGAGCGGCACGAACTCGTCCCCGATCAGCTCGTTGAACTCGTCGGCGTGCATCGAGATCGTCGGGACGCGGGTTGGGTTCCTGGTTGGTGTATCGTCGGCCGGATCAGCGACCCCATGCTTGTAGATGTGACCCGCTACGGACACCAGATCCGCGAACATGGAGTTGCCCACGGCACTCGCCACGGTCGTGTCGGTCAGCGCGTCGAGACCGACGTAGACGATGCCGTTGCGGCGGATGACGTCCAGCCACTCGAAGATGGGCCGGCCGTCGTCGTCGTTCAGGTAGTCCGGGGAGATGAGCTCGGCGATCTTGCCGGTCGTCAGCTTCTCCATCAGTGGGCCGACGGAGCTTACGATCTTGTCGAAATAGGTCTTGTCGTACTTGAATGCGGACACGAGGCCGTCGAGCACCGGGTCGTACAGGTCCTGCGCCTGCAGATAGCGCATCAGGGCAATGGCATCACGGTCGCGGCCCTTGAGCGCTGACGACAGATTCCGCTCGCTGATCTTCCCGGCGATCTCCTCGACATCGGTCGTCCAGTTCTCCTGACCGAAGCGCCGCAGGTGCTCGCGGGCGTACTCGACGAACAAGGGCTCGATGTCGTTGATGTAGCGCCGGATCTGTTGGTAGTCCGGACGGCGCCCCAGCGCCACCAGCGCCCGGGCGATGATGTTGACGAAGCGCCAGGCGAACTCCTTGAAGGCGGCCGAGTTGCCCTCGCTCGGCAGCTGGTTCGCGATCCGGGTCGCCACCTCGGTGATCCGTGAAAAGCTGCCGATGGCGTTGTACCGGGCCGACACCTCGGGGAAGCCGAGATGGAACAGATAGAAGTCCTTGATCCGTCCCGCCCGCTTCGCTTCGGCGTACACGCGCCGCAGCAGGTCGGCATCGCCCTTCGGGTCGAAAACGATGACGACGTCACCACGGCGTATGTCCTGGGTGATCAGGATCTCGGCGAGCCGGGTCTTGCCGACCCGGGTGGTTCCGAGCACGAGGGTGTGCCCTACGCGCTCGCCGAGATCCATCCAGACGTCCTGCTCATCGGGCTCGACAGCATGCAGCGCCGGCGTGCCGCCGACCGCTGGCAGGGGCCTAAGCGGATTCCACCATCGCGGTTGGCGCAGGAGCCAGGCAACGAGGTTGAGCATCGGGATCGATTCCCACGCAACCTCCTTCCGTCGCGCCCACTGGTACAGCGCCCCCGGCTGCACGTAGTGCTGCACTTCGGGACGTATGGTGTCGCGCAGACGTTGGGTGTGGCGCTGGGTCCAGCGGAAGCCGCGACCGAGAAACAGCTTGTGGCGGCTGAGCGGAATCCGATCGGCACGGAGCTGGTAGACCGGTAGACGGCGCATGTTGCGTTGATAGCGGATGACCCGCCACGCCTGGCGTGAGCGGATCCCGGCGAGTGCGAACAGCGCTGCGGCGGCCGCGTGGGCCACGCCGGGCGGCATCATCAATGCCCAGGGCGCGAGGACCGCCATGGTGCCGGTCGCGGCCGCGACCAGGGCCGACCAGAGTTCCACCGGCGGGCGCAGTAGCGCCTCGACCGGATGCGGATTCATTGCTCGATGCCGCGTCGGGAGATGAGGACCGGGATGTGCTTCAGTCCCAGGGTCTCTGCGATGTCCGTCGCGGACGCGGGCAGGATCGGCAGACCTCGCGCGATCGCGGCGATCGCCTCGAGGTCGGCTACGGACTCCGCGTTGACCAGCATACCGACCGCATGGATCTCGGCGAGCCGCTCACGATGCATCTCGAGCCACTGTCGCGACTGGGGATCCGCGCCAATCAGGAAGAACGGCCGTGGCAGCGTCGCCCCGTTCGGGAGAGACAACGGGCGTGGTGCCACTGGCCCCGGTGTCAGCGCCGGCGTCCGAATTGGTAGCAGGCGCCTCAGATCGGCCGCACCCAGACTGTCGCCGGGCTGCGCCTCGACCGCGGCCGCTGCCGGCAGCTCACTGAATGCCTCCAGGTACGGCGCGAGCGGCTTGGTGGCGCCACTGTCGTAGATGACGGCGAGCTCGGCGACCGCGAAGCCTGACCACAGGACGAGGGTCGCGAGGAGGAACCTTGGCTGTGCCGCCGATCGCATCCGGGCACTACCCGATCGCCGTAACACGGGACCAGATGCCCTTGACCCGTTCCCGGTAACGGGCCGCACGCTCGGCATTGCTGGGCGCGTGATAGCAGCCGACGGCCGCCCACCAGTCGCCCCGCGTTCGAAAGCACTCGGCGAGGATCCCCGCGCCCACGTCAAGGTTGTGGTAGGGGTCGATGGCTGCCTCGACCGAGCGCAGCGCCGTCGCGTGGTATGCCCAATTGACCTGCATCAGGCCGATGTCGATCGACCGGCGCCCCTTCGTGAGCGCATGCTGCGCGGCAACCACCGCCGCCTGGCGACTGGGAAAGTAATGGCCCTCGCCTTGAATGTTGAGAGTCCAGGGCCAAGGCCGCGTCGTGCGCAGGTGCTCAATGTGTCTGCCGCTCTCGGCGAGCGCAACCGCATAGAACAGCTCACTTGGGATCCCGTGCGCCGCCGCGACGCGGCGGTACCCTTCGGGGACTGAGCTGGCGGCCAGGACGGGAGGCGATGCCACCACCATCGCCGCCAGCGCAAGAAAGGAGACGAGGGCCCGGGTCACAGCTCGGATCCCGACAACGGTGTGATGGCCCCGCCCCGCCGACGCATGAGGACAGGGAGCGCGTCTCGCCCGGGCGCAACGCGCGCGAGCGCACCGCCTTCGAAGTTCAAGGTCACGCGGCGAGAGGTGACCCACTCGGGACGGATACCGCGTTCGGCTGCCCAGTTCCGAATGGCGTCCTGGTCGCCCGCTGTGATGCCGGTCAGAAATACATCGACGCCGTCGAGACGGTCGAGCCTTGCCAGCACCCGCGCGAGTAGCGCATCGCACGCGGCGCAGTCCGGACGCGCGAACAGCAACACCCGGTCAGTTCGACTCAGACCCTCGCCGCTGTCGGCCTGCTGTGGCAGACGCGCGACGTCAATCAAAGACTCATCCGGGTACAACAGGCGCCCCGCGGCGTCGTAGGCGCGCTGGAAAGCGAGGATGCGTTCGGCGTCCTCGCGCATCATCACGGCCCACTGCTCGGCGTATTTGCGGCGTTCGGCCTCATCGCGCGCGTGGATGCCGAGGACCTCAATTGGCGAGATGGTCCCGGGGCTGATGCTGCCTCGGATCCCTTCCATCAGCGTTCGGTAGCGCTGCCACTCCGCTGCGGACAGGCCCCAGAGCCCGGCGCGGGCGCGCTCGTGCTCGGTGAGCGGTGTTCGCTCCAGGATCGTCGAGCTCGTCGTGGTGCTCCCTGCTTGGCTGTTGGGGGGATCGGCGGCCCAACTCGGGCTCGCAACCAGCCACAGCACCGCGGTCACGGTTCCCACGGCTACTGGCCTATTCATTGCACGAGGCCTCCGGCTGGCCCGCGGCCTCCCTACCGGCGCGTTGCTCATAAGGCATGGTGAGGTCGCGAAAGACCGATCCGTGCTGGCTACAGGCCGGGCGGATTTCTTTCTCAGAAGTCTGGAGCGCAGACGCGTGCGTTTCCTGGCTGGGGGTCTTCGGAGATTTCTCGGGCAACACACCGCTTGCGGATAAGACGCCGAGGACGATCAAAATGGCGATGACGGCTTCCATGGTCAGCGCGCACCCATCGCTTGATCACACCGCTCGAACGAGATCAGACGGTGGACGGGATCTTCCACCAGCCTGAACGCCGGTCCGGCAAGGATCGCCAATGCCGTGCGCAGCGGCAGCGGCCCGAACGTGCGGTGGGCCTCCGGCAGGGGCAGATCCAGAAGTTCGGCCCGCTCTGCTTCGGCGGCAAGGGGAGACGCCAGACGATAGCCGGATGGTCCGAGCAGGGTCTCGACCGCTTCTCCGATCCGAGTCACGGAAGCCGGCAGTACCGAGACCACCGGTGCTGCCAGGGGATCCCGTTGCGCCAGGCTTGGCGCAGGCTGGACCGTCGAGTAGCGCGCAACAGTGACCTCGGCCGCATTGGCCTCGAGAGGCGCAAGCAGTGCGCCCAGAATGCAGGCAGCGACGAGGGGAAGATGGCGTTGGTGCGCTTGCGTTCGCTTCATGATTGCCCGGACGGATTCAGAGCCTGCGCCCGAGTCTGCTGAGCGTGCAGTCCCAGCGAAACGGGAAACTCTCGCAGATGACGCGTTCCTTTCATCGGCCCAGGTACACGGTCGTGATCTGCTCGCGCTCGTGGCCGAGCTCTCGGCTAATAACGAGCCGCGCCTCCCGGTCAACGACGCGCTGCTCTCGCGTGAGGGACCTTGAGGTCGGGCCGCCTGCAGCAGGCGCTTTCCAACCGGTCAGCTCCTCATAGCGTCCCTGGGCATAGGCATGGCGGAGGCCGTGCAGTTTCGAGAGCCCGGCATTCGCCGTGTGTCGCTCGTACACACGCAGCTGCTGCCGGTAGTTTCGTTCGGCCGGGATCAGCGAGCCGCGGCCCGCGAGCCGATGCGCCCGATCCAGAGCGGCCCGCTGTGCCGCGGTACGCACGGGGATCTCGCGGGCCTTTCCGCCCTTCGTCCAGCTGTCCTTTAGCAACAGGTGATCGCCCTGGTCCGCGTAGTTCGGCTGGAACTTGATGGCCTCCTCACGCCGGAGCCCGAAGGCCTGCTGCAGCTCGAGGCTCATCCGGACGTGATCGTCCTTGATCCGATCGAGCGCCGCGCCGTCGACCTGTCGCGCCTTCGAATCCGTGCTGACAAACACACGCTCGGGGATCCCATAGTGGTCGTTCTGCCGAGCGACGACGTTCTGTCGATTCACCTTCTGCGCCCACCAGCGCAACACCGTCATCCGATTCTTGATGGTGCCGACGGAGAGCGATTCTGCCTGCCACCGGTTCACCAGCGCTTCCACATGCTTCGGCTTCAGCGACCGCGCGCCCATGCCCCGGAAGCCCAGTGCATGAAGCTGGTCCGCAATCAGAGAAAGCAGGCGCTCGCGGTTGCGCTGGGTCGCATAGCCTCCGTCGCGGTTATGGCGACAGAGCTGTTTGAGTTGGTAGTTCAGGTCTCTCACGGTGTCACGATGCTCTGGTAAGTGTTTCTGACCACCCGGTAGGCCGTAGCCGACCAGGTCCGGAATCCGGCATGGGTCACGGGACACCACTCCCGTTCAACCTGAAGATGCCTGGTTGCAGGCAACACCGGTTCTTCCCTGTTGGGAATCGGTCCGGTGCGAACCAACGGGCCCGTTGCGGGCCGAGCTTCGAATACGCATCACCTCCTTTTCGATGTGCTTGAGTTGAAAAAATGGATGGGCCGATAGGCAGTACCTCCGTTGAGTCGAGCGAAGAAAGATTTCGCGGGGTTGAAGAAGTACTCGCCGGCGCCGTGTTGGCGATCGGGCGAGTGGATGTGGAACGACGGGCGGAAGCCCGTCCGCTGAATCGACCTTGCGGTCGATGATCTGGACGATGGACCGGCGACCTGTCGGTCGGCGCGCTGGATCCGGTCCTTGGCGCGCAGGCCCGATTCGACGAGACGTCGAGGGTGGGCGACCCTCTGCCACTGAGCCGCAGTGGCCACGGATGAATCGGTCGTGGGCGGCAGTTTAGGAACGCGTCATTCGCGCGTCATCACGAAAATCGGCGCCACCGCCGCGCCGATTACGGCAGCGCCGCCCGCGTCACTACCCCGCTTCGCTCGCTAGTGACACGGGCGGCGTCGCGACGTCGCAGCCCCGGCGCCAGGCATTCGCCTGTCACAGGGGCTGCATCAAGATGTCACCGCGGGCCTGCGGAGCGGTTTCACCTGCCCACAGGGGTCCACAGGCACCGCGCACGGCGCGGTCCCGCCCTTGGCGACGCGAGTTCGATGGCTCGCTTTGCCGTGGCGGGCAGGGCCTGTGGACTCTGTGGACAGCTGATTCGGGAGTGAGGGGCGGCTTCGAGCGGCCGGCGAGCGATTATTACAGTGTAATAATCCGCAAGCGTTGGATTTAGCGCGCGTACCTGCCGGGTCTTGGCAGCTTTGGAGGATGGGCGCCACTTTTACCCAAGTGGCCAGGGAGAAGATGCCGGCATCGGCCGGCGTGCTCAGTCCTCGTTCGGCAGCAGGATGGTCATGACCGGCTCGCCGCCGTCACCCGGGCCCACCACCAGCTTCAGCCTGGTGAGCTCGGCTTCGGTGGCTTCGCCGTTCCGCGGCACGCGGTAGAGCTCGAACAGGAGCTCGGAACCCGCGTTGGCGTTCGCCCGTGCAGCGTAGGCAGCCATGAACAGCACGTCCCACAAGCGACCGGACTGATCCTGGTGGGTCTGTCGCTCGCTGTCGGCGTCGTCCCAGGCTACGCAGTCTGCCCAGGCACCGGCCGTGATGGCGACTGGCCAGCGGAAACCGGCTTCACGGGACATGGGTCCTGCATCGATCAAGACGCCGTCGGCCAGGGCCTGGGCGCGGGTGTAGACGGAAATGACCTCCCCGAAAAACGGGTGTTCACTCGTTTGATGGTTCATCTTGGTTCTCCTTGGGAATGCGACCCCGGAGACGCACCTCCTCCCTGCCGGAAAAGAACGCCTCCCCGGCAGGTCGATGGGTGATGAAAAATGGGCTCAAAGGAGCCCGCGTTCGGCAAAGGACACGCTCTCGCCGGCGGCGACGACGAAGTGATCGAGCACCCGCACGTCCACCAGCGCCAACGCATCCCGCAGCCGCCGGGTGATTGCCTCGTCCGCATGGCTCGGCTCGGCGACACCCGAAGGATGGTTGTGGAAGAAGACGACCGCGGCTGCATTGAGCTCGAGCGCGCGCTGCACCACGACACGTGGATGAACCGAGGCGCCGTCGATGGTGCCCTGGAACATCTCAGCCACCTGGATGACCCGGTGGCGGTTGTCGAGGAACAGCGCACCGAACACCTCGTGCTTGCGGTCGACGAGCTTCAGTCGAAGGAAGGACCGTGTCTGCTCCGGACTGCCCAGCGCACGACCCGCACGATGGCGTTCGGCGAGCACGGACAGCGCCAGTTTGATCACGGATTCCTTCTCCTCACGGTTGAGTGCTCTCGGCTTCAGCGCATCGAAACGATTAGCGTCCGGGAACGACTCCGCGTCCTGATTGTTCATTAGGGTCTCCTCACGAAAGATGGGGAGACCCCCGTCAGGGATGGCTCCCCGACGGGTTGAAGATGACCGGGCGACGAAGTCACCCGGTCGGTAGTGGCGGATTAGGCGGCCTGCTCGCTGTAGAACGGTTGGCCGTCGACCTTGGCCCAGCCGACTCGCAACAGGCGAGCCTTCAGGCTGACCCCGGTCTCACCGGCCTTGTCGCCGTTCTTGTAGGTGTAGGCTTCAGCGAACAGGTCGCTGAGCGTGAACCCCACGAGCACCTTGAGCTTGCCCTCGACGGCCGGCTTGAGCTGACGCACGATCTCCTGCGCCTGCTTGCCGGACACGCGACACTCGAAGTAGCTGTACTGGGCGTCGTCGGCGCTGCCCCGAAGAGCAGCGATGGTGACGCTCCAGAAAGGCGAGCCTTCCTTCGGCGTCACCTCCCGGACACGGTTCAGATAACCGATGCCGGTGGTGTAGAGGTCGAAATACTTCGTATCTTCGTTGGACATGACGTTTCTCCTTGAAGCGGAACGGGATCCGGAGAACGCGCCATCCCTGTCGGGAGCACATTCCCGGCAGGGTGGGTTGAGTCGAGGTCGCGAACGACCTCTCCTGGGCTGACACCGTTGCCTTACGGCGCGGGTGTGTGCATCGATTTCACAGCCCGACGATGCATCGGGTGTCACTGAGACCGCAGTGACCACGGATGAAACCGGCCTCAGGTCGGCTCCTGACAGACGTAGCGCAGGTACTTGAGCATCCCGCGCGCATTGGCGAATGCCGGGTGCGGCGCGATGGTCTGATTCGGGAACCAGTCGCGGATGTCCTCGGCGAGCGCCACGGCGCCACCGCCGACGAAGAGGATCCGCTCGAGCTCGGCGCCCCGCCCCAGCTGCCGCTGTGTCTCAGCGTGCAGGCGCTGGATGAGCTCGCGACGCGCATGCTGAACCAACTCGGCGACATCGTGCGTCTTGCCGAACAGGCGGACGCTGCCGCTACGCACAGCATCGTCGGTCGCGCGGTCGGACAGCTCCTCGAGGTCGAACTTGGCACGGATGGCTGATGCGACCTGGCGCTTGAGATCGAGCAGCCCACAACGCAGCGACCCCGAGCTGTCGTGGCGCACGGCCTGGTCGGCAACTACCACGAAATCCGTGGTCCGTCCGCCGATGTCGATCACCGCGACGGGCACGCCGAGACGCTCGGCCTCAAGCTGCACGCCGCCGTTTGCCTCGGAGATGATGTGGTCGTACCAGGCCGCGAGCGCTTCCGGAATGACCTCGTGGAACGCAATCGCGGCCGGCAAACGGCCGTCGATCGGCTGCACGGCCTGCTTCAGGCTCGCCCGCTTGCGCTCGATGAGGTCCAGCCGCTGGTCGCCGTCCTTCAGGTAGAAACTGCTGACTGGCAAGCCGGACACGGCGTGCACGGACTGGCCGGCCAGGCCAGCCTCGTGCAAAGCGTGCTGGACGATGGCGCGGTTCAGACCAGAGAAGGGATAGCCGTCGAAATGGGTCGGCTCGCCATCCACCTCGCCGACGGCGAACAGCGTGTCGTCGGTCTCGTACTCGAACACCCGCTGTTCGCTGCCGTTCAGCCAGGTCACGTTGGAGCGACCGATCCGCGCGCGGGACGGGATCGCGATCAGGCGCCCGTCGGGTATCGCAACCTTGGTAAACGCATAGCCGTCGTCCAGGCCGATGCTGATGGGGTTCAGGGTCTCGCTGTCGGCCACGGTCACCTCCGGCTCGTCGGTTACAGGGTTCAGCCGATCACCTTGCGGAGATGGGCAAAGGGCTTGGCGCCGGCGGTTGCGCTCGGCGGCGTTGTCGGCGCCGCCACGGAACGCGGCTTCGGTTCGAGGTCGGTCCGGTCGTTCGCGTGCGAGCGCTCCAGCCAACGGGAGAACGGCGTCGCTGGGATGCCGGGCGCGTCAGGCGCACGGTCTTCGCCGCCGCCCGGCTCAGCGGTGCGAAGCCAGCGCCCCTCCGCGAGGAAACCCTGCACCAGCAGCGACCGCAGCCAGTCTTGACCCCGCTTGCGCGGTAGATCCGCAAACCGCCGCAAGATCAGCCGCTCCAGCACCAATCCCGGATCCAGGGTGATGCTGAGACGCTTTGGGGCACTGATTTCGGATACCGACACGGCGGCGCTCACGACAATGATCGATGTCGTGATTATTCGGTTGGGGGAATCGGAGACCAGAGCAAACGTATCCGGCCACCGCAGCGATTCGCGGCCGCCGAGTCGGAGCGTTACCCGAGGTTCGGCAATGGGCGGAGACTTGTCGGATCGGTGAGGGGATTCTCTCGAGGCTGATCCACCGCTGTGGGCGCATGCGGTGCCCGGCACGTCCCCGCGCGCACGGCACCCGGCACTTCGCCCATGACCTCGATGGCTTGCAACGCCTTCGCCGTACCCTGGGCGAGGTCGCGCCGCGTCACACCGAGGAAACGATAGCCGACAGGACTCTGCAGCACACGTCGCACGACGCGGCCGCCCTGGTGCAGCATGCCTTCAGCTTCGTCGCGCGCCAGGAGCCCGACATGACGCGCACTCAGGACCTTGCAGACCATTACGTCGAACGCTCCGATCACGCGGGCCGCGTGAAACGCATAGGGGTTGCTGAAGTTGAGACTCACCCGTGCTGGCTTGGTCGACGCCGGCAAGGTCACCTCGAGGGCATCCAGGCCTTCCAGCCTGGCCTCGACTTCACGCTCCTGGCTAGAGAGCTCTCGCTTCGCCTGCTCCAACGCCTCGTGGATCTTCAGCATCCACCAGTCGGCATACGGATCGTCGGCACGGGCGCCGTGCCAGACGGACCGAACAAGATTGGCAAAGCCGATGAGTCCGATGATGGCAGGCTTGTCAGGGCTGTAGCTGCGGCCCTTCACGAGCCGCTGCGCTTGACGGGTCTGCAACGTGAGCACCGCGCCGCCGCGGAGAACCCCTGGACGATCGTCGAGGTGTGTGCCCGTTGCGGCGGCCGGCGACATTGCTGGATGGGTGGTCGGTGATTGCGTCACGTCAAGTCGCGCTCGGTGTCCAGTGTCCTTGCGGGGCCACCATCAACGCATGGGCGCGCGATTATCTGAAGTGGGAACGGCAGCGGTCGGCGTCGCGCTTTCCGGCGAGGATTATTACAGTGTAATAATCGCGCTCCGCGGTGCCACTGGTTCAGCGGGATTTCCGCTCGGGGGACGCTGGCATGCCGAGCAGCTTCCGGATCTCGGCGATCGGGTTCTCGCCGGGCGGACGTTCCGCGCGTTCCTTGCGCTCACGCTCGCGCTCCGCCGCTTCTTCCCTCATCCGCTCTGCTTCGTGCCGGCGTCGATCGCGCTCGGCCTGCACCTTCAGGCCGAGGTTGGGCACGAATCCGCCGCGATTCACCTGGACACAGAGGTGATGCAGGTAGCGCAGTTCGTCGTAGACCGGCTTGGCGCCGTGTTGCTCAGCCAGGAAACGACCAGCCAGCTCGTCCAGCACCGGCTGCCGATGTTCCACGGGGATCGTCTCCAGGTAGCGCGCCGCGAGAGCGCGCTGGTTGTCCTTGAGCCGTGGCGGGACGATCAGCGACTCGAGCGATACGGCCTCGCGCGCGGAGTCCTTGGAATCTGTTGGTGTTGTTGTAGTTGTATTTATATATTTACTACTACTACGTAGTACCGATTTCGATTTTCGAGGGTCCCGTTTCACCGCCTTCGAATTTTGGTCCTGGTTGCTCCCGTCCCGGCGCACACCCGAATTGGCGAGGCCAGCAATCACCTCGGCATTGAAGCTGAAGTAGCGCCGGTCACCGCCACGCTGAATCGCGTGAAGGGCTTCGAGGCGGCGCTCCATCGGGTTCACGGGCGCCAGGACGTCCTTGCCCGAGCGAATGTCCTGATCCAATGACGTGGAGACGGCCTGCACGACCCGGCGAACCCGCGCATGATGATGACCCGCCGCCTCGTCCAGGAACGCCATATAGCCGGGATCGAGGTGCAAGGCATCTGCGAGCGGCAGCGGTTCGTCGTGCAAAGCATAGACGTTGCCGCCGAATCGACCGTTCGCTTCGCGATTTCGCGCGCACAGTGACAGCCAGCGTGTCGCGCGGAGGATCGAGATAGCACGTGAGACCGTGGACGTCGAAGACACATTCGCCAGCCGTGCAATGTCGGTGTAGCTGGGAAAGACGGCTTTCGTACCCGTGGCCTGGGCGGCCTGGCAGATCACCATCCAGACCAGCTTGTCCACGGGTTCGAGAATCGGATCGTGCACGACGACCACCGGGAAGGCGTGGTGTCGGTTGCCGAGAAACAGCAGTGCGTCAGCGGCGTTGCCGCCGCCGCGGCGTCCGCGGGCGAGGGTCTCGCGGATCAGGGCATCGAGGGCGTAGGTTTCCGGTCGGATTTCCGAGTCATCTTGCGCCATGCAGTCTTACGGTCACACCGGTCAACCACTGGCGGCACGCCGCTCGGGCCGAGACGGCGGCCGAGATGCGGTCTGCGATGACGGCACCGTATCTGCGGGCGGGTACACGTCGCCATATTCCAGCCAGCGCTGAACGAGGTTCCAGACGGCGCGCATCGAGGCGCCCGACTCGCGCTGTACCGCCAGGTACTCCTTGGGATCAATCTCTTCGTCAGCGGCCGAAGTGAGACGCGCGGAGAGGGCGTGCCACAGGCGGTGGCCGGTCTCCTCGTCAGGCTCCGGTGGCCGGCCTACTGCAGGCTCTACGGCGAGCATCCGACGCAGTCGGGTGTACTCTCGCGATCCGATGCCAAAGAGACTGCGCATCATCTCGAGGGGCGCATCGGCCTGGATCAGGTCCCGCTGCAGCTCTTCGTTCTCGCGGGTGGCTCGAAGATTCGCGATCATCGGCCAAAACACGTCGCGATCGAGTGCGATGCTCAGGCAGTGGGCCTGCAGTGCCCCGACGCGATAGAGGTCGGCGAGGTTCAGTTCGCGCAGTGCCTCTATTTCCTTGGGCCCGAACTGCATTGCGCGGAGTGCGTGCTGATCCCCCTCTGCCAGACACCGCATCGCGTAGAGCAGGACGGCCGTGACGAGATCGGCTTCCTTGGTACCGATCATCCGCAGCTCCACAATGTCTTATCGTCTGGCGCGGCGGTCCGGCGGAGCGCCCGGTACGTGTCCATGAGAGCCAGCAAGTCCTGCCAATCGCGATCGTCGAGCCGACGCCAGAGTCGGTATCCCATGTGGCCAGGGTCGAGCGTCCATACGCTGGCGAAGAGCAGTCCCGCATCCTGGTCGACCAGCGCGCGGCGCAGAACGGATTCCTCCGGCAACGCCGGGAGCAGCGCGTCGAGCGGGGCTGCCGTGAGCTCCGCGCACGCGGCCAGGTACCACCACACCATCGACACCTGGGCCAGGGCATCCTCGTCGAGCTGGTCGACGAGCGCCGGATCGGGAACGTCGTGCAGCACGAAACCGAGGCCGCGCCCGGCAACCGGCTGAACGAGGTCGCTGAGACCATTACGTTGAGCGAGTCGGCTCGCGAGGGTCCATAGGCGTGCGCGCAGCGATTTCAAATCCGTCCGAGGCGCCGGAGTTGCCGTTACAACTGGGCTCGCATCCTCATTGGAATCGGCCACCCAGTCACCGGGCTCATTCACGCTGGTCGAGGGCTCCGGTGCGGTATCGCCGGCCCCGATACGCGGTGGCGCACTTTCGGTCTCCCGAGCCGTCCGGCCTGCCTCGCTTGAGTCCCTGCTGTCTTGTCCGCGCTCGCCCGTCTCGGCGTCGCACTCGCCGTCGTCGATGGTCATCCGCCTGGTCGACGGTTCGACCTGCCGCCCGGACATGCGGGCGTCGATCTCGAGACTGATGGCATGGATGCTTATGTCTGCGCGCTCGGCAATCTCCGCCTCCAGCGCGCGGCGCAGGCTCGCGATGTCCCAATCCGGTGTGTCGTACCGGCGGCACAACGCCTCGAACACCTGGTCGTACTCCGCTTCGGTGTCGACGCTGCGGTCGAGCCAGATGGCACGGGCCGCCCGATCGAGGGCACGGATCTTGGCCACCTGCGGGCGACCGATTCCGCCCTTGAGCGCCTGCGGCAACAACGGCACGAGTCGCTCGACGGCGTAGGCCATCTGTGAAATCAATCCTTGGCTGAGACCATATCCATGGCGCTGCAGAACCTCGGCGAGCCCGGCCTGGGTGAGGGGCTCTTCGGTGCCCTCCGCGAGAAATCGTCTGGCATCGGCTACGGCCAGTGCTTTGTCGAGAAACGTCAGCTCGCCGCGGAGGTCATTCTCCTTGAGGTGCGCGAGCAAGACGTCCGCCTCGCGGGTCCAAGGCCGAATCACGCATGGAACCTCACCAAAGCGCTGATCACCGGTTTCCTCGAAGAGCTCTCTCAGGACCCGGAGTCGGGTGTTGCCGCCGGCGTGGACGATGTAATCGGGTTCGCCCGGCCGTTGGGTCACCACGAGAGGCTGGCCGAGGCCGGCGGCGCGGATCGATGCCTTGATGCGGTCGTATTCCGCGTTCGGTGCTCGCCGAGGGTTGTGTTCGTAGGGGTGGATCCGGGAAACATCGAGAACCACCAGCTCGAGCCGGTCAGAATCCTGCCCAGGGCGGGTATCTGGCTGGGCGACGGTGCCCGTCACGGCCGCTCCTCCGCGACCATCAGGTAGGGCTCTTCCCGATCGTAGATCTCCGGGTACCTGACCAGGCTCTCCCGGAGGACGGCTTCGAGGCGGCCACCGGAGCGGGAGGCGACCTCCCGGGTCATGACCTCGATACGAGCCGCCATCAGGGCGCTGGCATAGCGGTGCTTGCCGGCCAGCTGGTAGAGGTAGGACACCGAGTCGTTGCAGACGACGGCGACGTCCGCGCGCTCCCGCTTACTTGCTGCTCTCAGGAATTCTCTTAGCTCCATGCACAAGACATTAGCGCCATGCTCATTGTCTTGCCAAGAGCCTTTAGCAGGTTTATCTTTACCATCGTGCTAAACACGAACCCGGCGGATGCGATGAAGCGAAGGCATGAGACGGTTCGGCTGAGCAACCTTGAGATCCTGGTTGCGGAGGCCGGATCGGCGGCCGCGCTTGCCCGTCTCGCCCACACGAGCGAGTCCTACCTCAGTCAGATTCGCAACCAGCTCACGACGGCGAAGGGAACCCCTCGTGGCGTCGGCGACGACCTGGCGGCGAAGCTCGAACGGGCCATGGGCAAGCCGAACGGATGGATGGATGAGTCTCACCAAGTCGCCACCGAAGACCAGGCCGTCTACAACGCCGAACCCGGCCCGGAGCTCCGTAGCTTGAGGCCGCTAATCTCCTGGGTGCAGGCCGGCGAATGGACCGAGATCGCCAGCGACTTCGCACTCGGCGACGCCGAGGATCTGCTCCCGTGCCCGGTCCGTTGCAGCGCGGACACGTTCGTCCTGCGGGTGCGCGGTGAGAGCATGGAACCCAAGTTCCACGACGGCGAGCTCATCTTCGTGGATCCCCAGGTCGCCCCGGTCAGCGGCCGCTACGTGGTGGTTCGTTTAGAGGACTCCCAGGAAGCGACTTTCAAGCAGCTGATCATCGAAGAAGGCCATCAGTACCTGAAGGCGCTGAATCCTGACTGGCCGAACCGGATCATCGAAGTGAACTCGAATGCGACGATTTGCGGGGTGGTAGTGTTCAAAGGGGAAGTAGTCTAAATCCAGGAATCTACGGGTTTGAAAGTGTTTGACGAGTTGATCAAAGAGCTACGCCGCCTTGACGGTCGGCATATGGTCTCTGTGTCGATAGCTTCCGACGCCGACGGCTACTTCGACCGTGAGTGCCCGGGAGACGCCTGCCAGTTTAAGTTCAAGGTCCACGAGGATGACTGGCGCGAGAAGGTCCGTGACGAAGAAGTTCACTGCCCCTTCTGCGGCCACACGGCTCACGCAAATGCGTGGTGGACCCAAGAACAGCTGAAGCACACCGAAAAGACCGCACTCGCCCATGTAGGCCATCGTATCAATCGCGCCATGAAGCGCGACGCCGACCGCTGGAACCGCCGCCAGCCCCGCAACAGCTTAATCAATATGACTATGAAGGTAGACAGCCGCCCACTGCATCTACCGCTGCCGCCGGAAGCAGTAGAACCGATGCGACTCAAAATTACTTGCCCGAGGTGTGAGTGCCGCTATGCGGTTATCGGCGCAGCCTTCTTCTGTCCAGCGTGCGGGCACAACGCAGCCGAGCTCGTGTTTTCACAAACGATCACCGGCATCCGCCAGGTCCTGAACGCTCTCACCGATATCAAAGCAACCATTCTGGATCGCGACGCCGCCGCAACGACAGTCCGTCTGATCACCGAGAACGGCCTGCAAAACGCTGTCACGGCTTTCCAACGCTATGCAGAAGCTCTCTATGACACATTGACGTCCGTGCAGACTCCGCGCCGCAATGCCTTCCAGAATCTCAAGGAGGGCAGCGACCTATGGCACACCGCCACCGGCAAGCGATATGACGCTTACCTCAGTAACACGGAATTGCAGGCACTCGCCCGGTATTTTCAGCAGCGCCATCTATTGGCACATACGCAGGGAATCGTCGACGCTGACTACATCACTCGTACTGGAGATACCGATTACCATATCGAGCAACGCATTGTCGTTCACGAAACTACTGTGTTCGACTGCCTTGCGCTGATAGAAAAACTCGCGACCGGTATGGCCTCCGATATACCACCACCCAAGGAGAGTGAATCATGAGCAAGGGCAAAGGCGGCGGGAAAGGCAGAGACCGAACTGTCTATCGCAGCGGTGATGAGTGGATCAACAAACGCAACGATGCTGATCGCGCCTCCAGCAAACACCGCACCCAGAAGGAGGCTATCGACGCAGCCAACCGTATGCTTAAAAACCAGGGTGGCGGCGAGCTGACCACGAAAGGCCGAGACGGCAAAATCCGGAGCAAAGACACGATCCCGCCCGGAAATGATCCGAACCCACCGAGAGACCGGGAGCACTGACCAGCTGCTGCTTCCAATTCTATAAGACTCTCATATGGGTGGATTGAGAACCGGGCTAGGAGCGCATACCGTCAGGTTCTTCGAGCCTCGTGTCATTGCAACGTAGAGGTTGCGTGCATCCAGCGCGCTGGCATTGAGGATCACAGCCACTTCCGCCTCCAGTCCTTTCAGCAAGAGCGTGCTTCCGACAGCACGTCTGGGCAAGGGCCTGCCGACCAGCCGATTCTGTTCGCGCACCCGGATGGCGGCCTCGTGGAATGACAACCCCTCCGTCCCGCCGCAAAGCTGGAGTGCCTTGATGCACGCCCGAAGGACCGCAGGTCGATGTGCGCTGACGCCTCCTTCTTTGCCGATCTCGACAAGCAAATCGACGGCCGCGCGGTGTGACGGCGTGTGAACAAAAGTTAGAGCGCTGGACTCGACCGCCGTCGGCGGCTTGCGTGCAGTTCCACGCACCAAGGATTGCACGCGCCTCACTAGGTCTGCGGCACCGACGTTTCTCATGACGCTTTGAGCGAAATTGGCAAGGCGCTCCAGCGCTTCCGGCGCGGCGAGATCGAATGCTCGGGCAAACGCAACCAGGTCCCGCAAGTCAACAGCTTCGACGGTGATGGCGCCAGGAGTTTGACTTGCAAACTGCCGCTGGCCATCCGGCTTTGTGCTGTCCCCAATAATCAGGACGGACCCCTGACCGCCCGGCGGACGCACGCGTGCAGCCCGCAGGCGCCGCTGGTGGTCTTCGGACCCGTCCAGCTCGACCCAGGTCACTCCGTCTGGAGCCGTCCGGAGGTCAATCGGTTGGCCGCGCAGGAGCATGTCGCGCACGTATAGCAGCCAGTGGCCGAGTGGCTCCGCTCCCGCATTCATCCATCGCCAGGGGGTGGCGAGTTCACCAGCCAGAGGGAAATAGGCGCAGACATCATCATCCCATTTCGCCAAATCATCGTCGCCAAAGCCAAATATCGCCTGCATCGGGTCCCCAAGCACGCAGGTTGGCAGAACTTGTGCTGCGAACCCCACTATGGCGTGCTGCCTGATAGAGCAGTCCTGATACTCATCAACGATGAGCCGAGCATAGTTGGCAGCGAGGATGTCGCTCACGTGCCCTGCCTTGAGCAACTTGGCCGCAGCGGCTCGGATGTTGGGATAGTCGGTGCGAGGATTCGCCAGGTGCAGCAACTCGGCCTTGTGCGCGCTCCGCATCGGAAATGTCGAGATCAGCCGCATGGCCCAACCGTCAATCGTCGAGAGACGGTATGCTTTGGCGGGTACACCTGCGCGGTCTAGCCGTCCGCGCAGCGCCACGACACCGGCATTAGTGTGGGTGAGCACGAGAATCGGCTTGCCGCTACCGTGGCGCGTCAGAGCTTCGGCAATCAGATGTGTTTTTCCGCAGCCCGCAGGTGCGGTGACCGTGCCCCGACTTATTGCCAGTAGATCGATGTGATCACCCGGCATCGCCGGCCCACGCGAAAATGCTTTCGATGAGTGCCCTGAAGTCTGGGTCGGCGTGTACCAGGTCTGGACCGACAATATCGCGCGATGCATCCTCCATCCACGTCACCGACTTGAACCACCCAGCCTTTCTCGACCTTGCGGCCTTTCCAAGGATGACGCGACTTTCAGGCGCAATTCCGTCTATGAGGGCTTCGGTCCGGATCGCGTCTAGATCTTTCGCATTCTGCGAAGCCGATTTGATGTGATCATTGACCAGTTCTTGGCCATGCAGCTCAACGGCCCTGTCGAGCAGCTTGATAACACCGTCCTCGCTCAGGCTCAGGAACAACTCATCCTCCAGCGCGCATCCATCGCGCCACGCGACAACCCTTCCACCGTCAGCAACAAAAGCTTCCTCAACCGCTTTGGTTGGCTTCTTGTCGTCGTCCCGGACTACCGCCACTCGATATCCCAACGCTTGGAATGCAGTCGCACGCGTGAAGGGTCGGTCGGCACCGCCGCCGCCGCAATCGACTAGGGCAACTCCTTTGGCGGTGATGGCATCGTGACCGTTCGTCGTGCGGTGCTGATCGAGTCCACGGATCAGACCGACTTCACTGGCCCCTTCGCATACAACGACTCTAGATGCGAGGAAGGCGTCAGGGTAAAGGCGGATCGTGCTCTGCATGCCGTCCGCATTTCCAACAACGCGGGCCTCATGCCTCCCCATCCCCACTCGTGACACAAACAACTGATTCCCCGATAGCTCGCGTAGCGCGACTGGAGAATGCGTTGTCATGAAGACCTGCAGCGGGGGCGGTGCGTCTTTCGCGCCGAGGGAGCCGAGGAGGCGGATGATACGGTGAGGTTCTAACCCGTACTCCAGCTCGTCGATTAGTATGATGGAAGAATGGGCCGCCGCCTCTCGCTGGAGTCCAGCGATGAGTAGCCTGGTCGAGCCAGTGCCTAGCCCGCGAAGCGGTACGCCGTTTTCGTCGTGTAGAGAGATAGTGCCGCCACTGAATGACACTGAGTGAGCATCAAGCATGGCCTTGATGTTCTCACCGATGGGAATGCCAAGATCCTTGGCTGTGGTTGCTACGATGCCCAGTGTCTCTCCGAGCTGCTCTTGCGCCTCATCGCCGAACGCCGCACGGGCATCGCGGGCGGCCTTGGCCAACGCCGCCGAGGCATCGGCACGTTCATCGGAGACTCGGTTTAGCACAGAGCCGCGCCTCCAGCCCAGATGGTAATCCGCCACGGCACCGATGCGGGTAGGGGCGAGACGAATGCGGTCTCCCCAGCCCAGACTGCGTGACAGCCCCTGGCCTTCGGCCCGCGCCGAAACCAACGTCCACTGCGGCTCAAGATCGCTGGCAACTGTCAGCTTTATCGTCAGGACCGTCTCGAGATCTTTCTCCGGCTCGTCCTCAATGGTGCCGGTTTCAGCATCGAAGCTGCGGAGGTACATCCCGTAGGCGTCGAGGTTCTTCAAGTCATCGTCAAGTTCACCGAGTGTGATCTCGATCGAGATCGGTGTCTCGACATTCAGCAGGTGGAAGTCGGCATCCGTGAATTGAACGTTGCGTCGCGCCCCAAGGCACAAATCAATCGCATCAATGATGGACGACTTCCCGCTATCTCCAGGCCCGATCAGGCAGTTAATGCCGGGCGCGGGATGCCACGTCAGCGCCTTGATGCCCCGAAAGTTCCCGATCTCAATCGCCCGAACGCGCGCCATATCTCGTGCTCCCTATTGCCTCAGCAGAGGCCGATACTCGGCCTTTACCCGGCATCATCTTTACAGGTGTCGGATTAGCGCTGGGCGTAGTCTCTTCGACACTCATGGCTGACAGAACGATCACCACCTTCTCCCATACTCGCTAACTGTCTCCCATGACGACCCTGCACCAACGTTCAGTCCTAGAAGACCGGTTCCATAACGATCAAGCGGGAGGTTCATCGGCTAACACCGCTTCAAGCGCATCGGCCATGCGCGGGTCGAGGACGATGCGCTCCTGCTCTAGCCAGAGCCCGCGCGCAGCAAGCGCACGAACCGGTGCCGGGGCGAAATCGAGGTCGAGATCTTCAGGCCATCTGGTTGGGAGTCCACAGACGTCCACAAGCTCGAACCAGAACTCGGGAAGAAACCACTTCAGATTCGGTGACCGCTTGCGTAGATGCAGCATGATTCGCACCCCGTTCGGATCCAGGTCACCGAAGTGCACGACGGGGACGTCATCGACACGATCGAGGAAGTGACCGACGGTAGCTGTATCCCAACCGGGAACGTGGGCCAGCAGCCAGCCCGGTGGTGGGCTCAGGTCACGCCACGCACCCAGGTTCTCAACAAGGAGCACGGCGCGAATCGCACCCTCGAAGGCGAGGCCGTCGAGCAATGCCCGCTCGGGTATCGAGACCTCACCTAGCACCGTCGCGATTTCGCTGAGGTTTAGTGCTCCATTTGCCGTTCGAGCCCACAGCCCTGCCGGTGGTCGCAACCTGATGGCGCCGTCATGCGAGGTGTCTGTCCCGCCGAGCGCACTCCTTCTTGTTTCGGTGATCGATGCCTTGGAGTTCGGTGCAATGAGCGACGCGGCCGTGCGCCGATTGATTCGATCGGGCAGGTCCGGTAGAGAAGCAGCGCGTTCCATATCGAGAAGCCGACCGTAGCCGTCGGGTGTTGGCGGCAGTCCCGCCGCCACAAGGTCCGCGAGTACGTCGCGCCATGCCGGCCAGACCCGGTCGATCAAGCCCGCAAGCTCCGTCCTGCGCTCCTCGACCACGCCGATCTCGTCACGGCGACCCGTGGCCCGTGTCCAAGAAAGCTCAGCAAGGGCGTCGTACGCCTCGCACTGAGTGCGTCGGCGCTTGAGGCTGCCACGTGAGAGCAGTTCCAATAATGCCAGGCGTGCGTAGTCGTTTTCCCAGATCACGCCTCGGCCCTCGTTCTTCGCCCGCTGACGAGCACCTCTTCGCGCCCGTCTGCATCGACGCGCCGTACCAGGCGATAGGTGGTGTTACCTTCCGCCCTGGCGACCTCTGGCGCGGCGATGAGCAGCTGTAGGTCGAGTGTCTGGCACAGGTCGAAGAGAACGCCAAGGTTGTCGTGTGAAAGGCGATTGGCCTCGTCGAGAAACAAAAAGCGGAGCGAACCGTGTGCTCGCTTCCCGCGCAGCAGATTCGCATCCCGTTCCCACTCGGTGAGCACTACCATCATCAAGGCAGCGCCAACGCCAATCGCCTCGCCCGTTGAGAGACGGGTCGGATTTGCAACCTCCCAGTCAGAGCCTGCGGTACGGCGGACCTCCACCTGCAGGTGGACGTACTCACGATAATCCAGTAGCCGCTGGCCACCCGAGCGCCCGCCACCGTAGCGCCGAAAGATCTCGTCCAGGGCTTCCTCGATGGGGAGGTTTTCCTGAAACAGAAGTCCCTGCACAGCACCTTCGCGCAGCGCCCGAAGCACCTGCTCCATGCGCTCCACCGACTGAACCTTTACCCGAATCCCTTCGATGCTGCCAAAGCTGACGCCCCCCAGGTTCTGGTTGAGGCGGCTGACCTGGCCGCGTGCCTTGCGGATTTGAACGTCAATGCCGCGGGCAACGTCCTCGCTGGCGCCACGAAGATCGTCCTCCTGTCGCCCAAGACGCTCTTCGAGCCCGGTCAGTTGATCGCGCAATCGCAGCAGCGCTTCTCGCGGGTCGTCCACTTCTGCCACCTGCGCCGGCAGCCGACGGCGCAACCAATCGCGCACCGCCAGCCAGAGCTCAAGGTAGACGTCGGCAAACCCGATGCCTTCTCCCTCCGCGTTCTTGTCGACCTTGGCAAGCAGATCCTGTGCCCCGTGAGCGGCTCGTAGCCGCTCCACGAGCACCGCCCTCTGCTTGTGTGCCTCTTGCACGAGATTAACGTGTCCGCGGATCCCGCTGACATCGCTGGTTCCGGAGGTAACGACGCTGGCGAGCAGATTCCGATCCGCTACAGCCGCTCTCAGGCGCTCCCAACGATCAAGAGCGGGCTCAGCTTCGCGGCGCTCGGCGGCGACCTTCTCTTCCGCCTCGCCGTACTCACGTACCGCCTGCGCCTGCTCGGCCTCGCGACGCCCTTGGGTGGTCTTGAGGACATCAAGCTCCGTAACAAGCGTAGTCGCCTCCTCTTTCAGCCGGTGCAGCTCGTCACGCGCCGTCGCGACTGCGGCTTCGGTAGGATCGGGAATCTCCATCTCCTTGAAGCGCCGCTCCGCAGCCCGAAGTTGCTCGACGGCGGCTCGGCGGCGACCATCGGCGTCCTGCCATTTGGCTGTGGCGCTTTCGAACTCCTCGTCGGCAGCTTCGACCGCTGCGTCCGCCTCGGTTAGCGCCTCTTCCGCCCGGCGCAGCTGTTCCTCGAGTGCCGGAACGAGCGATCGGTTCGCTTCGAGCTGCGCTGGTGCGTCGTCCCAGCCCAGTGCCTCCGAGTTGCCCGCAACGAACTCCATGGCCTCGATTGCGGCATCCAACCGGTCGCGCTCATCCGATAGGTGACTCAGCTCGGTTTCGAGATTCGCAACCTCCGCCTCCGAAAGCGGCGTTCGCCGCAGCGTGTCGAGCTTGTCCTCGACCACCCGGGCAGCTTCGCAGCAACGCTGAATCTCAGCCTGTGCCGCTTGGGCGGCATCGTGGTCCCGCTCGAGGTCGTCTCGCCGTTGCGCGTGGTCTGGCGGATCGAGCAACACAGCTGAACCGAGCAGACCGCGTAGCGCCTCAATACGTGGCTCAACCTGGCGGGATGCCTCCTGAAATCGGGTCACCGCGCCGCGGTGGTTCTCTTGTTGCTCTTGGACCTCCGAGAGCTGACGACCAATCGCTGCTAGCTCCGGTGCTGGGTCGCCGGCCAGCCACACGACCTGACCTGCAAGCAGCGCTTCGCCATCCTCCACCAAGCGCTCAAGCCGGCGTCGTTCCGTCCGTGTGCTCTCGATCTGAGCATCCAGCGCATCAGCCTCAGCACGCAGCTCGGCCGCACGCTTTTCGCGCGCCTTCCGACCGAGGCGAGGACGAGTCGGGATCCGCGAGACGCGGATGGCCCGCTGCTCCGGGACGACGACATCGGTCAGTCCCTCCCTCTCGCGGGCCGCGCCTGTACCAAGTCGTGCAGCGTCCTCGTCGCGACTTACGAGCCACACATCGGAAAGCGAGTCAGGGCGGCCATGGACATGCTTGGCTGCTGTTGCCGGGTCATCCACGACCAGCGCCTGAACCAGCGGCCCCAGCCTCGCCTCCAGCACGGCGGCATCTTCAACAGACGCGTCCTCGAATGCACCGGCCAGGAGTTCCGCACCCAGGGCGTCCTTGAGTCGCAGCAGCTCCATATCGAACGGCCCACCAGCGGCCAGGAGTTCCCGAGCCGCCGACTGGAGACTCTCCCGTCTCTCGACAAGCTCGGATTCGCTGGCCTTCACCTGGGTGAGATGCTGCACCACCATCTCGCGCGCGGCTTTAAGCTCCTGTAGCGAAGTCAGCGGACACCCGAGTTCGTCCGCCAGACGCTGGGCGCGCGTCGCGAGGTCGCGCCAGATCGGTTCGCGATCACCGAGCTCTTTTTTTCGCGCGCGCGCCGCGTCCAACGTTCGCTGGCACTCAGCCAAATCCGCCTGGGCGTCGCGGGCTTGCTCGAGGCACCGCTCGCGCTCCTGCTCCGCCTGTTCGAGATGCTCCGTGATCTCGATGCGGGCCGATCGCTGCCCCGAAAGGGAAAGGTTCAAGTTTTGTGCCTGCTTCCCGGCCTCAGCCTGGCGGCTGGCGAGCTTGCGGGCCTCGGCGAGTTCGGCGGCGATTGCGCACAGCCGCACGGCCAGTGCCTCCAGATCCCGATACCGGCGAAGTTGTTGGCGGGCGGTCCCGTGGGCGGCGCCCGGTTCAACCGGCGCATCTGCCATCAGTTCCAGTGCCTCGAGCGCGGCCCGGTGATCTCGTCTGTGCTCATCGGCATCAGCGAGCCGCTGCCTTGCAGCGCGACGCGAGCGATCCACCTGTTCCAACTGAGCCCTGCTCTCCGCCACACGGCCAGCGATGGCTCCGATGGCGAACTCGTCTTCTTCGAGTAGCCGCTCTGCCTCGCCCTTCCGACGGAGCACCTGCCTGTAGGCACCGGCGCGGCGGTGGAGTTCGTCGAGTCCGCGCTGGAGGTCTGCGAGGCCCGCGCCGGCGCGCTTGTGATCGTCCCGGCAGCGGTGCAGCGTTGCCCGGCACTGGTTTCGGTTCTCCTCTCGAGCTTTTCGTTGACCCTCGGCAATCCGTGTATCGGCCTCGGCCGAAGACAGCTCTTCGCGGCGTTGCGTCACTTCCACGGCCGCCTGCACAGCCCGCTGAAGACGCCGGAGCCAATCCTCGGCAGCGTTGACCTCCGCCGCGAGAGCTTCCTGGCGAGCACCCTTCTTGCCGAGTTGATCGCGAACGCGGGCGAGTTGCTCCTCGGCCTCCGCAAGGCGCTCCCGTGCTTTGCGTTGTGCTTCCTCTGCTTCGGACAAACGGCGTCGGAGTTCATCGGCGCGCTCGCGGGTCGCATGAAAGGCCGCGGCGAACATGGTCTGCCCCGCCTCGAATACCCCGCCGATCTCACGTTCGAGCCGCTGCGACTCCTGGACCTCAGTTCGCGTGCGTCTGCATGCATCGAGGTTGGCCTTCATGCGCTGCAACGTGTCGGCCAGCCCGGTCTCTTCCTTCAACAAGAACGACCGCAACTCCGATGTCAGCGACCGAGAGATCCCGCCCGTCATGCTGGTTCGCAGCATCTCGTTGAGCTTGTTGCGCTCTTCGTCCGTTGCGAGTCGCAGCGGTGTCACACCGTGATCGAAAAGCGCAGCAAAGTAGTCGCGCGCGGTGCCGAAGATCTGCACGCGCCCACCGAAGCGCGCGGCGTTCTCGCGCAGCTCATTGAGCTCGGGAACCACTTCGTGTTCACCCTGAGAGAGCAAGAGAACGTCTTGCAGGCGAACATCCACGTCGAGACCCGAGATGATGAAAGGCGTTGGCTCGACGGATGGCTCGCCCTTCCGTTCCAGGTGCACGCCGGCAATGAGGCGCTGACCCGATTCGAGGGCGAATTCGATCGCTGAGTAGGCAGGCCGGCCAGGCTCACCCAGGCGTCCCCAGATGCCTTTGTCACCGCCCGTCGCGCCCGTCTCTCCAAGATTCGTGAAACGCAGCCGGGACATGTCCGGGAGGAGCACGACGTAGGCGGCGATCATCACAGTTGTCTTGCCGGCGCCATTGGCGCCCTCGAGGGCTGTCACATGCCGGTCGAGGAGATAGCGCTCGTAGAAGACGCCCTTCCAGTTGACGAGCACGAGGGTCTGGGCGCGAGTACGGCTCATCCGCCTGCCTCCTCCTCGTCGTCCTCGGCGCTATGACCGTCGCTGCCGTCGTTCTCGTCCTCTTCGTCAGAGTCGTCTTTCTCGACGGCTTCGCCGAGGGTGATCTCACCGCTACGGACCAGCCGTTCCAGCGCGGCTTGTCGGTCGCTCAGGTCACGGACCGGCTCGGCGAATCGCATCAATGCCGGGCGTAGGCGCAGCATCGCGTCGTCGACCGAATCGATGAACCCTAGGTCCGTAAGGCGCCGAAGGGCCTCGGCGACCTTGGTGCGGACGGTCTCGGCGGCTATCCGTTCGTCGAACTTCCTGCGCCGTGGATTGAGGGTACGGACCAGCGTCTCCGTCCCCAATAACCCCGAGAGCCTCTGCAGAAGCGTCTCGCGCTGGACCATGCCCCCGTGCTGCAGGGTGGCGGGATCTAGGTACATCAGCGCGAGGGTCTGGCCGACGAGCATCTCACCAGCCGTCAATTGGCGACGGCCCAGCCGATCTCCCGAGGGTAGGAGGTAGAAGTACCCGTCCGCCCGCTGCATCAGCTCACAGCCGAACCGCCGATAGAAAGGCTCGAGGTGGTCGAGGGCATCGACGAGATAGTCATAGGCGGTGCCGTCGTCGCGTCCGACATGCCGACCTCGACGAAGGGCCAGGTCCACCTCGGGAAAGTGCTCGTCGCTGATGGCCTCTTCGAGGGACTGAAAGCTGGAGGTGGTCACCGTCGATCTCCCTCCCTCGGCAGCTCCCAGTCCTCCACTTCCAGGCGTGGCGCAACGGTACGCCACGGACGCTCAATCGCGCTGCGTGTCCGGGTGATGCGCGCGAGCACGTCGGCTACACGGCCTGTGACGGCGTAACGAAGATCAGCGGGAAACTGCGGTAACACCCACTCGGTCACCTCGGCCAGGGATCGAGCGCCTGCGGCCAGCGCGCCTTCCACCAATGTCTCGATGTTCAGGCCGGCATCTTCCGGATCGACAAGATCAGGCGAGCCCTCCCGGTCCGTACGTGGTCTCATGACAGCTGGCCGCTCAACTCGTGATTCGAGGGGACGGAGCAGCCGGATTGACGGTGCCGCCGCCACGAGCAAGTGGAACGGTGTCGACGGCCAGTTCGCGACCTGGTCGCGCAGCCGCTGACTCAACGCTCGGTCGGGGTCGAGGCGTACGACATCGCGAAGATAGCGATGAACGTATTGGTAATACTCCGACCACGCGCGCTGCCGGGCGCCGCCCCACGCCGCTATGCGATCGACGTGCTCGATGACGCGTTGCACCGCCTCTTCGGGCTCGGCCTGCTCCGCCTCGGAAGCCAAGGCCTGGATCTCTTGCAGCAGCGCGACGAAGTGATGGGTGTCGCGGAGCAGGACCTCGTTGAGTTCCCGCAGCGTATTGGTAGTCGTGTCGAGCAGCGACTGGCATCGATCGACGGCGCCGAACCAATCCACCTGCAGGAGTTTGGCGATCTCTGCCTGCACCTCTTCCTGTTGTGAATCGAGTCCCCGCTGCCGGCGCTCAATGCCGCCAACGAGATCTCCAACGGTTATCCGCAGGGGAGCCACCACATGCTCCCGCCAGGCGTCCTCGGTTTCAGCACGCCTGGCTGCCGCGAGGATCTCGGCAAGCTGGGCCCGAAGGGTGCCCGTGAGCAGAGTCAAGCTCTCGCGCGTGAGTGCTTCATCGGCGAGGAAGTACTCGACGACTGCGGCCGCCAGTCGCGTCAGCGTGTACTCACCCGATCGAACGATGCCCGCGCCATCCACTCGGGCCAGCATGCGCTGGTCGCGGAGTCGTTGTATGGCGTGGGTCGCTCGCTTGCGTGGACGCTCTGCACCCGGATCTACCACGTCGCATACCTGCTCGAACATATCGATCAGCACGTCTTCTTCGAACGACGCGAGCGACGCCCGGTCGGCCCGCAGGTACAGGCCGGCAAGAAAACACAGGTCGAGCGTTTTCAGATCGAGATTAATCCGGTCTCGTGCGAGTGCAGCAATGAGGCGGCTCGGATCCGATGGCATCAATCGCTCCTGCCGAGCTTCGCTGCGGCGATGGCGTGAGGCATGAGGAATCGGGCAGCACCTTCGATCACCTCAGGTAGGCTGCCGGGACGAAGCGCCACGTTGTCCAGAAAAGCATTCCACTGACGCTGCTTCTGCTCATCCTCGGCGAAGGCCGGGGTAAGGGCATCCGGTAGGTTGACCGGGACCTCGGTCTCGCGCCGTTCGAAGGTCGCGGCGATTGCGCGTGCCAGTCGGTCGTCGTCGAACGGAAACGATTGGCTGAGGAGCCAAATGTCATAGAAGTCCTTCATCCGGCTGTTCGCGCGCCCAAGCGCCACCATTGCCTGGAATTTCTCGGCAATCACCGTTTCGCGGGCATACGCGCGCAGGCGAGGTGCGGGAAGGTCCAGCATGCACGGATAGTTGATGACCTCGGCACCCGGCTCCAACGCGTCTCCGAATGCGACGTCGACTGTTACAGCGATACGGGCACCGCTGATCGATGCGGTCGTGCGCAGCCGCAGTCCGCCGTACTCGAGCTCCTCCCGGATCTGGTCGACACGTACCGCGTTCGAATCGAACTCGACGCCATCCTCGACGTCTATCGCAAGAATCTCCTGGAATGCTGCGACCATCGCCTCCGGGTTTGGATCGCCGAACCCCAACAGGTCGAGATCGCGAGTAGCCCGGTGTGGGTCCGTAAACCAGCTCGTCAGCAGCATCGCGCCCTTGAGCACGAATCGGTCCGAGAAGGCCGACGTGCTGAGACGGTAAAGCAGGCGTTCCAACGCATAGCGGGTGAGTATCAGCTCGAAACTCTGTCCCGTTTCTCGGGAGAGATTCTGCAGGCGCGCCCGAACGGAGGCGCCGATGTTTCTGATCTCCCTAGGCATTGGCAGTCAGTGCCTCGAGATACGGCCGCACGACTGTGGACACCCCGCCCTTCTCGGCTTGACGAGCGATTTCCGCCGGAGTCGCCTTGCGTTGCCTCAGCGCCTCCTGGAGCCCCTCGATCGCGACAGACTGGCCCACTTTCCCGCGATGTCGGAAGCAATCTGCCACCGTCTTGGCCACGCCAAAGACTTTCACCGACACGCCTTCGATCACGTGCGTCTCGATGCCCTCCCTCAGCAGGGTGTCTGTGAAACGCACAATACGGATGCCCGTACCGCTGCGCTGCGGCGCCCATTTCTTGGGTCCAATCGCCATCCAGACTTTCGGAGGTAGCTGGTCGGTCAGGCCATGGAATGCCAGAGCCGAGACGAGACAAACGATGCCCTTGGGCACCCGCTTCGTCGCCTCCGCCAGGCTGTGATTGGGGTCCAGGTCGGCATCGGGCAGCTGATAGACGCCCCGCGACAGGCGGATGACTTCGCCGGCCCGCTCCATACGACTCATTGTCGCCGCGGTCACGCCGGCCTCGCGCAGCTCGAGCAGGCGCATGATCCCCTGCTTCTTCAGCAGGGTTTGGGCGAGCTCACGCTGCGTTCGGGGCTTTGCCATTGATACAAATACTCGATGTGTAGACCCTAGATACCTAGGATTTGTATCATTTATCTGCGCGACGCGCCACCTTAACGACCACTGGCCGACGGATGTGGGATCAATCGAGCATCGTGACAGAGGAACAAGACGCAACGCAGGTACCGGCGTCGCTGACTGACAGCAGCGAGGGCCCGGTCAGCCGAGAAGCGCTATACGAGATGGTCTGGTCCGAGCCCATGCTCCGGGTGGCGGCCCGGTTCGGCGTCTCGTCCAGCTACATGGCCCGCGTCTGCACGCTGCTCAACGTACCGCGGCCTGAGCGCGGCTATTGGGCGAAGCTGGCGGTCGGCAAAGCGCCGAAGCAACCGCCGCTCCCCGAACCGCGTCCGGGCGACCCGCTCGAGTGGACGCGGGACGGAGCCTTGCCGAAGCGGGCCCGATCCCTCCCGAAGCCACCCGACCAGCGGCCACGAGGGAAGCGCACGGTAAAGCGGCAGCTTCCGGATCGGCATCCACTGGTCAGCGGAGCCAAGCCGCTGTTCGAGGCAGGTCGTCTCTCCTGGCACGGCAAATACCTCAAGCCGGCCAAGAAACTGCTCGTCGACCTGGCCGTCACCCAGACCGGGTTGGACAAGGCTATCGCCTTTGCGAACGAACTTTTCCTGGCGCTGGAAGCCAGGGACCATCGCGTGGTCATCGCGCCCAATTCGGAGCGATTCCATCGCGCGGATGTGGACGAGCGGGAGAACCCTGGGAAAGGTCACCACCATAACAACCTGTGGTCACCGATGCGCTGCACGGTGGTCTACATCGGCACCGTGGCAATCGGCCTCACCGTCATCGAGATGTCAGAGGCTGCCGAGGCCCGGTATGTGAACGGCGAATACGTTCGGCTGACCGATTTCGTGCCCAAGCGGCGCGGCCGGTACGCGCAGGACTATGGTTGGACGAGCACCCACGACTTCCCGACCGGGCGCCTATGCCTCCAGGCCTACTCGCCGTACCCGCGGGCCAATTGGACGCAGCAGTGGCGAGAGACCCCGTCCCGGGCCCTTTCCGGCCGGATCCCGGCCATCGTTCGGGAGCTGGAGAAGGCCACGGTCGAAATAGCGCGGCTCGTCGAGGAAGGAGAGCGCCAGGCGGAGATCGAACGCCAGCGCTGGGAAGCTCAGCGCGAGCAGTGGCGCCGCGAAGAGGAGGCACGGCGGGCTGCCAAGGCCCTGAAGGACAGCAAAGAGGACCTGCTCCACGTCATCGATGCTTGGGCAGAAGCCAAGCGACTCGAGGAGTTCTTCGCGGACGCCGAACGCCGCGCGCAGGATTTACCTGACGAGCAACGGGAGCGCACAATAGAGCGACTTCGACGGGCGCGCGCCCTGATCGGCAGCACCGATGCGCTGGAGCGATTCGACGCATGGCGAGCGCCTGAAGAGCGTTAAAATCTGCCTGACACTGGCCAAAAACCCAAGCGAAGTGATCCGGGGGTATTTATGAGGGCATTTCTGGCGTTTAGCGGCGCAAAGTATTGATTCATAAGGCGATGTGATTGTCGCCGCCTCCACCAAAAACGAAAAAAGCCCCATCGGGGCTTTTTTCGTTTTTGCTGAAGCTGTTGGGTTGAAACCGCGTCCGGAACGGACGTGGGGTCGGGCGCACCGCGCCCGACGGGCGAGCAGCAAATCGCCTACCGGCGATTTGCGGTGACGCGAGCCCTGGTGCTTCGCAGGATGAAGGCGCCGCGGCATGGATGCCGTGAATCATCTTCCTTACCTCTTCGCCTATTCCTGGGCCGAGCACAGTTTGGTCAGGCGAGAGCGGGCGGGCACAGACGCCCGCCCTGGGGCCAGGCTCGAAGTGTAACCTCGCTCCAGGGACGGCGCGAACAACGGTGAGCACGGTAGCATCCCGCCGCCTCCATGCCGCGCAAAAAGCGCCACCCGACGTTGAGACACGATGATGCCACTCGGATTTCAGCCCCTATCGCGATCATGCTTTCGTGCTTGTTACGCCCACCGGGCCGTTTTTCTGTCGCTAGCCACGAAGACTATCAGGAACCCGGGATCGGACCGTGCGAGCGCGACCGTCTCAACGTCCGACGGCCGACCCGGACAGGCGCTCAACCGATCGATCCTGCGAGGATGATCTCGGCGAGCGCTTTACGTTCGCGCGGTTGCCGGTCACGCTGCGCGTATTCGTCGGGAATCATGGACGCCTCGCCGGGGTAGCCGATGGCCAGACCGGTGAAAGCCTCCAGCCCGTCCGCCAGCTCGAATGTCTCACGCGCCTTGTCTGGATCGATGCCGATCATCTGGTGGACGGCCAGGCCGCGAGCCGCTGCTTCGAAGGTCAAACCGGCGGAGGCGGCGCCGAGGTCGTGAACCGCGGCCTTGTTAGGTTTGCCGTTGTGTTCGAAGTTGTGCTGCACGATGCCCAGAGCGAGCACCGGCGCATTCCTGGCCCAAGGCTGGTTGCCCTCCAGCAGCACGTTGAAAATGCGGTCACGGATCTCGGGACTGCCATCGCGCGTGCCGACAATGTAGCGCCAGGGCTGGGCGTTGTAGGACGACATCATCCAGCGCGCGGCTTCGAAGAGTGCATGCAGGTCTTCGGCAGCGACCGTGCGTTCGGGATCAAACGCATACGGGCTCCAGCGCTTGCTCAGTAGTTCCTGGATGGGGGCGTCAGTTGGCGCAACTCGATTCATGATGTATTCCTCCGATTCAGTGGGGTGCAGGGATGAACTCACGCTCATCGCCGGGCACCGTGGGAAAAAGTCCGGCCTGCCAGTCGTGACGCGCCTTCTCGATTCTGTCCGTTGAGCTGGAGACAAAGTTCCACCAGATGTGCAGCTCGCCGTCCAGCGGTTCCCCGCCGAAAAGCATGACGCGCGCACCATGCTCGGCGCTGATGCGGATCGCGCGGCCGGTCTCGAATATCAGCATGCGGCCCGGTGAGGCGCGTTCCGGCCCGCATGAAACCGCGCCTTCGACGACGTACAGAGCCCGCTCGGCATAATCGTCTGGCAGGTTCAGGGTTCCACCGGCCGACAGGAAAGCCTCCACGTAGAACAGTGGCGAGAGCACGTGCACTGGCGAACTGGCACCGTAGGCCTCGCCGGCCAGAACGCGTAGCTGGTTGCCGTCGCGATCCACCAGCGGCAGCGAATCCGCTGGGTGATGGTGGAAGCTGGGATCGGTCTCCTCGTGGGCGCTGGGCAGCGCCACCCAGAGTTGCAGTCCGTCGAGCTGAGAGGGGTTCCAGCGCTCCTGATCGGCGCTGCGCTCGGAATGCACGATGCCGCTGCCGGCCGTCATCCAGTTGACGGCGCCAGGGCGGATTGCCTGCCGCGAACCCAGGCTATCGCGGTGCAGGATCTCACCGTCGAACAGGTAGGTAACCGTGGCCAGGCCGATATGCGGGTGGGGCCGCACATCCAGTCCCTGGCCCGCAGCAAGGTTCGCCGGACCCATGTGGTCGAAAAACACGAAAGGGCCGACCCGACGGCGAGCGGCCGACGGAAGGAGCCGCCGCACACCGAAGCCGCCGATATCGCGCGGCTTGCCATCGATCAGGGTTGCGATGTCGGGGGTCGACTCGCAGCCGTTGCAGGCGGGGTCCGCTGTGGCTTGGATGCTCATGACTTGATCTCCTGTGTTTGAATCCGAATTTCCGAGCTCAGCGTGCGATACACCGGACACTTGTTTGCGATCTCAAGCAGGCGGGCATGTAGTCGAGCGCCGGCCCGGCGGGAATGATCCCACCCGGATTCAGGGCCTTGATCGAGTAGTAGCCCGCCTTGATGTGATCCGGGCGAACGCTGGCCGCGAAGGCCGGGATCTTGAGCAGTCGGACCAGGTAGTCGTACACCGCCGGGTAGGCGGACAGCGGCATCAGGTTGCACTTGAACAGGCCGGAGTAGGCCAGTTCGAAGCGCACCAGCGTGACAAAGGCGCGGATGTCGGTCTCCGTCAACTGATCGCCGACCAGCCAGGGTGTCGTGCCAAGACGCTGCTGCATCCAATCCAGCGCCGCGAACACCTTGCCGACCGCTTCGTCGTACGCGCTTTGGCTCCCCGCAAACCCGGCCTGGTAGACCCCGTTGTTGAAGTCTGTGTAAAGGTAGGCGCTCACCTCGGCGATCTCCTGCTCCAGCGCGGCTGGGCGCAGGTCGATGTCATGGTGCGCCAGCGCGCCGAAATCGCGGTCGAAGATCTGCAGGATGTCCGCCGACTCGTTGTTGACGATGGTCCAGCGCTTGCGGTCCCAGAGGACGGGCACGGTCGCGCGGCCGGTGTAGGCGGGATCGGCCTGCGTGTAGAGTTCGTGCATGTGGCTGGCGCCATTGACGTCATCGACGTCGCTGCCCATATCGCGGGTGAACGCCCAGCCTTGGTCGCCGAGCCGCGGATCGACGGCGCGGACATCGATGACATCCTCCAGCCCCTTCAGCCGCAGGGCGATCAGCGCGCGCGAAGCCCAGGGGCAGATGTAGGCCAGGTACAGCACATAGCGCCCCCGCTCCGGCGCAAACGCCGAGTCGCCGCCGATGCGATCGCGGAATCCCGAACGCTGCCGTATGAACCGGCCATTCGCATCGCTGTTTTGGACCGGATGCCAGTTTTCGGACCAGCGGCCATTGACGAGCATGATTTCGTCTCCCGTGGGAATGCAGTATTTGAACGATGCGAAACAGCATATTTGGCCATAGATTTCGAATAAACAGGGCTTTTCGAAACTAATTGTTGCTGATAGTGAGACAGTATGGCGAGGAAGTCGCTTCCTTCGCGTCTGCGGTTAGCTGGCGGGTGTATCCGCGAAGTGCTCGCTCAGGAACGCGATCAGAGCTCGGATCTTGGGCGCAATATGCCGGCGTGACGGGTAAATGGCGTATACGCCTAGTTCGGCCGCGCGATACTCGGGCATCAACTCGACCAGGGTTCCGGCCGCGATGGGTAGTGCACCCTTCTTTCTGTA
>DLCH01000048.1 GCA_002480525.1 Gammaproteobacteria bacterium UBA7803 | reverse complement strand
ACCGGGGCGACCCCGGCCAACCTGATCTACGACCCGCGGGGGCGGCTGTTTCAGACGTCCAGCGGCGCGCCCGGCACCACGCAGTTTCTCTATGACGGGGACAGCCTCGTCGCCGAGTACAACGCCAGCGGCACCCTGCTGCGGCGCTACGTGCACGGCTCCGGGGTGGACGAGCCGGTGCTGTGGTACGAGGGGGCCGGGCTCGGCTCGCCGCGCGGACTGCTGGCCGATCACCAGGGGTCGGTGGCAGCGGTTTCGGACGGCACCGGCAGTTCGCTCTCGATCAACGGCTACGACGCCTGGGGCGTGCCGAATCCGGGGAATCTGGGGCGGTTTCAGTACACGGGCCAGGCATGGCTGCCGGAGCTCGGGCTGTACCACTACAAGGCGCGGGTCTACTCACCCTCCCTCGGGCGGTTCCTTCAGACCGATCCGGTGGGGTATGAGGATCAGGTCAATCTGTATGCGTACGTTGCCAACGATCCGATCAACCTCGTTGACCCGAGCGGAAACTACATGGATCTAGCGATTGAGGCGACCAGCATTGGCATTGGAATCGCGTCTTTCTTCGACAACATCGCGGATGGGAACTATGGAGCCGCCGCCGTCGATGTCGGCGGAGTTGCAGTCGACTTGGTCGCTGCAGGCATTCCCGGTGTCCCTGGCGCAGCAGGCATCGGCATCAAGGCAACTCGCGAAGCGGGGAAGGCCGTTTCCGAAAGCAGCAAGGTAGTTGAAAAAGCACAGGCGACAGCTACTCGCACAGCGAACATTGAAAAAGGATTACCCGAATCAAGGCTCGGGCCAAGCGGAAAACCCAAGGTCCACTCTGTACAGCATTCAACACGAAAGTCGGCCCGGGAAGCGGCCAAGCGACAGGCGGGGCACGATGGCGGCGTTAGGAACGACGCCCACCCAGCGAACGGACAGAGGCCTCACTTCCAAGCGGAGGATGCAAAGGGAGAGAATGTGAAGCCGGTAGTTCACCACTGCAAACCAGATAGAGCCTGCTGAGCGAGAAAATGGACTTGAGCAAACGTGTATGGACAGGCAATGGGTTTTGCTCTGTAGCGAGTGACAGGCCAGAGTATAGAAATGGAGCACGCGGCGCGTACGTCGTAGTTGCGTGCAGGTCTGAAAGTATCAGCAGCGCGGCCAAGCTCATTGAGGCCGAGCTCTCTGAATCAGGTTTGATTCTAAGGGGTTTCGAGTACCTGATGGACATCGTCTATCTGGACCGACAACTCTCGGACTACGAGGAGATATTAGTGTCGCGACTCGATTCGTATCCGGTCCAATTCGAAGATGTGCACTTTTTCAGGACAGACTCGTAATCAGTATGGAATCAGGGTCCTAGTCTCTCAAATGAGGAACCCTACTCGACGACAGTGGCGCGACCAGTGCCGCGCCCTTTACCGACGACAGTCAGGTCCGACGCGCGGACGCATCGCGCACCGGCACGTCGACGACCTACGGCTATGACCCGCTCTCCCGCCTGGCGAGCCTCGACCACGACCTGACCGGAACGGCCGCCGATCTGAGCCTGACGTTCGGCTACAACCCCGCCTCGCAGATCGTCACCCGCAGCTTCACCAACGCGGCCTACGACAGCAGCACCATCGCCAACGCCAGCCGCAGCTACGGCGTCAAAGGCAACCTGAACGGGGGCGGTTCCTGAAGGCGGATCCTGTGGGAAGTGAGGATCAGGTAGTGTGCGCTCTCCCATGCCAGATGATTGCCTCGCGCCTCCCAGTTCTACTGGGCATGGGCGTCTACCCGGCCCATTTGGCTCCAAATGGGGAGAGTCGACTGAGCCGACACCGCAATGGTCGATGCTGGCGGCGGCTGCCGGCGTGTGGGACCGCCTGCACGACCGGGTGCTGTCGGCATCAGAGGCCGGCACCTCGCCTGCCGCCTCAGTCAGCGCATCGACTCATGGCGGAGTGCGTCGAGTCAAACAGGTCCCACGCCGGTGGCTCAGATCTCTCAAGCGACAAGCTACCCCACGGCATGTCATACTCCGCGCGAACCTCCACGGGAATCCGTCATGGCTCGATTCACCCTTGCGTTCTGTTCGATGCTGCTGATCGGCGCCTGCGCAGCGCCCAATCGCTCGCCGGAGGGGAACGTGGCGTCCGCCGCGGCCGGGACGGACGACGATCCGGTCGTCTGTGAAACGGTGATCCGCACCGGAACCCGGCTCTCGGAGCGCTCCTGCATGCGCAAGAGCCAGATCGATGCCCAGCGGCAGGCTTCCCAGGATGCCCTGCAGGAGATTCAGCGGCGGGGCGCCCAGGTCGGCAACCCCGCACAGTGATTCCGGCCCCGGCGGGCTGATCGGGTCCGCGCTGCGCGCCAGCCGTTACGGCGGCACGCGTTCGTAGGTGAGCCGTTCCTCGCGGACCCCGCCGCTGCCCCGCATGACGATGTAGCCATCCAGGCGATTCGCATCGCGCCGATAGAAGCTGATGCCGGAGAAGTGCACCGCGTCGGCTTCGATCGCCACGAGCTCGAAGCGGACGTGCTCCGCCTTGTCCTCCCAGGCCGCGAAGTCGGCGTCGAAGTGCTTGACCCGCAGGCTCAGCGTGCCGTCCCGGGTGTCCATCACCAGCAGTTCGTAGAACTCGACCTCGTCACCGTCCATCAGCTTGAACATGCCGACCATGGTGCCCGCCGACGGCGGGCTCCAGACCTCCTCGAAGGTCTTGCCGAAGGCGGTGCCGCGCCAGCTCCCGGCCAGCCAGCGCACCTGTTCGATGGTCGCCTCGGGGGCGCGTTCACCCTCGCCGAGCCGCCAGGTGTGCTCGGTGTGCGGTTCGATGCCGAGCGCGGGAACCGCGGCCCCGGCCAGGGCTATGGACAGCAGCCATGGATGCAGGCGCATGTCTCTCTCCGTGTCGGTGCCAAGTGGATCATTTCAGGAATCCGCGCCAGGCGCTCCTGCCGGCGTGGAAGAGGCCACCCGTCGCGGCGCACGCCCGTCATGCCCTGTCGGCATCGGCGCCGCTGCCGCCAGCGAACGCCGCAGCGTAACGAAACGGTCGTGCCGGCACTCACCGGGTGACAGCCCACCGCCGGCCCCATATGCTCCGAGGGTAGACACGGGAGGGGGCAGGTCATGATCACACGTCGAGGGTTCGTGGGCGCGGCGTCGGGTACGGCCGCAGCGGCCGCCGCCGGATGCGCGACGGCGCCGGGCGCGGGCGGGCGCATGGCGTCCCAGGCAGAAGGCACGTTCCGCCACGGCGTCGCCAGCGGCGATCCGCTGGCGGATCGGGTCATTCTGTGGACCCGCATCACCACCGCCAACCCGTCACCGGTGCCGGTTCGCTGGGAGATCGCCAGCGACCCGGGCTTCCGCCGCATCGTCAACCAGGGGGTGGTCACCGCCCTGCCCGCCCGGGACTTCACCGTCAAAGTGGACGCCGTCGGGCTGGAACCGGCCCGGACGTACTACTACCGCTTCAGCGCGGCCGGCAGCGAGAGCCCGGTCGGGCGCACGCGCACCCTGCCCGAGCAGACGGCGAGCCGGCTGCGCATCGCCGTGGCGAGCTGCTCCAATCTGCCGTTCGGCTTCTTCAACGCCTACCACCACATCGCCGCCCGGGGCGATCTCGACCTGGTGCTGCATCTCGGCGACTACCTCTACGAGTACGCGCCGGGCACCTACGGCAACGGCGCCGAGTTCGGCCGCAGCCACCAGCCGGCCCACGAGATCGTGAGCCTCGCCGATTACCGCACCCGCCACGCCCAGTACAAGCTGGACCCGGATCTGCAGGAGGCGCACCGCCAGCATCCCTGGATCTGCGTGTGGGACGACCACGAGAGCGCCAACAACGCCTGGCGTGACGGCGCCGAGAATCACGACCCGGACCAGGGTGAAGGCCCCTGGCCGGCACGGCGGGCTGCCGCGGTGCGCGCCTACCACGATTGGCTGCCGATCCGGGAGCAGCCCGGCGCGGCGGGCCCGCACATCTACCGCAGCTTCCGGCTGGGCGATCTCGCCCACCTGATCATGCTGGACACGCGCCTGCACGGCCGCACCCGCCAGGTGGAGGACCGCACCGATCAGGCGGCCATCAACGCGCCGGGACGGACGATCCTCGGGGCGGATCAGCAGGCCTGGCTGGCCGAGGAGCTGCGCGCCGCCGTGCGCCTCGGCAGCACCTGGCGGCTGCTCGGCCAGCAGCTCATGTTCGGCCAGCTCATCGCCGAGGACGGCCTGCTGCTGAACACCGATCAGTGGGACGGCTATCCGGCGTCGCGCAACGCCGTGCTCGACCAGCTCGAAGGCGAGGGGATCGACGATGTGGTGGTGCTGACGGGCGACATTCACACCGCGTGGGGCATCGACATCTCCCGCGACCCCATGGGCGGATACGACCCGGCCAGCGGCCGCGGGTCGCTGGCGGTCGAGATGGTGACCACCTCGGTGACCTCGCCCGGGCCGGACGGCACCGCGGAGGCCCTGACCGAGCGGGAGCGCATGATCGTCCGCGACCGGCCCCACATCCACTACGTCAATCTGCGGGAGCACGGCTATCTGCTGCTCGACCTCGATCACGAGCGGGCGCAGGGGGAATGGTGGTACGTGAACGGCATCGACCGGCGCGCCCCCGGGGAACGCCTCGCCGCCGCCTTCGCGACCGCCCGCGGCGCGAATCACCTGACCGCGGTGGACGGGCCCAGCGCCGCCAACGGCGACCGGCCCGGCACCGTCTGATCCGGCCGTGCGCGGACTGATCAAGCTGGCCGCCGTCTGCCTGCTGGCCGGCTGCGCCGCCCAGGGAGGAACGAACGTGGGATTGACCGACGACGGCCGACTGCCGCCCTGCCCCAGCTCGCCGAACTGCGTGAGCTCGGACGCCGACGACGAGGCCCACCGGATCGCGCCGCTGGCCGTCACCGGCGATCCGGCCGCAGCCTGGCGGCGCCTGGTCGACCACGTCCAGGCCGACCCCGCCTACACCATCGTGGCGCAGACCGAACGCTACCTTCACGCCGAGGCCAGAACGCGCCTGCTGCGGTTCGTCGACGACGTCGAGTTTCACCTGCGCCCGGCCGATGGCGAGATCGCCATGCGGTCGGCTTCCCGCCTGGGCTACTCCGACCTCGGCGCCAACCGCAGGCGGCTGGAGCGGCTGAGGGCGGCGCTGGCCGAGGCGCCCTGAGCGCCCGGGACGGGCGTCGGAATCATTACCCTCGGGGTAATTGAGCCGCCGCCGGGCCCCGACGAGCATTCGACCCCGGGCGGCCGGGAATCCCGTCGGCCGGGACCGGCACCGGCGGCGAGCCGGCGTCCGCAGCAACTACCAGCGAGTATTCAGACATGACCGCCTTCCGTATCGTCCTCGCCCTCATACTCGTCGCCGTGGTCGGCTACACCGTGCCGGTGGTGGCGAACCACGGCGTCAACCTGCTGCCGGTGTTCTTCGGCGACATCGCACGGATGGGCTGGCCCGGCCAGTTCAACGTCGACTTCATGGGCTTCCTGGCGCTGTCCGGCCTGTGGCTGGCCTGGCGCCACCGGTTCTCGCCTGGCGGGATCGCCCTCGGCGTCGTGGGGTTCTTCGGGGGCGCGCCGGTCCTGACGGCCTATCTGCTGATGGCCAGCTTCCGCTCGAACGGGGACTGGGCCGTGCTGATGCTGGGACCCGACCGGGCCGGGGCGCTCAGAAGCGGCTGACGTCCGCCTGCCGCCAGTGGCCTTCACGGAAGAACTCGAAGGCCTTGTGGACCACCGTCAGGTCCATCGCGTCCCGGCTGAAGCCGCGCCGGAGGAAGTCGTTCTGTCCGGGCAGCACGCCGACCGAGGTATCGTGGAAGCCCATCGACCAGTCGGGGAAGTCGCGCCGCTCGGCGCAGCCCCGCATCAGAACGTTGGCGTCGTGATGACGCGGATCCAACTCGATCCGTTCGAACAGGGCTTCCACCGTGTCCTCGTCGCCCTCGAGGGCCTGGATGAAGGAGCCTTCGTCGTAGAGCAGCATGCCGGTCACGCCGATCGCCCGGTTGTTCCGACGGGCAGCCGTCAGAATCTGCTCCAGGTCGACGTCGGTCATGGGCCCGGACTCGGCGCTGATGTAGACGAGTTGAAATACCGACACTGCGAACCTTGCGGACTCTCCTCTTCCGCAAGCCTAGCCGCCACGCCACGCTTCGGGGCAACGCGATGAGCCGGACGTGATCCAGGTCACACCGCCGTCCGGCGCAGCGCCTGCAGCGCCTCGATCCGGGCGGCGAGCAGGGGCGCCATGGCCAGCACCACCCGCCGCGACTCCGCCCGGCTGCGGACCACTTCCATCAGCTTGACGCCGCGAAACAGGTCGGCGAAGCCCTCGAGAAAGGGCGTCACCTGCTCGTCCACCAGCGCCGCCGGAAACAGCGTCAGCAGCACGTCGCGGCGGCGCCGCGCCAGCAGCCGGGAGTGCCGCTGCCAGAGGCGGCGCAGCCGGGGCTCGTGGCGGGCGAGCAGCATCATCTCGTAGCCGGCGAAGTAGCTGTCGGGATAGACGTCGCGCCACACCGCCAGGAACACCTCGTCGGTCGGCGGCGTGGTGAACAGCCGCCGGATGGTCGCCTCGATCCCCGCCATGGAGCGCTCCATCAGGTGGGCGACGGCGGCCGCCACCAGGTCTTCCCGGCTGCCGAAGTGATGCAGGTAGGCGCCCCGGGTCACGCCCGCACGCCGGGCGATGCTGGCGGTGCTGGTCGCCGCCACGCCCTGCTCGGAGAAACACTCGATGGCCGCATCGAGCAGGCGCGCCCGGGTGTCCTCGCTGCGCGGCTGCCTGGGCGGATGGCGCACGCCCAGCCGGCGTCCGCGGCCACCGGCCGGTGACCTCATCGAAACCCCCGCGTGAACATAATTCTGGAAACATTCATGCGTGAATGATATCAAGACGAACGGGGAATACAGGAGGGCATCCCGATGGAATCCATCAACTGGATCGGCGCCGTGGTCGGCGCCATTGCGGCCTTCGGCCTGGGCGCCGTGTGGTACTCGCCGGCCGTGTTCGGCCGCCGCTGGCAGGCTGCCGCGGGACTCAGCGACGACGACATTGCCGCCGCGCCGATGGGCCGCACGTTCGCCGTCGCCGGCATGGCGTCGCTCGTCGCCGCACTGGTGTTCGCGGCTTTCCTGGGGCCGGCAGGCATCGCCTTCGGAACCGCCGTCGGCGCCACCGCGGGTATCGGCTGGGTGGCCACCAGCTTCGCCATCAACTACGTCTTCGAGCAGAAGCCGCTGGCCCTGTTTCTGATCAACGCCGGCTATCACGCCGTGCAGTTCACCCTGTACGGGTTCTGCATCGGGGCCGCCAACGCCTGGTCCTAGCCGGCGCGGGCCGGTCCGCAGAATCGCAGCAAACTGTTTGCAGATTGTTCCAGAAGTGTGCACGCGCCCGGCGAACGTGAACTGTGTCTCAGCACGGTGGAGAACGCCTTCCTAAGATTCAGTCAACGGTATTGAGGATGTTGGCTGTGATCGATACGCGCCTGCGCCGCTTCGAAGGTCGCCTGTTCGCCGAGGACGGCATGCTGTTCCTCGTGGTGGCCGCCGACCACGTGACCGAGACCGCCCGGGTGAGCTGTCGTGTCGAAGGCACGACCCAGGTCGTCGACATGCCCATCTCCGAGGTGGCACGACGCCTGACCGCCAATCCGGACCTGAAACTCGACAACCTGAACGGGCCCAACGCCGCCAAGCGTATCGCCTGCCACGACGGCGAGTGGTTCTTCACCTCACGGGAAGGGCTGCAGGGGCCGTTCGAGACCGCCGACGCCGCCAAGCACGGTCTGGCGCGCCACATCCTGCGGATGCAGACCGCCGTCGACGCGGACCCCGCCGCCGACGGCGAGCCGCTCACCCACCCGGCGGCAGCTCCGGACGGTGAATCGGAAACTGTCCTCGATCGAGCGCCCACGCGTGGAGAGCGGCGACGGAACCCAGATCCTGCAGCGTCGCGAGCTGACGTTCGGTCACGCGCATCAGACCGAACTCCCCCGCTGCGTGCCGCTCGAGCGCCTGCCGCGGGGTGATCCACAGACTGTCGACGGTCTCCTTGTCGTCGTGCAGCCCGGTCTGACCCGGGGGCGCCTCGGCGACGAAGAAGCGGGTGTCGAAGCGGCGCGGCCGGCCCAGCGGCGTGATCCAGCGGTTGAAGAAGTGCACCCGGTCGCAGGCCAGGGTCAGCGACTCCTGTTCGCACAGCGCCATGAGATCGAGCTCGCCCTCGTGCACCTGATGACGGTAGGCCTCGAAACGGGCCTCGTGGGCCTCGTCGCGCCAGGCCAGCAGATCGCCGTTGGCGTCGTAGGCGAGCAGCAGCCCGGACTCCTCGAAGGTCTCGCGGATCGCGGCGATCCAGTAGCCGCGCCACTCGTAGCCGACGGCATCGAGCTGGGGCGCCTGGGCCTCGGTGGGACCGGTGCGCCAGCGGTCCCAGGCATGCAGGTGGTCGTCTCCTTCCACGCGCCCGCCCAGGAACACGTACATGCCGCCGGCGAACGCAGCACCGGCCGTGCGCCGCAGCATGAAGATCTCCATCTCCACCACGCCGTCCCGGTCCGCGTCGCCGTCCCGGGCGATGATCACGGTGGCGGCGGGACGGATAGGCTGTACGGGCGTCTGGGTCATGGTGTCTGTCCTGATCGATCTGTCCGGGTCGGGTAGCGGCATGCCGCCGACGGGCAGCGGCGACGGAGTAGTATGCACCACTCGACCACCGCCACCCGAGGAGGCCTTACCGTGCGACGTCTTCACCAGACCTGGGTCGTCATCGCCACGCTGCTGACCGCCCTGTCCGCTTCGGCGGCCGAGCCCGACGAGGCCGAGATCGGCCGGGTGCTGGACGCCCTCCACCAGCGCGCCTCGGCGGCCGACTTCGAGGGCTACTTCGACCTGTACCACGAGCGCGCCGTGTTCCTCGGCACCGACCGGGACGAATACTGGCCGCTGCCCGAGTTCAAACGCTACACCCGGGCGCGCTTCGACGCCGGCACCGGCTGGACCTATCACCCGGTGGAGCGCTTCGTGCACGTCGCCGGCGACGCCGCCTGGTTCGAGGAGCGCCTCGACCACGACCGCTACGGCGAGACCCGCGGCACGGGCGTGCTGCTGCGCACCGCCGAGGGCTGGAAGGTCGCCCAGTACAACCTCACCCTGCCGATCCCCAACGACCTGTTCCGCCAGTTCGCCGCGGAGATCGCCGAGCACTACGGCGAGAACGCCGAGCCCTGACGGCCGCCGGCGGATCGCGCGCCGTCAGATGAGCGCGTTCTGCTGCGGCACGGGCCAGGGCGGCAGGGGCGCGAGCTCCGGCATGCGGCGCCGCAACAGGTCGTGGAACGACTCGGCGAAGGCCGGGCAGTGCAGGTTGTTGGGGCAGTGGATCATGACGTACACCGCCTGCCCCTCGGCGAGCCACGCCGCCACGCGCTCCGCCCAGTCCTCCAGCGCGGGGCGGTTGCCGGCGCTGTCCGGATGCAGCACCAGCCGGACGAAGCCCACGCCCTCGCGCACCTCCGGGCGCACCGGCAGGTCGGGTTTCTCGTGCAGCGCGTCCCGGACCTCCGGGTGCTCCGGGTCGCCGCCGTAGAGCGGCCGGCAGTCGAGCACCACCCGGCCGAGCTCGAAGCGCTCCAGCACGGGTTCCAGCAGCCCCGGGTCGTCGAAGAAGGCCGGGTGGCGGACTTCCAGCACCGCCTCGTGACGTTCCCGGACGGCACCGATCACCGACTCGAAACGGCCGATCTGCTCCGGCCCCACCGTGGCGGGAAACTGCAGCAGCAGCGGCCCCAGGTGCCCCTTCAGCGGCGCCAGAACCGACAGCAACGCCTCCAGGTCCGCCGCGTCGGGGCGGCGCTCGTGGGTCACCGAGCGCGGCAGCTTGAAGCAGAACCGGAACGCCCGGTCCGCGACGGCGTCACGCCAGCGGGCGACCATCTCCGGGGAGGGCACCCGATAGAAGGTGGTGTTGCCTTCGACGGCGCCGAACACCCGGGCGTAGCTCGCCGGCGGTGACGGCAGCGCCTCGAAGTAACGGCCCTGCCAGCCCGGAAACGCCCAGGCAGGCAGACCCAGGTGATAGGCGCCTCGGTCCGTCACGGCGCCGGCGGCTGCCACTCGAACACCACCGACAGGTTGTTCGCCGGCATGTCCACCACCGTACGCAGACCCAGGCCCTCGGCCGCGGCTGCCGCCACCAGCGCTTCCAGATCACGGATGCCCCAGGCCGGATTCTCCGTGCGCAGCGCCGCGTCGAAACGGGCGTTGCCCTCGGACGTGAACGACCCGTCCCGGTTGAACGGACCGTAGACGTGCAGGATGCCGCCCGGCGCCAGCACACCGGCCGCCCCGGCGCACAGCGCCGGCAGCGTCTCCGGCGGTGACACGTGCAGCAGGTTGGCCGTGATCACGGCGTCCGCCTCCAGGGTGGGCCAGGGTCCGCCGACGTCCAGATCCAGCGGCGGCGCCACGTTGCTCAGCCCCGCCGCGCGGATGCGGGCGGTGATGGAAGCCCGCTGCGCCGGGTCCGGATCCGACGGCTGCCAGCTCAGCGCCGGCAGCGCGGCGGCGAAGGCGACCACGTGCTGGCCAGTGCCGCTCGCCACCTCCAGCACGCGCCCGCGCCCGGGCAGATGCTCGCGCAGCACCGCCAGAATCGGTTCCCGGTTGCGATCCGCCGCCGGCGCGTGGCGGATGTCGGTCTGATCCACGTTGCCTCCGTCATCGATCGGTTCGTTCAGTCTACCGGCTGCGGTAGCATGCGCGCTTTCTCGAGCGCCCAGGGCGCGCGGCCGGGGAACACTCCTGAGCGGCACCGAACCAGACATCGATCCGCCGGGCGCGTCGCGGCCCTGGGGCGCGTTCGCGTTCCGCGACTACCGGGTGCTGTGGGCGATCCTGATCACCGCCACAGTGGTGGTATGGATGCGGATCCTGTCCACCGCCCAGTGGCTGTTCGACGAAACCGGGTCCGCCGTGCTGGTCGGGTTCATCGGCGTGGTACAGCTCGTCGTGCAGGTTCCGGCGCTGCTGTGGGGCGGCACGCTGGCCGACCGCATCGACCGCAAGCGCCTGATGCTGCTGGCCAACGGCGCCACCTGCATCGTCATGTTCACCCTCGCCCTGCTCGATTCGGCCGGCGCGCTCACCGCGCCGATGGTCTACGCGGCCATCGCCTGCACCGCGTTCTCCCAGATGCTGGCCAGCCCGGCGCGGTCGGCGCTGGTGCCCATCGTGATCCCCGAGAAGCATCTGATGCGCGCCGCCTCCACGGACACCGCGTCCCAGAACGCGGCCGCCATCCTCGGCCCGCTGCTGTTCGCCGGCGTGGTGGCGCTGTTCGACCTCACCGCCTCGTTCCTGGTAGCCGGCGCCGTGGCGTTCGTCTCGGCGCTGCTGCCGCTGGTGCTGCGCGCCCGGGGCCGCGCCGAAGGGCACGCCGACGACTCGCCGCGATCCACCGTGCACCAGACCTGGGAGGGCCTGCGCTACGTCGCCCGCCATCCCATTCTGCCGGGGCTGTTCCTGCTCGACACGGGGATCACGGTGGCGTCCTTCTACCGGGAGATCCTGCCGGTGCTGGCCCTGGGGCTGTTCGCCGGCGGCGCCAGCGCCACCGGCCTCCTCGGGGCCGCCAACTCGGCCGGCGCCATCGTCGGGTCGTTCGTCGCGCTGCTGCTGGTGGGTTTCCGCGCCAAGGGCATGCTGGTGCTGTACGCGTCCCTCGCCTACGGGGTGATCCTGTTCGGCTTCGGCACCGCCAGCACCCTGTGGCTCGGCGCGGTGATGATCGCCCTGCTCGGCGCCGCCGACGCGGTGACCGTCGCGGTGCGCCAGACCACGGTGATGCTGACCACGCCGGACCACATGCGCGGCCGCGCCTTCGCCCTGATGATTCTCGCTGCACAGACCGCCAACAACGTCGGCACCATCTGGGTCGGCGCCTGGGCGGCCGCCATCGGCCCCGGCAACACCATGGTGCTGGGCGGCGTCATCTCCATCGCCGCCACGCTGCTGATCTGGCGGCTGTGGCGGCCGATCCGGGACTTCCGCTCGTCGCTGTGAACGGGGCTTGACGCCGCCCCCAGTCGTGGGATGCTGGGCCGAACCTGGGGAGGGTCAGACGATGACACGACGAATCCTGCCACGCGGCGCCGGGCTCGCGGCGATTGCCGTGGCTGCGGCGCTGACGGCCGCCACCGCGACGGCGGCGCCCGGCGACGGGGGCGATCAGCGGGGCGACGAGGCCCGCAAGCGCAAGGACCCGAACGAGGTGGTGTGCCGGCGCGAACGGGTGACGGGATCCCACATGCGCCAGAAGATCTGCCACACGCGGGCGGAATGGGACGAGCTCCGGGAGGAATCCCAGCGCATGATGCGGGACCGGCCCCATCACAACACGGAGCGGCCCCAGTAGCCCTGGGCGGCCCTCATCCGGCCGCGGCGATGGCCTCCTCGACGTCCCGCAGCCGGTCCTTGCCGAAGTAGAGCTCGTCGCCGACGAAGAAGCTCGGGGAGCCGAACACGCCGCGCGCCACCGATGATTCGGTCAGCTCGATCAGCCTGCTCTTGACCGCCGGGTCGCGCATCCCGGCGACCAGCTCGCCGGCCGGCAGGTCCGCCGCCCGCAGGGTCTCGTTGATGATCTCGGGCTCGTCCATCTTACGCGGAAAGCGCCACATGGCCTCGAACACGGCCCGCACGTAGCGCTCGAACACGTCGCCGCCGAGGCCCTGGGCCGCCACCGCGCCGCGCATGATCTGCAGCGTGTTGACCGGGAAGTCCGGGTTCCACTGGTACAGCTCCTCGAGGCCGTGCCTGGCCACGAAACGGCGGGTTTCCAGGGCAGCGTACTCCGGCTTGTTGCGGATGCCCTGCATCGACTCCGCCGGCGACCGGTTGCCGGTGGCCTTGAACACGCCGCCGAGCAGCACCGGCACGTACTCGAAGGTCACGCCGGTGCGCCATTCGATCTCCGGAATGACCAGATGCGACAGGTAAGCGTTGGGGCTGCCGAAGTCGAAGTGGAACTCGACGCTCACGGACATGCTGACTCCTCGTGTCGGCGACGGCTCGGGGCCTGATGGAAGGAACCGAATCATAGAGCGCCTTGGTGGCATGAAACAACCACTTCATTGCATGATGCAACCACGCCGCCATCGGCCTAGAATGGGCGCCATGAAGTACAAGTGCTTCGCCGACATGAACTGCTCGCTCGCCAAGACCCTCGACATCGTGGGCGAGCGCTGGACCCTGCTGATCCTCCGGGACGCGTTTTTCGGGGTGAAGCGGTTCGTGCACTTCGAGCGCAACCTGGGCATCGCCAAGAACATCCTCACGGCGCGGCTCAACCGGCTGGTGGAGGAAGGCCTGCTGGAGAAGCGCGCGTCCGCCGAGACGGCCCACCCCGAGTACCTGCTGACCGACGCCGGCTGGGATCTCCAGCCGGTGCTGCTGGCGCTGGCGCAATGGGGGGAGAAGCACCGGCCGGACCCGCGCGGCGCCCGCATGGTGTTCGTCGACCGGCGCGACGGCGAGCCCATTGCGCCGCTGCTGCCCCGGGATCACAACGGCCGGCAGCTCGGCCCCCAGGACGTCCGGGGCGTGCCCGGTCCGGCCCTGGCGGACGGCGGCTGAACCGCAGATGCGCCGGCACCCCGCCAACCCAACCGCACAGGGCACCGCACCATGAGCCAGGACAACGCACAGCAGATCGACTACTGGAACGGCGAGGCGGGGCACACCTGGGTCGCCGCCCAGGATCGCCTTGACCGCATGCTGGCGCCCATCACCGAGGCTCTGCTGGCGCGGGCCGCCGCCGCGGCCGGTGAGCGAATCGTCGACGTCGGCTGCGGCTGCGGCGAAACCACCCTCGCGCTGGCCGGGGCCGGCGCCCGGGTGTGGGGCATCGACATCTCCGAGCCCATGCTCGCCCACGCGAAGGCCCGCGCCGCAGGCAATCCGTCCGTCGCGTTCTCCAGAACCGACGCCGCCACCCAGTCGTTCACCGACGACCACGAGCTGGTGTTCTCCCGGTTCGGCGTGATGTTCTTCGCCGACCCCGGCGCCGCCTTCGCCAACCTGCGCACCGCCCTGGCGCCCGGCGGAAGGCTCTGCTTCGTGTGCTGGCAGTCGCCCCGGGACAACCCCTGGGTGTCGATTGCCGGCGCGGCGCTGAAGCCGTACCTGCCCGAGCCCGCGGAAACGCCGGACCCCCGCGACCCCGGCCCGTTCGCCTTCGCGGACCGCGACTACCTGCGAACCATCGTCGAAGGCGCCGGCTTCACCGACCTGGCCATCGAGCCGCTCACGCCGACGCTCCAGGTGGCCGACGATCTGCCGGGGGCGCTCGATTTCATGGCCCGGGTCGGACCGATGTCGAGGGCCATGACCGAACTGGAAGGGGACGACCGCGACCGGGCCCTGGAGGCCGTGCGGGCCGCCCTCGCACCCCATCTGCGCGACGACGGGCTGCGGCTCGGCGCCGCCTGCTGGCTGGTGAGCGCCCGGGCCGGCTGAGTCCGCCGCCGGTGTCCCGGGCCGGCGCCCTGCCCTACCATGGCGGCATCGTCACCCGGACCCGCCGCCATGCTGGACAACTTCGAGCGCTACCCTCTCACCTTCGGCCCGTCGCCGATCGAGCCGCTGCCGCGGCTGTCCCGGCACCTGGGCGGCCGGGTCGAGCTGTTCGCCAAGCGCGAGGACTGCAACTCCGGGCTCGCCTTCGGCGGCAACAAGCTGCGCAAGCTGGAGTACATCGTCCCGGACGTGCTGGCGTCCGGCGCCGACACCCTGGTGACCATCGGCGGCGTGCAGTCGAATCACACCCGCCAGGTCGCCGCCGTGGCGGCGAAACTCGGACTCAAGTGCCGGCTGGTCCAGGAGAGCTGGGTGCCGTTTCCCGACGCGGTCTACGACCGGGTCGGGAACATCCTGCTGAGCCGGGTGATGGGCGCCGAGGTGGAACTGGTCGACGAAGGTTTCGACATCGGCATCCGCGAGAGCTGGGAACGGGCCCTCGCCGACGTCGAGGCCCGGGGCGGCAAGCCCTACGCCATTCCGGCGGGCGCCTCCGTGCACCCGCTGGGCGGGCTCGGCTTCGTCGGCTTCGCCGAGGAGGTCCGGGCCCAGGAGTCGGCGCTCGGCTTCACCTTCGATTACGTGGTCGTCTGCACCGTCACCGGCTCCACCCACGCCGGCATGGTGGTGGGCTTCGCCAGGGACGAACGGTCCCGGCGGGTCATCGGCATCGATGCGTCGTGCACCCCGGAGCAGACCCGCGCCCAGGTGCTCGACATCGCCCGCAACACCGCCGAGCTGGTGAAGCTCGGCCGGGAGATCACCGCCGACGACGTGGTGCTGCTCGAGGACTACGCCTATCCCGTGTACGGCGTGCCGTCGGACGAGACCAACGCGGCCATCAGGCTGTGCGCCTCCCTCGAGGGCATGATCACCGACCCCGTCTACGAGGGTAAGTCCATGCAGGGGCTGATCGACCTGGTGCGGCGGGACTACTTCCCGGCCGGCTCCCGGGTGCTGTACGCCCATCTCGGCGGCGTTCCCGCCATCAACGGCTACAGCTACCTCTACCGGGACGGCTGAGCCGGATCGCCCCTGGCGCGAGCCCCAGGCCCGGCCGCCAGCACCACGTGCACGTGCCGGGCGGCGGCCGCCGCCAGATCCCCGGCGTCCGGCTCGCCGCCGGCGCCCAGGCGCACGCCGGAATGGGGCGCGTCCCTCGGCACCGCCAGCAGAAAGTCCCGCAGCCTGACCGCGATCATGTCGCGGTCGTCCAGGTTCACCGTCGGCGTCATGGTGTGGCGGCGCCCGCGCAGCACGACGTCGACGGGTTCCCCCGCCGCGAGGTTGCGCCACCAGAGATGATTCCTGCCGGCGAAGCAGTGCAGCACCCCGTCGCGCTCGCAGTAGCTGACGGGCGTTCTGAAGAACCGGCCGCTGCGCCGGCCGCGGTACTCCAGCAGCAGCGTGTTGCCACTGAGAAGGCCGTGGGCCGGCGAACGCAGCAGGCCGGACACCACCGGATTGAGGACGCGGTAGAGCAGCCGGCTCACAGCGGGCGCACCATGCGGTAGTGGGCGGGCAGCCCGGGCTTGTGGGGGAACCGGCTCTCGACCGCCACCCGGAATCCGAACGCCCGGTACAGGTCCACGGCGGGATTGTCGGTGTACACGTCCAGGTGCACCTCGTCGCAGCCGAGCCGGTCCGCCCGGCGCCACACGTTCTCCAGCAGCAGCCGGCCGAGCCCGCTGCCCTGGCGGTCCGGCCGCACCGAGAGAAAGTGGACGTAGTAGGCGTTGCCGGGAATGTGCGGCGCGAGATAGTCGATGTCCCGGGCCTGGCTCAGCAGCGGCTCCAGGTCCTGCTCCGGCAGGAAGGCCGTCGCCTCTGCCCGCATGCGCTGCCGCAGGGCCAGCTCCGCGTCGCCCCGGTAGCCCATCTCCAGGGCGACGGGCTCCCCCCGGTCGCGCACCACCACGGTCTCGGTGAACGAGAAGTTGTTGCCCGGCCGCGCCCACAGGCCCATGGCGAAGCGGTCGTAGGCGGCCCGATCGGCGCGGAACAGGTAGTCCCACACGCCGGGGTCGGTCTGGTGGATCAGCGCGGCCGCGGCCCGGGCCTCGCCGGCCCCGGCCGGCACGATCGCGCCGCGGTCGGCGGTCGATACGGCGGCCACGGCTCAGCGCCCCGTCCGGATCAGTTCGGGCGTGAGCGTCAGCCGGCAGAACGCCTCGGGATGCGCCCGCCACCCGGCCAGCGTCTCCGCATGGGCCGGCTGCTCCAGATCCCAGTAGCGGGCGGCCAGGCGCTCCGCCAGGGCCAGCCCGCCCTCGGGGCTGATCGTCACCGTGCCGTCGAAGGCGACCCAGTGTTCCGGCTCGCCGACCCGGTTCGTCACCAGCAGGGAAGCGAACGGCGCGCGCCGGAGCCGGCGGGTCTTGGGCGCATCGGCGGCGCTGAACATCTCCACCGCCGCGCCGTTCCAGTCGAACCACACCGGAACGCCCAGCGGCCGGCCGTCGTCGCGACTGGTGATCAGCACGCCGATGCGGGGCTCGGCGAGAAACCTCGTGTCCGAGTCGGTCACACCAGCGTTCGGCGCTGGCGTCGGTCGGGGCGGTTGCATGCCGCTGTCTCCGCGATGACTGGGCGGCCACTTTAGGTCATCGACCTATATTTGGTCAACGGTTTTAGGTCAAAGACCTTTTTTCGGCCGGCGTCCACACACGTGCGCCGGCCAGTGAGATACTGTGCGGCATGAAAAACCCCGACGCCGGTTACCGCACGGACCCGCCACGCAGCCGCAAGGGCGCGGCCACCCGGGGACGGATACTGGAGACCGCGCGGCGCATGCTGATCGCCGACGGCTACGACGGCGTCGTGATGCGCAACGTGGCGGGCGCGGCCGACATGACCCTGGGCAACCTGCAGCACTACTTCCCCACCCGGGAGGCTCTGCTGGCAGCAGTGGTCAGCGCCGAAGCGGAGTCGGACCTGGCGGACATCCGCCGGCTGCGGGAGCGTGCCGACGATCCGCAGACGCTGCTCAGAACCACCGTGCAGACGTTGATCCGCAAGTGGCGCGGCGAGAGCGGCAAGGTCACGTCGCTGCTGGGGTTTCTGGCCCAGCACCTGCCCGTGTTCCGGGACATGTACCGGGACGTCTACGAGGCGTTCTACCGGGAGCTCGCGCTGACGATCGCGGCCCTGGACGACGATGTCGGCGAGCGGGAGGCGCTGCGCCGGGCGCGCCTGGTCACGGCGCTGCTGGACGGCGCGTCGCAGCAGGTGAACCGGGGCGAATCCGGCCGCTTTCTCGACCAGGTCGCCGACGAGGCGCTGCGCATCGCCCGCGGCTGACGGAGGCCGGTGGCGGCTCCGCTCAGGCGGAAGCCAGGTCGGCGAGCCAGGCCCGGGCGCCGACGAGCCCGGGCGCCGGATCGAGAATCAGGTACAGCGGCACCTCGCGGAACCGCGCGCTCATCGCGCCCCGCTCCTCGAAGCGCCGGCGCAGCGGGCTGTCGGCGAGGAAGTCGGCCATGGCCGGCAGAATGCCGCCGCCGAGGTAGACGCCGCCGGTGGCCCAGGTGGTCAGCGCCAGGTTGCCCGCCGCAGAACCCAGCAGCCCACAGAACACCTCCAGGGTCTGATGGCAGATCGGCTCCTCCGCCGTGATGCCCCGGGCCGTGATCCACTCCGGCGCCACCGGCTCGACCTCCCCGCCCCAGAGCCGGCCCACCGCCTGATACAGGCGAACCAGCCCGGGCCCGGACAGCACGTCCTCCCAGCAGACGTGACCCCGGCCGCCCTCGAGGATGCCCAGCAGCTCCATCTCCAGCGGGTTGCCCGGCGCCAGGTCGGCGTGCCCGCCTTCCGAGGGCAGCACCCGCCAGCCGCCGTCGAGCGGCATCAGCATGCTCATGCCGAGGCCGCTGCCGGGGCCGAGCACCGCCTTGAGGCCGCCGTCCGCCGGCTGGCCGCCACCGATCCGCCGCAGCTCGCCCAGTTCCGGCAGCCCCCGGGCCAGAGCCTGGAAATCGTTGATCAGGTGCACGGGGCAACCGAGCGCAGCCGACAGCACGCCGGTATCGAAGGTCAGCGAGCCGTTGGTGATGCGGCCCCGGCCGTTCTCCACCGGCCCGGCGATCGCCAGACACGCCGCGTCGGGGCGACCGGCACCGGACCATTCGAGGACCCGCGCCAGCAGCGCCTCCTGGGTTGCGAAGTCGCCGGTGCGCAGCAGCAGCGGCGGGCCGACCAGCCCGCCGTCACCCGCCTCGGCGAAGCGGGCGTGGGTGGCGCCGATGTCGGCGACCAGCCAGGGCGCCGCACCGGCCGCCGGGGCGGAGCCCGGCCCGGTCAATCGTCCTCCACTTCGATGCTCATCTCGTCGGCGGGCAGGCTGGTGTCGCCGGCGAAGGCGTCCCAGCGCACCTCCACGATCACGCCCCGGTCCACCAGCGCGGCGAACGCGTCGAGGATCACCGGCAGCTCGTTCTCGTCCTCGAACTGGGTGGCCAGGGGCGTTCCGACCACGGCGACCCCGAGCAGGGTCACGTTCAGCTCGCCGGCGCCGGTGATCACCGCCGCCGCATCGGCGGGCGCACGCAGCACCGTCGGCTCGTCGGGATCGAACTCCTCACGCTCGATCTCCGCGGCGACCAGCTCCGAGCCGTCGCGGAAGCCGCGCACCTCGATGAAGTCGACGTTGGGGTTCAGGTCGTCGAGGGTGAACGGCTCGACGCCCAGATCGCTGTCGTCCTCGAGCTCGGTGAGGTCGCGCACCACGAAGGTGAGGCCCACCGACGTGCCCACGGTGCCGGCGGCCGGATCGACGGAGCCGACGATGCCTTCGAAGCGGATCGCCTCGGTGGAGCGGAAGATGATGCGCTCGGCCACCAGGCGTCCGGCGCTGTCCGCGGAGCCTTCCACCTCGACGCGGTCGTTGAGGTCCAGGTCCCCCGCGGTGCCGTCGACGAACGTGGTGCCGGCCGGGACCGTCACCGGGATGCCGCTCACCGTGAAGCTCGACGCGCTGGTGAAGCTGTCGATGAAGCCCTGGATCTCGAACCGCTCGCCCTCGTCGAGCTCGAACTCGCCGAGCGCCTCGATCGCCGCCGCGGGCACCGCGCCGCCCGCGCCCAGGGCGCTCGCCGGGAAGCGGACCTCCACCAGATCGCCCTCGGCGGGAATCGCCAGGCCGTTGGCGTCGATCTCGAGCGCGCCGACGAAGAACCCGGTGGCGGTCACGGACGACACCGTGCCGACGACCTTGTAGTCCGACAGGCCGGTCTCCAGGGCCACGTAGGTGGCCACCAGGTCGCCGTCGGCGTTGCGGTTGCCGCTGACCTCCAGCAGATCGCCGGCCTGGAGCAGATCGAGCGCGGCGCCGCCGTCGTAGCGCGTGGCCGCGTTGACCCGAACCGTCTGGCCGAGCACGGTCATCTGGCCGACGCCCGTCAGCGCGTCGAACACGGGCGCCGCCGCCAGCGGGCCCTTGATGTCGGAGCGGTAGAACACTTCGCTCGCGTCGAGGGCGTCGAGATCGCCCCGCACCACGAGCTGCTGCCCTTCGGCGAGCTGGTTCTGGCCGGCCTGGCCGACGCCGGCCGCCGCGCCCTCGATCTCGAACTCCGCATCGTCGATGTCGAGCACCAGGTCGTTGACGATGATGCTGCCGAAGCCCTGCACGGGGCCGGTCGCGCCGCCGCTGCCGCCGACCCCGGTGTCCGCCACCGGCGGCCCGCCGAAGTCGGCGCCGCCGCCACCGCCGCCGCCACCGCACGCGGTGGCCAGGAGCGAGAGCGCAAAAGGAATGATCGTTGCGGGAATGCGGTTCATGACTGCTCCTCGTCGCGGTCGGTCGTCCCCGGTCTGCCGGGGCGGGCGGTTCTGTTGATCTGATAGACGCCGAGCCCGAGGACGACGCGCTCGTCGTCCCCGGACCAGTCCCGACCTTTGTCGCGCTCGGACAGCCAGCGGCTGAGCTCCTCGATCATGGTGCGCGAGAGTCGGGCGGAGTAACGGTTGAATTCTTCCAGGTGCGCGGCCGGCACGTTGTCCGACAGCACCTTGAGCTGCACGAGCCGGTCGTCCTTGTCGTGCTGCAGGTTGTGGTCGATGGTCTCCATCAGCTCGGCGGTGTCCACGCCGAGAATGTCGATGATCCGTTCCGGATCCGCGCCGGGCACGTAGCCCCGGCTGGTCATGCGCAGCCGGCCGCCGACTTCCTCGACGGCGCCGAGCCGCAGCAGCTCGTCCGCCACGGACCGCGGCCGCATGTCGCCGCTGTGCTTGCGGACCAGGTCGGTGAACGTGGGGGACTCTCCGGAAAACGGCAGATCCAGCGGATCGCCCTTGCGGTCCAGGAAGGTCTCGTCCCGCAGCCAGCTCGCCAGCACGTGGGCCGCCCGGTTCCACCACACCTCGTCGGACCGGTCGAGGGGCTCCTTGTTGCGCAGCCGCGAGACTTCCTTGCGATTGAGGCCGGTGATGACGGAGATGCGGGACAGGGTCTGGCGCTTGCCCTCGATGCCGAACTCCTCCTCGGCGACGTCGACGTAGGTCTTGCGCACGAGCTCGGTGAGGGCATCGGACGGAATACCGTTGCGCAGCAGGATACGGATCAGCGGACGCAGGATGCGCCGCGCGGCCCGCATCAGGTTCTTCTCAGCCGCCACGGGCGGTGTCCGTCCTGTCGATGTTCATGGTGGAAGCTTACCTGGGAGCCCGGGGGGCGGCGAAGGCCACCCCCCGTGCCCATGCCCTCAGTCGTCGATGTCTTCGATTTCCAGGGCGACGCCGTCGGCGGTGACCCGCACCCGGACCGGGAAGTCGCCGGTCAGTAGGTCGGGCAGCGTCAGGCCGCCCGGGAGCTGGTCGAACCGGCGATCATCGTCGATCTCCCGGCCCAGCGCCAACTCGATGATCGAATCGTCGATCAGCGTGCTGCCGTTGACCGTGATGGTGCGGTCGCCCAGGTCGAAGCTGGCCGAACCGACGTTGATCGGCGTGCCGGTGATCTCGTCGGCCGCGACGCCGTCGTCGTCGTCACCGCGCACCGAGCCGACCACCCCGTCGTCGTTCTCGAACTCGACCTTGCGGGCCGTCAGCGTCCCGGTCTGGCAGCCGACACCGGCATCGTCGCTCTCGGCCTTCACCACGTCGCCGACGTCGAGCTGGTCGAAGAACGCCTGGCGGCCGATCGCGTCGTCGCCGGGACCTTCGAAGTCGCCGTCACTGGTGATCTGGCTGACGTCGATGGTCACACCCTGAATCACGAAGCTGAAGTCCATGGCGGAGGTGCCGTCGATGGACGCCACCGGGCCCCGCAGCTCGCACTCAAGGTCGTCCTCGTCGTCGATCTCGATGCGGCGCCAGGTGACCGAGCCGTCGGCGTTCGGATAGCCGCGCGCTTCGAGGTAGTCGTCGATCATGACGCGGTTCAGGAACTCCGCAGGGGTCAGGTGGTCGCCTTCGTCGTCGTCGGCGCCGTCGTCCTCCACCCGGCTCTCGCCGGTCGGCGTGATGGTGATGCCGAGCCGCGTGGTCACGGTGCCGGCGGCGGTGTCCACCGCGGCCACCCGGTCCTCAGTGCGCACCGAGTTCTCCACCTCGAGCTTGCTCTCGCGCAGCACCAGGACGCCGTTGGCGTCGAAGCGGCCTTCGAGCTCCACCCGGGCGCCTTCGCGACCGACCAGGCCGCTGGCGTCGTTCACTTCCAGGGTCGTGCCGCCGATGACCACCACGTTGGGCGTGACCGAGGTGTCCACGGAGATCAGGATGCCCTCTATCTCGAACTCGCCGAAGCGGTCGTCGTCGTCGCGGTCGCCGTCGTCGTCGCGGTCGCCGATGTCGTCCTCGCGCTCGACTTCCACGGCGATGAGGTCGCCGGCCGGGTTCTCGTCCGCCTTGACCTCGACGAACACGCCGACCAGCGAGTCGTCGGCCGCCAGGCCGTCCTCGAACACGGTGCCGCCGGCGCCGGTCACGACCAGGAAGGTGGTGCCGTTGATGTCGAAGCTGCTGCCGTCCGCGGCCACCGCGTCGACGAAGCCCTTGATCTCGTACTCGTCGTCATCGGTACCCGGGACGCCGCCAATGCCGTTCACCCGGTCGATCCGGGTCGCCACGATACCGTCCGCCGTGGGCAGGCCGCTCACCTCGACCACCACTTCGCCGCCGCCGGGCAGCGTCAGGTCGCGGATGTCGATGGTGCCGTCGCCGTTGTTGTCGCCGACGTCGTCGTCGAACACCGTGTTGGCATCGACGATGACCGTCTGGCCGAGCACCTGGAACGTGCCCAGGGTGGGGTCTGAGGCATCCGGCGACACGTTCCGCGCCGGGCCTTTGAAGTCGTCGTCGTACTCGATGCGCTCGGCGACGATGTCGCCGTTGTCGTCGCTGGCGCGTACGCGCACTTTCATGCCGACGCGGAGGCGGCTGTCGTCACCGACGAACTCGCCCTCGTTCTCCACCGATACCTCGGTCTCGCCGTCGACGCCGTAGCGCACGCCGTTCACGAAGACGCTGCCGAAGCCGGTGATGACGCCGGACGCGGTCAGCGCCGTCGGTGCGCTGGGGGCCGGCGCGGGCGCCGGGGCCGGCGCACTGGAACCGCCACCACCTCCGCCGCCGCAGCCGCCGAGCGCCAGGGCGAGCGCCAGGGTGCCGATCGAACTCGCTGTCATCTGTCTGTTCATGATCTGGTCCTTCTCTGCTGATGAATCCATTGCTCGGGCAATCCCGCCGCGATCGGAGAAACGGGGAATAATTTCCCCAACCACAATGGGGAAAATATTCCCCACTTCGTGAGTTGTCAAGCCCGATCGCCGGATTCGTCGCCAGATGTGAACTGGGGCGGGCCGGAACCGGCCCGCCCTCACGGGTCAGGGGGCCGGCTGCTCGTCCTGCTGAAACAGCCGCAGACGCCAGCCGCCACCGGATCCGCAGATCCAGGCCGGGCAGTCGTCGCCGTTGGCCGGGTTCAGGCCGTTGGCGATCTCGTAGCCGTCCGGCAGACCGTCGCCGTCGCTGTCCTCGTCGTTGGGGTCGGTGCGGATCAGCGGCTGGGGGTTGGGGTCGAACACCCCGAGGTCGGTATCGGCGTTCGGCGTGACCAGACCCCGCTCGCGACCGTCCTGCAGCCCGTCCCCGTCCGAGTCCGGATTGCAGGGATCCGTTTCGCCCGCATCGACGCTGCCGTTGCGGTTGGCGTCCTCCAGGCCGTCGGCCAGGCCGTCGTCGTCGGAGTCGGCATCCTGGGGCGAGGTGCACCAGGCGTTCTCGACGTCGTCCATCAGCCCGTCGCCGTCGGAGTCGGTGCCGGCGTCGACGATGGCCAGCGACGGACCGGGAAAGGTCATGCGCGGGCCGGTCATCGAGTAGGTGCTGCCGAGCGCGTCGAGCGGAATCGGCGGCGCCTCGGCGATGAAGTTCAGAATGCTGAGGCTCCACGGCAGACCCACCGCGGTCTCGTACAGGGCGCCGAGGGCGCCGCCGATGGACGCCTGCAGCAGGCCGAGCTCGCCGCCGAGCTTGGCGCCCAGACCGGCGGAGCTGGTGAAGGCGTTGCCGGCGAAGCTGTAGCTGACGTCGACGTCCACGCCGCCTTCCGGCTGGATCACCTCGATGCTGCGAAAGACGGTGCCGTCGGCACCCGCCGCTGGCACGCCGAGCGTCAGCGGCGTGCCGGCCGCCACCGGGGTCAGCGGGTCCCCGGGCGCGAGCCGCACCGACACGTCCCGGCTGAACACCACCCGGGCTTCGAGGTTCGGCTCGAAGGTGAGCGTCTGATCCCAGCCCGTCCACAGCACCAGGTCCAGATCCACCGCATCGGCGCTGATGCTCGCCACCAGCGGAATGCCGGCCGAGGCGCCGCCGCAGATCGTGCCGCCGGAGTTGATGCAGAGGATGCCGTCGGCGTCGATCTCCAGCCGGACCACGTCGGAGCTGAGGTTGGAGTTGTTGAGGATGAACGTGTCGATGAGGCTGCGCGGGCTGCCGTCCAGGCCGGCGTAGTTCAACGACGGCCGGAACTTGTTCGGCACCGTGTTCACCAGGCTGCCGTCGTCCTCGATGCGGTGGCGCGCCGGCACCACCCGCTCGAGGCTGAAGGCGGTCGGCGAGCCGCCGTTGAAGCCCTGGGAGCGGGGATCGAAGGGATCGGCCTGGCTGACCGGCGAGTTGAGCTCCGGGATCTGCACGCCGAAGGTCACCAGATTGGCCGAGATGCCGGCGTCCGGCGGCAGGCCGAAGGTGATGCACAGCGCCTGGGAGATCTTCTTCAGAAAGCAGCCGAACGGGATGTCGATGGGCAGGTCGATGCGGCTGCCGACGTCGAACAGGCCGAACACGTCGTCGTTGGTGATGGTGATGTCCTGCTGGACGAAGCCCGGCACCCCCGGCACCCCGTTCAGCAGCCGCATGCTCATGCCCTCGCCGATGGCGAAGTCGAAGCCGGCCAGCTCGTAGCTCTCGCCCAGGGTCTGGTCGAACAGGGTCACGGTCCGGTGGAGCTGGCTGCCGTCGTCGGGGTCGATGGACCAGATCTCCGCGTCGACGCTCACGTCGATGCTGATGTCCAGGTCGATGGCGGTCATGAAGTCCGGCCAGTCCGACGACATGCACGACCCGCGTCCGAGCCCCCGTTCCAGCCGGCAGTTCGAGCCGGTGCCGTCGAAGCGCGAGCCGGCGAACGGCTGCGGCTCGTGGGCCAGGGTCAGGGTGAAGGTCTCTCCCGGGGCGACCACCGAGCGGTCCACCCGCGCGCTGGCGTCGGTGTCGTAGTAGAGGTCCACCCGGCCCCGATCCTCGCTGGACAGGCCCGGCGTCAGCGTGAAGCCGCCGGTCACCGCCGTGGTCTGGGTGATCTCGGCGCCCACCTGATAGTCCCGGTCCGGCAGCGGCGTGTCCGCCGCCGGCCGCGGCCCGAAGCCCGGACCGACGTTGATCGACGTCGGCGAGATGTAGGGTCCGCCGGGCAAGGCGTTGACGTCGTTGATGGTCCAGCTCTGCTCCGAGCCGCCGCAGCCGTTGCTGATGCTGTCGCCCACGTCGATGTAGCGTCCGGGCGGAATGTCCGGGCCGAACGGGTCGCGCGTGCAGCAGGTGATGCTGCGGCTGGCGAAGCTGACATTGCCGCCGTTGATGCACTCGCTGCGGGTGGGCGAGACCGTCAGGTTGCGGCAGGCGGACACGTGGCTGTTGACGGGAATGACCTCGCTGCGCGCGTCGCACTGGGCAACGCCCTCGTCCCATACGTCCTGCACGGTGACGGTGGGCGCGGCGCGGGAGATGTTCGCGACCTGGCCGCGGCGCACGGTGCCCGACGTGGTGCCGGCGAACAGCGGCGCCAGGTCGATGAACTTCGGGTCCGGGAGTTCGTTGAACAGGGGCTGTCCCGTGGCCTCGAACAGCAGCCGGGAACGGCGCCACAGCGGCGTCGCGGACGCCTCCGACATGCCCGGCGCGGTGCCGAACACGTAGGCCTCCTCGCCGTCGAGCAGGCCGTCGCCGTCGCTGTCGGGGTTGCCCGGGTCGAGGCCCAGGCGCTGCTCGTCCAGGTTGTCGAGGCCGTCGTTGTCGGTGTCCAGGATGCCGTCGCCGCCGGCGCCCGGGTCGAAGCCCGCGGCCACCTCGAAGGCGTCCCGCAGGCCGTCACCGTCGCCGTCGTCCGAAGCGGGATCCGAGCCGTAGACGTTCACCTCGTCGAAGTCGTCCAGACCGTCGCCGTCGGTGTCCGCCAGGACCGGACTGCTGCCGGCAGCCTGCTCGGCCAGGTTGTCGAGCCCGTCGCCGTCGCCGTCGAGGCCTGCCTCCCCCGCCACCAGCGGGTCGAAGCCGTGCGCGGCCTCGAAGCCGTCCTCGAGGCCGTCGCCGTCGGTGTCGGCGATCAGCGGGTTGGTGCCCGCGGTCTGTTCCGCGCCGTCGGTCAGCCCGTCGCCGTCGCTGTCGGGGTTCAGCGGATCGGTGCCGGCGGCCAGTTCGTCGCCGTCGTAGCGGGCGTCGCCGTCGCTGTCCGGCAGCAGCGGATCGGTCCGGTGGCTGGTCACCTCGGCTCCGTCGGACAGGCCGTCGCCGTCGGTGTCCGGCTCGAGCGGGTTGGTCTCGGTGAAATCCAGCTCGCGGCCGTCGTCCAGGCCGTCGCCGTCGGTGTCCGCCAGATCGGGTCGGGTGCCGAGCTCCTGCTCCTGCAGGGCCGACAGCCCGTCGCCGTCGCCGTCCAGCGCCGCATCGTCCGGGCTGGCCGGGTTCAGCCCCGCCGCCACCTCGTAACCGTCCAGCAGACCGTCGCCGTCGCCGTCCGCGTCGAGCGGGTCCGTTCCGCCGAGCAGCTCGACCCCGTCCGGCAGGCCGTCGTCGTCGCTGTCCGCCGCGTAGGGGTCGGTGCCGTGGGTGCCGGTCTCGACCAGGTTGGGGATGCCGTCGTCGTCGGTGTCCGGCGCGACCTCCACGGCCACGCTGTGCCAGTGGGTGCCGCCGGTGTCGGCGGACGAGCCCGACCCCCACTGCACGTTGTTGACCTGGGTGCCGGTCAGCACGGTGCCGGTCATGTCCCGGCGCAGCACCACGCCGTCCACCAGCAGGTCCGCCGTGCCGGTGGCCGGCGAGTAGACGATCCGCACGTCGTGGTAATCGAAGGTCGAACCGATGTCGTGATTGAAGGCGATGCCCGAGGCGCGGGCGATCATGGCGTCGTCGGCGGTCTTGCCGAAGATCACCGAAAACTCACGGGTGTCGCCGCCCGCGGGGAAACGCGCCAGCAGCATCCGGGAGTAGCGCTGGGGCTCGGCCTGGCCGGGCAGCAGCGGATCGACCCGCACCCGGGCGCGGAGTTCCCAGCCGCCGGGGTGATCGTAGGGGAACGGCCCGGCACTGTAGGCGCCCAGATTGCCGCTGGCCGTGCCATCGTCGATGACCCGCCAGAACGGACAGGGCGCCGCGCAGTTGCCCGCGCCCAGGTCCTCGTTGGCGCCTTCCCGGTTCTGCCCGCCCGCCGCGGCCGGCGCCACCCAGCCTTCCACGGACGGATTCGTGGCCCCGTCGTGGGCGATGAAGATCTGCTCGCAGAACCCGTCGCCGTCCACGTCGCCGCCGCCGGGACAGTAGGTGCCCTCGGACGGATCCGCCGCCGACAGGCAGTCGCCGTCGCCGCCGGCGAAGTCGACCAGGCCGTCGCCATCGTTGTCGATGCCGTCCCGGCAGGCCTGGGCGCCCACGGAGAAGCGCACGTCGGCCCAGCGGGTGGCGCCGGCGGCGGCGACGGCGCCGTCGCCGAAGTTCACCCGGGACAGGGTGGTCGCGCCGATGCCCGCCGCGTTCGCGGTGACGAGCTGACCGTTGACGAACAGGCTGGCGGCGCCCAGATCCGGGTCGTAGGACAGGGTGACGTCGACGTAGTCGGTGCGGCCGGCCAGCGTCGGCGGCACGGTGATCGCCGGCGTCGGCCCGAAGCTGTCCACGGCGACCAGCGTCGCCCCGTCGGCGCTGCTGCCCAGCCCCAGCACGTAGCGGTCGGCGCCGTTGGCGACCTCGATCAGCTTGCCCGCGTCGAGGGCCGTGCCCGGGCTCACCACCCGCACCCGGGCGTACAGCGTCCAGGCGTCGCCGGGGGCCGGCCCGCCGACCTCGTAGCGCAGCCGGCCGCTGGCGCTGCCATTGATCTGCCAGGCGGGCACGCCGGCGAAGTCCGGGTCGCCGGCGATGGCCGTGCCGGTCACGCCGGTGTCCCCGGAAACGATCGACCAGGCTTCCGTCAGCGGGTTGTGCGCGCCGACGTGCCGCGCGGCATGGGCCGCCGGAATCGTCAGCGCCAGTGCCGCTGCCATGATGATGAGCTTGCGCATGCCTGCTCCCCGAGCACGTTCCTCCAGTCGAAGCATTATGCGCACTGGGGAGCACGGGCCTTAATGGTACGAACCTACCATTTTCCCGGGCCGCGGCGGCAGAGGCAGGCGCGCTGCGCCGGTGGGATCAGTCCTGCCGCAGCGCTTCCAGAGCCACCCGGCGGTAGCGCTCGGCCCGTTCGGGGTCGCTGCGCCGGAAGCGGGCCTGGAGCATCTGGGCTGCCATCTGGCGCGCCGACGGCGACCGCATGGCGGCAAACGCGCCGTCGACCTCCTCGGGCGCCAGCCCCCGGCCCATCAGCATGCTCAGCAGCATGCCGTCGCGCAGGCCGCCGGCCGGCAGCGCCCGCGCGTAGGCGTATGCCGCGTCCGGATCGGACTGCTTCCAGGCGGAACCCAGGGACCGCCCGAGGGCGCGGCCGTTGTCGGCATCCGCGACGGTGGCGATCCAGCGCGCAGCGGCCGGCGGGTCCCGGTCGGCCCAGGCGCTGGCGACGGCCTGGACGGCGCCGTCCCGGGCATCCGGCGGCAGCCGGTCCAGCAGGGTGCTGGCCCGGGCGGGGTCGTGGCGCGACAGGGGGAAGAACGCGAGCCGGCCGGCCATCCGCGCCTCGTCGCCCTGCAGGGTGCCCAGCCAGTCGAGGGTCGCCGGCTCGTCGGTCGCGCCCATGTGCATGGCCAGGCGCTCGAGCAGCACCTGCCGCAGGCGCGGCTCGGTGAGGGTCGGCAGCAGGTTCGCCGCGTCCACCGGGTCCGACGCCGCCCATGTCGTCAGCACCGCAGTGACGCCGTGGCGCCGCGCCGGTTCCGGCAGCCCGTAGGCGAGGTTCAGCGCCTGCTGCGGACTGGCGGCCGCCATCTGCTCGAGTGCGATCGATGCCAGCCGGCCCCGCGTCTGCTCCGGGCTGCGCGCCATGATCCAGTCCATCGCCTGCTGCGGCGCCCGTCCGCTCCACTGACCGACGATCGCGTGCAGGAGCTGGTCCCGCAGGCCATGGTCCGCGAGCTGCATCGCTGCATCGACGGCCCCCAGCGGATCCTTCCGGGCCCACTCGGAGGCGATGCCCGACAGGGCCGGGGCGGCGCCGCGCTCGTCGCCGGCCGCCAGCGCCTGCCGCCAGGCCGCGGCGGGATCGGCGGGCGCCGAGTCGACCTGCTGGCGGGACAGGATGCCCGGCAGCATCCGCTCCACGCCCAGGTCCCCGGCGATGGCGCGTTTGCGCGCGACGGCAAGGTCCTCCCGCGCCGTGAGCAGGGCCCGCGCCGCGACCTCCCGCCAGCGCGGCTCCAGGGCCGCGGCCGCAGCCAGGGCCGCGTCGAGATCCGCCCGGGACCAGACGTGAAAGATCGAACGCAGCCCCACGTCCGTGTGCCGGGAACCGCTCTCCAGCAGGAATTCGAGGGCGGTTTCCGCCGCCAGCTCGGCATAGCGGGTGTAGAGAATCGACAGGGCGGCCCGGCGGTCGACGCCCCCGGGCAGCGCCTCGGCATCCCGGATCAGCGCTTCGAGGGACGGCCCGTCGGTGTCCGCGGCGAGCCGGTAGAGGGCCAGGGTCTGGGCGAACTCGCCGTCGATGGCGGTGATCTCCGCCAGG
>DLCH01000006.1:287089-313873 GCA_002480525.1 Gammaproteobacteria bacterium UBA7803 | reverse complement strand
GGCCGGGAGGCCGCTCCTACAAGGTGAGGGCAGAAAGGCGGGGCGATCGCGGCCGGGAGGCCGCTCCTACAGATAGGAGAGGGTAGGAGGGCGCGGCGAGGGAATCGCGGCCGGGAGGCCGCTCCTACGGGTCAGCCGGAATCGTCTTCGTCCAGCGGCGAGGACGCCCGGGTGATCTTCAGGTTCTTGATCACGTTGTCCTTGATCTGCAGGGTCTCGATCAGATACTCGCCGATGCGCAGGCACAGGTTGCTGTCGGGCAGCGCCTCGAGGTGCTCCAGCACCAGGCCGTTGAGCGTCTTCGGGCCGTGGGTGGGCAGATCCCAGCCGAGCGCCCGGTTGATGTCGCGCAGCACGGCCAGGCCGTCGATCAGATAGGAGCCGTCCGCCTGGGGATGAATCTCCGGCATGTTGGCGGCGAAGTCGGTGGTGAACTCGCCGACGATCTCCTCGAGGATGTCCTCCAGGGTGACGATGCCGCGCACGTCGCCGTATTCGTTCACCACCAGCGCAATGCGCTTCTTCTCCTTCTGGAAGTTGATGAGCTGGGTGTGCAGCGGCGTGGCCTCCGGAACGTAGTAGGGCTCCTCGGTGAGCTGCATCAGCTCGGCCTTGGTCATCTCCGACGCCGGCAGGAAGCGCGCCACCCGCCGCAGGTGCAGGATGCCGAGCATGTTGTCGATGTCGTCCTTGTAGACCGGCAGCCGGGTGTGCTGGCTGGACGCGAGCTGGCTCAAGATCGTGCCCATGTCGTCCTCGATGTCGATGCCGACGATCTCGGCGCGGGGCACCATGATGTCGTCCACCGTGACCTTCTCGAGGTCGAGGATCGACAGCATCATGCTCTGGCCCTGCTCGGGCATGACCACGCCCTCGTTCACCACGGTGCGCAGCTCCTCCGCGGTCAGGCTGTCGCGACCGTCCGTGCCGTGGTCCCCATGGCGCGGCATGAACGGCTTCACCAGCACGTTGGAGAAGCCGTTGATGAACACCACGGTGGGGTAGAGCACCTTCAGCAGGGGCTCGAGGATGTACACGCTGCGGAACGCGATCTGCTCCGGGAGCTGGGCCGCCACGGTCTTCGGCGCCACCTCGGCGAACACCAGGAAGATGAAGGTCACCACCACCGGCGCGAGCATGACGCCGGTGTCGCCCAGCAGATGGCTGCCGAGGATGGTCGCCACCGTGGCGGCGGTGAAGTTCACCAGGTTGTTGCCGATCAGGATCACGCCGAGCAGCCGGTCCGGACGCTTGAGCAGCCGGTCCGCCCGGATGGCGCCGCCGTGACCTTCCTTGACCAGGTGCCGAAGACGATAGCGGTTCAGCGCCACCATGGCCGTCTCGGAGCCGGAGAAGTAGGCGGACATGAACACCAGCACGACCACGATGGTCGCGAGGACTTCGGCGGACAGTTCAGCGAGGTTCATCGACGGTTCAGCCGTTCAGGATGATTTCCAGGACGAATTTGCTGCCGAAATAGCCGAGCACCAGCAGCGAGAAGGCGATGAGCGTCCAGTAGGTGGCGGTCCGGCTGCGCCAGCCGAAGAAGTGCCGGCCGGCGAGCAGGACGGCGTACAGCACCCAGGACGCGAGGGCCAGGACGGTATGGTGCACGACGTGCTGGGCGAACATGTCGTCCAGGAACACGAAGCCGGTGAGGATCGCTCCGGTCAGCACCGCAATGCCGGTCCAGAGCAGCGTGAACAGCAGGGTCTCCATGCTCTCGAGCGGCGGCAGCAGCCTCAGCGCGCGAATCGACGTCCGGGTCTTCAGGGCATGTTCCTGATAGGCCAGCAGCAGCGACTGGCAGGCCGCCATGAACAGGATGCTGTAGGCCACCACCGAGAACAGGATGTGCACCACCAGGGCCGGCGCCAGCTCCTCCCGGGCCTCGAAGCCGGTTTCGCCGAACAGGCTCGCCAGCACGGCCAGCGTGGCGATGGGCAACACCACCAGCAGCAGGTTCTGGACCGGCATCCGCAGCGTCGCCAGCATCAGCAGCAGCACCATCAGCGCGGTGATCAGGCTCGCGGCGGTGAAGAAGCCCAGGTACAGCCCGGAAGGGGTGTCGACCTGCAGATACACGGCCGCGAGATGCAGCAGCAGCGCGGGCAGGGTGATCAGAGTGAGCGTCGGCACCGCGAGCAGTCGATCCTGCCGGAGGCTGCGAAGCTGCAGGGCCGCGCCCAGCGCGTAGAGCGCGGCGGCCGCGACGCTGGCGATCGCCGTCAGGCCGGAAAAGGTCGACGCCATCAGTAGACTGCCATCCGGGATCGGGGTTTCGCGAGTGGACAGGCAGTTTGGCATAACCCCACGGGGGCGTGAAGGCCCGGCCCCGTCAGCGCTATACTGCGCGGGCCCAAGCAAACGTCTCTGATCATGTTCGACAGCCTCTCGGAAAAGCTCACACAGACCCTGCGCGGCATGACCGGCCGCGCCAAGCTGACGGAGGAGAACGTCAGCGCGGCGCTGCGGGACGTCCGCATGGCGCTGCTGGAGGCCGACGTGGCCCTGCCGGTGGTCAAGCAGTTCATCGACCACGTCAAGCAGCGCGCCCTGGGACAGACAGTCGACACCGCCCTGAATCCGGGAGAGGCCTTCGTCAAGATCGTGCACGAGGAACTCGTGCACGTCATGGGCGACACCAACGACGCCCTCGCGCTGAACGCCAAGCCGCCGGTGGTGGTGCTGATGGCGGGCCTGCAGGGCGCCGGCAAGACCACCACCGTGGGCAAGCTGGCGCGCTTTCTCAAGGAGCGGCACAAGAAGAAGGTGGCGGTGGTCAGCACCGACGTCTACCGCCCCGCGGCCATCGATCAGCTCGAAACCCTGGCCGGGGAGGTGGGCGCCCATTTCGTCGCCTCCAGCGGTGACGAGAAGCCGGCCGACATCGCCGCCCGGGCGGTGAAGGAAGCCAACACCCAGTTCGCCGACGTGCTGCTGGTCGACACCGCCGGCCGGCTGGCCGTCGACGAGCAGATGATGGCCGAGATCCGCGAGCTGCAGGCGCAGCTCCGGCCTGCGGAGACCCTGTTCGTGGTCGACGCCATGACGGGCCAGGACGCGGCCAACACCGCCAAGGCGTTCAACGACGCCCTCGACCTGACCGGCGTGGTGCTGGCCAAGGCCGACGGCGACGCCCGCGGCGGCGCCGCGCTGTCGGTGCGCAGCATCACCGGCAAGCCCATCAAGTTCATCGGCATGGGCGAGAAGACCGACGCCCTCGAGCCGTTCTATCCGGACCGGCTGGCGTCCCGGATCCTCGGTATGGGCGACGTGCTGTCGCTGATCGAGGAGGCGGAGCGCAAGGTCGACAAGAAGAAGGCCGAGAAGCTCGCCCGCAAGATGCAGAAGGGCCAGAAGTTCGACCTGGCGGACTTCCGCGAGCAGCTCGCCCAGATGTCCAACATGGGCGGCATCGGCAGCATGATGGAGAAGCTTCCCGGCATGGGGGCGCTGCCGCCCCAGGCCCAGGCGCAGCTCGACGACTCCATGTTCACCCGCATGGCGGTGATCATCGATTCCATGACCCCCCACGAGCGTCGCTACCCCGACGTCATCAACGGCTCCCGCAAGCAGCGCATCGCGCGGGGGGCCGGCGTTCAGGTGCCGGAGGTCAACCGGGTGCTGAAGCAGCACAAGCAGATGCAGAAGATGATGAAGAAGGTCACCCGCAAGGGCGGCATGCAGAAGATGATGCGCGGCATGCAGGCCATGCAGGGCAACCGCCGCCCGCCGGGCATTCCCCGCTGAATCCGGGCCGCTGCGGTGGGGGGGGGCTCGGCGGTCGCGCCCCTTGCACTGGCGGCGGCTTCCTTTACAATACCGCGCCTTTCGAATCAAGGTAGTTCCATGGTCACGATTCGCCTCGCGCGGCACGGGTCTAAGAAGAACCCGTTCTATCAGATCACCGTGGCGGAGCGGTCCGCCGGCCGGAACGGCCGCTTCGTCGAGCGCCTCGGCTTCTTCAACCCCGTCGCCCGCGGCGGCGAGGAGAAGCTGCGTCTGGACGTGGATCGCGCCGATTACTGGGTGTCCCAGGGCGCCCAGCCGTCGGAGCGGGTGAAGAAGCTCATCGCCCAGGCGCGCGCTGCTGCGTCGGCCGCGACCGAAGGGGCGTAACCGCCCCGGATTCCCGCCGGTGCCCGGATCCGGTCCCGAGGCCACGCCGGAGCTGGTCGTGGTCGGACGCATCGGCGCGGCACACGGCGTTCGTGGCGGCGTCCGCGTGACGTCGGCCACCCAGCCTCCCGAGAACATCCTGAATTATCGCCCCTGGCTGCTGAAGCTGGCCGGCGGGGTCCGTGAGGTGTCGGTCGCGTCCGTCCGGGCGCACGGCGACGCCTTCGTCGCCTTCTTCGACGGCGTCCCGGACCGGGAGGCCGCCGAGGGCCTCAAGGGGGCGGAGATCGCGGTGCCCCGGAGCGCGCTGCCGGCGCTCGAGGCCGGCCAGGAGTACTACTGGCAGGACCTGATCGGCCTCGAAGTCGTCGATCGGCGGCGGGGCCGGCTGGGCACCGTGTCGGAACTGATCGAGACCGGCGCCAACGACGTGCTGGTCGTAGGCGACGGCGGCGGGCGTCCGGTGCTGATCCCGTTCGTCGGCGCGGTGGTCACGGCGGTGAACCTCGAAGCGGGCCGCATCGAGGTGGACTGGCAGGAGCCGGCCTGAGAGGACGTTCACCATGTGGTTCGGCATCGTCAGCCTGTTTCCGGAGATGTTCAGCACGGCCACGTCGTCGGGCGTGCTGGGGCGGGCGGTGTCCGCGGGGGTGCTGGACCTGTCGGTGTTCAATCCCCGGGACTTCACCCGGGACCGGCACCGCACGGTGGACGACCGGCCCTACGGCGGCGGCCCGGGCATGGTCATGATGGTGGAGCCGCTGCTGGCGACCATCGACGCCGCCAGGGCGGCGGCGCCGGCGCCGGCGAGGGTGGTCTATCTTTCCCCCCAGGGCAGGCGCCTCGATCAGGCGAGGGTCCGGGAACTGGCGGCGCAGCCGGCGCTGATTCTGCTGGCGGGCCGCTACGAGGGCATCGACGAGCGGGTCGTCGATGCGGCGGTGGACGAGGAGCTGTCCATCGGCGATTACGTGCTCACCGGCGGGGAATTGCCCGCCATGGTGGTGCTCGACGCGGTGTCGAGACATCTGCCCGGTACGCTGGGCAATGCGGCATCCTCCGTGGAGGAGTCGCATCTTGATGGTTTGCTCGATTACCCGCACTATACGCGCCCGGAAATCGCGGGCGGCCGCGCCGTGCCGCCTGTGCTGCTGACGGGCGATCACGCCGCCGTGCAGCGCTGGCGTCGCCAGCAGGCATTGCGGCGGACCTGGGAGCGGCGGCCGGATCTTCTGGTCGGCCGTGACTGGTCGGCGGAGGACCGCGCGTTGCTGGCGCCGTTGCTGAGCGCAGGAACACAGGAATCGAACGACTGACACCGGCCGCGGGCCGGTCGACACAGGAGCTTAGAAGGTGCGCAGGAACAAAGTGATCGAAGCGCTCGAGAACGAGCAGCTCAAGAGCGAGGTGCCGGAGTTCGGCGCCGGCGACACGGTGGTCGTGCAGGTGAAGGTCCGTGAAGGCAACCGGGAGCGTCTGCAGGCGTTCGAGGGCGTGGTCATCGGCCGCCGCCATCGCGGCCTTAACTCGTCGTTCACGGTCCGCAAGATTTCCCACGGCGTCGGCGTCGAGCGTACGTTCCAGCTCCACAGCCCGCTGATCGCCGAGATCCAGGTCAAGCGCCGCGGCGACGTGCGCAAGGCCAAGCTGTACTACCTGCGCGAGCGGTCGGGCCGATCCGCCCGGATTCGCGAAAAGGTCTGACGGGCATCGCGCCCGGGGCCGCGGAGGGGCTGCCTGCCGCCTCCGTGGCCGTCATCGAGTCCTACCTCGACGAGGTCTGGCTGGAGCGGGGGCTGTCGGAGAACACCCTCGCTGCCTACCGGCGCGACCTCCGCGCGCTCGCGGGGCTGCTGCCCCGTCCCCTCCTGGAAGCCGACGCCATCGCCCTGTCCGACGCCGTCGCGGCCCGGTTCCGGGCGGGCTATCGAACCCGCTCGTCGGCGCGCTGGCTGTCCTGCGTCAAGGGTTTCTACCGTCATCAGGTTCACAAGGGCCGTATCGCCGTCGACCCGAGCGCCGACATCGACGCGCCGAAGCTCGGCCGGTCGCTGCCGGGCGCGCTGTCGGAACGGGAGGTGACCGGTCTGCTGGCGGCGCCCGACGTCGACGACCCGGTGGGTCTGCGGGACCGGGCCATCCTCGAGCTCCTGTACGCGTCGGGCCTGCGCATCTCCGAGCTGGTGGGGTTGACCATGGCGTCCCTCAATCTCCGGCAGGGGGTGCTCCGGGTCGTGGGGAAGGGGGGCAAGGAGCGGCTCGTGCCGGTCGGCCAGGAAGCGCTGCGCTGGATCGAGCGCTACGTCGAGGAAGCGCGTCCCGGCCTGGTCCGCGGCAGTCCGACCGCGGCGCTGTTTCCGAGCCGCCGCGGCCGCCCCATGACCCGTCAGACGTTCTGGCACGCGGTGAAGCGCTACGCCGCCCAGGCCGGCATCGACCGGGCCGTGTCGCCCCACACCCTGCGGCATGCGTTCGCCACCCACCTGCTGAACCACGGGGCCGACCTGCGGGCCGTGCAGATGATGCTGGGCCATGCGGACCTGTCGACCACGCAGATCTATACTCACATAGCGCAGCGGCGTCTGAAGTCGCTGCACCAGGATCACCACCCGCGGGGCTGAGGGCGGAATTTAACCGGGCTGCCGCGGTCGAAACCGGGCGTGCGACCGATCCTTTCACCCAGACATTCATCCGAGAGGGGACACACCAAGTGACGCGATTCACAGCAACCATGGCCATTATGGCGCTTGCCGCCGCAGCCGCGGCCCTGACGCTGCCGGACGCCCTCGCGGAAGACGACGACGGCGCGGCGGCCGAGGCGGCGGCGACCCTGGTCAGCCGGCTCAAGGCGCTGCGCCCGGACATTCCCATCGAGAACGTCACCGCAAGCCCGATTCCCGGCATCTACGCTCTGGAGCTGGCCGGCGGCACCGTGTTCTACGGCACCGAGGACGGCCGCTACCTGTTCGCCGGCGACCTCTACCAGCTCGGCGACGACGAGCTGGTGAACCTGGCCGAGGCCGGCCGCGCGGAGCTGCGCCACGAGCTGCTCGCCGGCGTGCCCCGCAGCGAGATGATCGTGTTCAGCCCGGCGGGCGACACCCGGGCCGCCATCAACGTGTTCACGGACGTCGACTGCGGTTTCTGCCAGAAGCTCCACCAGGAGGTGCCGAAGCTGAACGAGATGGGCATCGAGGTGCGTTACCTGGCCTATCCGCGCGCCGGCGTGGGTTCCGAGTCCTACCGCAAGATCGTCTCGGCGTGGTGCGCCAAGGACCCCAACTCGGCGCTGACGAAGCTCAAGGCGCGCCAGTCCATTCCCGACGCGAGCTGCCCCAACCCGGTGGCGGAGCAGCTCGACCTGGGCCGCCAGATGGGCGTTTCCGGTACGCCCGCCATCGTCCTGCAGGACGGCACCATGCTGCCCGGCTACATGCCGGCGGAGCGGCTCGCCGAGATCGTCGGCCTGTGACCGCCGGGCCGCCGCGCAATTGAGCGGCGGCCCGTTCCTCCGTACCATGGCGGCTTCTCTGTGAAACTCTCGGGAGCCGCTCTTGGAGCCACTGCGGGTAGGTTTGTGCGGCCTGGGCACGGTGGCCCAGGGGGTTCTGCGCATACTGTCGGACAATGCCGCCGAGATCGAGCGTCGGGCCGGCCGGCCCATCGTCGTCACCCAGGTGGCGAGCCGGCGCATGCGCCCCGAGGTGGATCTCGGTGACATCGGCTTCTCCACCGACGTGCGGACGATTCCGGGCCATCCGGACGTCGACGTCGTGGTCGAGCTGATCGGCGGCGAGGACACCGCGCTCGAGCTGCAGCAGGCGGCCCTCGAGGCCGGCAAGGCCGTGGTCACCGCCAACAAGGCGGTAATCGCCCTGCACGGCGACGAGCTGTTCGAGGCCGCCGAGCGCCAGGGCGTGCCGATCTGCTTCGAGGCCGCGGTGGCGGGCGGCATCCCCATCATCTCCGCCATCACCCGGGGGCTCGCCGCCAACGAGGTGCAGTGGATCGCCGGGATCATCAACGGCACCTCGAACTACATTCTCACCGCCATGACCGAGGGCGGCGAAGCCTTCGACGAAGCCCTCGCCGAGGCTCAGCGGCTGGGCTATGCCGAGGCGGACCCGACCTTCGACATCGAAGGCATCGACGCGGCGCACAAGCTGACCATCCTGGCGGCGCTGGCGTTCGGCATGGATTTCCGGTTCTCCGAGGTCTACACCGAAGGCATCGGCCGGATCAGCGTGGAGGACGTCGAGTACGCCAGGCGCCTCGGCTATCGCATCAAGCACCTGGGGCTGGCCCGGCGCACCGACGCCGGCGTGGAGCTGCGGGTCCATCCGACCCTGGTGCCCGACTATCGTCTGCTGGCCAACGTGCAGGGCGTGATGAACGCCATCCTGGTGCACGGCAACGCGGCCGGCGACACTCTCTACTACGGCGCCGGCGCCGGGGAGCTGCCGACGGCGTCCGCGGTGGTGGCCGACCTGGTCGAGGTTGCGCGGGGCAAGGCGCTGCTGCCCAGGCGGCAGGACGGGGACGGCCTCGAGGTGGTGCCCATCATCGAGAGCGAGAGCGCCTACTATCTGCGCATTCCCGCCCTCGACAGGCCCGGCGTGTTCGCCCGGGTCGCGACCATTCTGGCGGAACACAACATCAGCATCGAATCCGCCGAGCAGCGCGCCCAGGCGATCCACACGGACCGGGACCAGGCCTGGGTGCCCATCGTGATCGTCACCCAGCGGGTGCCGGAGCGGATCATGAACGACGCGCTGGCCACCGTGCAGGCCCTGTCGGAGGTGGTGGGGGAGATCACCCGCATCCGCGTCGACGACCTGGACGACGCCTGAACCGTGCGGGGGCCGCGCCCATGAGCGAGGCGCCTGCGGCATCCGGGACGGAGTCCGGCGACGCCGCAGTCAGCATCGTCTCCCGGCCGCTGCCGGCGCCGCTGCCGCCGCTGGGTGACGACCTGCCGCCGCTGCTGCGCCGGGTATACGCGGCCCGGGGCGTCACGGCGCCCGCCGAGCTCGACCGGTCCCTCCGGGCGCTGCTGCCGCCGGACGAGCTGACCGACGCGGACCGCGCCGCCGAACGCCTCGCCCGGGCCGTGATGGCGCGGGAGCCCATTCTCGTGGTCGGCGACTTCGACGCGGACGGCGCGACCGCGGTCGCCCTGTCGGTCTCCCTGCTGGGCGCCCTGGGCGCCGAGGCCGTGGACTTCCTGGTGCCGAACCGCTTCGAGTTCGGCTACGGACTGTCGCCGGAGATCGTCGAGCTGGCGGTGCCGCGCGCGCCACGGGTGCTGGTCACGGTCGACAACGGCGTGTCCAGCGTCGCCGGCGTCGCGGCCGCCAACGCCGCCGGCATCGACGTGATCGTCACCGACCATCACCTGCCCGGCGCGACGCTGCCGGACGCCTATGCCCTGGTGAACCCCAACCGCGCCGACTGCACGTTCGCCAGCAAGGCGCTGGCCGGCGTCGGCGTCATCTACTACGTGCTCGGGCGGGTGCGGACCCGGCTGCGGGAGGCTGGGTGGTTCGACGCCCGTCCGGAGCCGAACCTGGCGGACTGGCTGGATCTGGTGGCGCTGGGCACGGTCGCCGACGTGGTGCCGCTGGACGCCAACAACCGCGTGCTGGTGCACCAGGGGCTCGCCCGCATGCGCGCCGGCCGCTGCCGGCCCGGCATCCGCGCGCTGGCCGACGTGGCCGGGCGGCGGCTGGCCGCGCTGTCGGCTCAGGATCTGGGCTTCGCGCTCGGTCCGCGGCTCAACGCCGCCGGCCGGCTCGAGGACATGACCCTCGGCATCCGCTGCCTGCTGGCCGCGACGGACGCCGAGGCCCGGGAGCGCGCCCGCGCCCTGGACGAGTTGAACCGGACCCGCCGCGCGCTGGAGCGGGACATGGTTCGGGACGCGGAGCTGCTGGTCGCCGGCCACCCGGTCGAAGCCGGCGACCGCTTCGGGGTGTGCGTCTACGAGCCGGGCTGGCATCAGGGGATCGTCGGCATCGTCGCCGGCCGGCTGCGGGAGAAGATCCACCGGCCCGTCGTGGCGTTCGCGGAAGCGGGCCCGGCGGCGCCGGACGAGCTCAAGGGCTCGGCGCGCTCGCTGCCGGACCTGCACGTGCGCGACGCGCTGGACGCCATCGCCGCCCGCTATCCGGGCCTGCTGATGCGCTTCGGCGGTCATGCCATGGCCGCCGGGCTGTCCATCAAGCGGGTGCACTACGATCGCTTCGCCCGGGCCTTCGACGCCGAGGTGGCGCGACGGCTGCCGGCCGAGGCGCTGACGCGCACGCTGGTCACCGACGGCACCCTCGCCGGCGAGGACATGAACCTGGCCACGGCCCGCGCGCTGGCGGCCGGAGGGCCCTGGGGTCAGGGATTTCCCGAGCCGCTGTTCCACGGCGAGTTCGAGGTGGTCAATCAGCGGGTGGTCGGTGAGGACCATCTCAAGCTGGTGCTCCGCCACGACGGCCGGGTGGTGGACGCCATTGCCTTCCGCCAGCCGCCGCTGGGCGACGTCGCGCGCCTGCGCGCCGCCTACCGGCTGAACGAGTACGACTACGGCCAGACGTCGACCCTGCAGCTCGTGGTGGAGCATATCGAGCCTGTGGCTTAAACTGCCGCGTTTTCCAGAACACCAGCGAATTCGGGAGTCATGGCGGAAATCACATCCATCCGGGAGCGTCTGCGCGACATGCTGGAGCGCGATACTGCGCTCAGGGGGTATCTTTGACTACGACGGCAAGGTGCAGCGGCTGGAAGAGGTCGAGCTCGAGCTGGCGGACCCCAAGGTCTGGGACGATCAGGATCGCGCCAAGGCGCTGAATCAGGAGCGCGCGTCGCTGGACGGCGTCGTTTCCGGCCTGCGCGAGGTCGCCGACTCGCTGAACGATCTGCAGGAGCTGGCCGAGCTGGCCGCGGAAGAGAGCGACCGCGGCGCCCTGGACGACGTCGAGTCCGAGCTCGACGGCGTGGAGGAGCGGCTGACGGCGCTGGAGTTCCGGCGCATGTTCCAGGGCGAGGCGGACGCCGCCGACGCCTACCTCGACATCCAGGCGGGCTCCGGCGGCACCGAGGCCCAGGACTGGGCGGAGATGCTGCTGCGCATGTACCTGCGCTGGTGCGAGAAGCGCGGCTTCGGCGCCGACATCGTCGAGCTGTCTCCGGGGGAGGTGGCCGGCATCAAGAGCGCCACGGTGGAGGTCAGCGGCGACCACGCCTTCGGCTGGCTGCGCACCGAGACCGGCGTGCACCGGCTGGTGCGCAAGTCGCCCTTCGACTCCGGCAACCGGCGCCACACGTCGTTCGCGTCGGTGTTCGTCTCGCCGGTGATCGAGGACGACATCGAGATCGAGATCAATCCGTCGGACGTGCGCACGGACACCTACCGCGCCAGCGGCGCCGGCGGGCAGCACGTCAACCGGACCGACTCCGCCGTGCGGCTGACCCACATGCCGTCCGGCGTGGTGGTGCAGTGCCAGAGCGAGCGCTCCCAGCACCAGAACCGGGACAAGGCGTGGAAGCAGCTACGCGCCAAGCTCTACGAGCTCGAGATGCAGAAACGCCGGGCCGAGGCCCAGGCCGTCGAGGAGTCCAAGGCCGACATCGGCTGGGGCAGCCAGATCCGTTCCTACGTGCTCGATCAGTCGCGCATCAAGGATCTGCGCACCAACGTCGAGCGGTCCGATCCCGGCGTGGTGCTGGACGGCGATCTCGACGAGTTCATCGAGGCGAGCCTCAAGGCCGGCCTCTAGACCCATCAACCCGAACCGTAGGAGCGGCCTCCCGGCCGCGACCAGCCCATGACCGACGAACACGACATCATCAGGGTCCGCCGCGACAAGCTCGCCCGCTGGCGCGAGACCGGCCGGGCCTATCCCAACGCGTTCCGCCGGGACGCCATGGCGGCCGAGCTGCACGAGCGCTGCGCCGATCAGGACAAGGCGGCGCTGGAGAGCGCCGGCATAGAGGCCGCGGTGGCCGGCCGGGTGATGCTGCGCCGGGTGATGGGCAAAGCGAGCTTCATCACCCTGCAGGACGACTCCGGGCGCATCCAGTGCTACGTGCGCAAGGACGACGTCGGCGACGAGGCCTATCAGGCCTTCGACGACCTGTGGGACATCGGCGACATCGTCGGCGTCCGCGGCACCCTGATGCGGACCAACAAGGGCGAGCTCACGGTCCAGGCGTCCCACATCGAGCTGCTGTCCAAGGATCTGCGTCCGCTGCCGGAGAAGTACCACGGGCTCTCCGACCACGAGATCAAGTACCGGCAGCGCTATCTGGACCTGATCATGAACCCGGATTCCCGCCGGGTGTTCGAAGTGCGTTCCAGAGTCGTCGCGTACATCCGCGCGTTCTTCAACGAGCGCGGCTTCATGGAGGTGGAGACCCCCATGATGCAGCTCATTCCCGGCGGCGCCGCGGCGCGGCCGTTCGTCACCCACCACAACGCCCTCGACCTCGAGCTGTACCTGCGGGTGGCGCCGGAGCTCTACCTCAAGCGGCTGACCGTGGGCGGCTTCGAGCGGGTGTTCGAGGTCAACCGCAACTTCCGCAACGAGGGGCTGTCCACCCGACACAACCCCGAGTTCACCATGCTCGAGTTCTACTGGGCCTACGCGGACATGGAGGACCTGATCACCCTGACCCAGGACCTGCTGCGGGGCCTGGCCGAGGAGGTGCTGGAGACGGCGGAGATCAGCTACCAGGGCGAAGCGCTGTCGCTGGGCAAACTGGCGGACCGCATGACCATGGCGGAAGCCATCGTGCGGCATACCGGGCTCGATTCGAGCGACGTGCAGAACGCCGAGAAGCTGTCGGAGCTGCTGTCCGGCGCCGGCGTGGCCATCGAGCAGAGCTGGGGCCTGGGGCGGCTGCAGACCGAGGTGTTCGACCACTACGTGGAAGACAAGCTGCGCCAGCCCACCTTCATCACCCACTATCCGGCCGAGGTCTCGCCGCTGTCCCGGCGCAACGACGACGACCCCCACGTCACCGACCGGTTCGAGCTGTTCGTGGCGGGCCGCGAGATCGCCAACGGCTTCTCCGAGCTGAACGACCCGGAGGATCAGGCCGAGCGCTTCCGGGCCCAGGCCGAGGCCAAGAGCGGCGGTGACCTCGAGGCGATGCACTACGACGAGGACTACATCCGGGCGCTGGAGTACGGCCTGCCGCCGACGGCCGGGGAGGGCATCGGCATCGACCGGCTGATCATGCTGCTCACCGACTCGCCGTCGATCCGCGACGTGCTGCTGTTCCCGCTGATGCGGCCGAAGGATGACTGACGGGGCCGCCACCGACCGGGTCCGGCTGGAGGCCTCCTGGAAGGCGGCCCTGGCGGATCAGTTCGAGGCGGCCTACATGAAGAAGCTTCGGGCCTTCCTGCTGGAGCAGAAGCAGGCCCGGCGGGTGATCTACCCGAAGAGCGAGAACATCTTCGCCGCCCTGGACCTGTGTCCGCTGGACCGCACCCGGGTGGTGATCATCGGGCAGGATCCCTATCACGGCCCGGACCAGGCCCACGGCCTGTGCTTCTCCGTGCAGCCGGGCGTCCAGCAGCCGCCGTCGCTGGTGAACATCTTCAAGGAGATCAACGACGACCTGGGCGCGCCGGGCCGCCGGCTGGGCGGCGACAAGGGCTGTCTCGAGCCCTGGGCCCGCCAGGGCGTGCTGCTGCTGAACGCGGTGCTGACGGTGGAGCGCGGCCGCGCCGGATCCCACCAGGGCCGGGGCTGGGAAGTCTTCACCGACAGCGTGGTGGACGTGCTCAACCGTGAGCGCGAGCACCTGGTGTTCATGCTGTGGGGCAGCTACGCCCAGAAGAAGGGCGCCGGCATCGACCGCGACCGCCACCTCGTCCTCACCGCACCCCATCCGTCGCCCCTGTCCGCCCACCGCGGCTTCTTCGGCTGCCGTCACTTCTCCAAGGCCAACGCCTACCTCGAAGCCCACGGCCTCGAGCCCATCGACTGGTTCGAGGTTCGTTAGGAAGCTGCTGGCGCTGCCGCATCGTGGCCCGGCGGTCGTCGCAAGCGGCCGCCGGGGAGACACTTTCGGTGCGGTGGCGGATTTCTCGTTGACCGGCTCCTGTGTAGCTGGGAGGCCTTAATGCACCGAAAGTGTCTCCCCGGCACCCGCAACGACGTCCCCGGTACACCCGTGCGCCCGCATCTTCCGGTGTAGGAGCGGCCTCCCGGCCGCGATTGAGCTTCCCTGCCGCGATCGGTCGGCCATCCCGATCGCGGCCGGGAGGCCGCTCCTACGGGTGGCGGGGCGAAAGGTTGATTCTGGCCGGGGCGGCGGGGGCGCGGACGTGCGCAGCGGGACAGCTTTTCGAATGTTCAGGCCCCCGGCTACGCACGATACCGTCCACGACAACGACGCCGGGTTTCGAAAAGCTTTCCCGCTGCGTGCGGCCGTGCTGCGTGACCTGGAATGAACCGTCCCCAACCCCGTCATGGCGCCAACGACAGGGTGCCCGGGTAGTGACCCAAACCCATCTATGTCAGTATCGGCGACCCCATCGCAGGCCGCTGCAGGAGACCCGGCACCATGAAATCCCCCACGGACAAGCTCGTTCTGGAGCAGCACGACAACACGCTGCTGATCACGCTGAACAACCCTCCCGCCCACACCTGGGACGAGGAGAACCTGGCGGGCTTGAAGGACATCGTCGCCCAGGCGAACGCGGACCGGGACGTCTATGCGCTGGTGATCACCGGCTCCGGCGAGAAGTTCTTCTCCGCCGGCGCCGACCTGAAGCTGTTCGCCGACGGCGAGAAGGGCGTCGCCGCCACGATGGCCGCCGCCTTCGGCTCCGCGTTCGAGGCGCTGTCGTCGTTCCGCGGCGTGTCCATCGCCGCGATCAACGGCTATGCCATGGGCGGCGGCCTGGAGTGCGCGCTGGCCTGCGATCTGCGCATCGCCGAGTCCCATGCCCAGATGGCGCTGCCCGAAGCCACCGTGGGCCTGCTGCCCTGCGGCGGCGGTACTCAGAACCTCGCCTGGGCCGTCGGCGAGGCCTGGGCCAAGCGGATGATCCTGTGCGGCGAGCGCGTCGACGCGGCCACCGCCGAGCGCATCGGGCTGGTGGAGGAGGTCGTCGAGCAGGGGCAGGCGCGGGAGGCTGCGCTGGCCCTGGCCGCCAAGGTCGGCAAGCAGAGCCCGCCGGCCGTGGCCGCCTGCAAGTCGCTGATCCAGGCGGCCCGGGGCGGCGGCATCCGGTCCGCGTACGCCGCGGAGCGGGAGGCCTTCGTCGGCCTGTTCGATACCGCGGATCAGCGGGAGGGCGTGAACGCCTTCCTTGAGAAGCGTCAGGCCGAGTGGGTGAACGGATGAGCGGACCCGTGAACGACGCCGGCCAGCCGGTGCTGCTGTTCGAGCACGCCACCGCTTCCGGGCACGTGCTGGCCGAAGCGCGGCTGAACGCCGAGAAGACCCTCAACTCCCTGAGCCTGCCGATGATCGAGATCCTCCACCCGGCGCTGAACCGCTGGGCGGCGGACGACCGGGTGGTGGGCGTGCTGATCACCGGCAGCGGCGACCGGGCGTTCAGCGCCGGCGGCGACATCCAGGCCCTGTATCACGCCATGGTGCGCAACCACGAGGCCGGCGAGACCGTCGATCCCTATCCGGAGCGGTTCTTCGAGGAGGAATACCGCCTCGACTACCGTATTCACACCTATCCGAAGCCGGTGATCAGCGTCGGCCACGGCGTGGTGATGGGCGGTGGCCTGGGCGTGTTCTCGGGCGCGGCGTTCCGGGTCGTTACCGAGACCTCGCGGATCGCGCTGCCCGAGGTCTCCATCGGCCTGTTCCCCGACGCCGGCGCCACCTGGCTGCTGCGCAGCCTGCCGAGGCATGCCGCCACGTTCATCGCCATGACCGGCGCCCACCTGAACGGCGCCGATGCCCTGGCACTCGGCATGGGCACCCATGCCGTCGCCACCGCCGAGCGGGACCGGGTGCGGGAGGCCCTGCTGGCCCTGTCGTGGCAGCAGGACGCGGCCGCTGACCGCGCCGCGGTCGGCGAGGCGCTGGCCGCGCTGCCCGCGCCCGACCTGCCGGAATCCAGAATCGACGCGGTGCCCGAGTCCCTGTCCGCCGACGGCGGGCTGGCCGCCGCGGTGGCGAGGGTGCGGGCGCTGGCCGGTACCAGCGACTGGGTGGACGGCGCCATCGACACCATGAACCGGGGCTGCCCCGCGTCGGTGGGCGTGGTCGTCGAGCAGCTCGCCCGCGCGCCGGCGCTGTCCATCGGCGACTGCTTCCGCCTGGAGATGGTGGTGGCCACCCAGTGTGCGCTGCACCGGGACTTCGCCGAGGGCGTGCGCGCCCGCCTGATCGACAAGGACAACCAGCCCGCCTGGCGATTCGACAGCGTCGAGACGCTGCCGGCGGCCTACGTGGCCGAGCACTTCGAGGCGCCCTGGCCCCGCAACCCACTGCACGACCTGGAGGCGACGTCATGACCCGGATCGGATTCGTCGGACTCGGCAACATGGGCGGGCCGATGGCCCGCAACCTGGTGGCGGCCGGCCACGAGGTGCGGGTGTTCGACCTGGTTGCCGCGGCCATGGAAGGGGTCGGCGGCGCCGCGCCGCAGGCGTCGGCCGCCGCCTGCGTCGACGGCGTCGACGTGTTCATCAGCATGCTGCCGGCGGGCCGGCACGTCGAGAGTCTGTATCTGGGCGACGACGGCATCGTCGCCCAGGCGGACGCCTCGACCCTGCTGATCGACTGCAGCACCATCGATCCCGACACGGCGCGCCGGGTGGCGCAGGCCGCCGCCGACCGGGGCATCGCCATGCTCGACGCCCCGGTGTCCGGCGGCACCGCGGGCGCGGAGGCCGGCACGCTCACCTTCATGGTGGGCGGGGACACCGCCGCGGTGGAGCGGGCGCGGCCGGTGCTGGACGTGATGGCGAAGAACGTGTTCCACGCCGGCGGCGCCGGGGCCGGCCAGACGGCGAAGATCTGCAACAACATGCTGCTGGCCGTGCACATGGCGGGCACGGCGGAAGCGCTGGCTCTGGGGGTCAACAACGGGCTCGACCCGGCGGTGCTCTCCGAGATCATGAAGCAGTCGTCCGGGGGCAACTGGTCGCTGAACGTCTACAACCCGTTTCCCGGGGTGATGGACGGGGTGCCGGCCTCCCGGGGTTACCAGGGCGGTTTTCTGGTGGACCTGATGACCAAGGACCTCGGCCTGGCCATGGCGTCGGCGGAGGCGTCGGGCAGTGCGGTGCCGCTGGGCTCCCTGGCCAGGAACCTGTTCCGGCTGCACGGTCAGGTGAACGACGCCGGCCGGCTGGACTTCTCGAGCATCCAGCGCTTCTACAAGCCGGATCTGGACTAGCGAACGGCGCCAGGCCGTCCGGGCGGGTTCACACCGCCCGCGGTGGCGCGGGGCGGGCGGCCGGGTCTGCCGGCCGCCGGGCGGGGGCTCAGGCCTTGAAGGCGTCCTGGGCGGCCGCCAGCTCCTCGGCCAGATCGGCCAGCGCCTCGGACTCGGGGCTGGGGTCGATGCCCAGGTTGTGGAACGCCTGGATCTGGCTCCAGTCGAGCTGGGTGTAGGGGTGCTGGGAGCCGATCAGCGTCTGCAGATTGGCGACCATCACCACGTCGGCGTAGTCCGCCGCCGGCGCCGTCCGCTCGAAGTTGGTGTACTGGGACGGCACGATGGCGATTTCCTCGGGGAACTCCCAGCTCTTCAGGATCATGGTGCCGAGGGCCGGGTGGATGCTGTCGATCACCCGGTCCAGGGTCATGCTGTCGCCGAGCATGCCGCTGTTGTCCTCGGCCCAGCTCAGAATCGGCAGCACGCCGATCACGTGGGTCAGTCCGGCCAGGGAGGCCTGGTCCGGGCGCAGCCCGGCGAACCGGCGCGCGAGCACGGCGCTGATGCCGGCCACCGCGCTGGCGTGGTTCCAGATCTGGCGCAGTTTGCGGTCGATCACGTCGGACGTGGCCTGGAACATCTGCTCCATCGCCATGCCGGTGGCCAGGTTGGAGGCAAACTCCACGCCGACCCGGCTGATGGCCATGTTCAGGTCCTCGATGGTCTGGGCGCCCCGGTACATGGGCGAGTTGGCCACCTTGATCATCCGTCCGGACAGGCCCGGGTCCTCGGCGATCACCTTGGCCAGGGACAGGGCGGACACGTTGGGGTTCTCCGCCTCGTCCCGGATGCGCAGTGCCACCTCCGGCAGGGTGGGCAGCTCCAGCTCGTCGTTGCTGACGGCGCTGGTCAATTCGTCATGAATCTTCTCGGCGAGGTTGGGCATGGGAGGTGCGACGTCCTGAGTGCTGTGTGCGATACCGTGAGTATAGTCATCGCCTCAGGCTCGCAGGTGCAGAGTGACCCCTTCGCCTCGCAAAACGTGCGGTATTTCGCGTGCCAGCACGGCCAGAGCGGGGCCGGAGCCGGCGTCGGGGGCCGCGCTCTGCACGATCACCCCGAGACCGCGCCCGTTTTCGTCCCGGACCTCGCTCCCGGGAGGCGGCGGGGCGTCGCCCTCCCAGCTCAGCCGCGCCAGCCGGCGCTTCACCTCGCCCCGGTGCTGGGCCCTCGCCACCACCTCCTGGCCGAGGTAGCAGCCCTTGTCGAAATCCACTGCGCCGAGCCGGGCGAGGTCGAGCATCTGGGGCAGAAAGCGCTCGCTGACCGGCTCGCTGACCAGCGGGAAGCCATCCTCGGTCAGGGACGCGAGCCAGGCTTCGGCGGTCAGGTGGGGGTGGTCCGACCAGAGCGCCGCGGCGGCGTCGAGGTCGTCGAGCAGGAACAGCCGGCGCCGGGGGTCGAGGCCCAGACCGCCGGCGTCCGGCAGGTCCAGGCTGCCGAGCACGAGGGTCCGGTCGGTCACGTCCTCGAGGCGCGTGCGGGAGAAATTCAGGTAGCGGGCCAGGAACTCGGCGAGCCGGCCGGCCAGGGAGCGATGCAGCACCAGCACGATGCGGTCGCCGTCCGCCCCGGGGGTGCACCAGCCGTCCAGCACAACCCGGCCCTTGAGGCTGCACAGGGCCGTCGGGGTGAGCACGCCCGGCGCCAGGTCGGCGGTGTCGCAGGTGAAATAGCCCTGCAGGAACGTCGCCGCATCGGCGCCGTCGAACCGGGTCACCGCCAGGTCCGGCAGGTAGGCCAGGCCCGGTCCCCGGGACGCCGCGTCGTCGGTGAGCTTACTCTGCCAGGTCTGATGGATCATCGCGGTGGCACGGGCCGGTGACTACACGGCACAATTGTCGCCGCTGACGCCGACGGCTGTCGAGATTGGCCGCCGGCGTCGGCCCGGCCGGCCTCGCGGGGCCGGCAGGCCGCGGCTTGAACGCGGTGGTAACGCCGTTCCGGGCAGCATTCGCCCACGGGCACGGCGCCTTCCGCGCATGGCCACGCCCGGACACGGCGACCACCGGACAACACGGCAACCCGGACACCAGGAGCATGCCATGACCGTCGACCCATCCACGGCCGAGCCCGTTGCCAGCGCGGTTGGCCGGCTGCGCTGGCGCAGCCGGCGCGGCATGCTCGAGCTGGAGCTGGCCCTGCAGCCCTTCGTGGAGCAGCGGCTGGCGTCCCTGTCGGCAGCGGACCGGGAGCGCTACGCGCGGCTGCTCGAGCACGACGACTGGGACATCTTCGAATGGCTGCAGGGGCGGGGCACGGTGCCGGAGGCGGATCTGGCCGGGCTGGTCGAGGAGATCCAGCGCGTCCACGGGGCCTTGCCCTCCGTCGACGGCTGACCGGCCCGCCGCCGCCCCGCGACGTCCTGCAGGCGCCGCGCCTGGCAGGGCGGCTGCGATGGCTGCATCACCTGGGGGTCGGCGGCCTCGGCGCGGCGGCGGCCTGGGTCTGGTTCGGCCCGGTCGGTGGCGCGGCGGCGCTGGTCTGGGTCTGGGTGACACGGCCGGCGCCGGTGCCGCTCGGGGCGCGCTGGCGGGTGCCGCTGGCGGACGTTAAACGGGTGCGGCTGGGTGTCTGGCGCACCCGCATCGTGCTGCGGCGCGGCCCGGCCCTCGAGGTGTTCCGCGACGAGATTCCGGGGTCCGATCTGGCGCGGCTGCGGCGGGTACTCAGCCGCCAGCGGCGGTGAACCCTGCGGGCCGGTGCGTCAGCTCGCGGCCGGCTGCAGCACGTCGAGCCGGTCCGGGAACCCGGGGAACAGGATCGTGTCCTCGGAGCGGGGCAGAGTCTCGGGGTGGTCGAGGTTGTAGTGCAGGCCGCGGCTCTCCTGGCGGGACAGGGCGGAGCGCACGATCAGCTCGGCCACGTGCACCAGGTTGCGCAATTCGATCAGGTCGTTGCTGACCCGGTAGTGGCTGTAGTACTCGTGGATCTCCTGCTTGAGCAGGTCGAGCCGCCGCTGGGCCCGCTGCAGCCGCTTGTCGGTGCGAACGATCCCCACGTAGTCCCACATGAAGCGCCGCAGCTCCTCCCAGTTGTGGGCGATTACCACGTCCTCGTCGGAGTCGGTCACCTGGCTTTCGTCCCAGTGGGGCGCCGTGACGTCGGGGAACGGCTCGTCGAGACGTTCGAGGATGTGACGGCTCGCCGCCCGGGCGAAGACCAGGCACTCGAGGAGCGAGTTGCTGGCCAGGCGGTTGGCGCCGTGCAGTCCCGTGCAGCTCACCTCGCCGATGGCGTACAGGCCTGGCACGTCGGACAGCCCGTGCCCGTCGACGAGCACGCCGCCGCAGGTGTAGTGGGCCGCCGGCACCACCGGAATCGGGTCCCGGGCCATGTCGATGCCGAACTCCCGGCAGCGCCGGGCGATGGTCGGAAAGTGGCCCTCGATGAACGGGCGCGGCCGGTGGCTGATGTCGAGATACACGCAGTCGGCGCCGGTGCGCTTCATCTCGTGGTCGATGGCCCGGGCGACGATGTCCCGGGGCGCCAGTTCGAGGCGCGGGTCGAACCGGCTCATGAACCGGTCGCCGTCCGGCAGGGTCAGGATGCCGCCTTCGCCCCGCACCGCCTCCGAGATCAGGAACGACTTGGCGTGGGGGTGATACAGGCAGGTCGGATGGAACTGGTTGAACTCCATGTTGGCGATCCGGCAGCCGGCCCGCCAGGCCATGGCGATGCCGTCTCCCGTGGAGCTGTCCGGATTGCTGGTGTAGAGATAGACCTTGCTGGCTCCGCCGGTGGCGAGAATGACGAAGCGCGACTGGAACACCTCGACGTGCCCGGTGGTGCGGTTCAGCACGTAGGCGCCGGCGCAGCGGTTGGGGTGCCGGCCGAACTTGCTCAGGTTGATCAGGTCGATGGCGACCCGGTCGCGCAGGAGCTGGATTCTGGGGTGGTCGAGCACCTGCCGGGTCAGCGTCTCGATGATCGCCCGGCCGGTCGCGTCCGCCACGTGCAGGATTCTGCGGAACGAGTGGCCGCCCTCGCGGGTCAGATGAAAGTGGTTGTCCTCGGCATCGAAGTGGACGCCCCAGCGCACCAGTTCATCGATGGCGCCCGCGGCGCCCTCGACGGTCTGACGCACCACGTCCGGATCGCACAGGCCGGCACCCGCGTTCAGGGTGTCCTCGACGTGGGACTCGACGCTGTCGTCCGGGTCCGTCACCGAGGCGATGCCGCCCTGTGCCCAGGTCGAGGAGGCCGTGTCCATGTCGCCCTTGCACAGCACGGTGACCCGGGCCCGGGGCGCCAGGTGCAGGGCGGCCGCGAGCCCGGCGGCGCCGCCGCCGATGATCAGGATGTCCGTGGAAAAGCGTTGGGTCATCGTGGCGTCATCCTGCGAACGTGCCGGCCGGCCGGTCCCGGGGCTGGGCCCGCAGGGGGAAAGCGAAGGGCCGCTGTGGAGAGGTTTCTAGTATAAACATGAGCTTGCCGGCAGAATATCAGGCCAGCCTTCGGACAGCGACGGAGCGTGTGGCCAGGGATACCGACAACAGTCGAGACGACAGCGGACAGGCGCCGGACGACACGCCGGCGGAGCGGGCGACGCCGGCGGGCGACGCCGCCGCCGATCGCGCACGGGCGCCGACCGACAAGGAACTCGTCCGCCGCGTGCAGAGCGGCGACCGGCGCGCCTTCGATCTGCTGTTCAGCCGCTACCAGCACAAGATCGTCAATCTGGTCGGCCGGTACCTGCGCGATTCCGAAGACGTCCAGGACGTGGTCCAGGAAGCCTTCATCAAGGCGTTCCGGGCGCTGCCCAGGTTCCGCGGCGAGAGCGCCTTCTACACGTGGCTCTACCGGATCGCGATCAACACGGCGAAGAACCATCTGGTCGCCCGCAGCCGCCGGCCCCCGGGCGTCGACGTCGAGGTGGAGGATGCCGAGCACTTCGAGGGCGCCGATGCGCTGCGTGACGTGGAGAACCCGGAGGCGGAGCTGTCCCGGGACGAGCTGTCGGCGGAGATCGACGCGGCCATCGCGGCCCTGCCCGACGATTTGCGCAGCGCGGTAACTCTGCGAGAATTCGATGGTCTGACCTACGAGCAGATCGCGGACATCATGGAGTGTCCCGTCGGGACCGTTCGATCCAGGATATTCCGGGCTCGTGAGGCGATCGACAAGCGGATCGCGCCGCTGCTGGACCGAAGGCGTTGAGGGGACGTCGTGCGGCTGTCGGACAAACCGGGGAAAACCTCCAGTTCGTTGATTCAGATCGGTTTATGCCGGGAACTTCCTGGCGCTCCGCTGGCCTCAGTAGGACGTGAACGGCGCGTGAATCCCGCGCCGGAGCGCCGACCGGCATAGCCGGGGCGGCGGGCGATGCCCGCCATGATCGCGCCGGGCGGGTCCGGAGCGATCCGGAGGTAAATCCGGAGGTAAATCCGGAGGTAGATCCGGAGACAGATCCAGAGATACATGGAGAGAGAGAGAGACGGACGTTCGGAGCGAACTTCGGGGTGACACGCACGGTGGGCACTCGAGCAACGTGGCCCGGAAGCGGCCGCAGGTGGACTCAGAGGCGGGGCTGAAGCCATGGCGCTGAAGCAGGTATTGGCGTTCGAGCACGAGGTGGCGCTCGAGCAGGAGCTGGAGAGAGGTAACGGATCATGACGGAGAAGTTGCGGCAGTCGCTGTCCGCCGCCATGGACGACGAGGCCGACGCTTTCGAGCTGCGGCGGGTGCTGGACGAACTCGGCCGCGACGACGACCTGCGCGGCCTGTGGGACCGCTACCACCTGATCGGCAGCGTGGTTCGCGGTGAGCGGACCCGGGTGCCCGAAGGGCTTCGGGACCGGGTGTGGCAGGCGCTCGACGTTGTCGAACCCGAGGCTGCCGGCGTGGACGGCCCGTTCGATTCGCCGGTGTCGGCGGCGGCAGGATCCGCCGGCGTGGTCGCCGGCCGGCCGTGGCTGGGACGCCTCACCGGGCTGGCGGTGGCGGCCTCCGTGGCGTTCGCCGTGGTGATCGGCCTCGACGGCGTCACCGGGACCGGCGGCGACGTGTCCGGCGCGGGCCCCGTGGTGGCAGCGGAAACGGCCACCCGGGCTGCGGTGCCGGCGGTGGATCTGCCGGAAGGCAATCCGGCGGGCGCCGATGCGGTGGTCGAGATTTCGCCCACCGACGTGCAGCGGGCCCATGCCTACATGCTGCATCACGCCCAGCAGCAGGCGCTCAACCAGGCCGGCGTCATGTCCTTCGTCAAGCTCGCGACCTACGAGGCGCCGTGACGTCGAGCCCGCGCAACCTGGCGGCGATCGCCGGCCTGTGGCTGGCGATGGCGTTGCCGCTCGCTCACGGGGACACGCCCCGGCAGTGGCTCGACGACATGAATCGGGCCTTCAGCGAGCTGTCCTACGACGGCATCTTCAGCTATTTCAGCGGCCAGGACCTCGCCAGCCTGCGCGTCATTCACATGGTCGTCGACGGCGAGCAGCGTGAGCGGCTGGTGCATCTGAACGGCGCGCCCCGGGAGATCGTTCGCCGGGGCGACCAGGTGGCCTGCATCGTGATGCCCGGCGACGCGCTCCTCGAGCTCGAGGAGAGTATTCCGTCCGGGCCCTTCGCCCGGGCGTTCGTGCGTCGCTACGACCGCATTTCCGAGAATTACGGCCTGTCCTTCTTCGGCGAGGACCGGGTCGCGGACCGCACCGCGGTGCGGCTGGCGGTCACCCCGCGTGACGACAACCGCTACGGCTACCGGCTGTGGCTCGACAAGAACACGCGCATGCTGCTGCGCTCCGAACTGATCGACGGCGACGGCCAGCGCCTGGAGATCTTCCAGTTCAACCAGGTCCGGTTCGGCGACGCCGTCGACCCGGACCAGCTCGAGCCCGAGGGCAAGGACGGTTCCCTGGTCAGCCACCTGACGCTGGCGACCAAGCAGCCGGAGCCGGTCGCCCGGGAAGACATCGCCTGGCAGGTGGGCTGGCTGCCCGAGGGATTCAGCATGGCCGCCGCAGACATCCGCCGGGCGCCCAGCTCCCTGAAGTCCATCGACACCATGATGTTCTCCGACGGCCTGGCGGCGTTCTCGGTGTTCGTCGAGGACATGCCCGACAGCGGCGCGGCCTCCATGGTGTCCCGCAACGGCGCGACGGTGGCGGTGACCCACATGGTCAGCGACGCCCGGCAGGAGCCGTACCTGGTGACCCTGGTCGGCGAGATCCCCACCCGGACCGCCAAGCGCATCGCCCGCTCCGTGCTGCCGCGCGCCGCGGACGCCGGTCAACCCGGACGCTGAATGCCCCGTCTCACCCGCAGCGGCTGCGTGGTGGAGCGCCACGGCCGTAAAATTGTACGATTCGACGGCGACGTGCCGCCGGCCTGCGCGGCGGGCGGCGGGGTATGCCCTTGTGGGCTGCGGACCGGCGCCACGGAACTGGATTCCGGCGTGCTCGGCGTCGAGGCGCCGGCCGGCCGGCGGCTCGAGGTGTCCGTGTCCGGCGGCGGTGTGACCCGGGTCGCTGCGATCCTGTTCGCCATGCCGCTGGTGGCCCTGATGGCCGCCGCCTGGGCCGGGGAGGCCGTGGCGCCCCGACTCGGCGTGAGTGCCGATGCCGCCGCCGCGAGCGCCGGCCTGGCAGCGCTGGCGCTGACGGCCCGGCTGGCCCTCCGCAGCGGAAGCGCGCTGCTGCGGATGCTGGAACTGAACGCGCGCCCGGAACAGGACGAATCATGACAGCAGCTTGGACGATCAGGGCGGCGGTGCTGACGCTGGGGCTTCTCGCCGGCAGCGCGGCTGCCCGGGAACTGCCGGACTTCACCCGGCTCGTCGCGAGCAACGCGCCGGCCGTGGTCAACATCAGCACGGTGCAGCACTCCGAATCCCGGTCCCGTCAGGGCTCGCCGAGCGACGAGCTGGAGGAGTTCTTCCGGCGCTTCTTTCCGCCGGAAGGCGAAGTGCCGCGCATGCCCTATGCCCGGCCCCGGTCGCTGGGGTCCGGCTTCGTCATCGAGGAGAACGGCTACATCCTCACCAACAATCACGTCGTCGAGGACGCCGACGAGATCGTCGTGCGGTTCAACGACCGGCGGGAGCTGCTGGCCGAGCTGGTGGGCGCCGACCCCCGGTCGGATCTCGCGGTGCTCAAGGTGGAGGCGGACGACCTGCCGACCGTGCGGCTCGGCCGCTCCGAGTCCCTCGAGGTGGGGGAGTGGGTGCTGGCCATCGGCTCGCCGTTCGGTTTCGATTACTCGGTGACCGCCGGCATCGTCAGCGCCAAGGGCCGCAGCCTGCCCACCGAGCACAACGAGAACTACGTGCCCTTCATCCAGACCGACGTCGCGATCAACCCGGGCAACTCGGGGGGGCCGCTGTTCAACCTGGACGGCGAGGTGGTCGGGATCAACTCCCAGATCTACTCCAATTCCGGCGGCTTCATGGGCGTGTCCTTCGCCATTCCCATCGACGTGGCCATGGAGGTCGTGGAGCAGCTCAAGGCGTCGGGCCGGGTGTCCCGCGGCTGGCTCGGGGTGGTGATCCAGGAGGTCAACCGGGACCTGGCGGAGACCTTCGGGCTCGACCGGCCCCACGGCGCCCTCGTCACCCGGGTGCTGGAGGAGAGTCCCGCCGAAGCCGCCGGGCTGGAGCCCGGTGACATCATCATCCGGTTCGACGGCCACGCCATCGAGTTCTCCTCTGATCTGCCCCACGTGGTGGGCCGCACCACCGTGGGCGAGGAGACCGATCTGCGCGTGGTCCGCAACGGCCGGGAGATGACCCTCGCGGTGACGGTCGGCGAACTGGCCGAGCGCGAGGACCAGCAGCTCGGGTTCGCGCGCTCCGGGGAGTCGTCCTCGTCGCGGGTGGGCCTGCGCGTCGAGGCGCTCGCCGAGGCCGCCGCGGAGCGTCTCGGCATCTCCGGCGGTGTGCGCGTGGTCGAGGTCGACGGCCCCGCGGCCAAGGCCGGCATCACCCGGGGTGACGTCATCACCCGGCTCAACAATCGCGAGATCCTCGACCTCGGTTCGTTCCGGCAGGTCGTCGAGGATCTGCCCGCCGGCCGGTCGGTGCCGGTGCTGATCATCCGCGGCGAGGCGCCGCGTTTCCTCGCGCTGCGCGTGCCAGAGTAGCCCGCTGCCGGGCGCGGCGCCGGCCGCCTCGCCCGGCCCGGGGTAATACGCTAAACTCGCGCGCCTTCGACACTACACCCGGCTCGCCGGGACCGGAGCGCTGTGCCCGCAGACATCGAACAGATCCGCAATTTCTCGATCATCGCCCACATCGACCACGGCAAGTCGAC
>DLCH01000006.1:276396-286794 GCA_002480525.1 Gammaproteobacteria bacterium UBA7803 | reverse complement strand
CCACATCGACCACGGCAAGTCGACCCTGGCCGACCGGCTGATTCAGCTCTGCGGCGGCCTGTCGGATCGGGAGATGGCCGAGCAGGTGCTCGACTCCATGGATCTCGAGCGGGAGCGGGGCATCACCATCAAGGCGCACAGCGTCACGCTGAACTATCACGCGCCGGACGGCCTGGTCTACCAGCTCAATTTCATCGACACGCCGGGACACGTCGACTTCAGCTACGAGGTATCCCGCTCGCTCGCGGCCTGCGAGGGCGCGCTGCTGGTGGTGGACGCCGCCCAGGGCGTCGAGGCCCAGTCCGTGGCGAACTGCTACACCGCCATCGAGCAGGGGCTCGAGGTGCTGCCGGTGCTGAACAAGATCGACCTGCCCCAGGCCGAGCCGGAGCGGGTGTCCCGGGAGATCGAGGAGATCATCGGCCTGCCGACGGACGACGTCATCTGCGTCAGCGCCAAGACGGGGCAGGGCGTGCCGGAGCTGCTCGAACGCCTCGTCCGCCAGATTCCGGCGCCGGAAGGCGATCGGCAGGCGCCCCTGCAGGCGCTGATCATCGACTCGTGGTTCGACAACTACCTCGGCATCGTGTCGCTGGTCCGCGTGGTGCACGGCGAGATCCGCAAGGGCGACAAGATCGTCGTCAAGTCGCTGGGCCGCAGCCACGTGGTGGACGACGTCGGCGCGTTCACGCCGAAGCCCACCGTGCGGCCCGTGCTGGCGGCGGGGGAGGTCGGCTACGTCATCGCCGGCATCAAGGACATCCGCGGCGCGCCGGTCGGCGACACCCTGGTGCATGCCGCGCATCCGGACACGCCCCAGCTTCCCGGCTTCACCCGGGTCAAGCCGCAGGTGTTCGCCGGGCTGTTTCCGGTGAGCTCGGACGACTTCGAGAGCTTCCGCGACGCGCTGGAGAAGCTGACGCTGAACGACGCCTCGCTGTTCTACGAGCCGGAGACCTCGGAGGCCCTGGGGTTCGGCTTCCGCTGCGGCTTTCTCGGCATGCTCCACATGGAGATCATCCAGGAGCGCCTGGAGCGTGAGTACGACCTCGACCTGATCACCTCGGCGCCGACGGTGGTGTTCGAGGTCGAGCTGCCCGACGGCACCGTGGACTACGTGGACAACCCGTCCCAGCTTCCCGCCAACTACGCCGAGATCCGCGAGCCGATCGTCGAGGTCAGCATCCTCGTGCCCCAGGACTTCGTGGGCAACGTGATGACCCTGTGCGTGGAGCGCCGCGGCGTGCAGAAGAGCATGACCTATACCGGCGGCCAGGTATCCATGGTCTGGGAAATGCCCATGAACGAAGTGGTCATGGACTTCTTCGACCGGCTGAAGTCCGTGAGCCGGGGCTTCGCGTCCATGGACTACAGCTTCACCCGGTTCCAGAAGGCCAATCTCGTCAAGCTCGACATCCTCATCAACGGCGACCGGGTGGACGCGCTGGCCAACATCGTCCACCGGGAGCAGGCCCAGTCCCGGGGCCGTCAGCTCGTCGAGAAGATGAAGGAGCTGATTCCCCGGCAGATGTTCGACGTGGCCATTCAGGCCGCCATCGGCGGGCAGGTCATCTCCCGCTCCACGGTCAAGGCGCTGCGCAAGAACGTCACCGCGAAATGCTATGGTGGTGACGTGACCCGCAAGAAGAAGCTGCTGGAGAAGCAGAAGGCCGGGAAGAAGCGCATGAAGCAGGTGGGCCGCGTGGAGATTCCACAGGAGGCGTTCCTGGCCGCGCTGAAAGTGGAACGGTAGGCAGGACGCTCTTGGACATCGACTTTCCCTTCGTGCTGACCTGGGCCGTGCTGATCTGCGGCGCGGTCTGGCTGTTCGACGTGCTGGTGCTGAAGCCGCGCCGGGTCCGCGCGGCCGAGGCGCTGGAGGCGAGCGGCACCGGCGCCGACCGGCTCGAACAGGCCCTGCGGGAGCCGCGGCTCGTGGAGTACGCGCGCTCGTTCTTTCCCGTGCTGGCCATCGTGCTGGTGCTGCGCAGCTTTCTCGCCGAGCCCTACCAGATTCCTTCGGAGTCGATGGTGCCGACCCTCGAGGTCGGCGACTTCATCCTGGTGAACAAGTACGCCTACGGGCTGCGCCTGCCGGTGCTGGGCACCAAGATCCTCGACGTCGGCGAGCCCCGGCGGGGCGACGTGATGGTGTTCATCCCGCCCCACGACCCACGGTACTTCATCAAGCGCGTGATCGGCGTGCCCGGCGACGTGGTGCGCTACGAGAATCACGCGCTGTACATCAATGGCGAGCGGGCCGACTACGAGCTGGTATCGACCTTCGAGGTGTATCTGCCGAGCCTGAATGCGGCGTTGCCGGTACGGGAGTACCTCGAGACGTTTTCCGGCGACACCCACCGGGTCTACCGGTACCCGGTGCGGGAGCCCTCCGGCGAGTGGGAGGTGCCCCCGGGCGCCTACTTCATGATGGGTGACAATCGGGGCCGCAGCGAGGACAGCCGGGTCTGGGGCTTCGCGTCGGAGGATCAGATAGTAGGCAAGGCAGTTGCCATCTGGATGCACAAGCAGCCTGGGCTGTCATTGCCAACCTTCTCACGCAATCGCTGGCTAGACTGAGAGAAAGTCTTCCGCAACCGCAGGCGTCGAGGAGATCACGAGCCATGCACAATCCGGAGAGTTCCCGAGCATTCCCGTCGGCCGGCCGGCGGCGGCAGCGCGGCCTGACGGCGATCGGCGGTCTGGCGGTGCTGCTGCTGATCGTCTCCGGCGTCACGCTGACGCTGAAGCTGGCGCCGCACTATCTCGACTACTACACGCTGCAGTCGGTGCTGGAGGGCCTGCCGGCCAGCGAGGTCCGCACCATGTCCCGCACCTCGCTCCATGACACGCTGAAGAAGCGTTTCAAGATCAACAACCTGCGGGACTTCGAAATCAGCGATATCATCACGCTGGACCGCAGCCGGGATGGCACCGTGCTGCTACTCAAGTACGAGCGCCGGGAGCATCTGCTGTTCAACGTCGATGTCGTCCTCACTTTCGAGAAACGCTACGAGTACTCCTGAACCAGCACCGGGCAGTCCGCCGGACGCCGATCTGGAGCGGGCGCTCGGCCATCGGTTCGACGATCCCGCGCTGCTCGCGCGGGCGCTGACCCACAAGAGCCACTCCCGCGACCACAACGAACGTCTGGAGTTTCTCGGCGACGCCGTGCTCGGCTATCTGGTGGCCGACGCGCTGTACGACGAGCAGCCGGACGCCCACGAGGACACCATGTCCCTGCTGCGCGCCAGTCTGGTCCGTAAGGAGTCCCTCGCCGACATCGCTCGATCCATCGGCCTCGGTGCGCATCTGCGCCTGGGCGCCGGGGTGAAGCGGGGCGGCGGCCATCGCCTCGACAGCCTGCTCGCTGACGCCCTCGAGGCGGTCATCGGCGCCGTCCACCTGGACGGCGGCATCGAGGCGGCCCGGGCGGTCGTCACCCGGCTGCTGGCGGCGCGCATGCGCAGCCTGGACGCCGAGTCGCTGAAGGATGCCAAGACCCGTCTGCAGGAGACCCTGCAGGGTGCCGGTCTGGAACTGCCCGAGTATTCCATCGAGTCGACCCGCGGCTCGGCCCACGCCAAGGTGTTCACGGTGCGCTGCCGGGTGAGCGAGTTCGATCTCAGCGTCGAGGCCGAGGGCCGGAGCCGGCGCGGCGCGGAGAAGCTCGCGGCGGAGCGGATGCTGGAACGGATCCAAGAGCGACTGGGCGCCTCCTGATATGGTGACGCGGTGCGGTTACGTGGCGCTCGTCGGGCGGCCCAACGTCGGCAAGTCGACGCTGCTCAACCATCTGCTGCGGCAGAAACTCTCGATCACCTCGCGCAAACCCCAGACCACCCGCCATGTGCTGCTGGGCGTGGACACCGAAGGCGACCACCAGGCGATCTACGTCGACACGCCCGGCATCCACGATCACGCCCGGCGCGAGATGAACCGGCAGATGGTGCGCGCGGCCACCGCGGTGCTCGCCGACGTCGACCTCGTGCTGATGGTGCTGGACCGTGACACCTGGACGCCGGCGGACGAGCTGGTGCTCGAGCATCTGAAGGCCCACGACGTGCCGTGCTTCGCGGTGATCAACAAGGTGGACCTGATGCCGCGCAAGGACGCCTTGCTGCCGCTGATCGCCGAGCTGGACGGGCGCGGCGCGTTCGAGGAGATCTTCCCGGTGTCCGCGCTGCGCGGAGCCGGGCTCGACGATCTGCGCCGCGCGGTGTTCGCCCGTCTGCCCGAGCAGGCGCACCTGTTCCCGCCCGATCAGGTCACCGATTCCTCCGAGCGCTTTCTGGTCTCGGAGATCGTCCGCGAGAAGCTGATGCGGCGCCTGGGCGACGAAGTGCCCCACCACCTCACCGTGGTGATCGACGCGTACGACGAGACGCCGACGCTGGTGGACATCGCGGCCACCGTGTACGTCGAGCGTTCGGGGCAGAAGCGCATCGTCATCGGCCAGGGCGGCGAACGGATCAAGCAGGTCGGACAGGAAGCCCGGGAAGACGTGGAGCGGCTGCTGGAAAAGCGGGTCATGCTGCGGCTGTGGGTGAAGGTGCGGGCCGGCTGGAGCCAGACGGCGGCCGGGCTGCGCAGGGTTGGATATGACCCGGGTAGCGGATGAGTCGGCGCTGGTGCTGCACGCCCGGCCCTACCGGGAGACCAGCGCCATCGTCAGCCTGCTGACGGCCGCCCACGGCCGGGTCGCCGTCGTCGCCCGGGGCCTGCGCGGGCACCGGCGCGGCAACTGGATGCAGCCGTTCAATCGCGTGCGGGCGAGCTGGAGCGGGCGGGGCGGTGGCCTGGCCACGCTCACGGGTTGTGAGCTCGAGCGCCACGCCTGGCTGGCCGGCGACAGCGTCGCGTCCGGATTCTACGTCGTCGAGCTGGTGTCCCGGCTGCTCCCCGAGCACGAAGCGGTGCCCGCGATCTTCGCGGCGGCCTGCTGGGTGCTCGAACGCCTGGAGGCCGGCGACGCGCCGGAGGTGGTGCTCAGGGTCTTCGAGCGGCGCCTGCTCGAGGAACTGGGCTACGGCCTCGACTTCGCCCGGGATGCCGAGACCGGCGCGGACCTCGAGCCGGGCGGGCAGTACGTCCTGCATGCGGGCGCCGGGTTCGTGGCGGCATCTTCCGCGGGCCGCGGTTTCCCCGGCGCCGTGCTCCTGGACATCGGCGCCGAGCGGTATCAGTCCCGGGCCGCCCGGGTCGCGGCGCGCAAGATCTTCCGGCAGTCGCTGTCACCGCTGCTCGGCCCGCGGCCGCTGGCGAGCCGCCGTCTGCTGACCGGCAAGCGCGCCTGATGGCTCGCCGCGGCCCACGGGAAGTGACGTTCGAGGTCACCGACCTCGGCGACGACGGTCTCGGCGTCGGCGCTGTCGACGGCCGGGAGGTGCGGGCCCGCAACGCGCTGCCGGGGGAGTCCGTTTCGGCCCGGGTGCTGAAGCGCCGACGCGGCGTCTGGTTCGGTGCGGCCGATACGCCCGAGGCGGCGTCGTCGGCCCGCGTGGCCGCGCCGTGCCCGAACTTTCCCCGCTGCGGCGGCTGTGCCCTGCAGCATCTCGATTACGGCCGGCAGCTCGAACACAAGCAGGCCACCCTGGCGGACCTGCTGGGCGCCGAGGGCGTGGCGCCCGGCCGCTGGCGGGCGCCGGTCTCCGGCCCCCGGTTTCACTATCGCTACAAGGCCCGGCTCGGCGTGCGCGTGGTGGGCGGAGAGCCGCTGGTCGGTTTCCGCGAAGGGTTCAGCAATCGCGTGGCGCGCATGACGGACTGCCTGACGCTGGCGCGGCCGTTCGCCGCCATGCTGCCGGAACTCGGCGCCACCATCGCCGCGCTGCGCGAGCCGGACCGGGTGCCGCAGGTCGAGGTGGCGGGCGGCGACCGTGACTTCGTCATCATCCTCCGCCATCTCGGCGAGCTGGACGAGGCGGACCTGCGGGCGTTGTCCGGATTCGAGGGCCGCACCGGCGTCCGCGTGTTCCTGCAGAGCGGCGGCTACGACACCGTGCAGCCGCTGGCCGCCGACGCACCGTCGTCGCTGACCTACGCGGTGCCGGAGTTCGGCCTGTGCCTGAGTTTCCTGCCGACCGACTTCACCCAGGTGAACCCCGCCATGAATCGCCGGCTGGTGCAGCGCACTCTGCTGGCTCTGGCGCCATCCCCGGGCGAACACGTCGTCGACCTGTTCTGCGGTATCGGCAACTTCACCCTCGCCGTCGCCCGCCTGGGCGCCACCGTCAGCGGCTTCGAGAGCGCGGCGGGCGCGGTGGCCAGGGCCGGGATCAATGCACGGCGCAATGGTCTGGCCGGCCGGGCTGAGTTTGCGGTGGCGGATCTGTATGATGCGCGCTGCCCGACGCTTCCCGACGCGGACTGTCTGCTGCTGGATCCGCCGCGGTCGGGCGCTGGTCCGAATCTCGAGCGCTGGGCCGATTCGTCGAGGCTGTCGCGGATCGCCTACGTGTCGTGCAACCCGCGCACGTTCGCGGCGGACGCGGCGCGGCTCGCGACGCTGGGGTTCTCACTGCAGGAAGTTGGCATTTTCGACATGTTCCCGCACACCGCTCACGTCGAAACCCTCGGTCTGTTCGTGCGCGGCGGAGTGGCGGCGCGTGGTTAAGGTCCGCGGCGATCTGGCTCGCGCTGCCGACGGCCGCGTGGACATCGCGGGCTGGGTGGACGGCCTGGTCGCCGCCCACGGCAAGCTGGAGCGGCAGGCGGTGGCCGACGCCTGCGAGTTCGTGCGCGGGCTCGGAAGCCGCGGCGAGCCGTACCTCGAGAGCGGCATCGAGCTCGCGGAGATCGTCGGCGCGCTGCATCTGGACACGGCCTCCATCGTCTCCGCGCTGCTCTACCGTCCCGTGCGGGTGGGCCTGGTGCCGTCGGAGGACGCGCGCAGCCGGTTCGGCGACGACGTGGGGCATCTGCTCGACGAGGTGCTGCGGATGGCCACGACCAGCCTGCTGGAAATGAGCAATACCCGGCTGCAGACCTCGGAGCGACGGGATCAGGCGGACAACGTCCGGCGCATGCTCATCGCGATGATCGACGACGCCCGGGTCGCCGTGCTGAAGCTGGCGGAACGGGTCGTGGCGCTGCGGGCCGCCAAGCGCTACGACGAGGAGCGGCGCCAGCGCCTGGCCCGGGAGGCCCACCTGGTGTTCGCTCCGCTCGCCAACCGGCTGGGCATCTGGCACCTCAAGTGGGAGCTCGAGGATCTCGCTCTGCGGTATCTGGCGCCGGACATCTACATGGCCATCGCGCGGCAGCTCGACGGCCGCCGTGAGGAACGCGAGGCCCGCATCAACGGCCTTGCGGAGTCGCTCCAGGCGGAGCTGAGGGAACGCGGCATTGACGCCGTGGTGCACGGCCGGGCCAAACACATCTACAGCATCTGGCGGAAGATGCGCAGCAAGAACGTCGGTTTCGGCGAGGTCTACGACGTGCGCGCGGTGCGCGTCCTGGTGCCGGACATCGCTCAGTGCTACGCGGCCCTCGGCGTCATTCACACCCAGTGGCGGCACGTGCCCAGCGAGTTCGACGACTACATCGCCTCGCCCAAGGAGAACGGCTACCGGTCCATCCACACGGCGGTGGTCGGGCCGGACGGGCGCACGCTGGAGGTGCAGGTCCGCACGCACGAGATGCACGAGCAGGCCGAACTGGGGGTGTGCGCCCACTGGTCGTACAAGGCCGGCGAGGACGAGGACCGACCCTACGCCCAGAAGATGGACTGGCTGCGCCAGGTGGTCGAATGGCGCGACGACGTCGCGCGGGCCGACACTCAGAGTCTCGGCGAGGAGCTCGCCGAGCTGTTCCGTGACGAGCGCATCTACGTCAGCACCCCCAAGGGCCACGTGCTCGACCTGGCCGAGGGCGCGACCCCGGTCGACTTCGCCTACCGCGTGCACACCGAGGTCGGCCACCGGTGTCGCAGCGCGCTGGTCAACGGCCGGCCCCGCCCACTCAACGAAGCGCTCGACACCGGTGACCGGGTGGAGATCGTCACCGGGGACGCGCCGGCGCCGGAGCGTCACTGGCTGGACCTGCATCTGGGTTACGTCCGCAGCGGGCGGGCCCGGGAAAAGATTCTCGACTGGTTCCGCTGCCGCGATCCCGAGGTGAACGAACGGGCCGGCCGAGACCGGCTGCTGGCGCTGCTCGACGCCCTCGCGCTCGGTTCGCCGGCGGCTGCCCGCTGGCAGGAGGCGGCGCGGACCCTCGGGTACCCGGACGAAGCCGGCTTCTGCCGGGCCGTCGGGGCCGGCGACTGCCAGACCCTCGACGCGCTGGAAGCGCTGCATCCGCAGACCGAATACGAACTCCAGATGGAGCTGCTGCCCGCGCCGGGCGCGCACGATCCGCGGATCTATCGGATCGTGATGATGGCGGAGGACCGCGACGGTCTGCTGCGGGACGTCACCGAGCTGCTGAGCAGCCTGCACGTGCCGCTGGTCGGCAACACCGGCAGGGCCGACCCCATCACCGGACGTGCGACCTTGAGCCTGGAGGTGCGGGTCGGCACGCTGCGTCAACTCGCGCTGCTGGTGGAACGCCTGCAGCACCTGGCCGGCGTGATCGAAGCGCGCGTGGCGCAGCGATGAACGCCCGACCGTCCACCACATGCCGCTGACGGCGGGACTGCCTCGAATTCAGACAACGACCACAGGAGAGACCACATGAGAATCATACTGCTCGGCCCGCCGGGGGCTGGAAAGGGCACCCAGGCGCAGTTTCTGTGCAACGCCTTCGGCATTCCGCAGATCTCCACCGGGGACATGCTGCGGGCGGCGGTTAGCGCGGGCTCGGAGCTCGGCCAGCGGGTCAAGGCCGTCATGGATTCCGGCGCGCTGGTCTCCGACGACATCATCATCGAGCTCGTGCAGGAGCGGATCGCCGCGCCGGACTGTGCGAACGGTTTCCTGTTCGACGGCTTTCCGCGAACCATCCCCCAGGCGGCGGCGCTCGACGACGCCGGCGTGGTGATCGACGCAGTGGTGGAGATCGCAGTGCCGGCCGAGGAGATCGTCCGACGTATGAGCGGGCGCCGGGTGCATCCGGCGTCGGGCCGTGTCTATCACGTGGAATTCAATCCGCCGCGCAATCCCGGCCAGGACGACGAAACCGGTGAAGCCCTGATCCAGCGCGACGACGACCAGGAAGACACGGTGCGCGAGCGACTCGACGTGTATCACAAGCAGACGCACCCGCTGGTGGATTTCTATTCTGACAAGGCAAACAACACGGCGATGAAGTTCGTTCGTGTCGACGGCCGCGGCGAGGTGAACGACGTGCATCGGCGAATCATGGCGGAACTCGCGTGATCACGTTCCCGAGGCCGTTGGCGACGTAGTGATATTTCCCTGTGCAGTCAGTATGATGCGGCGAAATTTCAATTGCAGTTTTGTTGTCATGGGCTATCGTTGAGTTGCCGTGATACGAAACTCGCGGATTGGCATCTGTTCGTCGTCCCGGGTCGCAGCCAAGAAGCAGCGCTCGAGACGCGAAAGAGGTTCGGATCGGCCGGGCCAGCCCGAAGGACAGAGACGTCCCGAGGGAAGTCCGAGGCGAAGGAAATCCGAAGCGAAGGAAATCCGGAGTCGAGGAATTCCTGAGCAGAGGAAGTCCGGAGGAAAAAGAGGTCCGGAGGAAAGAGAGGTCCGAAGGAAAGGGAAGTCCGATAGACAAGGAAGTCCGAGGTCGAAGGAAGTCTCGCGTCCAAGGAAGTCCAACGTCGGAGTCAGTCGGAGTCGGGGCGGCATCGCCGTCGCGCTCCAGATGCTCGAAAGCGCATCAAGCTGACTGACGGGTCAGGGTAACGAAAGGAAGTCGCTGGTTTGCTCAGCAGTTCGTAGCGGCCAACGGAGACCGGGAAGAGATCCAAGGAGATTCTTTATGCCGAAAGCTAAGTCCGCAGCGAAGGCGCCCGCCAAGAAGAAGGCGGTTCGCAAGACTGCTGCCAAGAAGGCGCCCGCGAAAAAAGCCGCCGCGAAGAAAGCTGCCGTGAAGAAGGCGGCTGCCAAACGTCCCGCGGCGAAGAAGGCGCCAGCCAAGAAGAAGGCCCCTGCCAAGAAGAAGGCACCGGCCAAGAAGAAAGCCCCCGCCAAGAAGAAGGCGCCGGCCAAGAAGAAAGCCCCGGCGAAGAAGAAGGCGCCGGCGAAGAAGAAGGCGCCGGCGAAGAAGAAGGCGCCGGCGAAGAAGAAAGCCCCCGCGAAGAAGAAAGCGCCCGCCAAGAAGAAGGCGGCGGCGAAGCGCAAGGCGCCGGCCAAGGCGGCTGCGAAGAAGACCGCGGTGAAGCGCAAGGCTCCGGCCAAGAAGAAGGCCCCGGCCAAGAAGAAGGCCCCGGCCAAGAAGAAGGCGCCGGCCAAGAAGAAGGCGCCGGCCAAGAAGAAGGCCCCGGCC
>DLCH01000006.1:263655-276030 GCA_002480525.1 Gammaproteobacteria bacterium UBA7803 | reverse complement strand
AAGGCCCCGGCCAAGAAGAAGGCTCCGGCCAAGAAGAAGGCGCCGGCCAGGAAGAAGGCTCCGGCCAAGAAGAAAGCTCCGGCCAAGAAGAAGGCGCCTGCCCGGAAGAAGGCCCCGGCCAAGAGGAGATCCCCCGCAAAAAAGCAACGAGCTGAGGCGGCGCGGGCCAGCGCCGCCTCAGGCTCCAAGGCCGTAGCTCGCGCCGCTTCCGGCGGCGCGGTTCGTGACTCGAAGGTTCGCGGCCCGGCAGGACGCCAGGCAGCGGGCCGTTCCACTTCCAAGGGGCGGGTTGGACGCCCCCGCACTTCATCCGTCGCTCCGGCCAGTGTGGCCACCCTGCCGACCGTCGCCGATGCCGAGCATCGGGCGCGTCGCGCCGGCGCGACGCTCAATGCCGAGCAGAAAGCCCTCACAGCGGCAACGGCGTTGGCCCGCTCCGCCAGACGGCGCGCCACCGCCACCGGTGACGAAGTCGATCGCAGCGCCGCCCGGAGGGCCCGAGCCCACGTCAAGCAGGTCCGTGAGCGCGTCGCTTCGGCGCGTGCCGGATACCGGGCCGCCAAGGACTCGTTCCGGCAAGCCGAATCACAGGCGCGCCTCGCCCAGCGGATTCAGCTCGTCGAAGATCAGCTCATGGCGGAGAACCTGGCCGCGGACGTGGAGCTGGAAGCGCAGCTCGAGATGGCCGTCGAAGCCTTCCGGGTGCGCAAGCACGACATGCTCAAGCGGTCCGAGGACCGGCGCCGCAGAAAGCGCGAGGCCGCGGCCGCACGACGGATCGCGGCGCTGTCACAGGGGCGGCGCAGCAGCGGTCGTCCAAAGAAGCGGCGCGTGCAGCGGCGCGGGCGCCGAGCCGCCGGCACGACGGCCGACGACGGCTGATCGCCGCCGCGCCTGGGCCGGGAGCGTCTGCGCCACCAGGGCCCGCAGCGGTGTCCACGATTCTCAGAGCAGCCCGTGGAAGGGCAGGGTCTCGACCTCGGTACCAGCCGGCAGGCGGCCGCTGTCCTTGGGGACCCGGACCAGGCAGTCCGCCGCCGCGAAGCTCGCCAGCCGGTTCGAACTCTGATCGCCGGTCGTTTCGACCTGCCATCCGCCGTCCGATCGCAGCAGCGTTCCGCGCTGGTATTCCTCGCGCCCCGGCGCGTGGTCCAGGTCGTGGGTGAGCCGGGCCGGCAGGCGCAGCGGTGGCGACGGCCAGGCTCCGCACAGGCGTTCCAGCACGGGTTTCAGCAGCAGCAGCGCGGTGACGATGGTCGACACCGGATTGCCGGGCAGCCCGAAGAACGCCGCGTCGCCGAGCCGGCCGTAGGCCAGCGGCTTGCCCGGCTTCAGGTTCAGGCGCCAGAACTTCAGCGTGCCCAGGCGCTCCACTTCGTCCCGTACCCAGTCGGCGTCGCCGACGGACACGCCGCCGCTGGTGACGACGACGTCGCAGGCGTCCCGCGCTGCCGCCAGGGTGCGGCCGATCGCCTCGCGGTCGTCGGGGACGACGCCGAAGTCCTCGATGGTCACCGGCAGCGAAGCGAGCAGGGCCCGCAGCGTGGCGCGGTTGGCGTCGTAGATCTGGCCGGGACCCTGCGGCATCCCCGGCTCGAGCAGCTCGTCGCCGGTCGAGAACAGACCCACCCGGGGCCGCGCCCTCACCTCGACCGCGTCGAGGCCGCACGCGGTCAGCCAGCCGACGTCGAAGGGCGTGAGCCGGCGGCCGTCCGCAATCACCTGTCCGCCGGCCATTAGGTCGTGACCGACGGGCCGCACGTGATCTCCGGGGTGCACCCGGGTGCGGATCACCACGCGGTCGCCGTCCGCGTCGCAGTCTTCCTGGATCACCACCGCGTCCAGGCCGTCCGGCACCGGCGCACCGGTGAACAGCCGAACGGCGCTGCCCCCGGGCACGGTGCCGTCGAACGGGTGCCCGGCGAGGCTGGTGCCCGCCACGTCCAGCCGGTACGGCGGATCGCCGGACAGGTCATGGCTGCGCAGGGCGTAGCCGTCCATGGCGGATGCGGGGAACGGCGGCAGCGATCTTGGCGCCGTCACGGATCCTGCGGCGACCCGTCCGAGCGCATCGGCCACTGCAACGCGCTCGCTGGCGGTGACGGGGCGGCAGTCGTCGAGCATGGCGGCCAGCGCCACGTCGAGGTCCAGTCGGGGTTCGGTCACGCGTCGGATCCGGCCTGCTGAGAATGTTGCGATCGGCTGGCGCCGCGCGCCTCGGGCGGCTCAGCTACTCCGTGGCCACGGCGTCGGCTACCATGGCGCGCATGGAAACCGTGCTCGCCGTGGAAACTTCCGGACCACTCTGCTCGCTGGCGCTGCTCGCCGGCGGGCGCTGGTTCGAGGATACACACAACGTCGAACGCCTGCACAATCAGGTGGTGCTGGGCATGCTGGACGGGCTGGTGTCCGCCGCCGGCGTGGATCGCCGTGCGCTCGATCTGGTGGCGTTCGGCGCCGGCCCCGGCTCGTTCACCGGCGTGCGCCTGGCGGCTTCCGTCGCCCAGGGCGTCGCGTACGGCGCCGGGGCGGTGGTCTGCCCGGTGTCCTCCTCCCGGGCCATGGCGCTGGCCTGGCAGCGGCAGCACGACCCCGGCGCGGCCGGCGCCGTGGTGACGGTGACCCGCTCCAGACGGGATGCCTACTACCTGGCGGCCTGGCAGGTCGCTGCCGACACCCTGCCCGAACGCCTGCTGGCGGACCGGCTGCATCAGGGTGACATGGCGCCGGACGGACTGCCCGCGGACCTGCCCGGAGTCGGTGACCGGCCGCCGTGGTGGCCGCCGGATCGCGCCTTCGCCGACGATGTCGCCGTTCCAGCACGGATCGTCGGCGAACTGGGTCTGGCGGCCTGGCGCGCCGGCGAGGCGGTACCGCCGGCGGAAGCCTTTCCGGTCTACGTTCAGGGCGACTCTCCCTGGCGTCCCGCCGCCGGGTCGTGAGCGGTCGCGGCGCCGCGCCGGCGGTCGACACCCTGTATTGCCTGCCCGCGGCGCGCGGCCGCGTCGAGGCCCTCGCCGGGCAGTTCCGGATCATCGTCGCCGAAGCGCCGCCCCGGGATGCGCCCGGGTTCCATCTCTGGGCCGATGACGAGCATCTCGAACTCCGCCGGGCCGGGGATCGGCGCGGCGCCTTCGTGTCCGTCGGGGAACTGTCCCGCCGTGCGGCACAGGGCGGGGACCTGGCGCGGGCCTGCGGCGTCGCCGCCGGCAAAACCCCGACCGTGCTCGACGCCATGGCCGGATGGGGCGTGGATGGCCTGGTGCTGGCGGGGCGGGGATGTCCGGTGACGCTGGTGGAGCGGCTGCCAGCGCTGTCGGCGCTGCAGGCGGACCTGGCGCGGCGCTGCGGGCTTCCGGCGGAGCTGGTCTGCGGCGATGGGTTCGAGGTGCTGCGGACGGCCGAGCCGGACGTGGTCTATCTCGACCCCATGTTTCCCGAGCGCAGCAAGACGTCGCTGCCGGGCAAGCGCATGCAGTGGCTGGCGGAGTTGGCCGAGTGCGACCCCCGGCCGCTGGAGGACTGGCTGGCGCTGGCCTGTTCACGGGCGCGGCAACGGGTCGTGCTCAAGCGTCGGCGCCGCGACCCGGCGGTGGCGTCGCCGGACTGGCGGATCGACGGCCGCACCGTCCGCTACGACGTCTATCGAGGGCTGGCCGGCGGCCAGGCGGACGGCGGGCGGGACGGCGCGTCCGGGCCGGCCGGCGGGTGACGTCGGGGACTAGTCTTCCTGGCGCACCGCGTAGCGGAAATCGGGATCGATCACGCCTTCGGACGCCTTCATCACGTCCTCGACCACCGGCGCCCAGGTCAGCCTGCCGTCGTCGCCCTCCTGCACCACGCCGTTGTCGACCAGTGCGTCCACGAAGCGGTTGAACAGCCGTGCGTCGAAGAACTCCGGCGCGTTCAGACCGTACAGCCGGGACATCTTCTGGGCGATGCGATGGCTGCGCTCCTGCAGGGACTCCCTGGAGTGGGCGCCCTGGCCGGCCTGGAACAGCACGCCGACGACGATGTACAGCCGCTCCAGCGTGGGCATGATCAGCCGCGCCAGCAGGCGCAGGCGGAAATGCTCGGGAGAGCCCGCGGGCGGGGCAGCGAAGGTGTCGTCCGGCGTGCGCACCAGCAGCCCCGCGCTCACCAGATGTTCCAGCCAGTCGGACACGGCGCCGGCGGACTCGGGCGACTGGAGCTCGTCGGCGATGTAGGGAAACACCGTGGCCGCCATGCGTTCGAGGGCGCCGCGCCGGGCGGGCCGGCGCCGCTCCCTGACGAGGCAGGCGATGAGCGAGGGCATCGCCAGCACGTGGACCACGTTGTTCCGGTACCAGGTCATCAGGATCGCGGTGAACGGGCCGAGACCGAGCACGTCGCCGGTCGGCCCCGACTCCCGCTCCAGCATGCCGAGTGACTCCACGTGCTCGACCATCTGCCGTGGTGACGCATCCGGCAGGGCGTAGGCGTGCTGGTCGGCGGCCGCCTTCAGCAGGTCCAGATAGCAGTCGAGCTGGGCCAGCAGGGTGCGCTCGCCGATGGCGAGGCGGGGCATGCAGAGGACGACCAGGGCGACCAGGTTGATCGGATTGACCGCTGCCGCGGCGTTGATCCGCGTCATGACCTCCGCGCCCAGGGCCACCGCGACCTCGCCGGCGTCGCTGTCGCTGCCGGCGCCGTGCGCGCTCAGCCAGTCCGACAGCACCAGCGGCCGGCCCACCTTGACGTCGACGGTGCCGAAGTTCTGGCGCACCAGCCGCAGGCTGCGGAACACGTCGGCCAGGGACTCCCGCTGCTTCTGGGCGCCCTTCAGCTCGTCGAGGTAGCTGCCGGCCTCCACCAGCTTCTCGTAGCCCAGATAAACGGGCACCAGCGCCAGCGGCCTGGGCACGCCACGCCAGTGGTGCTCCAGGGTCATCTTCAGCAGGCCGATGCGCGCCGGCAGCAGACGGCCGGTGCGCGTTCTGCCGCCCTCGGGAAAAAACTCGACGCTGTGGCCGCGGCGGTAGACCTGGTAGAGGTACTCGGAGAACACCGCGGCGTACAGCGGATCGTCGCGGAAGCTGCGCCGCATGAAGAACGCGCCGCCGCGCCGCAGCACGGCGCCGAGAACCGGCAGATTGAGGTTATCCCCGGCCGCGATGTGCGGAATCATCAGGCCGTGCTGGAACAGCAGATAGGACAGCAGCAGGTAGTCCAGATGGCTCCGGTGGGACGGCACGTAGATCAGCGTGTGGCTCTCGGCGGCCTCGATGAGCTGCTCCCGCCCATGGAAGTTCACGCCCTGGTAGATCCGGTTCCAGAACCAGGTCAGCAGGCGCTCGAGAATGCGGATGGTCGGGTAGGACAGGTTGGAGGCGATCTCGGCGGCGTAGCGTCGCGCCCGTTTCTCCAGCCGGGCGCGTGCCTTCGGATCGGACTCGGCCTCGATCAGCGAGCGGACCGCCCGGCTGCGCAGGATCTGACCGGCGACCGTGCGCTGATGCGACAGGTCCGGGCCCATGGTGGCCACCCGCTGGTTGCGCAGCCGGACCCGCAGCAGCCGTGCGGTGCGGCGCACCAGGCGCTGGCCGTCGCTCTGACCGCCGCCGAGTTCGGCCAGGGTCAGCGGCGGGCCGAAGTGAACGACGATGTCCTTGCGGGAGAAGATCAGGTTGACCAGGCGCTTCAGGCGGGAGGTGACGGCCCAGTTCTCGGACAGCAGCAGGCGGAACACCGAGCCCTCGCGGATCGGCGCGCGGCCCCAGTAGATGCCGACCGGCACGATGGCGCCGGGCAGGTCGCCGTCGGCCCGCGCCACGGCCTCGATCAGCGTCACCATGCGCTCGGAGTAGCTCGACATGGTGTTGCGCCGGAACCAGCCGTGGGAGGCGCGGTTCAGGAAGAAGAACCGGCGCGCCTGGTGCAGGCCGTCGAGATCGATCGGGGCGAGCGGGCCGGGCAGGCCGAGTTCGTCGGTCACCAGGTCGAGCACCACCAGGTCCGACAGCGAGCGGGTCTCCAGCACGTACAGCAGGGGCGGGGGCGCATCCTCCGACCCTGCGCCCGCACAGGCCAGCAGCTGCTCGGGTTCCAGGCCGGCCTTGCGCGGTCGGGCGATGGCGCCGATGAGGCGTCGATTGAGGGCGTAGAGCAGGCGCTTCAGTCGATCCATGCGGGGCCCGGCGTGGACCCGGTCAGTTGCGGCCTTCGAACAGCTCTTCGGGCGCCAGGTCCTGGCCGCCTGAACGGATCTCGACGCTCCAGACGTCGTCGTACTTTCGGTTCGTCACCTGGTCTGCCTCCTGCTTGTCGCGGATCACGGTGGGCCGGAGGAAGACCAGCAGATTCCGTTTGGTGCGGTTCTTACTGGTGGAGCGGAACAGGTGGCCCAGCACCGGCACGTCGCCGAGCAGCGGTACCTTGCGGACGGAATCGTTGATGTCGTCCTGGATCAGCCCGCCCAGCACGATGGTCTGACGGTCGTCCGCCAGAATGGTGTTCTCCACCGTGCGCTTGGAGGTCACCACGTCGGAGAAGGCGCTGGAGCCGATGGGGCTGTCGACCACGTTGGTGATCTCCAGGGCCACCTCCAGGCTGACCGCTTCCTGGTCGTGGATGTGTGGGGTCACCGTGAGCTGCAGGCCCACGTCTTCCCGGTTGATGGTGGTGAAGGGATTGTCGGCGCCTTCGCCGGTGGTGGTGAAGCTGCCCGTCCGGAACGGCACTTCGTTGCCGACGACGATCTTCGCCTCCTGGTTGTCCAGGGTGAGGATGCTCGGCGCCGACAGGAGGTTGGCGTCCGAGCTGGACGCCAGCGCCTGCACCACGGCGCCGAAGGAAACGTCGCCGGCGTTGATCCGGGCGGCGGCCAGGGTCGGCGTGCCGGTTTCGGAGATCGCCGCGAGCCCCGACAGCACGTCGATGTCGCCATCTTCGCCGATCAGGCCGCCGAGCAGCGAGGAGATGACGCCGTCCAGGCTGGTGGTGATCAGGGGCGTGGTCTCGCCGCTCTCGTCCGCCGCCGCGACCTCCACGCCGATGCGCCGTGAGTTGGAGACCGACACCTCGACGATGGCGGCCTCGATCAGGACCTGGGTGCGGCGGATGTCGAGGCCGTCGAGAATGTCCTGGATCTCGCGCATCACGCTCGGGTCGGCCCGGACGATGATGGCGTTGAGGGATTCGTCGGCCCGGATCAGGGTGTCCATGGCGGCGGCGCCGGCCTCCTCGCCGCCGCCGCGGTTCTCGCCCACCAGCCCCTCGAGCATCTCGGCGACCTTGGCGGCGTCGGCGTACTTGAGGTAGATGACCTGGGCGCCGCTGGTGGCCGTGGCGGGCTGATCGAGCTTGTCGACCAGCTTCAGGATCTCGGCGATCGGGCGGGGCTTGCCGCGCAGCACCAGGGAGTTGTTGCGCTCGTTGGCGATCACCTGGATGCGCTGGGGGCCGGCGGCGCTGCGGCCGAGCTGGTCCGGCGCGACCCGCTCGAGCATGGCCACGATGTTGCCGACGAAGGCATGCTCGAGGGGCACCACGACCACGTCTTCCTCGTCCGCCACGTCGATGGTCTGGACCAGTTCCATCAGCCGCGCGATGTTGTCCGCGTGGTCGCTGATGATCACCACGTTGGGGTTGGCCACGGCGGCGATGTGCCCGTACTGGGGAATGAGCGGGCGCAGGATCTTCACCAGCTCGGCGGACTCCACGTTCTGGGCCGCCACCACCCGGGTGACGAGTTCCTCCGGCGGAAGCTGGCTCAGGGTTCCGGAGACGCCCGGGCTCTGCTTCGCCGTCTGCATCTGCTGAATGCGGATCACGCCGCCGGACGGCACCGCCGTCCAGTTGTGGACCCGCAGCACCGACAGGAACAGCTCGTACACCGCATCCGCCGTCATGGGGGTGCTGGAGATCACCGTGACGTTGCCCTTGATGCGGGGGTCGACGACGAAGGTGCGGCCGGTGATCTCGGCGACCTGCACGACGAACTCGTTCAGGTCGGCGTTCTTGATGTTGATCTTCCAGGTCTGGGCGGCGGTGCCCTGGGCCGGTTGTGACCAGACGGGCTGAACCAGCAGGGCAGCGGACAGGGCCAGGCAGGCGGCCAGGATTGCGGCTCTCGTTTTCATCATTATTGAAGCGTCGCGGTTACGAAGAACCGCCGAGTCCCCCGCTGTACTTCCAATCGGGCCGATCCCTGAGCCAGCACGTTGTCGAGCTCCAGACGATCCTGGTCGAGATCGCCGACGGGTCTGCCGTTGACAGATAAGATGACGTCCCCCGACTGCAGGCCAGTTTGACTGAGGTAGGGGGACTGGGCAAGGTCGCCGACCCGGTAGCCCTCCGCGGCGCCCTCGGACACCGGCTCGACGCCGAGCTGCTCCAGGGTTCCGGCGGGATCGTCGTCGAGCTGGTCGCGATAGTTCTCGACAAGCTCCTCCACGCTGTCCGGCGTCCCGTCGCCGGCGGCGAATTCCTCCTGGGGCTCGTCGCCGGACGCGAAGGCTTCGTCCACCGGCTGCTCCACCGGCTCCTCCAGGGGTTCCGGCATCGGGCTGCGGGCGCGGGCGGCGAGAATCTCGGACAGCTCGGGGAAGCGCAGCGACTCGCGCACCCCCGCCCGGCGCAGCACCACCTGATCGTCGTGCACCTCGGCGAGGCTCGCGCCGCCGGGCAGATCGTCGCCGATGCCGTAGAGCAGGCCCGGGCGGCCGCGCTGGGAAATGATCGCGGCCGACTGGTCGGGCTGGTCCGCGACGAACACGGCCAGCAGTTCCAGGGGCAGCCGGGTCTGCACAGTGGGCGTGTCCGTCGGGGTTTCCTCGGCTACCGCCGCGGCGCTGCCGAACAGGTCGCGGGCGACCACCGCGTTGATGTCGGGGGCCGGGCGCTGCGGCGCGCTGCGCGGGGCCGGCGCGGCGCTGGACGTGCCGGTGACCGGCGGCGACAGCACGTACAGCACGCTGGTGGCGAGCGTATAGGCGATGCCGGCGACGACGAGCCAGCGCGCCGGCAGGGCGAGCCGGGCGGCGACCTCGGTCACGGCAGACATTCGGGGAGACGCCTAGCTGACACAGGCACTGGATCGGGACTCATGAGAAAGACCTAAGGGCCTGATGTTAAAAGAGTTGTTCTTCAACCTCTAGCACTACTTCATGGTCGGCGTGGGAACCGGGCCACGGATTTCCGGCCAGTCGGGTGAACAGGGCGGTGACGCCGATCCTGGCGAACCCGCTCGGCAGCAGCCGGGCCGTGAGCAGCGGCGTCTGGCCACCCTGAGGGTAGACCACCGCCTCCAGCCCCTCGCCCAGGTAGGCCACCAGCGGCGGCAGGCTGCCGTCGTGCACGCGGCGGCCCAGGCGATAGCGCACCATGCCGCCGGCCCATTCCACGGTGCCGGCGGTGCGTCCCTCGGCGGGCGCCCGGTAGGGCACGGTCGCCTCCAGGCCCGCGACCGTCAGCGGCCCCGAGATGGCGATGTCGTAGGGCCCCAGCCAGCGATTGACGAAGGTCGCCTCGGCCTGGCCGTCGAGCCGCAGCGACAGCGCGCCGGGTCCGGCCGCGACCCTGCCGGCGAGCCCGTGTTCCGGCCCGTCCAGGGTCACATCGTAGCCGAGCGTTCCTTGCAGAATCGTGACAGGCCGGAATCGCCAGGTCAGCGCCCCCGCCGGCTGGCCGCCGGCGAGCAGCTCCGCCTGTCCCCGCCACACGGTGCCGGACGGGGTCAGCAGCTGAACGCCGGACCGCTCCGGCAGGGCGGTGCCGACGAGGCTGGCCGGGGCGAAGGCGACGGCGAACCCGAGGAACAGCAGCAGGCCGACGACGACGTAGCGGATCACGGCCCCGGCACCAGCAGGCGTTCCAGGATGCCCCGGTAGATCTCCGCCAGCGGCTCCAGCTCGGCCACGGCGACGCGCTCGTCGATCTTGTGGATCGTGGCGTTGCCCGGTCCCAGCTCGACCACCTCGGCGCCGGCGGGGGCGATGAACCGGCCGTCGGAGGTGCCGCCGGAGGTCGACAGCTCGGGGCGCAGCCCGGCGACCGCCTCGATGGCCTCGCAGGTCGCGTCGATGAGCCGGCCCGGGCCGGTCAGGAACGGCTCGCCGGACAGGGTCCAGGTCAGCTCGTAGCGCAGCCCGTGGCGGGCCAGGATCGCCTCGACCCGTTGCTGCAGGCCGTCGGCTGTCTGCTCGGTGGAGAAGCGGAAGTTGAAGTCCAGGACCAGCTCGCCGGGAACGACGTTGCCGGCGCCGGTGCCGGCGGCGATGTTCGACGCCTGGAAGCTGGTGGGCGGGAAATGGGCATTGCCGTCGTCCCAGCTCGTCGCGGCGAGCTCCGCGAGGGCCGGCGCGAGGCGGTGAATCGGATTGTCCGCCAGGTGGGGGTAGGCGACGTGGCCCTGTACGCCGAGCACGGTCAGCCGGCCGTTGAGGGAGCCGCGCCGGCCGATCCGCACGGTGTCGCCGAGCGCCGCGCCGGAGGAGGGCTCGCCGACCACGCAGTAGTCGATGGATTCGCCGGCATCCGTGAGGGCGCCCATCACCGCCCGGGTGCCGTCCACGGCGGGGCCTTCCTCGTCGCTGGTGATCAGGAAGCCGATGCGGCCGGCGGGGTCCGGGTGGTCCGCCAGAAACCGTTCCGTGGCGACGATCATGGCGGCCAGGCTGCCCTTCATGTCCGCCGTTCCGCGGCCGTACAGGAACCCGTCCCGCAGGGTCGGCTCGAAGGGCGGCGACGACCACGCCGACTCGGGCCCGGTGGGCACCACGTCGGTGTGGCCGGCGAAGACCACCAGCGGGCCGGCCCGGCCGCGCACCGCCCAGAGGTTGTCCACCGACCCGAAGGGCATGGCCCGGCAGTCGAAGCCCAGGGCCTCGAGGCGAGCGCCGAGCAGCGCCTGGCAGCCAGCATCGTCGGGCGTCACGCTGGCCCGCCGCACGAGCTCGACGCACAGATCCAGGACGGCGCTGTCGGTACCCGCGGTCATGGTTCAGTTGTGGGCGTGCAGCGCTTCGTTCAGCTCGATGGCCCGCCGGTTGGTGCGGCACTGGACCCGCCCGGTGCGGCCGTCGCGGACGAACAGCAGATCGGAGGCGCCGGCCAGCTCCCGGGCCTTCACTGTGCGCACCACCTCGCCGTGCTCGTCGACCACCTCCAGCGGGGTGCCGGCGGTGATGTACAGCCCGGCCTCGATGGTGCAGCGGTCGCCGAGGGGTATCCCGGTGCCGGCGTTGGCGCCGATCAGGCAATGGCTGCCGATGGTGATGCGGATGCCGCCGCCGCCCGACAGCGTGCCCATGGTGCTCGAACCGCCGCCCAGGTCGCTGTTGGCCTCCACCACGACGCCCTGGGAGATGCGGCCCTCGATCATGTTCGGGCCCAGCGCGCCGGCGTTGAAGTTGACGAAGCCTTCGTGCATCACCGTGGTGCCTTCGCCGAGATAGGCGCCGAGCCGGATCCGGCTGGCGTCGGCGATGCGCACGCCGGTGGGCACCACGTAATTGGTCATGCGCGGGAACTTGTCGACCCCGGTCACTTCGAGGTGCTCGCCGGCCAGCCGGGCCGCCACCAGCGTCTCTGGCAGTTCGGCGATGTCCACGGGTCCCCGGCTGGTCCACGCCACGTTGGGCAGGCTGGCGAAGATGCCGTCGAGGTTCAGGCTGTTGGGCAGGGCGAGGCGGTGCGACAGCAGATGCAGCTTCAGGTACGCCTCTTCGGTGCTGGCGATGGGGCCGTCCTCGTCGAGGCGCACGACGCTGAGCGGCCGGTCCGCCGCCGCCAGACGCCGGCAGGCGGCCGCCAGCGCGGCCACGCCGTCGCCGGCGGCGCCATCCAGCGCCTCGGCGAATCTGCCGGCCCCGGCGCCGTCGGTGGCCGACGTGCCGGCCGGAAAGTGGCCCCGGACCAGCTCCGCGACGGCGGGCTCGAGGTCCTTCAGGGGCGCGGGAAAGTAGCAGTCGAGGGGCTCGCCGCGGGCGTTGCGGGCAGCGATGCCGATGGCGAACGCGAACATCGTGGACGGATTGTCGGCCATGCTGGGGCTCCGGGCGGCGCGGGGCGCAAACGGTACCACAGGGCTCTCGATCCTGGCAGTTGCGCGGGTCGGGTATTGAGCGGCCTGGCGTTGTGGCAGGCGGCCGTCGGGGAGACACTTTCGGCGCGCGGGCGGACTTGTCGTCGACGGGCTCGTTTGTAGTCGGGAGGCCTTAATGCGCCGAAAGTGTCTCCCCGACACCCGCAACGACGTCCTTCGGGAACCGTGCCGGCAGAGGATTCAGGTACGTCGGATCGCATGTGTCGTTGCATGCGCCCCGGCCGCGTCCTTGGGTTGGTAGGGGTGGTTCGGGCGATGTGGGTGGGGCGCGGACGTTCGGTTCAGGACACCTTTTCGAATGTTCAGGC
>DLCH01000006.1:257031-263268 GCA_002480525.1 Gammaproteobacteria bacterium UBA7803 | reverse complement strand
GTACGGCCGTGCGTCGATCCCGGGAATGAACCCTGCCGTGCCCGGGCCGCGTCACCAGCCCGCGTTCTCAAACGTCGAGTGATCAGGCTCCCGGGCGGCACCGGCCCCCGCCTGGCGACCGTCGAGCCTCGCTTCCAGAATGCACCGAGAGTGTCTCCCCGACACCCGCAACGACGTCCCTCGGGAATCGTGCCGGCAGAGGATTCAGGTAGGTCGGATCGCACGTGTCGTTGCATGCGCCCCGGCCGCGTCCTTGGGTTTCGTGGAGGTGGTTCGGGCGATGCGGGTGGGGCGCGGACGTTCGGTTCGGGACACCTTTTCGAATGTTCAGGCCCCCGGCGGCATCGGAGCCCGTCCGGTGACCTTTACGCCTCGTTTCGAAAAGGTGTCCCGAACCGTACGGCCGTGCGTCGATCCCGGGGAATGAACCCGTCCGTGCGTCGATTTCCGGGAATGAACCCGTCCGTGCCCGGGCCGCGTCACCAGCGCCATTGCGTCAGCGCCAGGTCTGGACGAACTCGGCGATATCACGGGCGGCGGCGACGCAGTCGGCCTCCGGGGCGACCCAGGCGACCCGGACGTAGCCCCGGCCGGGGTTGCCGTTCGAGCCGTCGCGGCCCAGGTAGCTGCCCGGCAGCACGGTGACGTTGCGGGCGGCGAAGAGGTCCCGGGTGAAGGCCTCGTCGTCGCCGCCCGGAACGGCGATCCAATGGTAGAAGCCGCCTTCCGGATCGACGATGTCCAGGGCTTCCCGGAGGATCGGCGTCACCGCCGCGAACTTGCGGCGGTAGGCCTCGCGGTTCGCCGCCACGTGGGCCTCGTCCTGCCAGGCCGCCCGGCTGGCGCGCTGGACGTGGTTGGGCAGGGCGCAGCCCTCGTAGGTGCGGTACTGGTAGTAGTCCGCCAGGATCCCCGCGTCGCCCGCGACGAAGCCCGAGCGCAGGCCCGGCAGGTTGGAGCGTTTGCTCAGGGAGTGGAACACCACGCAGCGCCGGAAGTCGTCGCGGCCGGCCGCCGACGCCGCGTCGAGCAGGCCGACGGGGGGCGCGCCGTCGTCGAAGTAGAGCTCCGAGTAGCACTCGTCCGCCGCGATCACGAAGTCGTGGCGGTCCGCCTGCTCCATCAGCCAGCAGAGCGTTTCCCGGTCGAGATTCATGCCCGTCGGGTTGCCCGGCGAGCAGACGAACAGCAGCTCGCAGCGGCGCCAGACGTCCTCCGGCACCGCCCGGTAGTCCGGGCGGAATCCGCTGGCCGCGGTGCACTCGACGAACCAGGGCTCCGCGCCGCGCAGCAGCGCCGCGCCTTCGTAGATCTGGTAGAAGGGGTTGGGCAGCACCGCCGTGGCGCCCGGCGTGCCGCTCAGCACCGCCTGGCCGAACGAGAACAGGGCCTCGCGGGTGCCGGCCACCGGCAGGACCTGAGTCTCCGGGTCGAGACCGGCGCGGAACCGGCGCTGCACCCAGCCGGCCACGGCGTCCCGAAGCTCCAGGCTGCCGCGGGTCGCCGGGTAGCCCGCGAGATCCCGGGCCAGCGCCTCCGGTTCCGTCAGCTCGGCCACCACGAAGTCCGGGGGCGCGTGTTTCGGCTCGCCGATGGACAGCATCACGGGCGCCCGGTCGGCCGGCGGTCGAACGCCCGCCTTGAGGGCCGCGAGGCGTTCGAAGGGATATGCCCGCAGCCGGGCCAGATGGGGATTCACGAGACCTTGGCGATCTGGCTGTCGAGGCGCTGGCGCAGGGTGTTCTCCAGCTCGTAGATGCGCTCCCGGTCGCGGATGGCCCGGCCGTTCTCGTCGACGATGTGGAACACGTCGTCGATGCGCTCACCCAGGGTGGTGATCCGCGCGGACTGCACCGACAGGCCCAGCTCGTGGAAGAGCTGGCCGATGGTCGCCAGCAGGCCCGGCCGGTCCGAGGCGACGATGGTGAGTTCGGAGTGGCGGGTGCCGCGGCGGTTGCGCAGCTTCACCTCGGTGGCCCGGGTGAGCTGGCGCAGGCGCCGGGACGTGCGGCGCGTCAGCACCCCGGGATAGTCCTCCGGGTCGTCCAGCTCGGCGCGTAGCTGCTCGAGAATGTGTTCGCGCTGTCCCGCCTCCCGGGTCAGCGGACCGCCGTCGTCGTCGAGCACCACGTAGGTGTTCAGGCACAGGCCGTTGTCGGCGGTGTGGATGATGGCGTCGTGCACCGACAGCTTGAGCTGGTCGATGGCCGCCACGCTGGCGGCGAACAGGCTCGGCTCGTCCCGGGTGTACAGCACGATCTCGGTGGCGCCCTCGTTGGGCGTCTGGCCCTTCAGGTCCACCGCCATCACCAGCGGCCCGGCGGCGATGTCGTGGCCGTGCATCCGCTCGACGATGTCCGCCACCTGCCGGGGCGTGTGCCGCAGGAAGAACTCGTCGCCGGGGATCTCCCACAGCCCGGCGAGCTCGGCTTCGTCGATGCCCCGGTCGCGGAGTTTCTCCAGGGCGCTCTCCTGGCAGGCGCGGATCGACGTCTGACGGTCCAGGGGCGACTCCAGCCCCCGGCGCAGCGCCTTGCGGGTCTCGCCGTAGAGAGTGCGCAGCAGCGTCGCCCGCCAGGAATTCCACAGGGTCGGGTTGGTGGCCGTGATGTCGGCCACCGTCAGCGCGTACAGGTAGTTCAGACGCATCTCGGACTTCACCTCGGTGGCGAACTCGTGGATGACGTCCGGGTCGTAGATGTCCTTGCGCTGAGCGGTGCTGGACATCAGCAGGTGGCGGCGCACCAGCCACGTCACCAGCTCCGTATCCGCTTCGGACAGCTCGTGGCGGCGGCAGAACTGCTCCACGTCGGTGGCGCCGAGTTCCGAGTGGTCGCCGCCGCGGCCCTTGCCGATGTCGTGGTAGAGGCCGGCGATGTACAGCAGCTCGATCTTCGGCAGGTTGCGCACGCAGTGGGCGGCGACCGGATAGTCCTGCTCCGCCGAGCGGTAGTGCAGCCGGCGCATGTTGCGGATCACCGACATGGTGTGCGCGTCCACCGTGTAGATGTGGAACAGGTCGTGCTGCATCTGGCCGACCACCTCGCCGAACTCGGGCAGGTAGCGGCCGAGCACGCCGTAGCGGCGCATGCGGGTGAGCTGGGAGACCAGGGTGTACGGGGCCTTCAGCAGGTCGATGAACAGCCGCGTGTTGACCGGGTCGTGCCGGAAGCGCCGGTCGATCAGGTGCAGGTTGTCGCGGATCGCGCGGATGGTCTCGGCCCGCACCCCGGAGATGTCCCGGCGATTGGCCATGATCACGAAGATCTCCATCAGCGCGCTGGGCTCCCGGGCGAACACGTCCGCCGCGGTGGTCTCGATGTAGTTGTTGCGGACTCGGAACCGCTCGTTGACGGGCACGATGCGCGGCCGCTCCCGGGCCCGCAGAATGGTCTCGTCGAAGTGCTGGAGGAGGATGTCGTTGACCTCCCGCAGCGCCATCACGTGCCGGTAGTAGTGGTGCATGAAGCGTTCGACGCCGAGCCGGGCGCTGGTGTCGGCGAATCCCAGGCGCTGGGCCAGGGCCCGCTGGTACTGGAACTGCAGGTGGTCTTCCTTGCGTTCGGCCAGCAGGTGCAGCCCGAACCGCACCCACCACAGGAACCGGCGGCCGTCCTCCAGCCACTGCCGCTCCTGGGTGGTCAGCATGCCCAGCCGCTCGAGCTCGGCCGGGTCGGTGGTGCCGAACTTGCGCGCCATCACCCAGATCGCGGTCTGCAGATCCCGCAGCCCGCCGGGCGAGGTCTTGAGGTTGGGCTCCAGCCCGTACTCGACGTTGTCGTACTGGCGGTGCCGGCGGTCCTGCTCGTCGCGCTTGGCCTTGAAGAAGGCCGCCGCCGGCCACAGCCGCGGCGACGACAGCATCTTGTCGAGGCGGCGCGACAGGTCGTCGGAGCCGGCCAGCAGCCGGCGCTCGAAGGTGGCGGTGGCCACGGTGATGTCCCGGGCGGCCTCCCGCTTGCAGTCCCGCAGGGACCGGACGCTGTGGCCGAGTTCCTGGTTCAGGTCGATCAGGCAGTGGAGGAAGTCGCTGATCACCTTCTGCTGACGTGACGGCCGGCGGGCGACGATCAGCAGGTCGATGTCGGAATGGGGGAACAGCTCGCCGCGGCCGAACCCGCCGACGGCGAACACCGCGATGTCGCGCCGCGCCGCTTCCGGGACCTTGGCCGCGAACACCTCGCGGATGAGGCCGTCGAAGAAGGCGCTGCGCGCGGCCACCAGCTCGTCGATGTCGTCGTTGCGCCAGTAGCGGGTGGCCAGCCCGGCGTCGTGCTCGGCGATCCGCGCGCGCATGTCGTCCACCAGTGCCCCGAGGCCGTTGCCGTAGCGGCGCTGGGTCGGGCCGCCGGCGCCGTTGCCCGGGCCGGGGGCGCCGTCCGCGGGGGCCTGGCCGGCGGCCGCCGCGGCAGCTTTCGTTCCGGCGCTCACGGCAGGGTCTCTTCGGTCCGTCGGGTGAGCACCTCGGCACCGGTGCCGGTGACCATGATGGTGTGCTCCCACTGGGCGGAGAGCTTGTGGTCCTTGGTCACCACCGTCCACTGGTCCGGGAGGATCTTCACGTGGCGCTTGCCGGCGTTGATCATCGGCTCGATGGTGAAGGTCATGCCCTCCTCGAGCACCATGCCCGAGTCCGGCTTGCCGTAGTGGAGCACCTGGGGCTCGTCGTGGAAGGTGCGGCCGATGCCGTGGCCGCAGAATTCCCGCACCACCGAGAAACCCTGGCTCTCGGCGTGGGTCTGGATGGCGTGGCCGATGTCGCCGAGCCGGGCGCCGGCCCGGACCGCGCCGATGCCGAGGTACAGGCACTCCTGGGTGACCCGGGACAGGCGCTCGGCCAGCACGCCCGGCTCCCCCACCAGAAACATCTTGCTGGTGTCGCCGTGGTAGCCGTCCTTGATGACCGTCACGTCGATGTTGAGGATGTCCCCGGACTTGAGCACCTTCCTGGCCGACGGAATGCCGTGGCAGACCACGTGGTTCACCGACGTGCAGATGGACTTCGGAAAGGGCGGGGCGACGCCGTTGGTGTAGTTGAGCGGGGCCGGTATGCAGCCGATCTCGTCGACGATGTAGGCGTGACAGATCTCGTCGAGGCGGTCGGTGGTCACGCCGGGCACCACGTGCTCGCCGATCATCTCCAGCACGCTGGCCGCCAGGCGCCCCGCGGTGCGCATGCGCGCGATCTCGTCTTCGGACTGAACTCTTGCAACCATGGGGATTCGGGACCGTCGCGGCGCCGGAACGGCGTGTTCCAGCTTTGAGGGGATTATGGTATAAAGCGCGCCGCCCGGGGGCAACGGCACGGCCTCCAGCGGCCGCTTCGCGGTCTCCGGGCGGATTTCGAGGTTCATCAACAGTAATTACTCACGTCATCCGACACATGCTTCCGGGTGCCGGCGCGTGCCATCCGCGGACACTGTCCCCGGCAGGCCGTCTGACCGGTTGAAGCATGGGGGTGGCGGAGGCGCAACCCGGAGGACAATGTGACGATTACCATGCGCGACATGCTCGCTGCCGGCGTGCATTTCGGTCATCAGACCCGTTTCTGGAACCCCAAGATGAGTCCCTTCATCTTCGGCGCCCGGAACAAGATCCACATCATCAATCTCGAGAAGACCGTTCCGGCCTTCAACGACGCGCTCAACGCGCTGCGCAACATGGCGTCCCAGGGCAAGAAGATCCTGTTCGTGGGCACCAAGCGCGCGGCTGCGGACACCATCCGCGAGCAGGCAACCCGGGTCGGCATGCCCTACGTGGACCAGCGCTGGCTGGGCGGCATGCTCACCAACTACAAGACCATCCGTCAGTCGATCAAGCGGCTCCAGGACCTGGAGACCCAGGCTGCCGACGGCACCTTCGAGCTGCTCACCAAGCGCGAGGCGCTGTCCAAGCAGCGCACCATGGAGAAGCTCGAGCGCAGCATCGGCGGCATCAAGGACATGGGCGGCCTGCCGGACGCGCTGTTCGTCATCGACGTGATGCACGAGCACATCGCCGTCGAGGAAGCCAACAAGCTGGGCATTCCGGTGTTCGGCATCGTCGACACCAACTCCGATCCGGACGGCGTCGATTTCGTCATTCCGGGCAATGACGACGCCATCCGGGCGATCCGCCTGTACGTCACGGCCGTGGCCGACGCCGTGCAGGACGGCATCGACGAGGCCTCCGGCCACGTCAGCGAGGACGAGTTCGTCGAGGTCAGCGACGAAGCGCCTGCAGAACAGGCGGCGCCTG
>DLCH01000006.1:206480-256726 GCA_002480525.1 Gammaproteobacteria bacterium UBA7803 | reverse complement strand
GAACAGGCGGCGCCTGTGGAGCAGGCCGCGGCCGCCGAGGCGCCCGCGGAGCCGGAAACCAAGCAAACGGAGGAGTGAGTCATGGCCATCACGGCAGCACAGGTCAAGGAGCTGCGCGAGCGCACCGGGCTCGGCATGATGGACTGCAAGAAGGCCCTGGAGGAAGCCTCCGGGGACATGGAGCTGGCCATCGAGGAGCTGCGCAAGAAGAGCGCGCTCAAGGCGGCCAAGAAGGCCGGCCGCACCACGGCCGACGGCCTGCTCGGCCTGAAGGTCTCCGACGACGGCAAGAAGGGCGCGCTGGTCGAGGTGAACATCGAGACCGACTTCGCGGCCAAGAACGAGAAGTTCGTGGCGTTCGTCGCCGAGGTGCTGGCTGCGGTCTACGAGGGCGGCGAGACGGACGTGGAGAAGCTGCTCGAGGCCGGGCTCGGCGCCAAGCGTGAGACGCTGGTGCAGGAGATCGGCGAGAACATCACCGTCCGCCGGGCGGCCTACCTGGCCGCCGACGAGGGGCGCATCAGCGCCTACCTGCACGGCGACAACCGCAAGGGCGCGCTGGTGCACGTCACCGTGGACGACGACGAGCTCGGCCGCGACGTGGCCATGCACGTCACGGCCATCAATCCGCTGGTGGTGACCTCGGATCAGGTGCCCGCCGACGTGCTCGCCAAGGAGCGCGAGATCTACGTGTCCCAGGCGGCCGACAGCGGCAAGCCGGCGGAGATCGTCGAGAAGATGGTCGAAGGCCGGGTGCGCAAGTACCTCGCCGAGGTCAGCCTGGTGGACCAGCCCTTCGTCAAGGATGCCAACGTCAAGGTCGGCAAGCTGCTCGAGCAGGCCGGCGGCACGTGCCGCGCGTTCGTGCGGTTCGAGGTGGGCGAGGGCATCGAGGTGGAGGCGTCCGACTTCGCCGCCGAGGTCGCCGCCCAGGTCAAGGGGTCGTCCTGAGATGACCCCGGCCGGCGCCGCGGGAACCGGTTAGCCGCCGTGCGCCGGGTATTGCTCAAGCTCTCCGGCGAAGCGCTGGCCGGCAGCGCGGGCTTCGGCGTCGATCCCGGCGTCGTCGCCCGGCTGTGCCGGGACATCGCCGCGGCCCGGGATGCCGGCACCCAGGTGGGGCTGGTGGTCGGGGGCGGCAACCTGTTCCGGGGCGCCGCCCTGCAGGCGGCCGGACTGGGCCGGGTCACCGGCGACCAGATGGGCATGCTGGCCACCGTCATGAATGGTCTGGCGTTCCGCGACCTGCTGCGTCAGGCGGGCGTTCCGGCCGTGCTGTTCTCCGCCATCGAGCTGCCCGGCGTGGCCGAGCGGTTCCACCGCGATCAGGCCGTCGACGCCCTCGAGCGCGGCGAGGTGGCGGTGTTCGGCGCCGGCACCGGCAATCCGTTCTTCACCACCGACACGGCGGCCTGCCTGCGCGGCATCGAGATCGACGCCGAGGCGGTGCTCAAGGCCACCAAGGTGGACGGCGTGTACTCGGCCGACCCGCACCGCCATCCGGATGCCGAGCGGTTCGATACGCTCACCTACGACGAGGTGCTGGCCCGCGACCTGGCGGTCATGGACCTCACGGCCATCTGCCTGTGCCGCGACCACGGCATGCCGCTGGTGGTCTTCGACATGGAGTCGGAGGGCGCGTTGATTCGTCTGGTGAACGGTGAGAAGGTGGGCACCCGAATCGGGGCGGACAAGACTGTCTGAAGGCGTCGCGGCGAGGGGCCGCGACCAGTGGAGGAGCACAGGGGCCATGATCGAGGAGATTCGTGCCGATGCGGACGAGCGCATGGGCAAGTCGTTGGACAGCCTGCACGGGGCGTTCGCGCGGATCCGCACCGGTCGGGCCAATCCGTCGCTGCTCGACGGCATCGAGGTCCCGTACTACGGCACCGACACGCCGCTGAACCAGGTCGCCTCGGTGACGGTGGAGGATGCCCGGACGCTGGTCATCTCGCCCTGGGAGAAGAAGCTGGTGCCGGACATCGAGAAGGCCATCCTCAAGAGCGATCTCGGCCTCACGCCCAACTCCACCTCCGAACTCATCCGCCTGCCGCTGCCTGCGCTGACCGAGGAGAACCGCCGGGATCTCGCCAAGCAGGCGCGCCACGAGGCCGAGAACGCCCGCATCGCGATCCGCAACATCCGCCGCGACGCCATCGGTGACATCCGCGAACTCGTCAAGGAGAAGGAGATCGCCGAGGACGAAGCCCACCGGGCGGAGGACGCCATCCAGAAGCTCACCGACAAGCGCATCGGCGAGGTGGACAAGGCGCTGGAGGCCAAAGAAGCCGACCTGATGGCGATTTGAGGCTACACTCCCGACCTATGGCGGAAGTACGCGCAACGGCAGGAAAGTCGCCGGCTGAGGCACCGGTGGTGCAGGATCCGGCGGCGGAGGACGGGCCGGCCGAACCCGCTCCGACAGCCGGCGTGCCCCGCCATGTCGCCATCATCATGGACGGCAACCACCGCTGGGCGAAGCGCCGGCACCTGCCCGGCGCCGCCGGCCACCGTGCGGGGGCCAAGAACGTCCGCCCCGTGGCGGAGGCCTGCGCCGACGCCGGCGTGGAGATTCTCACCCTGTTCGCCTTCAGCACCGAGAACTGGCAGCGTCCGAGCCGTGAGGTCAGCCTGCTGATGGACCTCATGCGCAACGTCCTGGAGCACGACGTCGAGGAGCTGAACGACCGCGGCGTGCGGCTGCGGGTGATCGGCGACCGTTCCCGGTTCGAGGCGGACCTGCAGATGCGCATGAACCGGGCCGAGACGCTCACCCGGGGCAACGAGCGGATGACCCTCAACATCGCGGCGAACTTCGGCGGCCGCTGGGACATCGTGCGTGCCGCCCGCCTGCTGGCCGAGGAGGTCGAGCAGGGGCGCCTGACCGCCGCCGACGTGGACGAGGCGGCGTTCCGCCGTCATCTGTCCCTCGGCGACCAGCCGTCCCCGGACCTGTGCATCCGCACCGGCGGCGACGCGCGGATCAGCAACTTCCTGCTGTGGGACTTCGCCTATACCGAGCTGTATTTCACCGATGCGTACTGGCCCGGATTCACCCGCGGTGATCTGGCCGACGCCTTGACCTGGTTCGGGGACCGGCAGCGCCGATTCGGCCGGCGCCCGTAGCGTCTGCTTGCTGCGCTCCCGGATCATCACCGCTCTCGTTCTGGCGCCGCTGGTGATCGCGGCGATCTATCTGTTGCCGCTGTACGGTTTCGCGCTCGCCTTCTGGCTCATCGCCGCCGCCGGCGCCTGGGAATGGGCGGGGCTGGCGGGCGTGTCCGGCGCCGCCGGACGGGCCGTCTACGTGGCCATTCTGGCCGGGCTGGCGGGCGCGGTCTGGACCGTTCCCGATTATTGGACCCACGTACTCTGGCTCGGCGTCGGGTTCTGGATCTGCGCGGCCCTCGCGGTGCTGAGCTACCCCCGTGGCGCCGGTCTGTCGGTGCACCCGCTGATCGCGCTGCCCGCCGGCCTGGTCGCGGCCCTGGCCGCGTGGATGGCGCTGGTGGTGGTGCGGGCCGAGCCCGGCGGCGCCACCTGGGTTCTGTGGCTGCTGTTCCTGGTGTGGGCGGCCGACATCGGCGCCTACTTCGCCGGCCGGCGGTTCGGCCGCCGCAAGCTCGCGCCCCGGGTCAGCCCGGGCAAGACCTGGGAGGGCCTCGCCGGCGGGGTGGCCGTCAGCCTGGCGGTGACCGTCGCCATGCTCTGGCCGATGGGTGCGTTCACCCCGGTGTGGATTCCGCTGATCGTGCTGCTGGTGGGCGTGTCCGTGTTCGGCGATCTGTTCGAGAGCGTCATGAAGCGCTCCCGCGGGGTGAAGGATTCCGGCTCGCTGCTGCCGGGCCACGGCGGCGCCCTGGACCGGATCGACTCCGTCATCGCCGCGCTGCCGGTGTTCGCGCTGCTGCTCCAGCGCGGACTCTGACCGTGGCGCCTTGCGCATCGCAGGCACTCTCCTGATCGTTTATCATCCCGCCGCCGTCTTCCGGAGGCGGGCCGCCGCCATGGCGCGGTGGCGGGCGGCCGCCGGTATGCGGGAGCGGACGGCGGCGCCGCGGTGGGCAGCGCCGCCGGACAGGCGGAGCCCGGAAGAACTTAGCTGCAGCACGAGGGTCTCACCTACGTGATCGAAATACTGCAATATCCGCTGGCTCTGCTGGTCACGCTGGGCGTGCTCGTGACGTTCCACGAGCTCGGCCACTACCTCGTGGCGCGCTGGTCCGGCGTGCGGATCGTGCGGTTCTCCGTCGGGTTCGGCCGTCCTATCTGGTCGCGCATGGACCGGCGCGGCACCGAGTGGGCGGTGGCCGCCATCCCGCTGGGCGGTTACGTGCGCATGCTCGACGAGCGCGAACCCGGGACTGTCGAGGCGGAAGCGCGTCCGGGGGACGTGTCCTACAACGATCTCAGCGTGGGCTGGCGGGCCGCCATCGCGGCGGCCGGCCCGCTGGCCAATTTCGTGCTGGCCATCGTCGTCTACTGGTTTCTGTTCGTCGCCGGCAACACCACCATCGCCCCCATGCTCGGCACGGTGCCGGAAGGCTCGCCGGCGGACCGGGCCGGTCTGGAACCCGGCCTCGAGATCGTCAGCGTGGACGGCGAGAGCGCGCGGAGCTGGCAGCAGGTGACCATGGCGCTGGCCGGCCGGCTCGGTGATTCCGGGTCCATCGAGCTGGGCGTGCGGCGCCCGGGCGCCGAGTCGATCCGCCAGGTCGGCCTGGCCATCGACGACTGGCATCGCGGGGTGGACGAGCCGGATCTGCTGGCTTCGCTCGGCATCGAGCCGGCCCTGCCGCCCGTGCTCGGCGAGATCCTGCCGGACAGCCCCGCGGAACGCGCCGGGCTGCGCCGCTTCGACCGCGTGGTGGCCGTGGACGGTGAGCCCCAGCAGCGCTGGTCGGACTGGGTGGACACGGTTCAGGCAGCGCCGGATCGCGCGTTGACCGTCACGGTCGACCGCGACGGCCGGCGTCTCGACCTGTCGGTGCGGCCGGAGGCCCGCGACGCCGGCGGTGAGGCCGCCGGCTACGTCGGCGTGGCGCCCTATCTCAACGAGATCCGCTACGGGCCGCTGGCGGCGATTCCCATGGGGGTCGCCGAGACCTGGGACAAGACGGCGCTGACCCTGGGGCTGCTGAAGAAGATGGTCACCGGCGACGTGTCCATGAAGAACCTGAGCGGGCCGATCACCATCGCCCGGGTGGCGGGGGACTCGGCGCGGTCCGGGTGGACCTACTTCCTCGGCGTGCTGGCGCTGCTGTCGATCTCCCTCGGCGTCCTGAACCTGCTGCCGATCCCGATTCTCGACGGCGGGCACCTGCTGTTCTGCGCGGCAGAGGCGGCCACGGGCAGGCCGGTCTCGGAGCGGATTCAGCTCCTCGGCACCCAGATCGGCCTGTTTCTGGTGGCGGGTCTGATGGTGCTCGCGCTCTACAACGACATATCCCGGTTGTTCTGACCGGGACCTGACGACCCAGGATCAAAGGGGAGGCGATGAGGCGTACGCTCGGCTTATTCTGTGCATTGCTGCTGTGGACCACCGCAGCGGTGGCCGACGTGTTCACGATTTCCGACATCCGTCTGCAGGGGCTGCAGCGGGTGAGCGCGGGCACCGTGTTCAATCTGCTGCCGGTCAACGTCGGCGACACGGTGGACGAGGTGGCGATCCGCCGGCTGATCCGCATCCTGTTCCAGTCCGGCTACTTCAACGACATCCGCATGGCCCGGGACGACGAGGTGCTGGTGATCACGCTGGTGGAACGGCCGGCGATCGAGAGCATCGAGATCGAGGGCAACAAGGCCATCAAGACCGACGCGCTGCTGGAAGGGCTGGGGCAGCAGGGCCTGGCCGAGGGCGAGATCTTCAAGCAGGCCACTCTCGAGCGGGTGGGCATCGAGCTCGAGCGGCAGTACGTCGCCCAGGGCCGTTACGGCGCCAGCATCGACACCCAGGTGGAGGAGCTGCCGCGCAACCGGGTGGCCATCAAGATCGACATCGAGGAAGGCAAGAACTCGGGCATTCAGCACATCAACATCGTCGGCGCCGAGGTGTTCGAGCAGGAGGCGCTGCTCGACGAGCTGGAGCTGAAGCATCCGAGCCTGTTCTCCTTCTACCGCAGCGACGACAAGTACTCCCGGGAGAAGCTGGCGGGCGACCTCGAGAAGCTGGAGTCGTTCTACAAGGACCGCGGCTACGTCGAGTTCGACATCGAGTCGTCCCAGGTCAGCATCACCCCCGACCGGCGCCAGGTGTACATCACGCTGAGCGTCGAGGAGGGCCAGAAGTACACGGTGCGGGACGTGAATCTCATCGGCGAGCTGAACGACATCCGCCCGGAGGATCTGCGGCGGCTGTTCGTGGTGGCGCCGGACCAGGTGTTCTCCCAGGCGCTGGTGACGGCCACCGAGGAACGCATCACCCAGGCGCTCGGCAACTCTGGCTACACCTTCGCCACGGCCAGCGGCGTGCCCAAGATCAACGACGACGGCACGGTGGACGTGGAGTTCTTCGTCGACGCCGGCAACCGGGCCTACGTCCGCCGCATCACCTTCGCTGGCAACACGGTGACCCAGGACGAGGTGCTGCGCCGGGAGATGCGGCAGATGGAGGGCGGCTGGGCGTCGACGGCCCAGATCGACCTGTCCAAGCTGCGCCTCGAGCGGCTCGGCTACTTCTCCACGGTGAACGTCGAGACGCCGGAGGTGCCGGGCACCGACGATCAGATCGACGTGAACTTCACCGTGGAGGAGCAGCCGTCGTCGAGCATCTCGGCCACCCTGGGCTACAGCCAGGGGTTCGGCCTGATCCTCGGCGCCAACTACAACGCCAACAACGTGCTCGGCACCGGCAACACCCTGGGCGCCGGCGTCTCCTACTCGCGCTTCCAGCGGTCGGCGAACTTCAGCTTCTTCGATCCGTACTACACCCTCGACGGCATCAGCCGCGGGTTCAACGTGTTCGCCCGGGAGTCGAACTTCGACGAGGCCAACATCGCGCGGTTCACCACCAACTCCTACGGCGCGGGGCTCAACTTCGGCTTCCCCATCGGCGAGACCCGGCGGATCAACTTCGGCGGCACGGTCGAGTACACCGACATCACCGAGGGGCGGTTCCCGGCCCAGGAGATCTCGGAGTTCATCGACAAGAACGGCAACGACGCCCTGAACTACAAGCTGAACCTGTCGTGGAGCAGCTCGACCCTGAACCGGGGCCTGTTTCCGACCCGCGGCCGCGCGCAGTCGCTGGCCATGGAGGTGGCGGTGCCGGGCAGCGACCTGCAGTTCTACAAGCTGACCTACAAAGGCCAGATGTACCTGCCGCTCACCCGTTCGTGGATTCTCCGCCTGCGCACCGAGCTCGGCTACGGCGACGGCTACGGCGGCACCGAGGGGCTGCCGTTCTACCAGCACTTCTTCTCCGGCGGCTTCGGCTCGGTGCGTGGCTTCAAGACCAACACCCTCGGCCCGCGCAGCACCGACCCGGAGATCGACCTCGACGGCGACGGCATCCCGGACCCGGTGTTCCGGCGCGAGCCGCCGCCGTTCGGCGGCAACCTGCTCACCGAGGCCAGCGCGGAGCTGATCTTCCCGCTGCCGTTCATCGAGCAGAGCAACCAGTTCCGGCCGGTGCTGTTCTTCGACGCGGGCAACGTGTTCAACACCAACTGCCCCGAGGTGAGCACCATCTGCAGCGATTTCGACGAGGGTGAGCTGCGCTACTCGGCCGGCATCTCGGTGACCTGGATCACCGGGCTGGGACCGATGACGTTCGGGCTCGCCAAGCCGTTCAACGACGGCGAATTCGACAAGACTGAAACATTTCAATTTGAGTTGGGTCGGACGTTCTGAGGTAGAATCCCCGGCCGTTTCCAGGGGGGGAGACGCGCCGGCCGCCGGCCGGCGCGCGGAAAACGCATCGCGAAGGAGTGAATTGTGATTCGGAAGTTTTTGCATAGCATGCTCGTGCCCGCTCTGCTGCTGGCGTCCGCGGGCGCCGCCGCCGAGCTCAAGATCGCCGTGCTGGACACCCAGCGGGCGCTGCTGGAGAGCGAAGAGGCCCAGGCGCTCATGCAGGGTGCCCAGACGGACCTGGAAGGCGACCAGAACCGGGTCAACGCCCTCGGCCAGGAGATCCGCGCGCTGAACGAGCAGCTTCAGAAGGACGCCGAGGTCATGAGCCCGACGGAGCAGCGCAGGCGCCAGAAGGAGATCGAGGACAAGCAGATCGAGTACCAGTTCCTGGTGAACAAGCTGCAGAAGGACGTGCAGGATCGCCGCCAGGATCTGCTGCAGCAGATGGCGCCGAAGATCGACGCCGTCCTCCAGGACCTGATCGAGCTGGAAGGCTACGATCTGATCCTGCAGCGCGGCAACCTGCTGTATGCCAACTCCAAGCACGACATCACCCGCAAGGTGACGGAAAAGCTCAACGAGAAGCGCGCGGCCGCGCGCTGAGCCCAGGTGTCGGGCGACCCCTCGCCGCCGGGTGAGGGGGCCGCCGCTGACGGGCGCGACCGGCGAGCAACAGGAACGCGATGAACGGCGAGGTGACCTTCACGCTCGGCGAGCTGGCTGAAGTGCTGTCGGCCCGCCTGGTCGGGGACCCCGACCTGCCCATCACCGGCGTCGGCAGCCTGGCGTCCGCCGGCCCCGGCGATCTTTCGCACCTGTCGAGTCCGACCTACCGCGACCAGCTCGCCGACACGCGGGCGGGCGCGGTCATTCTCGCCGAGCGGGATCTCGACGGTCGTGACGGCGCGGCCCTGGTGGTCGCCAATCCCTATCTGACCTATGCCCGCGCCACCCGGCTCTTCGCCCGGGAGCCGGCGCTCGATGCCGGCGTGCATCCGTCTGCGGTGATCGCCGGATCTGCCGTGATCGGCGCCGACGTGCGGATCGGCGCCGGCGCGGTGGTGGGCGAGGGCAGCCGCATCGGCGACGGCGTGTGGATCCATCCCAACGCCGTGGTCGGCGCGGAGTGCGAGGTCGGCGAGGGCGGCCGGATCATGGCCAACGCGGTGCTCTACGACCGCGTGCGCCTCGGTCCGCGCTGCGTGATCCACAGCGGCGCGGTGATCGGCTCGGACGGCTTCGGCTTCACGCCGGCGGAGGACGGCCGGCTCGAAGCGATCGCCCAGCTCGGTGGGGTGAGCATCGGCGCGGACGTCAGCATCGGGGCGTGCAGCGCCATCGACCGCGGCGCCCTCGACGACACGGTCATCGAGGACGGCGTGAAGATCGACAACCAGGTGCAGATCGGCCACAACTGCCGGATCGGCGCCCACAGCGTGATCTGCGGCTGCGTCGGCATCGTCGGCAGCACCCGCATCGGCCGGCACGTGGTGCTCGCCGGCGGCGTCGGCGTGGGCGGTGACGGGCCCATCGAGATCTGCGACCGCGCGGTGGTGAGCGGCATGACCCACGTGTCGGCGTCGATCACCGAGCCCGGTCTGTACTCCGGCGGCGTGCTGCACGGCCCGAGCCGCCAGTGGAAACGGAATGCGCTGCGCTTCAACCGGCTCGACGAACTGAGTCGCCGGGTCGCGCGGCTGGAAAAAGCGCTCGGCCGGCTCGACTAGGGCTGCAGGCCCGAACCGACCGCCGGCCCCACGAGAAACGACATGAAATACATCAACGAGCTGTTCGAGTTCCTGCCGCACCGTTATCCGTTCCTGCTGGTGGACCGGGTCGTCGAGGTGGAGCCCGGGTCCCGGATCCGCGGCTACAAGAACGTCACCATCAACGAGGAGTTCTTCAACGGCCACTTCCCCGGCCACCCGATCATGCCCGGCGTGCTCATCATCGAGGCGATGGCCCAGCTCTCCGGGGTGCTGGCGTTCGAGACCAAGCAGCGGCGTCCGGCGGACGGGTTCACCTACTACCTGGCCGGCACCGACCGCACCCGCTTCAAGCGGCCGGTGGTCCCCGGCGACCAGCTCGTGATGGAAAGCCGCCTGCTCGCCGACCGGCGCGGGGTGATGAAGTTCGAGTGCCAGGCCTTCGTCGACGAGGATCTGGCCTGCACGTCCGAGATCACCTGCATGGAGCGGGAGATCTGAGCAGGAGCATCGAGTGATCGATCCGCGCGCCATCATCGATCCCACCGCCCGGCTGGGGAACAACGTCGCCGTCGGGCCCTGGACGCTCATCGGCCCGGACGTGGAGATCGGCGACGACTGCCGGATCGCCTCCCACGTGGTGCTCAAGGGACCCACGCGGGTCGGGCGCGGCAACCGCATCTTCCAGTTCGCCAGCATCGGTGAGGACACGTCGGACCTGAGCTACGACGGCGAGCCGACGACCCTCGAGATCGGCGACTTCAACACCTTCCGGGAAGGCGTCAACATTCACCGGGGCACGACCAAGGACGCCGGACGCACGGTGATCGGCAGCCACTGCCTGCTGATGCCCTACGTCCACGTCGCCCACGACTGCGTGATCGGCGACCACGTGATCCTGGCCAACTACGCGGCGGTGTCCGGCCACGTGCACGTCGGCGACTACGCCAACTTCGGCGGCTATGCCGGCGTCGCCCAGTTCCGGCGCGTCGGCGCGTACGCCCACGTGGCGGCCATGAGCCTGGTCATCAAGGACGTGCCGTCCTACCTCACCGCGGCCGGCAACCCGGCCACGGCGGTGGGCCTGAACCTCGAGGGGCTGCGCCGGCGGGGGTTCGAGGCCGACGTGCTGCGCCACATTCGTGACGCCTACAAGGTGGTCTACCGGTCCGGTTTGAAGGCCGAGGAGGCCTGCGACCGCCTGGCCGACGTCGCCGGGCAGGTACCCGAAGTGGCACGCTTCGTGGACGACGTGCGGGGCTCCCGCTGGGGCATCGTGCGGCCGCGCGGACGCCGCGGCGACGAGGCGTGAAGCCGGCGACCATCGGGATCCTGGCCGGAGAAGCGTCCGGCGACAATCTCGGCCGCGGCCTGATGGCCGCCCTGAAGGCCCGCCACGGCGACGTCCGCTTCGTCGGCGTCGGCGGCCCCGGCATGGCCGCCGAGGGGCTCGAGAGCCTGGCCGGCATGGACGAGCTGGCAGTCAACGGCTTCGTCGACCCAATCCGCCGCCTGCCGGCGCTGCTGCGGCTGCTGCGGCACCTCATCCGGCGGTTCGACGCGGAGCAGCCGGCGGTGTTCGTCGGCGTCGACTTCAACGTCTTCAACCTGCTGCTCGAGCGGCGCCTGAAACGGCGCGGCATCCCGACGGTGCACTACGTCAGCCCGTCGGTGTACGCCTGGCGGCGCGGGCGCATCCGCCGCATCGCCCGGGCGGCCGACATGCTGCTGACCCTGTATCCCTTCGAGCCCGAGCTGTACCGCGGCACGCCGGTGCGGGCGGTGTACGTCGGCCATCCGCTGGCGGACGCCATCGCGCCGGACGACGGCGGCGCTGCCGGGCGTCTCGCCGCGCGGCAGCGGCTGGCGCTGCCGGCGGAGGCCACGGTGATCGCGCTGCTGCCCGGCAGCCGCATGTCCGAGGTGCGTCTGATGGGGCCTGTGTTCCTCGACGCCGCCGAGCGCATCGCCGCGGAGCGTCCCGGCTGCCGCTTCGTCGTGCCCTGCGTCCGGCCGGCCATCGACGGCTGGCTCCGGGCGGCGCTGGCGGCCCGGCCGGCGCTGCCGCTGACCACCTACCAGGGCGACGCCCGCGAGGCGCTCACGGCCTGTGACGCCGCCCTGGTGAAGTCCGGCACCAGCACCCTCGAAGCGATGCTGCTGCGCCGGCCGATGGTGGTGAGCTATCGGCTCGGCGCGCTCACCTACCGCCTGGTGCGTGGCCTGCTGCGCACCCCCCACGTGGCGCTGCCGAACATCCTGGCCGGCCGCCGGCTGGTGCCCGAGCTGCTCCAGGACGAGGCGACGCCGGCGGCGCTGGCCACGACGCTGCTCGCCGAACTGGACAAATCCCGCAGCGATCCTGAATATCTGCAGGCATTCGCGCGCCTGCACGGGCTGCTGCGGCGGGACGCCGACGCCGGCGCCGCTGATGCCGTTTCGACATTCCTTGTCAATCAAGAGGATACGCCGCCAAGTTCATGAGGCTGTTCGAAGATCGTCCATTGCCGCGACTGACGGCGGGGGTAGACGAGGTCGGCCGCGGGCCACTGGCGGGCCCGGTTCTGGCGGCGGCGGTCATCCTCGATCCGGCCCAGCCGGTCGCCGGGCTGAAGGACTCCAAGCGGCTCAACGCCGCGCGCCGGAGTGACCTTGCCGCGGAGATCCGCGAGCGGGCGCTGGCCTGGAGCCTCGGCCGGGCGGAAGTCGCCGAGATCGACACCCTCAACATCCTCCGGGCCAGCCTGCTGGCCATGCAGCGGGCCGTCGCCGCCCTGGCGACCCCGCCGGAGCTGGTGTTCGTCGACGGCAACGTGGCGCCCGCTCTGCCGGTGCCGGCGGTGGCGCTGGTCGGCGGCGACGGCCTGATGGCGGCCATCAGCGCCGCGTCGATTCTCGCCAAGGTCGCACGGGACGAGGAGATGGTCGGTCTGGCGGAGACCTATCCGGGCTACGGGCTGGAGCAGCACAAGGGCTACGGCACCGCCGCCCACCTGGCAGCTCTCGAGACCCTCGGGCCGACGCCGCTGCACCGGCGCTCGTTCGCGCCGGTGCGCGAGCGGCTCGGGGACGGCGGACCGGCGGCCCGGCCGGCATCGGTTCCGGGGGAGCTGTTCCCGTGACGGCGCCGCGCTTCGTCCATCTGCGGGTGCACAGCGAGTACTCCCTGGCCGACAGCATCGTCAAGGTCAAGCCGCTGGTCGCCCGGGCCCGGGCGCTGGACATGCCGGCGCTGGCGCTGACGGACCGGGCGAACCTGTTCGCGCTGGTGAAGTACTACCGGGCCTGCCTCGACGCGGGGATCAAGCCGCTGGTCGGCGTCGACCTGCCGGTGCTGACCGATTCCGGGGAGCGCTGCCGCCTCGGCGTCATGGCCATGGACGACACCGGCTACCGCAACCTGCTCACCCTGGTGTCCGGCGCCTACGTCGGCTGCGTGGAGCGCGGCGCCGTGTCGCGGGAGCAGCTGTTCGAGCGCGCCGACGGGCTGCTGGTGCTGTCGGGCGGCCGGGAGGGCGACGTCGGGCAGCTCCTGCTCAAGGGCGACGAGGCCGGCGCGGAGCGCCTGGCGGCGGACTGGGCGCGGGCGTTCCCCGACCGCTACTACCTCGAGCTCACCCGCACCGGCCGCCAGGGTGAGGAATCCCACATCGCCCTGGCGGTGCCGCTGGCGGCGAAGCTCGGCCTGCCGGTAGTGGCGACCAACGACGTCTGCTTCCTGTCCGAGGACGACTTCGAGGCCCACGAGACCCGGGTCTGCATCCACGACGGCCGGACCCTGGACGATCCGCGCCGGGAACGCCGCTACAGCCCGCAGCAGTACCTGAAGAGCGCCGAGGAGATGGCGGAGCTGTTCGCCGACCTGCCCGAGGCGCTGGACAACTCGGTGGAGATCGCCCGGCGCTGCAACGTGCAGGTGGCGCTCGGCAAGTACTACCTGCCGAACTATCCGGTGCCCGAGGGCGTGTCCCTGGAAGCGTTTCTCGAGCAGGAGGCGAGGGCCGGGCTGGACGACAAGCTGCGTCGCCTCGAGGAGCTCGGCGAGCTGACCCTGCCGGTGGCCGACTACACGGAGCGGCTGGACTACGAGCTCGGGATCATCAACCAGATGGGTTTCCCCGGCTACTTCCTGATCGTCATGGAGTTCATCGGCTGGGCCAAGCGCAACGACATTCCGGTGGGGCCCGGCCGGGGCTCCGGCGGCGGCTCGCTGGTGGCCTACGCGCTCGGCATCACCGACATGGACCCGTTGCGCTACGACCTGCTGTTCGAGCGCTTTCTCAATCCCGAGCGGGTGTCCATGCCCGACTTCGACATCGACTTCTGCATGGAAGGCCGCGACCGGGTCATCGCCCACGTCTCCGAGCGCTACGGCCAGGACGCGGTCAGCCAGATCATCACCTTCGGCACCATGGCGGCCAAGGCCGTGGTGCGGGACGTGGCCCGGGTGCAGGGCAAGCCCTACGGTCTCGCCGACAAGCTCTCCAAGCTGATCCCCTTCGAGGTCGGCATGACCCTGACCAAGGCGGTGGAGCAGAGCAAGGAGCTGGTCGCGTTCATCGAGGAGAACGACGAGGTCGGCGAGATCATGGAGATGGCCTACAAGCTCGAGGGCGTGGTCCGCGGCGTCGGCCGCCACGCCGGCGGGGTGGTCATCGCGCCGTCGGCGCTCACCGACTTCGTGCCGCTGTACGTCGACGAACTGTCCGGCGGGCTGGTCTCCCAGTTCGACAAGGACGACGTGGAGAGCGCCGGGCTGGTGAAGTTCGACTTCCTCGGCCTGAAGACGCTGACCATCGTGCAGTGGGCGGTGCAGGCGGTGAACGAGCACCGCGGCGCCGACCAGCCGCCGATCCAGATCGACCGGATTCCGCTGGACGACCCGACGACCTTCGAGCTGCTCAAGGCCGCCGAGACCACCGCGGTGTTCCAGCTCGAATCCCGGGGCATGAAGGATCTGATCAAGCGCCTGAAGCCCGACCGCTTCGACGACATCATCGCGCTGGTGGCGCTGTTCCGGCCGGGTCCGCTGCAGTCCGGGGCCGTGGACGACTACATCGACCGCAAGCACGGCCGCAAGCGGGTCGACTATCCCCATCCGGCCATGGAGCCGGTGCTGTCCACCACCTACGGGGTCATGCTCTATCAGGAGCAGGTGATGCAGTCCGCCCAGGTGCTGGCCGGCTTCAGCCTCGGCCAGGCCGACCTGCTGCGCCGGGCCATGGGCAAGAAGAAGCCCGAGGAGATGGCCAAGGTGCGGGCCGAGTTCCTCGACGGCTGCCGCGAGCGCGGCGTGGACGAGCAGCTCGCCAACGACATCTTCGACCTGATGGAGAAGTTCTCCGGCTACGCCTTCAACAAGTCCCACAGCGCCACCTACGCGCTGGTGTCGTTCCAGACGGCGTGGCTGAAGGCGCACTATCCGGCGGAGTTCATGGCCGCGACCCTGTCGGCGGACATGCAGAACATCGACAAGGTCGTCACCCTGGTGGACGAGGTCCGTCGCATGGGGCTGGAGCTGACGCCGCCGAGCGTCAACCACAGTCAGTACCGCTTCACCGGGCGGGATCGACGGGTGATCTACGGTCTCGGCGCGGTCCGGGGCGTGGGGGAAGGCCCCGTGGAGGCCCTTGTCGCGGCGCGGGAGGCCGACGGCCCCTTCGTCAGCCTGGCGGACTTCTGCCGCCGGGTGGACGCCAAGCGCGCCAACCGCCGGGTGCTGGAGGCGCTGATCCGCTCGGGGGCCATGGACGAGCTGGCGGGCGGGGACGGCGACGAGCACATCGACCTGGTCAGGTCCCGGCTCGCCGCGGAGCTGCCGGATGCCCTGCAGAGCGCCGAGCAGGCCGCCCGGGACGCGGCGCTGGGCATGACGGACATGTTCGGCGGCGTCGAGGCGCCACCGCCGCCGCCGCCATCCCGGATGGCGGTGCAGCCGCTGTCCCGGCGCGAGCGCCTGGAGGGCGAGAAGGAGACCCTCGGGCTCTATCTCACCGGTCACCCGATCGAGGAGTACCTGCCGGACATCACCCAGATCTGTGCCAGCGACATCGCCGGCCTGCGCCCGGAGAAGGGCAACCAGCTCGTCGCCGGGCTGGTGGTGTCGATGCGGGTGATGCGCAGCCGGCGCGGCGGCGACCTGTGCTTCGTGGTGATCGACGACCGCAGCGCGCGCATGGAGGCTTCCGTGTTCACCGAGGCCTTCGACAACTACCGCAGCAAGATCGCCAAGGACGCGATCCTGCTGTTCGAGGGCGAAGTGCAGCCCGACGACTACACCGGCGAGCCGAAGCTGCGGGTCGAGAAGGTGTTCACCATGGACGAGGCGCGGGCCCGGTTCTCCCGGGGCGTGCTGCTCGACCTGTGCATGGACGCGGTCACGCCGGACCTGCCGGCCCGGCTGAAGAGCTGCCTCGAGCCGCACCGGCACGACGGCGCGGGCTGCCCGGTGGCCGTGCTCTACCAGGCCGGAGACGGGGAGGCGGGCGCCCGGGGCCGGATCACCCTGGGACCGGACTGGCACGTCCGGCCGAGCGACGATCTGCTGGCGCGGCTGCGTTCCGAGTTCGGCGACGAGCGCGTCAGGCTGACCTACGCGGGCTGACGGTGCGCCCGGCCGCCGCCGAGGATGCCGAAGCCGTCGACGACGTGACCGACGCCGTCGCCGCGGCGCTTGCCGCCTGCCCGGGACGGGTGCTGGTGGGCTTCAGCGGCGGCCTCGACTCCACCGTGCTCCTGCACGCGGCCGCGCGGCTGGCGCCGCATCCGGTCGTGGCGGTGCACGTCGATCACGGGCTGCACCCCGAATCGGTAGGCTGGGCCGAGCACTGCCGGCGCACCGCCGCGGCATTCGGCGCCGACGGCGTGTTCGAGCGGGTGTCGGTGGCGCCCCGCGGCAGCCTCGAGGCGAACGCGCGCCGGGCCCGGTACGCGGTGTTCCGCAAGCTGCTGGACGCCGGCGACACCCTGCTGCTCGGCCACCACCGGGACGATCAGGTGGAGACCGTGCTGCTGCGCCGCCTTCAGGGCCGGGGCAGCTACGGCATGCCCGATGAACGCCCGCTCGGCGCCGGCCTGCTGCGGCGGCCGCTGCTGGGCCTGCCCCGGGCCTGCCTGGCGCGCTACGCGGCGGTGGCGGGGCTCGCCTGGATCGAGGACCCGGCGAATCTCGATCCGCGCCACGCGCGCAACGACGTCCGCCACCGGCTGCTGCCGGCCCTGCGCGGCGGCGACGCCGGCGCCGACCGGGCGCTGCTGCGCCAGGCCGAGCTGGCCGCCGCCGCGGAGGCGGAGCGGCGGGCCGTCCTCGGCGCGGCCCTCGAGGCCGACACGGTGGCCCGGGAACGGCTCGGCGGCGGCGACGACGCGCCGGAGCGGCTGCGGGTGTGGCTGACGGCCCGGACCGGATCGGCGCCCCGGCGCGCGGCGCTGGTGGAGTATCTGCGGCAGCTCGACGCCGGCGGCCGGGACCGGCAGCCGGCGCTGCCGGTGGGCGCGCTGACGCTGCGCGGCTACCGGGGTTCGCTGCACCTGGTACGGCCAGCGCCGCGGCCGGCCGCGCCGGGCGCGGTGACGCCGCCGGCGTCGTTGCCGCTCGGCCACGGCGTGCTGGTCATCGAGCCGGCCCGGGACGGGTTCGTGCCCGTGGGGCGGCTGCGCGTCGGCTATCGCGAGGGTGGCGAGCACCTGCGCAGCGGCGGGCAGACCCGGCCCCTGCAGCGCTGGTTCCAGGCGGCGTCGGTGCCGCCCTGGGAGCGCGACCATCATCCGATTCTGCTGGACGACGTCGGCGTGCTCGCCGTGCCCGGCGTCGCCGTGCGCGACGATGCCGTCACCGCCGGTCCGGGCCTGCGGGCGGCCTGGCGGCGGACCGGCGCCGCCGGGGTGCGAAGCGCGCCGCGAAAGTGACCGCCGGTGCGCTTTTTCTTTGTGCTTGCAGGGGCCTTTTGCTATCGTGCAATCCCATCTCGCGCAAGCCGGCCAGGCATGCGTCTCACCATGGATGGCGTGGGCGTCCCGGTCCGGTTTGACGCTCCGACCCTGAAGGTGCCGTGCAGCTCGAAGTCTTGGATCGCTGGCAGTCTCGGACTGAACGTCGTCGTTCGAAAACGGTGGACGGTTCGAAGACGCTGACGGACGGACCGGGCGGCGCCGCACGAGGGACTGATCCCGGGACATGAGCCCGTCAGCGAAAGGCCACAAATGAGTCGATTCATATTCGTGACCGGCGGGGTCGTCTCGTCGCTCGGTAAAGGCATTCTCACGTCCTCCCTCGCGGCCGTGCTCGAAGCGCGCGACCTCAAGGTCAACGTGCTGAAGATGGACCCGTACATCAACGTCGATCCGGGCACCATGAGCCCGTTTCAGCACGGCGAGGTGTTCGTCACCGCCGACGGCGCCGAGACCGATCTGGATCTCGGCAACTACGAGCGCTTCTCCCGCGCCAAGATGAGCCGCCGCAACAACTTCACCACCGGCAGCATCTACGCCGAGGTGCTGCGGCGCGAGCGCCGCGGCGACTACCTGGGCGCCACCGTGCAGGTGATCCCCCACGTCACCGACGAGATCAAGCGGCGCATCAAGGACGTCGCCGACGACTGCGACGTGCTGCTGGTGGAGACCGGCGGAACGGTGGGCGACATCGAGTCCCAGCCGTTCCTCGAGGCCATCCGGCAGCTCCGCCTCGAAGTCGGCGCGGCCCGGGCCATGTTCATCCACCTCACCTACGTGCCGTTCATTCCGGCCGCCGGCGAGATCAAGACCAAGCCGACCCAGCACTCGGTGAAGGAGCTACGCTCCATCGGCCTGCAGCCCGACGTGCTGGTGTGCCGTTCCGATCGCCTGCTGCCGCGCTCGGCGCGCAGCAAGATCGCGCTGTTCACCAACGTCGAGGAGCGGGCGGTGGTGTCCCTGGAGGACGCCGAGACCATCTACCAGGTGCCCCAGAAGCTGCACGACCAGGGCGTGGACAGCATCGTCGTCGAACGCATGGGGCTCGATTGCCCGGCCGCCGACCTGTCCCAGTGGCAGGCCCTGGTCGACGCTCAGCTCCACCCCGACCGGGAGGTCAAGATCGCCTTCGTCGGCAAGTACCTCGACCTGCTCGACGCCTACAAGTCGCTGGTCGAGGCGATCACCCATGCCGGCATCCACACCCGCACCCGGGTGCAGGTGAAGTACCTCGACGCCGAGGACATCGAGCGCAACGGCACCGAGGCGCTGGACGACGTCTGCGCGATCCTGGTGCCCGGCGGCTTCGGCCGCCGGGGCTTCGAGGGCAAGATCCAGGCGGTGCGCTACGCCCGGGAGCGGCAGGTGCCGTACCTCGGCATCTGCTACGGCCTGCATGCCGCGGTGATCGAGTACGCCCGCAACGTCGCGGGTCTGGCGGACGCCCATTCCACCGAGATCGACGCCGCGACCCCGCATCCGGTGATCGGCCTGATCACCGAGTGGCTGGACGCGGCCGGACACGTCGAGCACCGCACCGGCGAGGACGACCTCGGCGGCACCATGCGGCTTGGCGAACAGCTCTGCGTGCTGGAGCCCGGCACCCTGGCCCGGCGGGTGTACGGCGCGGACGAGGTGCGCGAGCGCCACCGGCACCGCTTCGAGGTCAACAACCGCTACATCGACCAGCTCGTCGAGCGAGGCCTCAAGGTGTCCGGCCGGTCGGCCGACGGCGAGCTGGTGGAGATGATCGAGCTGCCGGACCACCCCTGGTTCCTGGCCTGTCAGTTCCACCCCGAGTTCACGTCCTCGCCCCGGGACGGGCATCCGCTGTTCAAGGGCTTCGTCGAGGCGGCGCTGGCCATGGCGGAGCGCCGCGCCGGCGGCAACGGCGCCGGCATCGGGAACGTCGCGGTGAATCATGGCTCCGCGAGCTGATGATCACCCCCGCAGCATCGTCGAGGCAGCCCATGCAGCTATGTGATTTCGAGGTCGGCCTGGATCGGCCCCTGTTCCTGATCGCCGGGCCCTGCGTGATCGAGAGCGAGGGTCTGATCCTGGACATCGCCGGTCAGCTCAAGACGCTCACCGACGAGCTCGGCATCCCCTTCATCTTCAAGAGCTCCTTCGACAAGGCCAACCGCTCCTCCCACCAGAGCTTCCGCGGTCCGGGCATGGAGGCGGGGCTCGAGGCGCTGGCGAAGGTGAAGTCCAGCATCGGCGTGCCGGTGCTGACCGACGTGCACGAGGACACGGATCTTGCCGCCGTCGCCGAAGTGGTGGACGTGCTGCAGACGCCGGCGTTCCTGTGCCGCCAGACCAACTTCATCGTCAACGTCTGCAGCCAGGGCCGGCCGGTGAACATCAAGAAGGGCCAGTTCCTCGCGCCGCACGACATGGTCAACGTCATCGACAAGGCCCGCTCCACCGGCAACGAGCAGATCATGGCCTGCGAGCGTGGCGTGAGCTTCGGCTACAACAACCTGGTCTCGGACATGCGCGGCCTGGCGATCATGCGCCGCACCGGCGCGCCGGTGGTGTTCGACGCCACCCACTCGGTGCAGATGCCCGGCGGCCTGGGCTCGGCCTCGGGCGGCCAGCGCGACATGGTGCCGGTTCTGGCCCGGGCAGCGGTGGCGGCCGGCGTGTCCGGCCTGTTCATGGAAACCCACCCCGACCCGGCGAAGGCCCTGTCGGACGGCCCCAACTCCTGGCCGCTGCATCTCATGCGGCCGCTGCTGGAACAGCTCAAGACCATCGACGAGGCCGTCAAGTCGCGGCCGTTTCTGGAAGATTCGCTGGAGGACGAGAACAACCCATGAGCAGGATCATCGCGGTCAGCGCGCGCGAAGTGCTGGATTCCCGGGGCAACCCGACGGTGCAGGCGGAGGTCGCGACGGAAAACGGTGCCGTCGGCGTGGCCTGTGCGCCCTCCGGCGCGTCGACCGGCTCGCGGGAAGCGCTGGAGCTGCGCGACGCCGACCCGGCGCGCTATGCGGGCAAGGGCGTGCTGAAGGCCGTGGCCGCTGTCAACGGTCCGATCGCGGAGGCCGTGGCGGGGATGAATCCGGCGGACCAGGCGGCCCTGGACGGTCGGCTGTGCGAGCTCGACGGCACGGACAACAAGGCCCGGCTGGGCGCCAATGCCATTCTCGCGGTGTCCCTGGCGGCCGCCAAGGCGGCGGCCCAGGACGGCGGCGTGCCGCTGTTCCAGCACATCAACGGCCTGGCCGGCGCCGCCACCATGACGCTGCCGGTGCCGATGATGAACATCCTCAACGGCGGCGCCCACGCGGACAACAACGTCGACATCCAGGAGTTCATGGTCCAGCCGGTGTCCATGGGGTCCTTCGCGGAGGCCCTGCGCTGCGGCGCCGAGGTGTTCCATGCCCTCAAGACCGTGCTGCAGGGCCGCGGGCTGTCCACCGCGGTGGGGGACGAGGGCGGCTTCGCGCCGAACCTCGGATCCAACGCCGAAGCGCTGGAGGTGATCGCCGAGGCCGTGGGCCTGGCCGGCTACGCGCTGGGCAGCGACGTCACCCTGGCTCTGGACTGCGCCGCCACGGAGTTCCACCGTGACGGCCGCTACGACCTGAGCGGCGAAGGTCAGGACTTCGACAGCGCCGGCTTCGCCGGCTATCTGGCGGGGCTGGTGGACCGCTATCCGATCGTGTCCATCGAAGACGGCATGGACGAGTCGGACTGGCAGGGCTGGAAGACCCTGACGGAGCGGCTCGGCGACCGGGTGCAGCTCGTCGGCGACGATCTGTTCGTGACCAACAGCGCGATACTGGAAGAGGGGATCGAGAAGGGCGTGGCCAACGCCATTCTCATCAAGTTCAACCAGATCGGCACCCTCACCGAGACCCTCGACGCCATCCGCATCGCCCACGACGCCGGCTACCGGGCGGTGATCTCCCACCGCAGCGGCGAGACGGAGGACACCACCATCGCCGACCTGGCCGTGGCCACCGGCGCCGGCCAGATCAAGACCGGCTCACTGTGCCGCTCGGACCGGGTCGCCAAGTACAACCGCCTGCTGCGCATCGAGGAGATGCTCGGCGGCGGCGCCGTCTATCCCGGGCGGCGGGCGCTGGGGCTCGCCTGAGGCAGACGCGTATGCGGGTGATCGTCGGCATTCTGCTGGTTCTGCTGCTGGCCCTGCAGTACAAGGCCTGGCTCGGCGACGCCGGCTACCGCGAGGCGGTGGCCCTGCGCGAGCAGGTGGCCCGGCAGAACGCCCGGGCCGAGATGCTCGCCGAGCGCAACCGCCTGCTGACCGCCGAGGTGCTGGCCCTGAAGCAGGGCTACGCCGCGGTGGAAGCCCGCGCCCGCAGCGATCTGGGCATGATCGGCCCCGGCGAGACGTTCTACCTGGTCCCCGACAGCGAATGAACGCGGTCTGGCCCCGGGCCCGGGGGGGAGCGCCCGCCGGCGCGCGGATGAAGACCCGCTGCGAGGACTTCCGCGTCTGCGAGCTGCCCGCCGTCGAGCCGTCCGGCAGCGGCGAGCACCTGTGGCTGCACGTCGAGAAGACCGGCATGACCACCCGCGATGCCGCCGTGGCGCTGGCCGGGGCCTGTGTGGTGCCGGAGCACGCGGTCGGCTACGCCGGCATGAAGGACAAGCGGGCCGTCACCCGGCAGTGGTTCAGCGTGCACACCGCGGCGGACGAGGCGCCGGCGCTGGCCCGGCCGGGGCTGCGCCTGCTCGCCGCGACCCGGCATCAGCGCAAGCTGCGGCGCGGGGAGCTGGCGGGCAACGCCTTCCGGCTGCGTCTCGACGGGGTCGAGGGGACCGGCTGGGAAGCGGCGCTGGCCACCGCCAGGGATGCGGGAGTGCCGAACTACTTCGGCCCCCAGCGCTTCGGCTCCGACAATCTGCGCAACGCCGTGGCGTGGCTCGGCCAGCGGCGCCGGCAGCGGGTCCCGGCCTTCCGCCGCGGGCTGTACCTCTCGGTGCTGCGCAGCTATCTGTTCAACGAGGTGCTCGGCGCCCGGGTGGCGGACGGTTCCTGGCAGCGGCCGCTGGCCGGCGACGTGCTGCTGCCGCCGGCCATGCTGGGCGACGCCGCCGAGCCGGCGCCGACGGGCCCGCTGTGGGGCCGAGGACGTTCGCCGGTCGAGGCCGAGGCCGCCGCCCTCGAGCAGGCGGCGCTGGCGCCCCACGGCGAGCTCTGCGAGGGGCTGGAGCATGCCGGCCTGAGCCAGGAGCGGCGCAGCCTGGTGCTGCGGGCCCCCGACCTGTCCTGGTCCCGCGACGGCGACGCCGTCACCCTGGCGTTTTCTCTGCCCGCCGGATGCTACGCGACGGTGCTGCTGGCCGAGGCGTTCGACCTGCGCGAACCCGACCGGGACGCGGCATGACCCGGTTCGACCTCAACGGCATCGGCATGACCTCCCAGCGCACCCGGGACCGGCTGGTGGCGCGGCTGCGCGACAAGGGCATCCGCAACGAGGAGGTGCTCGCCGCCATCGCCCGGGTGCCGCGCCACATCTTCGTCGACGAGGCGCTGGCCCATCGCGCCTACGAGGACACCGCGCTGCCGATCGGCTACGGGCAGACGATCTCCCAGCCGTTCATCGTCGCGCTGATGACCCAGGCGCTGCTGTCCAGGCCGCGCTCCCGGGTGCTCGAGGTCGGCACCGGGTCCGGCTACCAGACCGCCGTGCTGGCGAGCCTGCGGCCCCACGTGCGGCGGGTGTTCAGCATCGAACGGCTGCGCGACCTCAGCGAGCGCGCCGAGCAGCGCCTGTACGCCATGGGCTCGCGCAGCGTGCGGTTCCGCTACGGCGACGGCTACGCCGGCTGGCCCGAAGAAGCGCCGTTCGACGGGATTCTGGTGACGGCGGCGCCGCCGGAGGTGCCGGAGGCGCTGCTGGAACAGCTCGACGTCGGCGGCCGCCTGGTGGTGCCCGTGGGCGGCGACGGCGTCCAGGAGCTCAAGGTGTACGACCGCACCGAACGGGGCCTGAACGTGGAAACCCTCGAGTACGTGCGCTTCGTGCCGCTGGTGAAGGGCAAACGGTGAGTCGCCAGCGGGCTTCCCCGGGCGACGGTCCGGCCCCCCGTCGAGGCGGCCTGGCCTGGGCCGCGCTGGTGCTGCGCGGCGTCGCCATGGGGCTCGCCGAGCTGGTGCCCGGCGTGTCCGGCGGCACCATCGCGTTCGTCACCGGCATCTACGAGGAACTGGTGGGCACCCTGGCGCGGCTGCGGCCCGCGGCCCTGGCGATGCTGTTCCGTGACGGGCCCGGGGCCTGCTGGCGCCACTACAATCTCGGCTTCCTGGCGGCGCTCGGAGTCGGCATGGCGGCCGCGGTGGTCACTTTCGCGCGGGTGTTCGAGTACCTGCTCGACCACGTGCCGACGCTGGTCTGGGCGTTCTTCTTCGGGCTGATCGCGGCCTCCGTGGCGCAGATCGGGCGCGGCCGGCGTCCGGCCGATCTGATCGGTTTCGGCGCGGTCGGGCTCGGCGCCGCCGCGGCGCTTTTGACCCTGGGCGTCGGCACCGGCCCGGCGCCGCTGTGGATGTTCTTCGTCGGTGGCGTCATCGCGGTGTCCGCCTGGCTGCTGCCGGCGGTGTCCGGCAGCTTCCTGCTGCTGGTGCTCGGCCTCTACGAGCCGGTGCTGCGGGCCTTCAACGCGGGCGAGTGGCTCGTTCCCGGCGTGCTGGCGCTGGGGTGTCTTGTCGGCCTGCTGGCGTTCTCCCGGCTGCTGCACTGGCTGCTCGGCCGGATCCGCGAGCCGCTGCTCGCCGGTCTGACCGGCTTCATGGCCGGGTCGCTGTACCGGCTCTGGCCCTGGCGGGCGGACGGTGGCGTGGTCGCGCCCGCGGCCTACGAGGCGGCCACCGGTCAGCCGGCCATGCTGCTGGCCACCCTCGGCGCGGCCGCTCTCGGGGTCGCAGCGCTGTGGCTGCTGTCCCGGCTGGAGTGAGCCCGGCCCCGGGCGCGCTGCTGCGCCGCCTGGCCGCCCTGGCGCTGGCCGGCCTGCTGCTGGGCTGCGCCCAGGCCGGCCGGCCGCCGGTCGCCGAGCGTTCACCGGTGTTCGACGCCCGCCCGGACAGCTACGTGGTGGTGGCGGGGGACACCCTCTACTCCATTGCCTGGCGGTTCGGCCTCGATCACCAGCGTCTGGCCCGGGCCAACGGCATCCGTCCACCCTTCACCATCTACCCCGGCCAGCGCCTGCGGCTGCGCGAGGCGGCGCCGGTCCGGCGGCCCCCGGGCGCGACCCGGCCGGCGGCGCCCGCCGCCGGTCAGGCCGAGCAGGGGAGCTGGCGGAAACCCACCGACGCGCCGGTGGCCAGGCCCTTCGGCAACGGCAACAAGGGCATCGACTACCGCCTCGGCACGGACCACCGGGTGCGCGCCGCGGCCGCCGGCGAGGTGGTGTATGCCGGCAGCGGCCTCGGCGGCTACCGCCATCTGGTGATCGTCAAGCACGGCCCCGCATATCTCAGCGCCTACAGCTTCGACCTGGGGATGGCGGTGGCCGAGGGACAGCGGATTAAAGCTGGCGCCTTACTTGCCGATAAGGTGGTTGGAGGGCGCAGGCCCGGGACGCTGCACTTCGAGATCCGAAGAGACGGCGATCCCGTCGACCCGCGACTGCTGATCGGCCCCGATTCCTGAGCCCGGCTGCACGGACGCGGCCGGGCCGGACCGGGTCCGGCCCGTACCGGCCGCCGATCCGCGCGACGCACCCCGGTGCCGACGCCCGCGACATCAAGGCTCTGGGAGAAGGGAAGCTCCAATGAACGTGGACAACGTCGACAACGTGGACGAAGCGGCCGGCACGACGGCCCCGGCAGGCAGCGACCGTGGCGCGGGCTACGGCGGACCGGATGCGGAGGTGGCCAGCGAGTCGCCGGACGCCACCGCCCTCTACCTGCGGGAGATCGGCTACGCGCCGCTGCTGACCGCCGATGAGGAGCGTCACTTCGGCCGTCTCGCCCGGGCCGGCGATCCGGCGGGCCGGCGGCGCATGATCGAGAGCAACCTGCGCCTGGTGGTCAAGATCTCCCGGCGCTACGTCAACCGGGGCCTGCCGCTGCTCGATCTGATCGAGGAGGGCAACCTCGGGCTGATGCACGCGGTGGAGAAGTTCGACCCGGATCGGGGTTTCCGCTTCTCGACCTATGCGACCTGGTGGATCCGGCAGACCATCGAGCGGGCGATCATGAATCAGGCCCGCACCATCCGCCTGCCGATTCACGTCATGAAGGAGCTGAACCTCTATCTTCGCGCCGCCCGGGAGCTGTCCCAGAAGCTCGATTCCGAACCGACCCCGGAAGACATCGCCGCGCTGCTCGACAAGCCCGTCGACGACGTGCGCAAGATCATGAAGGTGGCCGAGCGGGTGGAGTCGGTCGACGCCACCCGGGACGCCGCCGATCGCGGACTGCTCGAGACGGTGGCGGACGACGCGTCGCCGGACCCGGCGGATCTGGCCCAGCAGGGCGATCTGATGAGCAAGCTCGACAGCCTGGTGGGCGCGCTGCCGGAGCGCCATCGGGAGGTGGTGGCGCGCCGCTTCGGCCTGCGCGGCCACGACGCGGGCACCCTCGAGGAAGTGGGTGACGCCGTCGGCCTCACCCGCGAGCGGGTGCGCCAGCTTCAGATGGAAGGGCTCAAGCGGCTGCGCCGGTCCTTGGAGGCCGAGGGGCTCGACGCCAGGGAGCTGTTCGTCTAGGGGCGCAGGTCGGGGTGCAGGCGGCGCTCAGCGCTCCAGCAGGTCGCGTTTGCCGGGCTTGCCGTCCCAGTCCTCGGCGTCCGGCAGCGCGTCCTTCTTCTCGGTGATGTTGGGCCACTGCTCGGCGAGTTCGGCATTCAGCTCGAGGAAGTCCTGCTGATCCGCTGGCAGCTCGTCTTCGGAGAAGATCGCGTCCACCGGGCACTCGGGCTCGCACAGGGCGCAGTCGATGCACTCGTCAGGGTGGATCACCAGCATGTTCGGACCTTCGTAGAAGCAGTCGACGGGGCACACCTCGACGCAGTCCGTGTGCTTGCACTTGATGCAGTTCTCGCCGACGACGAATGTCATGATCTGTGGTCCTGCTGTCGCAAAAGCCCGGTATTCTAATCATATTGGACGCCCTGTACAGGCGGGTCCGGATTACTCCCGCGGCGGGTCGGCAAGTGCCTTGAGCTCGTAGAGCATGGCCAGCGCGTCGCGCGGCGTCATGGCGTCGGGGTCGACCTCGTCGAGGCGGGCGAGGCGGGGGTCGGGCGCGGCCTGCGGGCCGTCCCCGGCGTCGGCGGCCGCGGTCAGGCCGTGGAACAGATCCGCCTGGGCGCCGCCCCGGTAGTTCTGCTGCTCCAGCGCCTCGAGCTTCTGCTGAGCGGCCTCCAGCACCGCCGCCGGCACGCCGGCGAGCCGCGCCACCTGCACCCCGTAGCTCTGGCTGGCGGCGCCCGCCTTGACGCTGTGCAGGAACACGATCCGCCCCTGGTGCTCGGTGGCCGCCAGATGCACGTTGGCGGTGGCGGGCAGCTCGTCCGCCAGGCCCGTCAGCTCGAAGTAGTGGGTGGCGAACAGGGTGAAGGCCCGACGCTGGCGGGCCAGGAAGCGCGCCGTCGCCCAGGCCAGGGCGAGGCCGTCGTAGGTGCTGGTGCCGCGCCCGATCTCGTCGAGCAGCACCAGGCTGCTGGCGGTGGCGTTGTGCAGGATGTTGGCGGTCTCGGTCATCTCCACCATGAACGTCGAGCGCCCGCCGGCGAGGTCGTCCGAGGCGCCGATGCGGGTGAAGATGCGGTCGATGGGGCCGATCCGCGCGGCCGCCGCGGGCACGTAGCTGCCGGTGCAGGCCAGCAGCGCGATCAGCGCCGACTGGCGCATGTAGGTCGATTTGCCGCCCATGTTCGGGCCGGTGATCACCAGCAGCCGCCGGCGGTCGTTGAGGTCCAGGTCGTTGGGCACGAACGCCTCGTCGCTGCTGGCTCTGACCACCGGATGCCAGCCCTGGCGGATCGACAGTCCCGGCTCGGCGGTCAGCTCCGGGCGCACGAAATCGAGCCGGCGGGCGCGCTCGGCGAAGCTGGCCAGCACGTCGAGCTCGGCGGCGGCCGCCGCGGCGCCGCGCAGGCCGGCGGCCGATTCGGCCAGGCTGGCGCACAGCTCGTCGTAGAGCCGGCGCTCGAGCTTCAGCGCCCGGGCCTGGGCGGTGAGGGCCTGGTCCTCGAACGCCTTCAGCTCGGGAATGATGTAGCGCTCGGCATTCTTCAGGGTCTGGCGGCGGACGTACTCCGGCGGCACCTCGTTGCCGGCCGCCCGGCTGGTCTCGAGGTAGTAGCCATGGACCCGGTTGTAGCCGACCTTGAGGGTGGCGATGCCGGTGCGCTCCCGCTCCCGGGCCTCGAGGTCGGCCAGCCAGCGGCTGGAGTTCTCGGTGAGGTCCCGCAGCTCGTCGAGCCTGGCGTCGAACCCGCGGGCGATCACGCCGCCGTCGCGCACCGTGACCGGCGGCGTCTCCACCAGGGCGCGCTGCAGCAGGTCCAGCTCGGCGGCGAAGTCGGGCAGGGCGCCGGCCAGCGCTTCCAGGCGCGGCGCGGCAGGTCCGATCCCGCCGGAATCGGTGGCGAGGCACCGGCGGATGTGCGGAAAGCGGGCCAGGGCGCTGCGCAGCCTGGCGAGATCGCGCGGCCCGGCGCGGCCCAGCGCCAGCCGGGACACCACCCGTTCCAGGTCGCCGACGGCGTCGAGCTCGCCGCGCAGCTCGTCGACGTCCAGCTCCTCCAGCAGCGCGGCCACCGCCTGCTGGCGGGCGGCCACCTCCCCGCCGTCGCGGCTCGGCGCGTTCAGCCAGCGTCGCAGCAGGCGCGCCCCCATGGGCGTCCGGCAGGTGTTCATCAGCGCGAACAGGGTGGCGTCCTCGCTGCCGTCCAGGCGCCGGTCGATCTCCAGGTTGCGCCGGGAGTGGGCGTCCAGGGTGACGACGCCGGATTCGCCCAGCGGCACCAGCCGGTCGATGTAGTCCAGGGTCTGGCACTGGGAGAGCTGGGCGTAGTCCAGCACCGCGGCGGCCGCGCCGATGGCGGGCGAGCCGGCATCGACGCCGAAGCCGGACAGGTCGTGGGTGCCGAAGTGCCGGGTCAGGCGCTCGAAGCCGAGCTCCGCGTCGAAGGCGAGAGTGTCCCGCTCGCGCACCGGGGTGCGCAGGCCGGCGAGGGCGGCCACGGCGCCGGGCACGAGAATCTCGCTGGGCGCGAGGCGCGCGAGCTCGTCGCGCAGGGCCGCCGCGTCGCTCAGGGTGGCCACGCCGAGCTCGCCCCGGCCGAGGTTGAGCACGGCGATGCCGAAGCCGTCACCGGCGGGATTGATGCCCATCAGCAGGCTGTCCCGGGCGCTGTCCTGGAGCGCCTCCTCGGTCAGCGTGCCGGGCGTGACGACCCGCTGCACCCGCCGCTCCACCGGCCCCTTGCTGGTGGCCGGGTCGCCGATCTGCTCGCAGATCGCCACCGACACGCCGAGCTTCACCAGTCTCGCCAGGTAGCCGTCCGCCGCGTGATAGGGCACCCCGGCCATGGGAATGGGCTCGCCGGCCGACTGGCCGCGGGCCGTCAGGGTGATGTCGAGCAGGGCCGCGGCGCGCCTGGCGTCCTCGTAGAACAGCTCGTAGAAGTCGCCCATGCGGTAGAACAGCAGATCGTCGGGGTGCTCGGCCTTGATCCGCAGGTACTGCTGCATCATGGGCGTATGGCGCCCTGCGGCGGCCTCGGGCGGCGCGCTTGAAGAATCGGCTGGGTGCATGTCGGGGTTCGAACCTGTGCGCGCTGGAGTGAAACACCCTTCCCGGGGGCGGTCAACTTGGGCGACCATGGTCGGGCCGTGGCGGGCGATCGGCTTCTCCTCGTGTGCGATTTCGCCCCGAATCCTGCCGCCACGGTTGCCATCGGTACTGACTAAATATACAGTAACGCCCATTCCAATCCGGAGGCCGTCATGAGCAGAGATGCCAGGGACATGAAAGACCAGAAAGATCCGAAGGACGCCAACAAAGACCGCGCTCTGACCGCTGCGCTGGCCCAGATCGAGCGCCAGTTCGGCAAGGGCTCGATGATGCGTCTGGGCGATCGCGAGCAGGTCTCCGTACCGGCCATCTCGACGGGCTCTCTGGGGTTGGACGTGGCGCTTGGCGTCGGCGGTCTGCCGCGCGGCCGGGTGGTGGAGATCTACGGCCCGGAGTCCTCGGGCAAGACCACGCTGACCCTGCAGGTCATCGCCGAGGCGCAGCGGGCCGGCGGCACCTGCGCCTTCATCGATGCCGAGCACGCGCTGGATCCGATCTACGCCGAGCGGCTCGGCGTGAACACCGACGATCTGCTGGTCTCCCAGCCCGACACCGGCGAGCAGGCGCTGGAGATCGCGGACATGGTGGTCCGCTCCGGGGCCGTCGACGTGGTGGTCATCGACTCGGTGGCGGCGCTCACGCCCAAGGCCGAGATCGAAGGCGAGATGGGCGATTCCCACGTTGGCCTGCAGGCCCGGCTGATGAGCCAGGCCCTGCGTAAGATGACCGGCAACATCAAGAACTCCAACACGCTGGTGATCTTCATCAACCAGATCCGCATGAAGATCGGCGTGATGTTCGGCTCGCCGGAAACCACCACCGGCGGCAACGCGCTCAAGTTCTACTCCTCCGTGCGGCTCGACATCCGCCGCATCGGCGCGGTGAAGGAAGGCGACGAGGTCGTGGGCAACGAGACCCGGGTCAAGGTGGTCAAGAACAAGGTGGCTCCGCCGTTCCGGCAGACCGAGTTCCAGATTCTCTACGGCAAGGGCATCAACCGCATGGGCGAGGTGCTCGACTTGGGCGTGCAGCAGGGCCTCATCGAGAAGTCCGGGGCCTGGTACTCCTACAACGGCGACCGGATCGGTCAGGGCCGCAAGAACGCCGCCGATTTCCTGCTGGAGAACATCGACATCAGCGGTGCGATCGAGGCGGAGCTGCGTCGCCAGCTTCTGCCCAACGCCCAGCAGAGCGACGAAGTGGTGGTGCCGGAACCGGCTCAGGACTCGCTCTGACGGAGGCCGCCGATGGACGCCGACCAGGCACTGGAGGACGACGGGCCGGGCCGTGAGCCCGACCTGCTCGACGACGAGGACCGTCGCTACCGCGCGGCCTTCGATCGCGCGCTGCGACTGCTCGGTCAGCGCGAGCATTCCGCCCGGGAGCTGACCGGCAAGCTCACCGCCAAAGGTGTCGACGCCGCTACCGCCGGGCTCGTGGTGGACGATCTGCGGGGCCGCGGGCTGCAGTCCGACGCGCGGTTCGCCGAAGCCTTCGTGCACAGCCGGGTCGGGCGGGGACAGGGGCCGGTGCGCATTCGTCAGGAGCTCGCTCAACGGGGCATCGACGCGGCCCTCGCTACGGATGCCCTCGACGAGGACTGGGCGGCTCTGGCCGTGGCGGCGCGGCAGCGCAAGTTCGGCGACGCACCGCCTGCGGACCGGGACGCCTGGCAGCGTCAGGCCCGGTTCCTGGCCCAGCGTGGGTTTCCCTCGGACGTGGTCGTGCGCGCCATCGGCGAACCCGACGACCGCGGCTCCCGGAGCTGACAGGCTGACACGCCCAGGCTGACACGATGCCGGCGCGGTTTCCGGCCGGCCGGATAACGGCCGCGGCCCGACCGTCTGACGCCTGCTGCGTCGTCGCGCCGGGCGCCCGCCGCCGGGGCGCCGTCAGTGCTTGCCCGCCCGTGTTTCTTTATACTCTGCGCCCATTTGCCACTCGCAAAGAAGGTGCGATGAAAACCGCTGACGTCCGTGCGGCATATCTGAAGTTCTTCGAGGAACGGGGACACCGGGTGGTGCCCTCGAGCCCCCTCGTGCCCCACAACGATCCGACCCTGCTGTTCACCAATGCGGGAATGAACCAGTTCAAGGACGCCCTGCTCGGCAGGGAGGACCTGGGGTTCAAGCGGGCGGCGAGCGTCCAGCGCTGCGTGCGCGCCGGCGGCAAGCACAACGACCTGGAGAACGTCGGCTACACGGCGCGGCATCACACCCTGTTCGAGATGCTCGGCAACTTCAGCTTCGGCGACTACTTCAAGGAGGAGACGATCTCCTGGGCGTGGGCGTTCATCACCGAAGTGCTGGAGCTGCCGAAGGAGCGGCTCTGGGTCACGGTTCACCCCACCGACGACGAGTCCCGCCGTCTGTGGGAAGACCGGATCGGCGTGCCCAGGGAGCGGGTGATCGACCTCGAGGAGAACTTCTGGGCCATGGGCGACACGGGCCCCTGCGGCCCGTGCACCGAGATCTTCTACGACCACGGCCCCGAGGTCGAAGGCGGCCCGCCGGGCTCCGCCGACGAGGACGGCGACCGCTACATCGAGTTCTGGAACCTGGTGTTTCCCCAGTTCGACCGCCAGCCGGACGGCGAGCTGACGCCGCTGCCCCAGCCGGGCGTGGACACGGGCATGGGGCTCGAGCGCATCACGGCGATCCTGCAGGGCGTCCACAGCAACTACCAGATCGATCTGTTCCAGCGTCTGCTCGCCGCGGTCGGCCGGCTGGCCGGCATCGACGGGGCCGATGCCCAGTTCGCCAACGCGTCGGTGCGGGTGATCGCCGATCACATCCGTTCCAGCGCGTTTCTCATCGCCGACGGCGTGATGCCCGGCAATGAGGACCGCAGCTACGTGCTGCGCCGGATCATCCGCCGGGCGCTGCGGCACGGCTACATGCTCGACATCCGCGAGCCGTTCTTCCACAAGCTGGTGGCGCCCCTGGCCGAGGAGATGGGCGACGCCTACCCGGTGCTGCGGCAACGCCAGGCCGAGGTGGAGGCCGCGCTGCTGCGTGAGGAGCAGCGGTTCGCGGAGACCCTCAACCAGGGCATGGAACTGCTCGACCGCACCATCGACCGGCTGTCGACGGACCGTATTCCCGGCGACGTGGTGTTCCAGCTCTACGACACCTACGGATTTCCCACCGACCTGACCGCCGACGTGGCCCGTGAGCGGGGCCTGACCATCGACATGGAAGGCTTCGAGGCAGCCATGGAGGCCCAGCGGGAGCGCGGCCGCGCAGCGGCGCAGTTCTCCGCCGCGCTCGGTCAGCGCGTGCACACCCAGGGCCGGGTCGAGTTCCTTGGCTACGACGGGGTGCAAGACGAAGGCGTCGTGAAGGATGTCTTCGATATGGACGGCAAGCCTTTGAAAAAACTGGAAAAAGGCGAGCGGGGACTGGTGATCCTCGATCGCACGCCGTTCTACGCGGAATCCGGCGGACAGATCGGCGACAGCGGCACCATCGGCGCGGACGGCGTGTGCTTCGAGGTCGAGGACACCCAGAGCAGCGGCGATCAGCACCTGCACGTCGGGATCGTGCGTGAGGGCCGGCTGGCACCGGGCGACCATGTCCGGGCCGCGGTGGACGCGGAGCGGCGGCGGCGGATCATGCTGAATCATTCCGCCACCCACCTGATGCACGCGGCCCTGCGCAACGTGCTGGGCAGCCACGTGCAGCAGAAGGGCTCGCTGGTGGCGCCGGATCGACTGCGCTTCGACTTCTCCCATCCCCAGCCGATGACCGCCGAGGAGATCGCGCGGGTCGAGGCCGAGGTGAACGAGCAGATTCAGGCCAACACGCCGGTCGGCATCGAACATCTGAGCTACGACGACGCCATGGCGCGTGGCGCCATGGCCCTGTTCGGCGAGAAGTACGGCGACGAAGTGCGCGTGCTCAGCATGGGCGGCGACTTCTCCGTGGAGCTGTGCGGCGGCACCCACGTGTCGAGAACCGGCGACATCGGCGTGTTCCGGATCGTCTCCGAGGGCGGCGTGGCCGCCGGCGTGCGCCGGATCGAAGCCGTGACCGGGCCGGGGGCGCTGGCCTGGATCGACGCGACGGACCGGATCGTCGAGACCGTCGGCGGCATGGTGCGCGCGGGACGCAGCGACGTCGCCGACAAGGTAGCCGCCGTCGTCGAGGAGAACCGCCGTCTGAGCAAGGAGCTGGAACGGCTCAAGCAAAAGCTGGCCACCTCCCAGGGCACGGACTTGGCGGGGCAGGCCGTGGACGTGGAGGGCATCAAGGTCCTCGCCGCGCCGGTCGAGGGCGATCCCAAGTCGCTGATGCAGACCCTCGACATGCTGAAGTCGAAGCTCGGCTCGGCGGTGATCGTGCTGGGCAACGTGTCCGACGGCAAGGTCAACCTCATCGCCGGCGTCAGCAAGGACCTCACCGACCGGGTCGCGGCGCCGGATCTGATCTCGCTGGTCGGCCCGGAGGTCGGCGCCAAGGGCGGCGGCCGGCCGGACATGGCCCGGGCCGGCGGTGGCGATCGGCCGGATGCTCTCGGCCCGGCTCTGGCGAAGGTCCAGAGCTGGGTCGCCGAGCGCGTCGGCTGACCCGGCCGTGGCGCTCATCGTTCAGAAGTACGGCGGCACCAGCGTCGGCAGCGTCGAGCGTATCCACGCCGTCGCCGAGCGGGTGGCCCGCTACCTCGCCCGTGGCGACCAGGTGGTGGTGGTCGTGTCCGCCATGAGCGGCGAGACCAACCGCCTCGTCGAGCTCGGCCGCAGCGTGTCGGCCCGGCCGCTCGCCCGCGAAATGGACGTGCTGACCGCCGCCGGCGAGCAGGTCACCATCGCGCTGGTGGCCATGGCGCTGTCGGACCGGGGGCATCCGGGCAAGTCCTACCTGGCGGACCAGGTGGCCATCCGCACGGATTCGAGCTTCGGCAAGGCCCGCATCAGCGCCATCGACACGGAACGTCTGCTCGCGGATCTGGCCAGCGGCATCGTGCCGGTGGTGGCCGGATTCCAGGGCGTCGACGACGACGGCAACCTCACCACGCTGGGCCGGGGTGGTTCCGACACCACGGCGGTGGCGATCGCGGCCGCGCTCGGCGCGGACGAGTGCGAGATCTGCACCGACGTCGACGGCGTGTACACCGCGGACCCGCGCATCGTCGACGACGCCCGCCGCATGAGCCAGGTCACCTTCGAGGAAATGCTCGAGCTGGCGAGTCTCGGCTCCAAGGTGCTGCACCCCCGGTCCGTCGAGTTCGCCGGCAAGTACCGGGTCCCGCTGCGGGTCATGTCTTCGTTCGAGGACGGACCCGGCACCCTCATCACCATGGAGAGCAACGAGATGGAGCAGCCCATCGTTTCCGGCATCGCGTATTCCCGGGACGAGGCGAAGATCACGATGGCGGGCGTGCCCGACGTGCCCGGCGTGGCCTCCCGGATCCTCGGGCCGATCGGCCGCGCGCCCATCGAGGTCGACATGATCGTGCAGAACACGGGCGCCGACGGGCTGACGGACTTCACGTTCACGGTGAAGCGGGACGACTACGAGCGGGCCCTCGAGATGCTCGGCGCGGTTCAGACGGAACTTGGCGCCCGTGATCTGTCCGGCGACAACCGGATCGCCAAGGTGTCGGTGGTGGGGGTCGGCATGCGGTCCCATGCCGGAGTGGCCACCCGGCTGTTCGACGCGCTGGCGGCGGAGAACATCAACATCCAGATGATCTCGACCTCCGAGATCAAGATCTCCATCGTGGTGGCGGAGAGGTACCTCGAGCTGGCGGTCCGGTGCATCCACGATGCGTTCGAGCTCGGGGCGGTCGAGGCGGAAGAGGAGTGAGCGCGGTCTAACGCGTTCCGTGCGTCGTCCGGCCGGCCCGGACGACGGCCCACCTGCCGCCTCGTCCCGGGCAGCGTGGGCGCGGTCAGTCGATCTGAAATGCGTTTTAGTTTAACGTCTGAGGGCAGTCGACGGTTGCTCGATACGGCGTTGGGGAGGACGCGGCGTGCTGACCAGACAACAGGCCATTGACGATCTCACGGGCCCCGGTGGCCCCTTCGAACTGGTCACCGTCGACGACGGCCGGGGGCCGCAACGAACCTACGCGGGTCCGCCCCATACCCTGCGCGAAGTGCTGATCGCGTCCAGGGCGCACGGCGCCAGGGACTTCCTGATCTACGAGGACGAACGCATCAGCTACGACGAACACTTCGTTCGCGTGGCGCGCCTCGCGCACTGGCTGAAGGCCCGGGGCATCGCCAAGGGCGATCGAGTGGCGATCGCGATGCGCAATTATCCCGAGTGGTCGATCGCGTTTTTCGCCTGTCATGCGCTCGGCGCCGTCGCAGTCACGCTCAATGCCTGGTGGACGGGGCGTGAGCTGGTCTATGGCCTGACGGACTCCGGGGCGCGGATCGCCATCGTCGATGGCGAGCGCCTCGCCAGCCTGGCCGACCACCGCGACGCGCTGCCGGCCGTGGCGTTTCTGGTCGCCCGGGATCCCGAGCCCTGCGGTGCCGACGCGACCCGTTGGTCGGACGCGCTCGCCGAGCGCGCCGACCGCGACGATCTGCCGCCGGTGGACCTGACGTCCTCCGATCCGGCCTCGATCATGTACACCTCCGGCACCACGGGTCTGCCCAAGGGCGCTCTGCATCTGCACCGCAATCACGTGACCAACATCCGCAACGCGCTGCTCGGCGGCGCCGTCGCCGCGCTGCTTCGGCCCCAGCCCGTGGAGCAACCGGATGCGCAGCCCAGCGCGCTGCAGAGTTTTCCGTTCTTTCACATCGGTGGCTTGAGCGGTCTCTACATCACCCTGGCGACCGGCGGCCGGCTCAGCCTGATGTACAAGTGGGATGCACGCCGGGCGCTGGCGCTCATCCGGGCCGAGCGGGTGACGTCCTGGAGCGCCGTGCCGACCCTGGTGCGCGAGCTCCTGGAACACCCGGAGGCAGACGCCGACGCTCTGGCGTCGCTGGGCAGCATCGCTTCCGGCGGGGCCCCGGTACCGGCGGACCTGATCGGCCAGATCGGCGCACGGTTCGAGGCCCGGGTCGCGCCGGGCAACGGCTACGGGGCGACCGAGACGACCTCGGCCATCATCTCCAACAGCGGCCCCGACTACCTGGCGCGGCCCCGCAGCGTGGGCCGGCCGGCGGTCACGGCGGACGTCCGGATCGTGGCCGAGGATGGCTCGGACTGTCCGCCGGGGGCGGTGGGCGAGCTGTGGGCCCGCGGGCCGAACATCTTCGCCGGCTACTGGGGCAAGCCGGACGCCACCGCCGAGGCGTTCAGTGACGGCTGGTTCAGGACCGGTGATCTCGGGTTCGTGGACGACGACGGGTTCTACTACGTGGTCGACCGCAAGAAGGACGTCATCATCCGGGCCGGCGAGAACGTCTACTGCGCCGAGGTGGAGGGCGTGCTGCACGAGCTGCCGGCGGTGGTCGACGTGGCGCTCATCGGGTTGCCGCACCGGTCGCTCGGCGAAGAGGTCGCCGCCGTCATCGAGTGCGCGCCGGGAGCGACCCTGGACGAAGCCGAGGTTCAGGCATTCGTGGCGTCCAGGCTCGCCCGCTACAACGTGCCGACCCGGGTGTTCTTCATCACCGAGCCGTTGCCGCGCACGGCCACCGGCAAGATCCTGAAACGCGAGCTCCGGCAACGCTACGCGGGTTGAGCACGGGGCATGGGCACGCGGCAAACCCGGAACGAGGGCGGCAGCGCCGGGCGCGCCGACGTGTCCGCCTGGCCCAGCGATTCCGGCAGAACCCGGCGAGTCTCACTGGCGATACATTTCAACGGATGCTCCGATGACTGACACTTCAGGCGAACGCAGAACGGTACTGGTGGCAGGTGCCAGCGGACTGATCGGCACGGCGGCGGTGAATGCGTTCCTGGACGCGGGCTGGGCCGTCATCGGGTTGTCCCGCCAGGTTCCGGCGCTGGTGAACGGCGGGGATTTCCTGCATCTGCCGCTCGACCTGCAGGACGCGGCGGCCTGCCGCCGGGCAGCGGCGGCGCTTAAGCACGTCACCCACGTCATGTATGCGGCCGTGTACGAACTGCCGGGTCTGATGCCGGGCTGGACCGACCCGGTCCAGATCGAGACGAACGGGCGCATGCTCCGCAATCTGCTCGAGCCCCTCGCCGAGCACGCCGCCCTGGAACACGTCAGCATCGTTCAGGGCACCAAGGCCTACGGCGGCCACGTGGGCCCGATGCGCATTCCGGCGCGCGAGCGTCAGCCCCGGGTGGAGCACCCGAATTTCTACTGGCTCCACGAGGACTTCGTGCGCGAGCAGTCCGTCCGCCGCGGGTATGCCTTCACGATATTCCGCCCGCAGCTGGTGCTGGGCCCCAACACCGGCGTGGTGATGAACCCGGTGCCGGTGATCGGCGTCTACGCGGCCCTGCGTCGGGCGGAGGGGCTTCCCTTTTCGTTTCCCGGAGGCCCGGACTGGGTCTGGGAAGCGGTAGACACTCGCCTGATCGGGGCCGCTGCCGTGTGGGCCGCGGACGCGCCGGCGGCGGCCGGCGAGACCTTCAACCTGACCAACGGTGAGGTGTTCTGCTGGCGCGACATGTGGCCGGCGATCGCGGCGACCCTCGGCGTGGAAACCGGCCCGGACGAGCCCGCGTCGATGGCGACCTACCTGCCGGAGCGGGCCGCGCTGTGGGACCGGCTGGTCGAGCGCCACGGCCTCCAGCGGCTGCCTCTCCAGGCCCTGCTGGGTGAGTCCCATCACTACACCGACCTCTGCTTCGCCTTCGGCGCCAGCGAACCCCCGGCGCCGACCTTTGTCAGCACGGTGAAGATCAAGCAGGCGGGATTCACCGACACCTTCGACACCGAGCGCAGCGTCTGCTTCTGGCTCGAAGAACTCATGTCCCGGCGCCTGTTGCCGCCCAGCACGGCGACCTGATTCCTCCTCTACAGATTACAGCCCAAGGAGCCCGCCCCATGAACGAGATCGTATCCGGCCTCAGATTTCCCGAGGGTCCCATCGCCATGCCGGACGGCAGCGTGGTCCTGGTGGAGATCGAGCGACAGACCCTCAGCCGTGTCACGCCGGAAGGCAGCATCGAGGTCATCGCGAAGCTCGGCGGGGGCCCCAACGGCGCCGCGATGGGTCCGGACGGAGCCGTGTACGTGTGCAACAACGGCGGGTTCAAGTGGTCCGAGGAAGGCGGGCTGCTGGCTCCGGCGGGCACCCCCGACGACTATTCCGGGGGGCGCATCGAGCGGGTGGATCTCGCCACCGGCGAGTTCGACGTCGTGTATCGAGAGTGCGACGGCCGGCCCCTCAACGGTCCCAACGACATCGTCTTCGACGCCCAGGGCGGCATGTGGTTCACGGACCTCGGCAAGACCTACGAGACCTACCGGGATGTCGGCTGCATCTACTACGCCAAGCCCGACGGCAGCCTGATCAGCCGCCAGCTCGGTGGCCGGGAGTCGCCCAACGGGATCGGCCTGTCGCCGGACGAGAAGACGCTGTACTTCGCGGAAACCATGGTCGGCCGCGTCTGGGCTTACGACATCACGGCGCCCGGGCAGCTCGATCCCCGGTCCGGCCGGCTGGTGGTCGGCCTGCCGGGTATGCAGCTGTTCGACTCCCTGGCCATCGATGCCGAAGGCAACGTCTGCGTCGCCACCCTGGTCAACGGCGGCATCACCATCGTGTCGCCGGACGGCGAGCGGGTCGAGCACGTTGCCACCGGCGATGTCTTCACCACCAACATCTGCTTCGGGGGCGAGGATCTCAAGACGGCCTACATCACGCTCTCGGGAACCGGACGCCTGGTGAGCACCGACTGGCCGGTGGCGGGCCTGCCGTTGAATTTCCTCAATCGGTAGCGGCGGCGTCTAAAATCGCTGTGCGGATTTGTGATTCGGGCCGCGGGAGCGGCCCTCACCCCTTCGGGGCATTGCCGCAAGAGCGGCGACGTCCAAAATCGCTCTGCGATTTTGTGATTCGGCGCGGGGGACCGCGCCTCACCCCTTCGGGGCGTTGCCGCGAAGCGGCAACGTCCAAATCCGCTCTGCGGATTTGTCGAACCGCAGGGACCTCATCGGCCGCCCTGTCCGCCAATGAAAAAGGGGCCCGATGGGCCCCTTGTTCATTGGCGGAGAGGGAGGGATTCGAACCCTCGATGGGCTTTTGACCCATACTCCCTTAGCAGGGGAGCGCCTTCGACCACTCGGCCACCTCTCCGAAGACCCGCGAGTGTACCTGCACAGATCGTCCTCGGCCACCGGTCCCGCCGCTTTTCGTGGCGTGAAGACGCGGTGAAGCCGGCCCTCTCGATGACTCACGATCGATTGACGGAAACGCCGGCACGGTAGAGGGCACATCCATGACGACGGAGGTGCACGATGACCGATGCACTCGCACAGGAAGTGACCGAACTGGACGCCAACAACGGGCTGAAGAAGACCGCCCGGCGGGAGGTCGCCGAGGCGCTGTCGCGGTCCGTCGCCGATACCTATACCCTGTTCGCGAGCACCCAGGGCCTTCACTGGAACGTCCAGGGGCCGCTGTTCTACAGCGTGCACAAGATGACCGAAGAGCAGTATCAGGACATGTTCGAGGCCATCGACGACCTGGCGGAACGCATCCGCACGCTGGGCTTCCCGGCGCCGGCGACGCTCTCGGAGATGGCCGCGCTGTCGGCGATCGACGAGCTGGACGCGGGCGGTGACGTCAGGGCCCAGATCGAGCAGCTCATCGCCGGCAACGAGCGGCTCGCCCAGGGCATGCGGGACGCGGTGGAGAAGGCCGAGGCCCTGAACGACGTCAAGACCGCCGACCTGCTCACCGAACGGCTCGGGGTGCACGAGGAGAACGCCTGGATGCTGCGCGCCACCATCGCCGAGTGAGGCGGCGCGTTTGCGCCAGGCTTGAAGCAATCACGGCCGGGCGTCCCGCCCGGCCTCCCACCGGAGTACGCCAACGTGAACGAACCCATGAATCACAGCCGACGCAGGATACTGCTGACCGGCGGCCTCGCTGCGGCGGCCCTGGCGCTGGGCCGGGGGGCTGCGGCGGCCGAGGGGCCGCGTCTGTCGCCGGACGATCCCCAGGCCAAAGCGCTGGGCTACGTCGAGAACGCGTCCAGCGTCGACCCCGCCCAGTGGCCGAAATTCGCCGACCCTTCCGGCCAGAATTGCGCCAACTGTGCGCTGTACCAGGGCGGTGACGCCGACTGGGGCGCCTGCGGCATCTTCCCGGGCAAGCAGGTGGCGGGCGCGGGCTGGTGCAACGCCTGGGTGCCGGCGGGCTGACCCGGGCGCGGCGGTTTGCGCGGATCCGGTGGCGGCGACGCCGCCGGGTCACTCCGGGTCGGCGATCTTCAGAAGCTGCTTGCCGATGTTGCGGCCGGTGAACAGCCGGTTGAGCGTGTCGGGAATGTTGTCGAAGCCTTCCTGGACGTCCACCTGATGATGCAGCAGGCCCTGTTCCATCCACGCCACCAGGTCGGCCACGGCCTGGGCCGAGCGGTCCATGTAGTCGATCACGATGAAGCCTTCCATGCGGGCGCGCATCACCACCAGGTTCATGAGGTTGGCCGGGCCGGGGATCGGCGCGGTGGCGTTGTAGGCCGAAATTCCCCCGCACAGCACCACCCGGGCGTGCATGTTGATGTGATTCAGCGCGGCTTCGAGGATGCCGCCGCCGACGTTGTCGAAGAACACGTCGACGCGGTCCGGGCACAGCTCGCCGATCCGCTGGTCGACGTCGTCGGCCTTGTAGTCGATGGCGGCATCGAAGCCGGCCACGTCGGTGAGCCAGCGGCACTTGTCCGGGCCGCCGGCGATGCCGACCACCCGGCAGCCCTTGATGCGGGCGATCTGCCCGGCGACGGAGCCGGTCGCGCCCGCCGCGCCTGAAACCAGCACAGTCTGGCCCGGCTGGGGTTCACCGAGGTCGAGCAGGCCCCAGTAGGCGGTCAGGCCGGTCACGCCCAGGACGCTCAGTGCCAGCGTGGGCGGCACGCCGTCCGGCAGGCGGCTCAGGCCCATGACGCCCGAGCCGGGCGAGGCCACCAGGTAGTCCTGCCAGCCGCCGGTGGTCTGCACCAGGTCGCCCTCGGCGAAATCCGGGTGCCGGGACGTCACCACCTGAGCCACCGACCCCGCTCGCATCACCTCGCCGATGCCTACCGGTGGCAGGTAGCTCTCCCGGTCCTCCATCCAGCCGCGCTGGGTGGGGTCGAAGGACAGATAGAGGTTGCGCAGCAGCACCTCGCCGTCGCCGGGTTCGGGCACGGCGGCCTCGCGATACTCGAAGTTGTCGCGGGTGACCATGCCGTGGGGACGTTTTGCCAGTACCCACTGTCGATTGACCGTCATCGCTCGCCTCCCCGTGGCCGTATCCTGGATATCGCCAGACTGTCCTATATTTGCTCTATGAGCGCCACTCCAGCCAGCCCCCCGGGCACTGTCGCCGACCCGGAGCGGGACCGTGTCAGACGCCACCTTCATGAGCTGCACCGGCTCATGCTCGTGGAGCACGACAACTTTCCCGCGCTCTACGCGGATTATCTGGCGACCGGAAACAGGCTCCTCGGCATGGAGGTGGGGATCGTCAGCCGAATCGAGGGGCCATCCTACACGGTGCTCGCCGTGCAGCCGGCAGAGGCCGGATACGCGGCCGGAGACGTGTTCGAGCTGGGTGAAACCCTGTGCGCGCTGGTGGTCGGTGAGGATCGGCTCGTCGCCATCGAGTCGCTCGGCGCAGACAGACGGACCGAGCATCACCCGGTCTACGTCGACCATCGGCTGGCCGCCTACCTGGCTGCGCCGATCCGGGTGTTCGGCGCGATCTACGGAACCCTCAACTTCACTTCCTCGATCGGCCGCGCCGAACCTTTCTGCGACGAAGACCGCGATCTGGTCGAACTCATGGCGGGCAGCCTCGGTCGCGTCATCGAGCGTGACATCGCCGAACAGGAGCGCGCGCTCGCGGCGCAGCTCATCCACGAGAACGGCGAGCTGTTCGAGAATGCCTTTCGTCACGCGCCCATCGGCATGGCCCTGGTCGGCACCGATGGACGCTGGCTGCGGGTCAATGCGGCCGTCACGCAGATGCTGGGCTACAGCGAGGACGAGCTTCTGGAGATCGACTTCCAGTCCGTCACCCACCCGGAAGATCTCGATGCGGACATGGAGCTGGTCCGCTCGGTGCTGGCCGGCGAGATCGACAGCTATCGCATGGAAAAGCGTTACTTCCACCGCCACGGGCACACGGTCTGGGGGTTGTTGAGCGTTTCTCTGGTGCGCGACGAATGGGGCCGGCCGAGGAACTTCGTCTCTCAGATTCAGGACATTACCGACCAGAAGCGGGCCCAGCAGGAACTGGACCGGAAAAACCAGGAGCTCCAAAGGGTCAACGCGCAGCTCGAGGAGCTGGCGATGGTGGACCCGCTGACCCGGGTCCTGAACAGGCGGGCGTTCTCCCAGCGCCTCGATGCCGAGCTGTCCCAGTGCCAGCGGTCCGGCCTGCCGCTGTCGCTGCTGCTGGTCGACGTCGACCACTTCAAGCGTTTCAACGACGACTTTGGACATCTGGAGGGCGACAAGGCGCTGTGTCGGGTCGCCCACGAACTGAGCAGTGCGGCGCGGCAGAACGACATAGTCGCCCGCTATGGGGGGGAGGAGTTCGCCGTCGTGTTGCCGAACACCGACGGCGCCGGCTGTCGGGTCGTGGCGGAGCGCATGCGCACGGCCATCGAGCGCATCGCGTCCGCGCCCCGGCCCCTGACCGCCAGCGTCGGCGCGGCCACTTACGTTCCCCGTCGTAATCGAGGCACCGAGATCGACCCGGCAGGACTGATCCGGCCCGCAGACGAGGCGCTCTACGCGGCCAAGGGCTCGGGACGCAACGTCGCCCTGCATGCGGACGATCTGGCGTGACCCTCAGCGCCGGTTGGTGATCCACCGGCACTGGTAGGGGGCGAAGGTGATCGTGCCGGCTTCGTCGTCGACGCGCTCGCCGGACAGCAGGTCGATCCAGTCCTCGCCGCCGATGAGGTTGATCGATGCCACCGGCAGGGCGATCGCGTGGCGGCTGACGTTGTGCAGGGCGAACACCGACTGATCCCGGTCCAGGCTCTGGCGCCAGAACCCGAAGATCGCGCTGCCGAGCTGCAGGGTGAACTGGGTGGCGTTGGGGTGGAAGGCCTTCTGGCGGCGGCGGATGGCGAGCCTGGCCTTGAGCGCCGCGAGCACCCTGGCGTGGGTCGAGGCCGGGTCCGCGAGTGCGGCCTGCAGGTCCGGATAGTGCCACCGGTAGCGGTTGATGGCGCGCGGCACGCCGGTCCGGCTGGCGCCCTCCTGGTCGTTGCCGGTGGCCAGCAGCGCGTGAATGTAGAACGCCGGAATGCCTTCCAATGCCATCACGATGGTCTGGCTGCAGAGGAAGCGGGGTATCTGCAGATCGTCCGGGCCGTCGGTGGTGCCGGCCAGCGCGTCGAAGTAGGTGGTGTTCAGCTCGTAGGCGCGCTCGCTGCCGTCGGCCGCGGCCCGCATGCTGAGCAGGGCGCCGAAGCCGCGCACCGCCTCGATCATCGCCGTCGTCTCGGCGTCGTCGAGCAGGCCTTCCGCCGGGCGCAGCCCGATGCCGTCGTGGGACGCGGTGAAGTTCAGGTAGGTGCAGCCGAGCTGGGCGGGCGGCATGGCCATCTGCCACTCGTTCAGGTGCCGCGAGGTGCCGGTCAACAGCGCATGGAGAATCAGCGGCGGCAGCGGGAAGTTGTAGATGACGTGGGCTTCGTTGCGGTTGCCGAAATAGGTCAGGTTCTCCCGGTTGGGCACGTTGGTTTCGGTGAGCAGCACCACCGGCTCCGGCGCGTAGTCGAGCAGCAGCCGCATCAGCCGCACGATGGCGTGGGTCTGGGGCAGGTGGATGCAGGGCGTGCCGATCTCCTTCCAGACGAAGGCAACGGCGTCCAGACGGACGATGCGAACTCCCTGGTCGACGTGCAGCCGCAGCACCCGCAGCATCTCCAGCAGCACCTCGGGATTGCGGAAATCCAGGTCCACCTGATCATGGCTGAACGTGCACCACACGTGCCGTGTGCCGTTGGCGGTCTCCACCCGGCGCAGCAGCGGATGGGTGCGCGGCCGAACCACGTCTGACAGGTCGTCCTCGGGTGACGCCTCGAAGAAGAAGGCGTCGTAGGGCGGGTGGCCCTGCAGGTATTCGTTGAACCAGGTGCCCTGGCTGGAGACGTGGTTCAGCACCAGATCCGACATGAGCTTGAAGTCGCCGGCGATGCGCCGGATGTCGCTCCACTCGCCCAGGTTGCTGTTCACCGAGCGGTAGTCGGTGACGGCGAATCCGTCGTCCGACGTGAACGGAAAGAACGGCAGGATGTGCACGCCGCTGACGGCGTCGGCCAGGTTCTCCGTGAGGAAGTGGTGCAGCAGGTCGAGGGGCTTGTGCGCGCCGTCGACGATGCTGTTGCCGTAGGTGATGACCAGCGCGTCGTCCTCGGACCAGAGCTTGTTGCCGGGCGGCCGGGCGCGCCGCCGGCGCTGGCTGCCCTCGGGCCAGAAGGCCCGGCACACCGCGTCGGCCAGGGCGTCGAGCTCGGCGTCGGGGTAGAGGTTGCGCAGCAGCGCCTTCAGCCGGGCGTCGAGGGTCGCGGCGGCCATGCTCAGCGCCGGTTCCGCCGGGAGCTTCCGCGGCACGGCGTCCGCGGGCCAGATGTGTCGCTGCTGGTCATGCCGGAATCAGTCTTTCTTCAGCAGCTCGTACTTCTTGAGGTAGCCGCGGAGCTGGTGGTAGGTCAGTCCGAGCAGCTCGGCGGCCTTGCGCTGGTTGTGGCGCGCCTCGGTCATCGCCGCCTCGATCAGGTCGATCTCGAAGCGCTGGACCACGTCCTTGAGCTCCAGCGGCAGTTCCGGCGTCGCGGACACCGCGGCGGACGGGGCCGGGTCGCCGGCCGTCCGGGGCCCGGCCGCCGCGGCGCCGTCTTCGGGGCTGGCGGCGGCAGCTCCGGAACGGGTGCCGGGCCGAAACGGCGAATCGAAGGGGTCGAACACGATGTCGTCCACTTCCTCGCCGGGTTCCGCCCGGTAGACGGCCCGTTCCACCACGTTCTTCAGCTCGCGGACGTTGCCCGGCCAGCGATGGTCCCTGAGCAGGTCCCTGGCCCGGGCGGTGAAGCCGGGGAACAGTTCCCAGTCCAGCTCGTTGGCCATGGTGATGGCGAAGTGCTCCGCCAGCAGCAGGATGTCCGACTCGCGCTCGCGCAGCGGCGGCAGGGTGATCACGTCGAAGGCGAGGCGGTCGAGCAGATCGTGGCGGAACTCGCCGGCGGCCGCCCGGGTCGGCAGATCCTCGTTGGTGGCCGCCACCAGGCGCACGTCGCAGGTCAGCGTCCGGCTGCCGCCGACCCGCTCGTACTCGCCGTACTCGATCACCCGGAGCAGCTTCTCCTGCACCAGCGGCGAGGTGTTGGCGAGCTCGTCGAGGAACAGGGTGCCGCCGTGGGCGCGCTCGAAGCGTCCCTTGTGGGTCTTGGTGGCGCCGGTGAAGGCGCCGGCCTCGTGGCCGAACAGCTCGGTCTCCAGCAGGGAGTCGTTGATGGCGGCGCAGTTGAGCTTGAGGAACTGGCCTTCCCAGCGGTTGGACAGGAAGTGCAGGCGGGCCGCGATGAGTTCCTTGCCGGTGCCGCGTTCGCCGACCACCAGCACGGGTTTGTCCAGGGGCGCGACCCGGGAGACGGCCTCCAGGGTCTTCAGCATGGCCGGGGACTCCCCCAGCAGGCGGTCGGCTTCTGCGCGCATCGGCGGATTCTGCCAACAGTTGGCGAGGGATGCCATCGAGCATTGGGGCGATGGCCTGGTCGATTTCGCCATGCCGGGAAAAAACGTTTGGAATCAGTCGGTTGTCGCGGATCGACAAACTGGCACGGAATCTGAATTAACACGGGGGCAGTCGCCGCACCCGGGCTGAATCCCAAGCCCGGGGCGGCACCCCGGAGAGCCGGTCGAGGCCGATTCTCAGGACAATCGGAGGCAGACGCAGATGGGTATCTTTTCTCGCATCACGGACATCATCAACTCGAACATCAACGCCATTCTCGACAAGGCGGAAGATCCCGAGAAGATGGTCCGGCTGATCATTCAGGAAATGGAAGAGGCGCTGGTGGAGGTCCGCAGCACCTCCGCGCGGGCCATCGCCGACCGCAAGGAACTGCTGCGCCGCCAGGACTGGCTGCGCCAGGAGGCCGGCGAGTGGGAGCGGAAGGCCGAGGTGGCGGTGCAGAAAGGCCGCGACGATCTGGCCAAGGGCGCCCTGGCGGAGCGCAACAAGGCCAGCGAAGCGCGCGAGCTGCTCGACCGGGATCTCGAGATTCTCGACGACACCCTGGCCAAGCTGAACGGCGACATCGCGGCCCTGCAGGCCAAGATCAAGGACGCCAAGGCGCGTCAGAACGCCATCATCCTGCGCGGCAAGGCGGCGCAGTCGCGGCTCGGCGCGCGGCAGCGGCTCGCGGACCACAGCATCGACGACGCCATGGCGCGGTTCGAGACCTACGAGCGTAAGATGGACGACCTCGAAGGACAGGTCGAGTCCTACGACATGGGCCAGAAGACCCTGGCCGAGGAGATCGAGGAGCTCGAGGCGGACGAGCGCATCGACGAGGAGCTGAAGGCGCTGAAGGCCCGCCTCGGGGGCGCTGCGCCCGGACAGCCTCCGGCCGCCGGCGGCCAGGGCGAGGGTGGTAATCCGTCGGCGAACGGCTGAGGATCGGCGCGATGGAATTCCTTCTGGCCCCGACCATCATCTTCATGGTGTTCGTCGCGCCGATCTGGATCTTCATGCACTACCGCAGCAAGCAGAAGTCCCAGAGCAGCCTGTCCCAGGCCGAGCGGGAAGAGCTCGAGACCCTGGCGGCCCGGGCGGAACGCATGCTGGAGCGCATCGAGACCCTCGAGTCGATTCTCGACAGCGAGACCCCGGGTTGGCGCGAGCGAATGAGCGCGGAGTACCGCCATGACTGATTCGAGATCCGGTGGTGACGGCGAGCGCCCGCGGCGCCCGGCCGACTTCCAGGCCTCGGTGAACCGCCTGGAGCGGGCGGTCGACGACCTCGTCAGCAGCGCGCGCTCCCACGTCTCCGACCGGGCGACGGCCTTCATCGACGACACCACCGAACGCCTCGAACGGGAGTTCGGGCGGCGCGAGCGGCCCGCCGCGGGCCGCACCGGGAGCGGCGTGGAGGATCCGCTGGACGATCTGCCACGGCGCCTGTACCGGGACCCGCGGCGCCAGAAGATCGGCGGCGTCTGCGCCGGCATCGCCCGCTACTACGGCATGGAGCCGTGGGTGGTGCGGATCATCGCCGTGACCGGGCTGCTGTTCTTTCCCACCATCGTGTTCCCGGCCTACTGGATCGCGTACTTCGTCATGGACAAGCCTCCGAGCCTCGACGACCGCCGGCGTCAGCGCCAGGCCCGTCACCACGACCGCCGGGAGCGGCGCCACGCCCGAACGTCCCGTCCGACGGACGGCTCGCCGGCGCCGGAGCTGGGGCCGCGCTTCGCGCCCCGCCACAGCCTGCGCAACATTCAGGCGGACCTCACCGAGGTGGAACTGCGGCTGCGCCGCATGGAGACCCACGTCACCTCGGGGCGCTACGAGCTGCAGCGGGAGCTGCACAAGATCGACGGAGGCGCCCATGAGCCGTCCTGAACGACGCGGGCGCCGGGGCGCTGCGCTGGCCGCCGTCGTCACCCTGGTGGCGCTGGTGGCCGGGCCGGCGGGCGCTGCGATGACGGAACGCCGCAGCCTCGAGGTCGGCGCTTTCGATCAGGTGCACTTCGCCGGCGCCGGAACCGTCGAGCTGTCCCAGGGGCCGGCGCCGCGCCTCACCGCGCGCGGGCCGGCTGCGCTGCTGGACGGCCTGTCCGTGGACACCCGGGACGGCACGCTGCACATCCGCACGCCGGACCACGCCACAGACCTGGTGCTCGAGCTGCAGGTGGCCGACCTGTCGGCCTTCGTCAGCGAGGGCGACGGGCGGATCGTCGGTGACGACCTCGACGTCGACGCCCTCGAGCTCACCGGGCTGGGCGCCGGCAGCTTCATGCTGCTGAGGCTGGAAGCCCGCGAGCTGGCCGTGCGCGGCCACGGCGCCACCCGCTTCGACCTGAGCGGCCAGGTGCACACCCACGTCGTGGAGCTATCGGGCACCGGCGACTATCAGGCCGGAGAGCTGATCAGCGACTGCGTCACCCTGCAGGTGGACGGCGCCTCGGACGTGCGGCTCTGGGCCGAGCTGACCCTCGACGTGGAGGTCGCCGGCGCCGCCAGCGTCCGCTACGCTGGGTCGCCCCGGGTCGAGCAGCGCGTCACGGGCATGGCCCGGGTGCTGCGCCTGCCCACCATCGCCATCTGACGGAGGACGGAAATGGATGACATTGCCGCCATGGTCGTCGCCATCGTCGCCATTTCCTGCGCGGCGGGGGTGATCAACAACTATCTCAAGACCCGGCGCGCCGCCTACCGGCGGGGGCCGGGCGACGATGTCGCCGCCGAGCTGGAGGCCCTCAAGGAACGCATCGCCGTGCTCGAGGAGATCGTGACCGACGAGCGTTACCACCTGCAGCGCGAACTCGACCGGCTCGAACGTCGGGCCTGACGCGCCGGGGCCGGCTCAGCCAGGCCCGCCCAGTGCGGCGGCGGTGATCCGGTCCGGGTAGTCGGTGAACACGCCGGTGGCGCCTTCGTCGATCAACCGCCGGGCCGTGTCCAGGTCGTTGACGGTATAGACGAAGGTGCGCAGGCCGCGCTCCCTGGCCGCCCGCAGATGTTCCGGCGCGGCTGCCCGCACCGACAGGTTGACGGCCCAGGCGGACAGCGCCGCGGCCGTCCGCCACGGATCGCCGCGCCAGCGGCTGAACAGGGGCGCGACCCGGCTGGCGGTGTCGCGGGCGCGGAAGTCGGCCAGGGCAGCGTGGTCGAAGGAGGAGATCAGCCAGTCCACGTCCGGGAACCGGGCGACGAAGTCGGCGACCGGCGCCGCGGTGCCGGGTCCCTTCAGCTCGACGTTCAGACCCACGCCGGCGGGCAGCTCCGCCACCACTTCCTCCAGGTAGGGCACCGGCCAGCCGCCGCCGGCGTCCAGCGCTCTCAGGCTCTCCAGGGTCTGGCCCATGACCGTGCCGGTGCCGTCGGTGGTCCGGTCCAGGGTCTCGTCGTGAATCACCACGAGCTGTCCGGCCAGGGCGTACACGTCCAGTTCCACTGCGCCGACGCCGCAGGCGAAGGCCCGGCGGAAGCTCGGCAGGGTGTTTTCGGCGACCAGACCGGCGGCGCCGCGGTGGCCGATCACCACCGGTGCTCGTTCGAATGTCACGGACCCTCCTTACTGTGGTGGACGGCGCGCGCAGCCGTCCCGCCGCCTTTGTACCGTCCGGCACCTGAAGCTACTACAATGCCGGGCGATGAGTTACCAGGTATTGGCACGCAAGCTGCGCCCGGCCACCTTCGAGGCGCTGGTGGGGCAGGACCACGTGGTGCGGGCGCTGCGTCACGCCCTGGACAACGACCGCCTGCACCATGCCTATCTGTTCACCGGAACCCGCGGCGTCGGCAAGACCACCATCGCCCGGGTGCTGGCCAAGTGCCTCAACTGCGAGCAGGGGGTGTCGTCGACGCCCTGCGGCGAGTGCTCGGTGTGCCGCGAGGTCGCGGAGAACCGGTTCGTCGATCTGATCGAGGTGGACGCCGCCTCCCGCACCCGGGTGGACGACACCCGGGAGCTGCTCGAGAACGCCCAGTACCGCCCGACCCGCGGGCGTTACAAGGTGTACCTGGTGGACGAGGTGCACATGCTGTCGGCGTCGAGCTTCAACGCGCTGCTGAAGACCCTCGAGGAGCCGCCGGAGCACGTCAAGTTCCTGCTCGCCACCACCGATCCGAAAAAGGTCCCGGTGACGGTGCTGTCGCGCTG
>DLCH01000006.1:205592-206176 GCA_002480525.1 Gammaproteobacteria bacterium UBA7803 | reverse complement strand
CGGTGACGGTGCTGTCGCGCTGCCTGCAGTTTCAGCTCAAAAACATCTCCGAGGAGCGGATCGCGGGCTATCTGGCCGGCGCGCTGGACGAGGAGGGCATCGACTACGACGAGCCGGCGCTGGGCACCATCGCCCACGCGGCCCGGGGCAGCATGCGCGACGCGCTGTCGATCACCGACCAGGCCATCGCCTTCGGTCAGGGCGCGGTGCGCGGCAGCGACGTGGCGGACATGCTCGGGCTGGTGGGCCGGGATCAGATCGGCGCGCTGCTCGACGCCCTCGCCAGCCAGGACGCCGGGCGGGTGCTCGAGGTCACCGCGGAGCTGGCGGAGCGCGCCGTGGACTTCGAGGATCTGCTGGCCGAGCTGATCGCCGCGTTCCATCGCATGGCCGTGGATCAGGCGCTGTCGCCGGGCGAGGGCGCTTTCGCGCCGGAGGTGGTGCAGCTCTACTATCAGATCGCGCTGCTGGGCTACCGTGACCTGGCCATCGGCCCCGACCCGCGGGTCGGCCTGGAAATGACGCTGCTGCGCATGCTGGCGTTCGCGCCGGACCCGGATTCGGCGGGGCGGGTGCCGCGGGTT
>DLCH01000006.1:205153-205290 GCA_002480525.1 Gammaproteobacteria bacterium UBA7803 | reverse complement strand
GGGGCGGGTGCCGCGGGCCGATCCGGCCGCGGTGGCGGCGGCCGACGGCGGCGCGCCGGGCGGTGCGGCAGCCCCGCAGCAGGCCGCGCCGCCTGCGGTGGACGGCGGCGCGCCGGCACCCTCCGATGCGGCGGGCG
>DLCH01000006.1:192598-204845 GCA_002480525.1 Gammaproteobacteria bacterium UBA7803 | reverse complement strand
CCCTCCGATGCGGCGGGCGCAGCACCGGCGCCTGCGTCGCGCGCGGCGCCCGCGGAACGGCCGCCGGCGGCAGTCGACGACCCCGGCGCCGCCGCCTGGCACGAACTGGTGTCGAGCCTCGGACTGTCCGGCGTCGCCCGCATGCTCGCGGAGCATTCCGAGCTGCTGGGCCGCGACGGCGGCACGTTCCACCTGCGGCTCGACGCCGCCCACGACACGCTGCTGTCCGACGGGCCGGTGGCCGCCATCGAGCGCGCGCTGGCCGAGCGGCTGCCGGATCCGGACGGCCCGGTGAAGGTGCACGTGGAGGTCGGCGCGGTGTCACGGGAGACGCCGGCCCGGCGCTTCCAGCGGCTGCGCGACGAGCGGCAGCAGGCCGCGGAGGAGACCCTGGCGACCGACAGCACGGTGCGCAGCCTGCTGTCCGAGTTCGGCGGCCGCATCGACGGCGTCAGCCCCATCGAATAGTCCGCCCCGGGCGCAGTACACTGACCACCGGCAATTGCCGCGATCCATCGCAGTTCAGGAACAGCACACTATGAAAGGCCTCGGCGACTTGATGAAGCAGGCACAGGCCATGCAGGAGCGCATGCAGGGCCTGCAGGAAGAGATGGCGGCCATGGAGGTGGACGGCGAGAGCGGCGCCGGGCTGGTCCGGGTCACCATGAACGGCCGCCACGAGGTGCGGCGGGTCCACATCGACCCCAGTCTGCTCGGCGAGGACAAGGAGGTGCTCGAGGACCTGATCGCCGCCGCCTGCAACGATGCCGTCCAGAAGGTCGGCCGGGCCCAGCAGGAGAAGATGGCGGGCATGGCGTCCGGGCTGGGCCTGCCTCTGGACAAGATGCCGTTCAGCTTCTGATGGCCGCGAGCCCGCTCATCGAACGCCTGGTCGAAGCGTTCCAGGTGCTGCCCGGCGTGGGTCCCAAGAGCGCCCAGCGCATGGTCCTGTATCTGCTCCAACGCAACCGCAGCGGTGGCGCCCATCTGGCGGAAGTGCTGGCCGAGGCCGTCGACAAGGTCGGCCAGTGCGAGACCTGCCGGAACCTGTCCGAGCAGCCCCAGTGCCCGCTGTGCACCGATCCGCGCCGCGACGACGGGCTGCTGTGCGTGGTGGAATCGCCGGCCGACATCCTGGCCATCGAGCACGCCGGCGGGTACCGCGGGCGCTACTTCGTGCTGCACGGCCACCTGTCGCCCATCGACGGCGTCGGCCCCGAGGAGCTCGGCCTGGACCTGCTGGAGCGCCGGGCCCGGGCGCTGAGTCCGGCGGAGGTCATCCTGGCCACCAACCCGACGGTGGAAGGCGAGGCAACGGCGCACTACATCAGCGAATTGCTCGACGGCATCGTCGACAACGTCACGCGGATCGCCCACGGCGTGCCGCTGGGCGGCGAGCTCGAATACATCGACGGAGGAACCCTGGTACATGCCCTGCAAGGCCGACGCAGCATCCGTTGAGTGGGTGGATTCCGACGCGGGCCTCGCGTCGGCGGTGGCGGCCTGGGGCAATCGGCTCGGGCTCGACACCGAATTCCAGCGCACCGACACCTTCTTTCCGCGCCCCGGGCTCTATCAGGTGTGCTGCGGCGAGGACGTGTGGCTGCTGGACCCGCTCACGATCACCGACTTCAGCCCGCTGCTGGAGGCCCTGGAGGACCGCCGGGTCACCACCATCATGCACGCCTGCTCGGAGGATCTGGAGCTGCTGCGCCACCACTTCGGCGCCGTGCCGGTGGGGCTGTTCGACACCCAGCTCGCCAACGCCTTCGTCAGCCCGCACTACAGCGTCAGCTTCACCCGGCTGGTCGCGGAGCGGCTGGGCGTCGAGCTGGTGCAGCACGAGACCCGCTCGGACTGGCTGGCGCGGCCGCTGACGCCGGAGCAGATCCGCTACGCCCGGGAGGACGTGTATTTCCTGCCGCCGCTGCACGACGCCCTGAGCGAGGCCCTCGACCGTGCCGGCCGGCAGAGCTGGTTCCGCGAGGAGATGGACCTGCGGGGGCGCTTTCAGCCGGCGGACCCGGACGAGTACTACCTGGGCATCGCCCGGGCCTGGAAGCTGTCCGGCCCGGTGCGGGCCCGCCTGCAGGCGCTGGCGGCCTGGCGGGAACGCCAGGCCATGGCGGAGGACCGGCCGCGCAACCGCATCGTCCGCGACGAGCACCTGCTCCATCTGGCACAGCAGGACGACGTGGATGCCGACGCGGTCCGCGAGGCGCTGCCCCGCGGCGTCGCCCGGCGCTACGAGGCCGACCTGGTGGCTGCCTGGTCCGAAGGTGAGGACGCCGCGGCCCACCCGCCGGCGGCCCAAGCGCCCCTGGGCGGGGCGGCGAACGCGGTGGTGCGGCGCCTGCGGGACATCGCCCGGGGCCGGGCCGAGGACCTCGGCATGGCGCCGGAGCTGCTGGCGCGCAAACGCGAGGTGGAAGCCTGCGTTCGCCACTACCTGGCCACCCGGGAGCTGTCCGAGGCGTATCTGGGCTGGCGCGCGCCGCTGGTGGGCGAGGCGTTCCTGGCGGAGCTGGCGACGCTGTGACCGGCTCGGTGCGTCGCCGTTTCGTGCGGGTCTACCGCAGCAGCCGCCGGCAGGAGATGTACCTGTACGTCGATGCCCGGGCCGACCTGGAACACGTGCCCGAGGCGCTGCTGGCCCGGTTCGGCAAGCCGGTGGAGGCCCTGTCGCTGATGCTGACCGAAGACCGGGCCCTGGCGCGGGCCGACGCCGGGCGCGTGCTCGACAGCATCGAAGCGGACGGCTACTACCTGCAGATGCCGCCCCCGCAGACCTGGGGCGCGCCGTGAGCTTCTGGGAGTCGAAGTCGCTGGCGGAGATGACTACCGCGGAGTGGGAGGCCCTGTGTGACGGCTGCGCCCGCTGCTGCATGGTGAAACTGGAGGACGAGGACACCGGCGAGGTCCACTACACGGACCTCGTGTGCGACCTGCTGGACACCGACACCTGCCGCTGCACCCGCTATCCGCAGCGGCACGAGCTGGTGCCCGACTGCATCGAGTTCGACGCAGACCTCGCGGACACGCTGTCCTGGCTGCCGGAGAGCTGCGCCTACCGGCGCCTGTCCGAGGGCCGGGGGCTCGCCGACTGGCATCCGCTGGTGAGCGGCCGTGCGGACAGCGTTCACGAAGCCGGCATTTCGGTGCGCGGCCGGGTGGTCCATGCCGGCAGCGTCCCGGAAGCCGAGCACGAGGAGCGGATAGTCCAATGGGTGACGATGTGATGCCGGGGCCTTACGCGATCGCCTGGCTGGTGGTCCTGGGCTGCGTGGTGGTGGCCCTGTTCGCGCTGCATCGCGCCACCCGGGGCTGGCGCGCTCCGGGCACCCGGGCCACCATCGGCGCGCTGCTGGCCGTGTGGGCGCTGCTGCCGGCTCCCGTGCCCGGCCACGCCGGGTACTACGCGCCGGCGTTTCTGGTGTTCCTGTTCGAATGGTGGTTCCAGCGGCCGGGGGAGCCCGGCACCAGCGGCATCATCCTGGCGGCGGGCACGTTCCTGGCCCTGGGCCTCGGCCTGCTGCTGGGCGCCCGGCGGCGCCGCCGGGACTGAATCCGCCGCCCGGCGGCACCGGCCCCGTCCCGGCGGATCGTGCCTACACTTGAGGCATGAAACCGCGAATCCTGCGCGCACTGATACCGTGGCTGCTGCTCGGTCTGACGGCTCCGCTGCCGGCGGTGGCCGCCGCCGGTGACGTCCGCATCATCGTCGACGTTTCCGCGGCAATGGGCCGGGCCGACCCGGACAACCGCCGCGGCGAGGCGCTGGGTCTGCTGCTCAGGCTGCTGCCGGAGGGGTCCGACGCCGGCGTCTGGACCTACGGCCAGTATGTCAACATGCTGGTCAAATATGATCAGGTAGGCGGCCTCTGGAAGGAGAACGCGGCGATCCTGACCGCCGATCTCGAATCCGTGGGGCAGCGCTCCAATCTGCTCGAGGCCGTGGAGCGGGCCACCTGGGATCGAGCCGCCGCCGACGGCCCCGCCGACGTCGTGCTGCTGACGGACGGCCGCCTCGACGTCTCCGACGATCCCGGCATCGACGAGGCTCAGCGCCGGCGGCTTCTGGCCGATCTGGCCCCCGAGCTGGCCGCTGCCGGCTACCGGGTGCACGCCCTGACGCTGTCCGACCGGGCCGACAACGCGCTGCTCGGCCAGCTCGCCGCACTCACCGGTGGGCATCACGGCCGGCTGGAGGGCGCGGCTGAGCTGCCGGAGGGACTGCTGGCGGTGCTCGGCTGGGTGGCCGGGCCGGCCACGCTGACCCTGTCGGAGCAGGGGTCCTTCGAGGTCGCGCCGGGCACCGGCGCGCTCACCGCGCTGCGCCCGGGCGGCGGGCTCGACACGCCGGCCGCGCTGGTGACGCCCGGCGGCGAGCGGCTGACCCGGACGACCTCCCGGCAACGCCTGCGCTGGCACGTCGGCCGGGAATACGAGCTGATCACCGTGGACGACCCGGCGCCCGGGCGGTGGCGTTTCGAGGGCGCCGGGGCCGGCGGCCGGGTCTACGCCTACACGGACCTCACCCTCGACTATCCCGATCTTCCCGGCACGCTGTTTCCCGACCGGCTGCGGACTTTCGACCTGGTGCTGTCCAGCGGCGGGCGGATCGTCGACGATGTGGACTTCCTGTCGCTGATCGACGTCTCCGCGCGGCTGCACGGCGCCGGCGGCGACCGGCCCCTGGTGGTGGAGCCCGGCGATGACGGCCGGTTCGCCGTCAACATGATGGGCCCGGAGCAGGCGGGCGAGTATCTGCTGGAGACCCGGGTGTGGGGACCGACGTTCGAGCAGACGCTGTCGCTGCCGCTGGTGCTCAAGCATCCGCTGAGCGTGGAGATTCATCCCGCCGAGGACGGCTTCGTGTTGTGGGTGCAGGTGTCTGCGGCCGAGCTCGATCACGACGCGCTGCGCCTGGCCGCGCTGGTCAAGCGGCCGCCCGGGGCGGCCCGCATGTTTCCGCTGGAACGGATGCCCGCGGGGCTCTGGAAGCTGGTGGTGCCGGGCGCCCGCGGGCTGGCCGAGGTCACCCTCGACCTCAAGGGCAGCTACCTGAACGACCGTCCCTTCGACCTGCGCACCCAGCCGATCCGCATCGTGCTGCCGGTGCCCGGCGTCCGGCACGTCGACCTGGGCATGGACGGACGTCCCGCTCTGGTCACCCCGGCGCCGGTCGCGGAGGCTGAGCCGCGGTCGGCTGCGAACCGCCCAGGCCCCGCCACGCCGCCGCCGGCCGCTCCCCCGGCGCTGCCCGCCGCGGCGGAGCCGGCCGCCCCCGAGGCGCCGGACGCGGTGCTGCCGGTGTGGCTCGCGGTGATGGTGGCGGTGGTCAACCTCGCCATCGGCCTGTCCGTCTGGTGGTTGATCGGCGCGCCCCGGCGTGATCCGGAGCAGGACGAGATGCTCAACGCGCTGCGGCGCGCGGCCGGCCTGCCGGAAGAGGAGCTGCCCGGCGACACCGCGGCGCAGGAGGCCGGCGAAGCCGAGGCGCCGGCGGAGAAGGCGGCCGCCTGACGGTGCCGGGCGGCACGGCCGTCCCCGCGTGCATCGGGCTCTCGGCCGGCATCCGCCCGCTTGATCGGCTGTAGCGCGCTCCTATAAAGTACCAGGCTTGCCGATTTCACGACCCGTATCTTTTCGGCCGGCGGGGGACCACGGTCGGAATTTTCCTTGGACGGTTGGCGCCGGGCTCCACGATCCGCCGGGCTCGACCATCACCTGCGAGAGCGTTTCATGATTTTTGACAGCACCGACTCCTACATCTCGACCGAAGAACTGAGCATGGCGGTGGATGCCGCGGTGAAGCTGGAGCGCCCGCTGCTGGTGAAGGGCGAGCCCGGCACCGGCAAGACCATGCTGGCCGAGGAGGTGGCGAAGAAGCTGGGTCTCGAGCTCATCCAGTGGCACATCAAGTCCACTACCAAAGCCCAGAACGGTCTCTACGAGTACGACGCGGTGTCCCGTCTGCGGGATTCCCAGCTCGGCGACGAGCGGGTCAAGGACATCCGCAACTACATCAAGAAGGGCAAGCTGTGGGAGGCCTTCGAGTCCGATGAGCGGGTGGTGCTGCTGATCGACGAGATCGACAAGGCCGACATCGAGTTCCCCAACGACCTGCTGCAGGAACTCGACCGCATGGAGTTCTACGTCTACGAGCTCGGCGAGACGGTGAAGGCCAAGCAGCGGCCCATCGTGGTGATCACCTCGAACAACGAGAAGGAGCTGCCGGACGCCTTCCTGCGCCGCTGCTTCTTCCACTACATCAACTTCCCCGACCGGGAAACCATGCAGTCGATCGTCGACGTCCACTTTCCCGAGATCAAGAAGGATCTGGTCAAGGAAGCGATGGAGATCTTCTTCGACGTCCGCAAGGTGCCGGGCATGAAGAAGAAGCCGTCCACCTCCGAGCTGATCGACTGGCTGAAGCTGCTGATGGCGGACGACATCCCCGACGAGATCCTCACCAACCGCGATCCGAGCAAAGCCATTCCGCCGCTCTACGGCGCGCTGGTGAAGAACGAGCAGGACGTGCACCTGCTGGAGCGGCTGGCGTTCATGAACCGCCGGGACAGCCGGGGCTGATCGATCCATGTAGGAGCGGCCTCCCGGCCGCGATTGGCCTCGTCCGGCGATCGCGGCCGGGAGGCCGCTCCTACGGGGTGGGCTCGTGGTAGGGTAGAACCATGCTGATCAATTTCTTTCTCACGCTGCGCAAGTACAAGGTGCCGGCCACGATCCGTGAGCTGATGGATCTGCTGCAGGCGCTGCAGTACCGGCTGGTCTACGCCAACATCGACGATTTCTACCTGCTCGCCCGCACCTGCCTGGTCAAGGACGAGAAGCACTACGACAAGTTCGACCGCGCCTTCGCCGCCTACTTCAAGGGGCTCGAGGACCTGCACGGCCTGCTCGAGTCGCTGATTCCCGACGAGTGGCTGCGCCGCGAGTTCGAGAAGTCCCTGACGCCCGAGGAACTCGAGCAGATCAAGTCGCTCGGTGGGCTCGAGAAGCTGATCGAGGCCTTCCAGGAGGCCAGGGCCGAGCAGGAGAAGCAGGAAGCCCAGAAGGGCCGGGAAGGGGAGGAAGGCCAGGAAGGCGACGACCCCAACCGCACCGGCCGCAAGGGGCCCGGCGGTCAGGGCCAGGGCAAGAAGAAGAAGGCCAAGAAGGTCTGGGACCAGCGCCAGTACAAGAACCTCGACGATTCCGTCGAGCTCGGCACCCGCAACATCAAGCTGGCGCTGCGCCGGCTGCGCAAGTTCGCCCGTTCCGGCAAGGACGAAGAGCTGGACATGGACGGCACCATCAAGTCCACGGCGCACAACGGCGGCATGCTCGACATCCGCATGCGGCCGGAGCGCAAGAACACGGTGAAGGTGCTGCTGTTCTTCGACATCGGCGGCTCCATGGACGCCCACGTCAAGGTCTGCGAGGAGCTGTTCTCGGCGTCGAGAACCGAGTTCAAGCACATGGAGAGCTACTACTTCCACAACTTCATCTACGAGTCGGTGTGGAAGGACAACCGGCGCCGCATGAATGAGCGCATCCCCACCTGGGAGATCCTCAACAAGTACGCCCACGACTACAAGGTCGTGTTCGTCGGCGACGCCACCATGGCGCCCTACGAGATCACCCATGCGGGCGGCAGCGTCGAGCACTGGAACGAGGAGCCGGGCGCCCTGTGGATGCAGCGGTTCAGGAGCCTCTACGACCGGCTGGTGTGGATCAATCCGACGCCCCAGGAGACCTGGGAATACTCCACGTCGGTGGGCCTGACCCAGGAGCTGGTGGACGGCCAGATGTATCCGCTGACCATCCGCGGGCTCGAAGAAGGCATGAACTTCCTCTCCAAATAGCGGCGCGTAGGAGACCCCGCCATACGCCCTGCCTGTAGGAGCGATCTCCAGATCGCGACGGAACGGGATCCGATCCTCGCGGGGGATCGCGATCTGGAGATCGCTCCTACAGGCAAGGGGTTCATGGCGGCCCCCTTCAATACCCGCGCCATCCGCACCACGACACATGAGCGCACAGCAGCAAGAATCACGCGCCGAGGCCTTCGACCCCCGGGACGTCATGCGCCGGGACGTGTTCCGTCTGCGGCGCCTGCGTGACAAGGACCCGGACGCTTTCGCAGGGCTGCTGGAACGCTCCCGCGCCGAGCTCGCCGCCCGGCAGGCACTGAACCCGGTCGTCGAGTATCCGGAAGATCTGCCCATCACCGCCCATGCCGCGGAGATCCGCGATCTGCTGAGCCGGCATCAGGTCGTGGTGGTGGCCGGCGAGACCGGGTCGGGCAAGACCACCCAGCTCCCCAAGATCTGCCTGGAGGCCGGTTTCGGGCGGCGCGGCATGATCGCCCACACCCAGCCGCGCCGGCTCGCGGCGCGGTCGGTGGCGGCGCGGATCGCCGAAGAAACCGGGTCGGCGCTGGGCGAGGCCGTGGGATACGCCGTCCGCTTCAGCGATCAGACGTCGCCGAACACGCTGGTCAAGCTGGTCACTGACGGCCTGCTGCTGACGGAGATCCGCCGCGACAAGTTCCTGGACGCCTACGACGTGGTCATCGTCGACGAGGCCCACGAACGCACCCTGAACATCGACTTTCTGCTCGGCTATCTGAAGCAGCTCCTGCAGCGCCGGCGGGACCTGCGCGTGATCATCACCAGCGCCACCATCGACGTGGAGGCCTTCTCCCGGCACTTCGACGACGCCCCGGTGGTGGAGGTGAGCGGCCGGGGCTATCCGGTGGAGGTGCGCTACGTGGGCGACGATCGCCCCTACGAGGAACGCATCGTCGAATGCCTCCAGGACATCGAGACCGGCCCCCAGGGGCGGGCCAGGGACGTGCTGGTGTTCCAATCTGGCGAGCGGGAGATTCTCGAGACGGCCCGGTTCCTGCGCGAAGCCCTGGACGAGCGCTGGGACATCCTGCCGCTGTACGCCAGGCTCGCGGCCCGGGACCAGCAGCGGGTCTTCCAGCCGGGCCGGCGGCGCCGGGTGGTGCTGGCCACCAACGTGGCGGAGACCTCCATCACCGTGCCCAACATCGGCTACGTGATCGACCCCGGCCAGGCCCGCATCAGCCGCTACTCGTACCGCTCGAAGCTCCAGCGGCTGCCGGTGGAGGCCATCTCCCAGGCCAGCGCCAACCAGCGCATGGGGCGCTGCGGGCGGGTCGCGCCCGGCCTGTGCTTCCGGCTCTACGACGAGCAGGATTTCCAGTCCCGTCCGGAGTTCACAGACCCCGAGATCCGCCGCACCAACCTGGCATCGGTCGTGCTGCAGATGGAGGCGTTCGGGCTCGGCGACATCGATCGATTCCCGTTTCTCGATCCGCCGGACCCCGGCGCCGTGCGCGATGCCCGCCGGCTGCTCGACGAGCTCGGCGCGTTCGCCGACGGCCGTCTCACCGACGTCGGCCGGGCGATGGCACGGCTGCCGGTGGATCCGCGGCTGGCGCGCATGCTGGTTGCCGCGGACCGCAGCCGGGCGCTGTCGGAAGTGCTGGTCATCGCCAGCGGCCTCGCCGTGCAGGATCCCCGGGAGCGACCGCTGGAGAAGCGCGGCTCGGCCGACCGGGCCCATGCCGAGTTCGCCGACGACCGGTCCGATTTCAACGCCTTCCTGAATCTGTGGCGCTATCACGAGGAGGCGCGCCAGGCGCTCGGCCGCAATCGGCTGAAGCGCGACCTGGAGAAACGCTTCCTGTCGCCGGCGCGCATGCGCGAATGGCGCGAGCTGCATCGTCAGCTCCTGCTCGCCGTGCGCGATCTCGGCATGCGGCCGAACGAGGCGCCGGCGGGCTATGCGGAGGTGCACCAGGCGGTGCTCACCGGCTCCCTCGGCCTGGTGGGCCGGCACGAGGAGAAGGGCAGCTATCAGGGCGCGCGCAACCTGCGTTTCCGCATCTTTCCGGGCTCGGGCCTCGCGGACCGCACGCCGCGCTGGATCATGGCGGGCGAGATCACCGAGACCCGCCGGGTCTACGCGCGCTGCGTGGCGGCGGTGGAGCCGGCCTGGATCGAGGATGCGGCCGGCCATCTGGTGAAGCGGCAGTACAGCGAGCCGCACTGGAGCGCCCGGCGGGGCGAGGCGGTGGCGTTCGAGTCCGTGACGCTCTACGGGCTGCCGCTGGCGGACCGGCGGCGGGTGAGCTACACGCGCATCGACCCGGCCCACAGCCGCGAGCTGATGATCCGCGACGGCCTGGTGGCCGGCGCCGTCAAGCGTGCCCCGCCGTTTCTCGAGCACAACCTGGCCCTGACCGCGACGCTGCTCGACCGTGAGGCCCGTGAGCGGCGGCGGGACCTGCTCATCAGCGAGGACGAGCAGGCGGCGCTCTACGCCGAGCGCCTGCCCGAAGGCGTCGCCAGTCTCGCCCAGCTCGAACGCTGGTGGCGCAGGGCCAGCCCCGCCGAGCGGGAGGCCCTGACGTTCTCGGAGGCGGACCTCGCGCCCCGCGACGGCGGCCGCCTGAACGAGACGGACTACCCGGCGGAGCTCGAGCTCGGCGGGCTGCGCCTGCTGCTCAAGTACCGCTTCGCCCCGGGCGAGCCGGACGACGGCATCTCCGTGCGGGTGCCTGTCGGCGCGCTGGCCGCGCTGGTGCCGGAGCTGCTGGAGTGGTCCGTACCCGGCTTCTTCCCGGCGGTGTGCGAGCAGTGGTTGAAGTCCCTGCCCAAGACCAAGCGCCGGCCGTTGACGCCAATTCCCGACACGGTCGCCGAGCTGCTGCCGCGGCTGATGCGCGCGGACCGCTACCGGCAGGGTCGTCTCGACGTCGCCCTCGGCGAGGTCGTCCGGGACCTGGCCGGCATCCGCATCGACGCCAGCGACTGGGATCGCCAGCGCGTCGATGCGCACCTGTCGATGAACGTGCAGGTCGTCGACCCGGACGGCCGCGTGCTGGCCGAGGGTCGTGACGTCGAGTCGCTGAAACGGCAGTTCGCCGGCGCCCAGCGCGAACGCCTCGCGTCCGACGCCGTGGCCGACCTGGAGCGAGCCGGCCTGACGCGGTTCCCCGACGATCTGACGCTGGAGGGATCGCGGGTGCTCGATCGCGGCCAGGTCGTCGTCTACCCGGCGCTGGTGGACCGCAGCGATCACGTCGACGTCAAGGCGCTGCCGGACGCCGAGCGTCAGCGCAGCGAGAATCAGCGCGGTTTCGCCCGGCTGGCGCTGCTGAGCGTCGGCCAGAGCGCCCGCCACCTGAAGAAGCGGGCCGAGCGGGAGCGCGACCTGGGGCTGCACTACGCGGCCCTCGGCGATGCCCGCAGGCTGCAGGACGAGCTGCTGCGTGGCGCCGCCTGGTACTGCTTCTTCGCCGATCGGCCGCTGCCCTGCGACCAGGCGGAGTTCGAGGCCCGGATCCGTGAACGTCGCGGCGAACTCACCGGCGTGTTCGAGGAGATCACGGCGGCGCTGCAGCGCATTCTCGCCGAACGGTTCGACATCGCCCGGCGCCTCGGCGAGCTGACGTCGCCGGCATTCGAGCAGGCGCGGGCGGACATGACCGCCCAGCTCGAACGGCTGGTGCCCGCCGACATCCTGTCGGTCACGCCCCGTGAGTACCTGGGGGAGATTCCCCGTTATCTCCAGGCCATGCGCTACCGTCTCGATCATCTGCAGGGGCGGGTGTCCAGGGATGCGGAGCACATCGACACCGTGCGGGCGTTCGAGGCGCGGGTCGATCGGCTGCGCCGGGCTGATGGCTGCCCGCCGGAGGAGGCCCACCGGCTGCGCTTCGCGGTGGAGGAGCTGCGTGTGGCGCTGTTCGCCGAGCCCGTCGGCACCCGCGGCAAGGTGTCCGCCAAGCGGCTCGGCCGCGACGTGCTCGAACTGGAGCGCGCGCTGGGGCTCGCCTGACCCGGGTTGGGGCGCCGCTGCGCGGGGCGTACACTGGGCCTGACCGTCGGAGACTGTCCGACAGGGCGGAACCCTGACGGTCACATCGAGTCATATCGCCAGGTGCCGGAAATACCAAGCAGTCGAAACGGCGCCCCACACCAACATTGATCGTCAACCGACCGGGGGATCGGCCTCGGAGAGGAGATCTGGAACATGCTGAATCGGAACATGAAACCCGTTGCCGCCGCCGTCGGCACCGCCTTCGTCGCCTCCCTGGCGGCCGCGAGCCACGCGGACGTGCAGGGCAGCCCCTTCGGCGCCGTGGAGCTCGACACCGGCTACGACCTGCTGGCCAAGGGCGAAGGCGAGGGCAAGTGCGGCGAAG
>DLCH01000006.1:182259-192239 GCA_002480525.1 Gammaproteobacteria bacterium UBA7803 | reverse complement strand
CAAGTGCGGCGAAGGCAAGTGCGGTGAGTCCAAGTCCAAGGGCGAGGGCAAGTGCGGCGAAGGCAAGTGCGGCGAGTCCAAGTCGAAAGGCGAGGGCAAGTGCGGTGAAGGCAAGTGCGGCGAGTCCAAGTCCGAAGGCGAAGGCAAGTGTGGCGAGGGCAAGCGCGGCGGCGCCGCCTGATCCCCCGTCGAACCGATGCCTGATCTGACGTCGCATCCGGTCCGCGGGGCAGGCCTCGGCCTGCGCCGCGGGCTGCTTTCCGAGATCGCCGCCATGGACGACGACGCCGTCGACTTCATGGAGGTGGCGCCGGAGAACTGGATCGGCGTCGGCGGCCGTTTCGGCCGCCAGTTCCGGGCCGTGGCGGAGCGGTTTCCGCTGGTCTGCCACGGCCTGTCACTGTCCCTCGGCGGTCCGGCGCCGCTGGACACCGCGCTGCTGCACTCGGTGCGGCGGTTTCTCGACGAGCACGACGTGCGGTGCTACACGGAGCACCTGAGCTACTGCAGCGACGACAAGGGGCATCTGTACGATCTCATGCCCATTCCGTTCACGGAGGAGGCGGTGCACTACGTGGCCGGCCGCATCCGCCAGGCTCAGGACCTGCTCGGCCGCCGGATCGGCATCGAGAACGTGTCCTACTACGCGGCGCCGGGTCGGCAGCTCTCGGAGCTCGAGTTCGTCAATGGCGTGCTGGCCGAGGCCGACTGCGACCTGCTGCTCGACGTCAACAACGTCTACGTGAACAGCATCAATTTCGGCTACGACCCCTACGAATATCTCGACGGCATCGACGGCGCCAGGGCCGTGTATCTGCATGTCGCGGGCCACTACGTGGAGGCCCCGGACCTGCGGGTCGACACCCATGGATCGGCGGTGATCGAACCCGTCTGGGACCTGCTCGAGGCTGCCTATCGCCGCTGGGGCGTGCTGCCGACGCTGCTCGAGCGGGACTTCAACTTTCCGCCGTTCGGCGAGCTGCTCGACGAGGTCGGGCGCATTCGTACCCTGCAGCAGCAGTCGTCGCGGTATGCGGCGGCCGGGTGACAATCTGCCCGGCTTCCGGGCCCGCCAGCTCGACTTCGCCGCGCACATCCGCAATCCGGACGTGCACGGCGCGCCGGCGGACGTCGAGCCCCGGCGCATGCAGATCTATCTGGATCTGTTCTTCAACAACATCGAATCGTTCCTGGCGGGCGCGTTTCCGGTCGCCAAACGCGTGCTGGCCGGCGAGCGCTGGCAGGCGCTGGTGCGGGTGTTCGTGCATCGGCATCCGAGCGCGTCGCCCTACTTTCTGGAGATCTCCCAGGAGTTCCTGACCTTCCTGGCGGAGGGTGATCCGGGCGACGTGCCGCCGTTCCTGCTGGAGCTCTGCCACTACGAGTGGGTCGAGCTGGCGCTGTCGGTGGCGGAGGAGGAGATTCCCGAGGCGGGCATCGACCCCCAGGGTGATCTGCTGTCCGGGGTCCCGGCGGTGTCGCCGCTGATCTGGAAGCTGGCCTATCACTACCCGGTGCATCAGATCGGTCCGGACTATCAGCCGGAAGCCCCCGGCGACAGCCCGACCCAGCTCGTGGTGTACCGCAACCGCGACGACCGGGTCAGGTTCATGGAGGTCAACGCGCTGACCATGGCGCTGCTCGACGAGCTGGAAGGCGGCGGTACCGGCGCCGAAGCGCTCGACCGCCTGACCGGACGTGCCAGCGGCCTGGATCCCGGGATCGTTCGGCGGGAAGGTGTTGCAACCCTCGAACGTTTCCGAAATGCTGACATCCTGCTCGGTACCCGCCGTGATCCGACGGGGGCCGCCTGAGTCCCTGTTTCTGGAGTCGTCGATGCTGTTTCCCCGAATGGGTTCCCGAGCCGTCCGCCGCTGGGCGGCGGCTTTGGCCGCCGTCCTGGCGCTGCCGATGGCAGGGGCGGTCAGCGGCGCGGAACCGGCGGATCCGCTCGAGCCGGTCAACCGCAAGGTCTTCGCCTTCAACGACGCCTTCGACACCTGGCTGCTGAAGCCCGTCGCCCAGGGCTACGACAAGGTCACGCCCCAGCCGGTGAAAAGCGGCATCAGCAACGTGTTCGACAACGCCGCGACGCCGGGGATCGCGCTCAATCAGCTTCTGCAGGGCAAGCCGCGGGCTGCGCTCAGCGACTTCACCCGGTTCCTGGTGAACACCACGGTGGGTATCGGCGGCATCTTCGACATCGCCTCGCGCAACGGCCTGCCGCGCCACGAAGAGGACTTCGGCCAGACGCTGGCGGTCTGGACCGGCGGTCAGGGCGCGTTCATCACGCTGCCCGGCCGGGGGCCGTCGTCGGTCACCCACGCCATCGGCATGGTGGGCGACGCCTTCACGAATCCGGTGATGCTGATCACGCCCATCCGGGACCGCATCGCGGTCACCGCGCTCAACATCGTCGACATCCGCGCGGACCTGCTGTCGTCGGAGCGGCTGATTTCCGGCGACGAGTACCTGTTCATCCGGGACGCCTACCTGCAGCGCCGCTCGTATCTGATCAACGACGGGCAGGTCGAGGAGGACCCGTTTCTCGACGAGGATTTCTGATCCCGCCGCCACGGCTGCGAGCACTGCAACATACATGAGTAGCTTGTCATGCGCGGGGGAGAGGAGTAGGGTTCAACGCCCATCTATGATGGATTTCCGCCCGTCAACATGAGCCTGGTCCTGGCCGGCGCCGAACAGGATCCCGCGGCTCGTCTTCTGTCCCAGCTCGAGCAACTCGGCTTCTCGGTACTGCCTGCCAGTGACGACAAGGTTGTGATGGAGCTGTGCGAACACACCGTGCCGGAGGCGGTCATCGTCGGCTCCCTGGACCAGGCACGGACGCTGGCGGCGGAGCACCCTCGCATTCCCCTGGTGCTGCTCAGCCCATCCGCCCCCGACGCCGACACGATGCTGGAAGCCCTGCGCCTGGGCGTGAGTGACGTGTGGCCCATGCCGATGCCCTCCGAGGACATTGCGGACCGTCTGGCCGCAGTGTGGTTCCGCAAGACGGCGGTGGCCAGCGACGCGGAGCGGCAGCTCTCGACCCTCGTCGCGGAGCTGGAACTCGACCAGCGGGCCGGGCGTTACATCCAGTTCGGCATGCTGCCGCCGAACCCGATGGCGATCGACGGGTTCCGCCTGCAGCACCACATTCTGCCTTCCCTCATCCTGTCCGGTGACTTCGTCGACTACTTCCGCATCGCCGACCGGCACTTCGCCTTCTACGTCGCCGACGTGTCGGGACACGGCGCGTCGTCGGCGTTCGTCACCGTGCTGCTGAAGAACTTCTCCCGGCGGCTGCGCCGGGAATTCCGCCCGAGCATGCTGACCAGCCCGGGAGAGATCCTGGCCTGGATCAACCGGGAACTGCTGGAGCAGAAAATTGACAAGCATGTAGCCATGATTCTCGGGGTCGGCAACCTCGAGACCGAGGAGATCCAGCTCGTCAATGGCGGCCATTATCCCCCTGCTATCCTTACCCAGTCGGGGCGCAGCGGGTTCGTCGAACAGAAAGGCAAACCGGTCGGTTTGTTCGAAGAAGTCAGCTATGATGCGCGCGCGTTGCGGCTGGAGGCCGGCGATCGGCTGGTCATGTTCTCTGACGGGGTCATCGACGTGATGGGCACGGGTGACCTGACCGCCAAGGAGCAGCGCCTGCTGAACGCCGCCGACTCGGGCGGCACGGTCGAGGAGATGTGGAGTCTGCTGGGCATGGATCTGAACGCGGGCAACAGACCCGACGACATGACCTGCCTGCTGGTACAGAAGGAGAGTTGATCTTGCGCGGTCGCATTCTCGTTGGTGACCACGAGGGCGTGTACGTGCTGTTGTTCCAGGGCGACGTTCGTCTCACCCTGTGCACGGCCGTGGATTCCTTCCTGGACCGCATGTTCGACGACACGGGCTTCCGCTCCGTGGTCGTGGACCTGGCCGATACCGAAAGCATCGACAGCACCTCCCTGGGGCTGCTCGCCAAGCTGTCGATCCAGGCCATGCGCCGGTTCGGCTACCGGCCGACCCTGGTGTCCACCCGCCCGGACATCACCCGAATCCTGGTGACCATGGGGCTGGACGACGTGTTCAACATCGTCGAGCAGGGCCTCGAGCACCGGGATCAGCTCGAGGAGCTGGCCTGCCGGTCCGCCAGCGAGGACGAGGTGCGCACCCGGGTGCTGGAAGCGCACAGGATCCTCATGGGCATGAACGAGTCGAATCGGGCGGCGTTTCAGGATCTGGTGGCGACGCTGGAAGAGGACTGCCTGCCGGGCGCACCGGTCAGACGTCACGCTTCGCTCTGAGCTTCGCCTCGATGAACCGGCTGTGGCTGAGGTAGAGCAGCTCGGCGATCTTGCGGATGGTGTGCTCTTCGTAGCGGTGCAGGCCGTCGTCGGCCAGCGCCAGCCGCCACAGTGCGGTCACCAGCTCGAACTTGCGCGCCTCGTCGAAGGCTTCGTTGATGGTGCGCGTATAGCCGTACACGCCCACGCTGTCCTGGTGGGCCTCCCGGGACGCCGCCACCAGCGCCTGCACCTCCGAGTCCGTCAGCCCGAACTGCTCGCGTAGCTGGGTCTCGATCAGCGTCAGCTCGTCGTCGGCGATGTCGTGATCGGCCCATGCCACTTCCAGCAGCAGCGCCGCGGCGGCCAGCGCCAGCAGGTGGTCCGGCGACTCCTCTGCGGTCTCCGGCGCCTTCAGCTTGTCCAGCAGTCGTCCCAGCATCTCAGGCCGCCCGCTGCCGGTCCGGGTCACCGAGCGCCGCCAGGGCCTCGTCCACCACGGCCAGATCGCCGGCCTTCAGCCGCTGGGCGTCGCTCAGGATCCGCCGGAACCGCCGTGCCCCCGGCAGGCCCGCGAACAGCCCCAGCGCATGCCGCGTCATGTCCTGCAGCCGCGTCCCCGCCTCGAGTTCCCGCGCCATGTAGGCTCGATATCCCGCCATGATCACGTACGAGTCGACACCGCCACTGTGGGAGCGATCTCCAGATCGCGATTCCGACCCGCCACGCGCATCCCCGTACACGAACCGATCCATCTCCCCCAGCACCACCGGCGACTGATACGCCGCCCGCCCGATCATCACCCCGTCCACGGCGGCCAGATGTTCCTTCAGCTCCCCGACCTCCCGGATGCCGCCGTTGACGATCACCTCGAGCTCCGGCAGCCACTGCTTCACGGCATAGGCCCGTTCGTAGCGCAGCGGCGGCACCGTCCGGTTCTCCGCCGGCGAGAGCCCGTTCAGCAGCGCCTTGCGGGCATGGACGTAGAACGTCCGGCAGCCGCCGTCCGCCACGGTCTCGACGAAGCGCCGCAGGAACGCCTCGCTGTCGTCGTCGTCCACGCCGAGCCGGCACTTGACGGTGACGGGCACGTCGACGGCGGCCGCCATGGCCCGCACGCAGGCCGCCACGAGTTCGGGCTCGCGCATCAGGGACGCCCCGAACCGCCCCTGCTTCACCCGGGGCGAGGGACAGCCGACGTTGAGATTCACTTCGTCGAAGCCCGCCTCGACCGCCAGGGTCGCGGCCCGGGCGAGATCGTCCGGGTCGCTGCCGCCGAGCTGTATGGCCACCGGATGCTCGCTGGCATCGAAGGCGAGCAGCCGCTCGGCCGGGCCGTTCAGCAGCGCGCCGCTGGTCACCATCTCGGTGAACAGCAGGGCGTTGGGCGCCGCCAGGCGGTGCAGGTACCGGCAGTGCCGGTCCGTCCACGCCATCATGGGCGCGACGCTCAGGCGTCTGTCGAGAGCGTGCTCGGTCATGGTCGGGTGCTTGTCCATTCTGCCGTTCAGTTTACCAGCTATCGTCTCCGGGTCGGTCCCCGGGCCGCGACAGCGCATAGGTCCTTTCCCGACGTTGCGCGCTCCGGGATCCCCGCCGGAGAATCGGTGACGACGGTGGGTTCGATGCAGGGGTCATGGAGCAGGTTCGACGGGACTTTCACGCGCTGCCGGTCGACGACGCGCTGGCGGCCGTTGCCGCCCGGAGCGACGGGCTGACGGAGGTCGAGGCGGCGTTCTTCCTGCTGATCGAGATCGAGAAGCAGATGCGCCTGGCATTCCCGCGGTCCCGGCTAGCCGAGGCGCCGATGACGATCCGGCGGGCGCCGTGCGCCCGCCGTTCCGGCTGGTCCGGCTCAGGCCTCGAGGGTCAGCGGCAGCGTGCGCAGCCGCTGGCCGGTGGCGCGGAACACCGCGTTGGCCACCGCCGGCGCGATCGGCGGCAGCCCCGGCTCGCCGACGCCGGTGGGCTCGGTGCCGCTGTCGACGATGATCACCTCCACCTCCGGCGACTCGTCCATGCGCAGCAGCGGGTAGTCGTGGAAGTTGCTCTCGCGGATGGCGCCGCCGTCGAGCTGCAGGTTGCCGTACAGCGCAGCGGTCAGTCCGAAGATCACGCCGCCCTCCATCTGCGCGCGGACGATGTCCGGATTGACGGCCACGCCGCAGTCCACCACGCAGGTGACCCGGTGAACGCGGATCCGGCCGTCCGTCACCGACACCTCGGCGATCTCGGCGACGTCCGTGGCGAAGGAGTGATGGGCGGCGAAGCCGAGGTGGCGTCCCGGGGCCGGCTGCATGGCCGCCATGCGCTCGCCGGCGATCCGGATCACGTTGTGCAGCCGCGGGCTGTTGCGGGTGTTGGCCAGGCGCAGCTCGACGGGGTCGGCGTCGAGGGCCACGGCGATCTCGTCGATCATCGATTCCTTGGCGAAGGCCGAGTACGAGTGGCCCACCGAACGCCAGAACGTCAGCGGCAGGCCGTGGTCCACGGTCACGTGGGCGACGTTCAGGTGCTCGAAGTCGTAGTCCTCGAACAGCCCCTCGATGCTGCTGCCGTCGGCGAACCAGTTGGCCATGGCGTAGTCGGCGGCGCCGGCGATCCAGCGGACGCCGCGGTCGCCGATGGCCGGAAACAGGCCGGGGAGGGCGTTCTCGATGGTGTCCGGGGTGATGTTGCCGCCGACCCGCCGGGCGTCCCAGGCGGTGATCCGACCGCCGGCGGCGCCGGCCCGGATCGTCATCAGCGATGCGGGGCGGTAGAGCCCGTGGCGCATGTCGTCTTCCCGGGACCAGAGCAGCTTGATCGGCTTGCCGGTGGCGAGGGCGATCTCGGTCACCTCGGTGACGTGGGTCAGGGTGCCCCGGCGGCCGAAGGCGCCGCCGAGATAGGTGTTGTGCACGCGAATCCGCTCGGCGTCGATGCCGGACGCCCGGGCCACCAGTCCGCGCGCGCCGGAGACGCTCTGGGTGCCGGTCCAGAGCTCGGCCTCGCCGTCGCCGATGCGCAGCACCGCGTTCATCGGCTCCAGTGGCGCGTGGGCGAGATGGGGTGCCCAGTAGGTGGCCTCGACGACGGTCTCGGCGGTGGCCATGCCGGCGTCGACGTCGCCCCGTGACGGACCGGAAACGCGGCCCACGTCGACGCCGTCGCTGACCGCGCCGCCGGCCAGCGCCTGCTCGTAGTCGCGGCGCACGGTCGCGGAATCCACCCGGGCCAGCGGCGCGTCGTGCCAGACCGGCTGCAGGGCGTCGGCGGCCTTGCGGGCCTGCCAGTACCGCTCGGCGACCACGGCCACGCCGCTGCCGATCTCCACCACGTCGGTCACGCCGGGCATGTCGCGCACGGCGCCGGTGTCGACGGACTTGAGCCGGGCGCCGGCGACGGGCGGGCGCCGCACCGCGGCGTAGTGCATGCCGGGCACTTCCACGTCGATGCCGAACTCGGCCGTGCCGGTGGCTTTCGCGGTGGCGTCCAGGCGGGGGAAGTCCGCGCCGATCCAGCGGAAGTCGGCGGGGTCCTTGAGCGGTGCCGCCTGTGGCGCCGTCAGGCGCGCGGCGGTGGCGACGAAGCGGGCGTAGGGGTGGCGCGCGCCGTCGTGCACCACGTGGCCGTCGTCGGTACGGAGCCCGGCGGCGGGCACGCCCAGGTCCAGCGCGGCGGCCTCGAGCAGCAGGGCGCGGGTATTGGCGCCCACCTGGCGCAGCGGCGCGTAATGGGCCTTGATGGAGGTGCTGCCGCCGGTGACCTGCATCCCCATGGCCGGGTTGTCGTAGTCCTCGTGCACGCCGGCGAACACGATGTCGAAGCGGGCCGGGTCGAGATCGAGCTCCTCGGCGATGATGGTGGCGAGGCCGGTGGACACACCCTGGCCCATCTCGTCCCGGGGGCAGTAGAACCGCACATGGCCGTCACCGGTCAGCTGCAGGAACGCGTTCGGCACCCAGCCGCCGGCGTCCGGGTCGATGGGCAGCGGCGCCCGGGCGCAGCCGCTCAGGGAGAATCCCACGACCAGCCCGCCGCCGGCGAGGGCAGAGGCCCGGAGAAAACGGCGCCGGGAAACGTTGACGGTGTTCATGCCGGGGTCTCCTCGCTGCGGGTGGCGTCGTGGGCCAGCGCCCCGACGGCCAGAATCGCCGCCTTGATGCGCGGGTAGCAGCCGCAGCGGCACAGGTTGCCCGCCATCGCGGACTCGACCTCCGTGGCGGTGGGGTTCGGGTTGCGTTCCAGCAGGGCGGCGGCGGTCATGATCTGGCCCGACTGGCAGTAGCCGCACTGGGGCACGCTGTGCTCGACCCAGGCGGCCTGGAGCGGGTGCAGCGCGTCGGGCGTGCCGATGCCCTCGATGGTGGTCACCGACCGGCCGGCCACCGCGCTCACCGGCAGAACGCAGGTGCGGGTCGCCGCGCCGTCCACGTGCATCGTGCAGGCGCCGCACAGGCCCGCCCCGCAGCCGTATTTCGAACCCTTCAGCCCAAAGGTGTCGCGCACCACCCACAGCAGCGGCGTGTCGGGCGCGTCGTCGGTTTCCACCGGCGTTCCGTTCAGTACGAATCGGACCATGGTCGGCTCCTCAATGGCCGGCTCGGATGCCACGCAGGATCCGGCAGGCGTTGGTGATGAACAGGGATTCGGAGGCGAAGGCCTCGGTCATGCGCCGGACGTCGGCCGGCAGCTCGCAGCCGTCCAGGTCCGGGCCGAGGTCCGCCTGAGCGGCCCCGAGCAGCAGCGCGCCGAGGGACGTCAGCGCGTCGAGCGCCTGGGCCGGCGTGAGCCCGAGGCGGTCGGCCAGACCGTCGGCCAGCCCCAGGAACAGATCGGACATGGCGCTCTTGGCCTCGATGAGAATTCCGGTCGAGACGTTGTGCTCGATGACGCTGTCGAGGCGCGACAGCAGCGGCATCAGGGCCGGGTCGCGCCAGGCGGCGGCGTGGAAGGCGGCAGCGAACGACTCGTCGGACGGCGCCGCGTCCGGGTCGTCGAGCAGGGCGTCCGCCCAGGCCGCCAGCTTGTCCAGGGTGAGCGCCAGGAGCACGTCCTCCCGGGTTTCGAAGTAGAGATACAGCGTGCCCTTGGCCACGCCGGCGAGGCGGCCGACCCGGGCCATGGAAAAGCCTTCGAAGCCGGCCTCGGCGAAGTGCCGGTCCGCCGCGTCGAGGATGGCGCGCCGGCGGGCGGCTTTCTGATCCCCGGTGCGGGCGCGTTTCATGTCGGTGGCGGTGCGGTGCATCCGGCTCACATCTGACCAGTGGTCAGCAATATAGCTGACCGGGCGTCATTTGCAACCGGCGGGTGCGCCGCGCCGCTGCCGCCTTGACGGGTCGGGCGGGGTGGGGAACGATCAGGGGTTGCCTGTTCGGGCCGCAGCACGTTCAGCAGGGGGAGAGGACCGTGAATACCACCGTAGACAAGCCCGCCATCGACAAGGAGGCGCTCAAGCGCAAGTACCGGGAGGAGCGGGACAAGCGCCTGCGGCCGGACGGCAACGCCCAGTACGTCCGCATCGAGGGGCGCCTCTCCCACTACCTCGACGACCCGTACGTGCCGGTGCAGCCGCGGGACCCGAAGACCGATCACGTCACCGTGGCGTTCATCGGCGGCGGCTTCGCCGGCCTGGTCACCGGCGCCCGGCTGGTGGAGCAGGGCATCGGCGACGTGCGCATCCTCGAGAAGGGCGGCGACTTCGGCGGCACCTGG